>NZ_JBVJKE010000022.1:0-119754 GCF_055585405.1 Streptomyces sp. NPDC053426 | reverse complement strand
GGCCGAGCTTGGCCTGGCTGTACTGGGCGGTCAGCTTCGCCCGGGAGAAGGCGAGGATGAAGTGCCGCCGGTCCCAGAGCTGACGGACGTACTCGATGAGGGACGGCCGGGCGCCGCTGACGGACAGCCCGTACTTGGCGGCGAGCCGGTCCGCCGTCAGGCCCTCGTCGGGCGGCACGGGCGCGGTGACCGCGACCGTGCCGTCGTGCGTGGTCTCACTCACTGGTGGAAAACTTTCGTCCTCGAGATGCGCGGCCCGCGGGCGGGCCTGACATGAGCCGGAGAGCCTGGGTACGGCCCCGATGTTCCCGGATACGAGCTTGTCAGATGACGGGGGGCCGGCCCAGTCGGGTCAGCCGCCACACCGTACGCCACTTCATGGGCCGGCGGGGTCCGCAGGGGGTGGCCCAGCCCTCCCGGAACCCACCGAACCACGCCTTCAGCGCGGGGCGCGAGGGGCGGCGCAGCAGGGTGAGGAGCATCCAGACGCCCAGGTAGACCGGGACCAGGGGCGCGGGGAGGTTGCGGCGGGCCAGCCAGACCCGGTTGCGGGCGACCATGCGGTGGTAGACCGCGTGCCGCGAGGGGGCGGTGGTCGGGTGGTACAGCACCATGTCGGACCGGTAGTCGATCATCCAGCCGGCGTCGAGGGCCCGCCAGGCCAGATCGGTCTCCTCATGGGCGTAGAAGAACTCGTCCGGCAGCCCGCCGACCTCGGCGAGGACCTTGGTGCGTACGGCGTTGGCGCCGCCGAGGAAGGTGGTCACGCGGGAGGAGCGCATCGGGTCGGAGGCGCGCAGCCGGGGCACGTGGCGGCGCTGGGTGACGCCGGTCTCCGGGTCGGCGATGCGGAAGCTGATGATGCCGAGCGCCGGGTCGGCCGCGAAGGCCTCGCGGCACAGCTCGGCGGTGTCGTGGCCGGCGAGCAGACCGTCGTCGTCGAGGAAGAGCAGGATGTCGACGTCGGTGCCGCCGGGGCCGAAGGCCTCGATGCCGACGTTGCGGCCGCCGGGGATGCCGAGGTTCTCCGGCAGTTCCACGGTGCGGACGCCCTCGGGGACCTCGGGGACGGGCGAGCCGTTGCCGACGACCACGGCCTGGACCGGGTCGCCGTCCTGCTTGGCCACCGAGTCCAGCAGGGCGCGCAGCTCGTCGGGGCGGTTGCCCATGGTGATGATCACCGCGCCGACCTTCATGCCGGCGCTCACTTCAGCCTGCTGGAGGCGAGGACGGACACCAGGTGCAGCAGGGTCTGCAGCAGGGCGATGCCGGCGAGGACGGCGGTGCCCAGGCGGGTGAAGAACAGGTCGCCTCGGGCGGCGTCCGCGATCGCGAGGAGCAGGATCAGCAGGGACGCCTCTATGCCGAGGATGAGGCGGTGGAACTTGAACGCGGCGGCGGCCCGGCGGGCCAGCGCCATGCCGGAGGAGCGCATCTCGGCGGCGGCCTCCTTCACCGGCGGCAGCCCGTTCTGGTGGCGGGCGACGCCGACGAGGTCGGTCTCGGCCTTGATCAGGATCGCGCCGAGCGCGGCCAGGGTGCCGAGGAAGGCCCAGAGCCAGTCGATCCGTCCGCTGCCCCACGGGTCGGCGGCGCGCAGGCCGAGGCCGACCAGGACGGCCGCGTCGGTGAGGTAGGCGCCGACCCGGTCGAGGTAGACGCCGCCGAGCGAGTACTGCTTCCTCCAGCGGGCGATCTCGCCGTCGACGCAGTCCAGCAGCAGGTAGAGCTGGACGGCGACCACGCCGAGGACGGCCCCCGTGATCCCCGGCACCAGCAGCGCCGGGGCCGCGAGGACACCGCAGACGGTCATCAGGTACGTGAGCTGGTTGGGCGTGACCCTGGTGTTCACCAGGTAGCGGTCCACCCGCAGGGACACCTCGCGCATGTAGAGGCGCCCCATCCAGTGCTCACCGCTGCGCCGGTCCTTGACCCCCGGGGGGTGCACGACCGGACGGAGTTCAGCTACCGATGGCCTTGACATAGTCGGCGTAGACGTCCTTGATCTGTTCGGTCTTCAGGTCGAGATGTTCGAGGATGGTGAAGCGTCCGGGGCGGGTCTCCGGAGCGAACTCGACGACCCGGACGAACTCGTCCGGTGTGAATCCGATCTCCTCCGGCAGCACCGGGAGTCCGTGGCGGCGGAGCACCTCGGCCATGGCGGCCGATTCCTCGTGGGCGCCGCGCAGGTACATCGCGAAGGCGGCGCCCAGTCCGCACTGCTCGCCGTGGGCGGCGGCCCGCTTGGGGTGGAGCAGGTCGAAGGCGTGGTTGATCTCGTGGCAGGCGCCGGAGGAGGGGCGGGAGTCGCCGGAGACGGACATGGCGATGCCGGTGAGGACCAGTGCCTCGGCCAGCACCTGGAGGAAGCCGTCGTCGCCGACCCCGCCCGGGTGCCGCAGCACCGCCTCGCCGGCCTGCCGGGCCATGGCGGCGGCCAGGCCGTCGATCTTCTCCCCGTTGACGCTGTGGGCCAGTTCCCAGTCGGCGACGGCGGAGATGTTGGAGATGGCGTCGCCGATGCCGGACCGTACGAAGCGGACCGGGGCCTCGCGGATGACATTGAGGTCGATGACGACCGCGATCGGGTTCGGTACGCCGTAGGAGCCGCGGCCCGCGTCGTTGTCGAGGGTCGCGACCGGCGAGCAGAGACCGTCGTGCGCGAGGTTGGTGGCGACGGCGACCAGGGGCAGGCCGACGCGCGCCGCCGCGAACTTGGCGCAGTCGATGATCTTCCCGCCGCCGAGGCCGACGACCGCGTCGTAGTGGCCGCCCTTTATGTCGCTCGCCAGCCGGACCGCGTCGTCGATGGTGCCGCCGCCGACCTGGTACCAGTCGGCGCCGGGCAGCGAGGGCGCGATCCGCTCGCGCAGCCGGGCGCCCGAGCCGCCGCTGACGGCGATGGCGAGCCGGCCGGACTGCGAGATGCGCTCGTCGGCGAGGACACACCCCAGGTCGTCGAGGGCACCCGGGCGGATGTCCACGACGACCGGCGAGGGGATCAGCCGGGTCAGTACTGGCACGCGATCTCCCGTCCGCGGGCGAGGTCGTCGTGGTTGTCGATCTCCACCCACTGGACGTCGCCGATCGGCGCCACGTCGATCCGGAAGCCGCGGTTCACCAGTTCCTGGTAGCCGTGCTCGTAGAACTGCTGCGGGTCGGTCTCCCACACGGTCCTCAGCGCGTCGGCCAGCTCGTCGGCGGCGTCGCCCTCGATGAGGGTGACGCCGATGTACTCGCCGGTGGCCTCGGCGGGGTCCATCAGCTTGGTGATCTTCGTCATGCCCTTGGCGGGGTCGACGACGACCTTCATCTCCTCGTCGGCGAGCCGCTTGACCGTGTCGAGCGCGAGGATGATCTTCTTGCCGTCGCCGCGGGCGGCGAGCAGGGTCTTCTCGACGGAGACCGGGTGCACGGTGTCGCCGTTGGCGAGGATCACGCCGTCCTTGAGGGCGTCACGGCCGCACCACAGGGAGTAGGCGTTGTTCCACTCCTCGGCCTTGTCGTTGTCGATGAGGGTGAGCTTGAGGCCGTACTTCGCCTCCAGGGCGGCCTTGCGCTCGTAGACGGCCTCCTTGCGGTAGCCGACGATGACCCCGACCTCGGTCAGGCCGATCTCGGCGAAGTTGCCGAGGGTGAGGTCCAGGACCGTCGGTTCGCCCTCTATGCCCGCGGGCCCCACCGGCACCAGCGCCTTGGGAAGGCTGTCGGTGTAGGGGCGCAGACGCCGTCCGGCGCCGGCCGCCAGCACGAGGCCGATCATGCGGGTTCTCCTTCATCGTGTACGGCGGGCGCCCCTGCGGACGCCCAGAAGCGGATGCTCTCGACGAGCACCACCAGGGCCACGGCCACGGCGAGGACCGTGAGCGCGACCGTGAACTGTGAGGCGGTGAGCACTGCCGCCAGGACGGCGACCGCGAGCGTGCGGCCCTCGTGCCCCCCGATCGCCCGCACCAGCCAGCGCGGGGACGCGCCCGCGTTGCCGCGGATGCGGTAGACCGTGTCGTAGTGATGGTAGGCGACCGCGGCCACCAGCCCGTAGGCCGCGGGAAGGGCTCCGTTCACGTCCGCTTTCGCCGCCAGCGCGAGGACGGTGCCGTACTCGGCGGCGCGGAGGAACGGCGGGACCAGCCAGTCGAGGGCGCCCTTGAGGGGGCGGGCCACGGCGAGGGCGGAGGTCAGGACGTAGCCGCCGGCGGCGACGATCGTCCAGGGGCCGCCGAAGCCGGTGAGCAGGGCCGTGGCGACGACGGCGAGGCCGCCGAGCAGGGCGACGGCGGGGGCGGTGAAGCCGGGCAGGCGCCGCGCGGGGTTCTTCAGCGGGCCGGTGAGGGCCTGGACGAGCGGGCCGGAGTCGGCGAGGTCCGCGAGCGCCCGTGCCGCCCGGTCGGTCCGCTTCGCCTTGCGGGTCAGCGAGCGCAGGACCCGGCCCGCCGTGGTGTACGTCGCGGCGAAGGCGCAGCCGACGAGCAGGGCGTAGAAGGTGATCCGGGGGGTGGTGACGGCCGTGAGGACGGCGATCATCGCCCAGCGTTCGCCGATCGGCAGGACGATCATGCGGCGCAGCCAGACCGTCCAGCCGACGCTGTCGAGCTTGTCGGAGAGGGCGGCGGTGGGGCTGGTGTTGGCCGTGGCGTCGTGGTTGGCCTCGTTGAAGGAGAAGTCCACGACGTGCCGGCAGGTCTGCAGGACCATCGCGCCGAGGGCGAGGGCCCACACGTCGTCGCCGCCGCGGGCCGCGCCGAGGGCGAGGCCCGCGTAGTAGGCGTACTCCTTGGCGCGGTCGAAGGTGGCGTCGAGCCAGGCGCCGAGGGTGGAGTACTGCAGGGAGTAGCGGGCGAGCTGGCCGTCGGTGCAGTCCAGCACGAAGGAGGCGAGGAGCAGCGCGCCGGCGGCGACGAAGCCGCCGCGGGTGCCGGTCGCGGCGCAGCCGGCGGCTATGAGCGCGGTGATCAGGGACGCGGTGGTGACCTGGTTGGGGGTCAGTCCGCGGCGGGCGCACCAGCGGGCGATGTAGCGCGAGTACGGGCTGATGAAGTAGGTGGTGAAGAAGCCGTCGCGGGCCTTGACGGCCGACTTCAGGCGTACGGCCTCGTCGTCGACGGCGGCGACGGCCTGCCGGGCCTCGTTGCGGGTCTGGGGGTCGCCGGGGACGGTGGCGACGAGGCTGCCGAGCTCGGGGCGGTGCACGTCGGCGCCCTCGGCGTCGAGGGCGGTGACGACGCGGTCGGCGGGGCTGTCGGCCAGGACGGTGGCGCCGGCCGGTCCGGCGCCGGCCGCGGAGTTCTCGCGGGCCATCGCGCGGATCAGGGCCTGGCGGCCGGCCGGCTGGGCGGTGACGGCGCCGGGGATCGCGGAGAGCGGGAAGCGGGGGTCGGTGAGGCCGAGGCGCAGCGCGTGCGCGTGGCCCACGAAGCGGGCGTCGACCACGGCGACCCGCTGTCCCGCGGGCACCCCGGCGAGCAGGGCCCCGGCCTCGGCGATACCGGACGCGGTCCGCACGTCGAAGCCGAGGGAGCGCAGATCGCCCTCGAGTGACGAACCGGGGACCGGCTGGCCGGTGAGGATGGCGGTCGACAACCGAATCTCACTCCCTGGGTGCCGACGCGTCGACGCCGGTCATGTACACGATGAGGCGCCCGTGCGGTACCTCCGGGCGGCATGTCGGCAGAGGTTATCGGATGTCCGGAAGCCCGTGTTCACCGCCTGTTCGACGGCTGGATCGGCATGGTTCGCCCGCGCCTCCGCCGCGATCATCATCGGTGATGCGGGGCCCGGCCCACAAACCGCCGTACCAGAACGGGCATTTGACCCGAGTCCACCCATTGGGGGCCGACGGGTCCGCTCGGCATAGGGTGGGCGACCATGACATGGCTGATCACCGGCGGGGCCGGTTACATCGGGGCACATGTGGCGCGGGCCATGACCGGTGCCGGGGAGCGGGTCGTGGCGCTGGACGACCTCTCGGCCGGGGTACCGGCGCGGCTGCCCGCCGACGTCCCGCTGGTCAGGGGATCGTCGCTGGACGGCGAGCTGCTGAAGCGGGTGTGCGCGGAGCACGGGGTGACGGGAGTGGTGCATCTCGCCGCGCGCAAGCAGCCCGCCGAGTCCGTGGCGCACCCGACCACGTACTACCGGGAGAACCTGGGGGGCCTCGGGACGCTCCTGGACGCCGTCGCCGACGCCGGGGTCGGCCGCTTCGTCTTCTCCTCGTCCGCGGCCGTGTACGGCGACCCCGGTGTGGACCTCATCACGGAGGACGCGCCCTGCGCCCCGGCTAACCCCTACGGCGAGACCAAGCTCGCCGGGGAGTGGCTGGTCCGGGCGGCGGGCCGGGCGCACGGCATCGACACGGTGTGCCTGCGCTACTTCAACGTGGCGGGGGCGGCGGTGCCGGAGCTGGCCGACACCGGTGTCTTCAACATCGTGCCGATGGTCTTCGACCGGCTCACCCGCGACGAGGCCCCGCGCATCTTCGGCGACGACTACCCGACACCGGACGGCACGTGCGTCCGTGACTACATCCACGTGGCCGATCTGGCCCGGGCTCACCTGGCGGCGGCCCGGAGGCTGTCCGAGGGGGACCTCTCGGGAGACCTGACGGTGAACATCGGCCGCGGCGAGGGCGTCTCGGTGCGCGAGCTGATCACGGTCATCGGCGAGGTCACCGGCGACACCCGGGCCCCGCTCGTCGAGGGCCGCCGCCCGGGCGACGCGCCCCGCGCGGTGGCGTCGGCCGCCCGCGCGGCCGAGCGGCTCGGCTGGACCGCCCGGCACTCGGTGCGGGAGATGATCGAGTCGGCGTGGCGGGGGTGGCTGCTGCACCAGGGCCGCTGAGCGCCGCGCGACTGTCGTCCACCGTCTGACCTGCGCATCGTTTGCGCAGGTCAGGGCACATGACAACGGTGTTCAGTGCCGCGTTGCGGATACCCCCTCCCCGTAGTTCACTGTGATCCGGACGGGGTCACGGGAAGGGGCTGTTTCATGGGGGCTGGACACGACCACGGGCATGCGCACGGCGCGCCCGCCGGCGGTACCGCGAGCGCGGCGTACCGCGGCAGGCTGCGGGTGGCGCTGGCGATCACGCTCGGTGTCATGGTGGTCCAGATCGTCGGCGGTGTGCTGGCCGACTCGCTCGCGCTGGTCACGGACGCGGCCCACATGGCGACGGACGCCCTGGGCCTGGGCATGGCGCTGCTCGCGATCCACTTCGCGGGCCACCCGCCGAGCGAGCACCGCACCTTCGGCCTCGCCCGCGCGGAGATCCTCGCCGCCCTGGCCAACTGTGTGCTGCTGCTCGGCGTCGGCGGCTACGTGCTGTACGAGGCGATCGAGCGGTTCGTCACCCCGGCCGACACCAAGGGCGGCCTGGCGTTGGTGTTCGGCGCGATCGGCCTGGTCGCGAACCTGGTGTCGCTGACCCTGCTGATGCGCGGGCAGAAGGAGAGCCTGAACGTGCGCGGCGCCTTCCTGGAGGTGGCGGCGGACGCGCTCGGCTCGGTCGCGGTGATGCTGTCCGCGCTGGTGATCCTGACCACCGGCTGGACGGCCGCCGACCCGATCGCCTCGCTGCTGATCGCGCTGATGATCGTGCCCCGCACCGCGAAGCTGCTGCGCGAGACACTGGACGTCCTGCTGGAGGCGGCGCCCAAGGGCGTGGACATGGCCCGGGTGCGGGAGCACATCCTCGCCACCGACGGCGTGGAGGACGTGCACGACCTGCACGCCTGGACGATCACCTCGGGGATGCCGGTGCTCTCCGCGCACGTCGTCGTCGGCTCCGACGTCCTGAACACCATCGGGCACGAGAAGATGCTGCACGAGCTGCAGAACTGCCTGGGCGCCCACTTCGACGTGGAGCACTGCACCTTCCAGCTGGAGCCCGGCGGGCACGCGGAGCACGAGGCGCGTCTGTGCCATTAGGGCCGGTCCACGCGCGCCGCCGCGCGCCGACGCGCCGCAGTACGCGGCCTTCCGCCCCCGTGCGGGCGCCCCGGGGACATGCGGGCGCGTCGAGGAGTGCCGGGAGTGCCGGATTCGTGCGGCAGACTTGGGGCGCGAAGACCGAGTGAAGGATGGGTATGCCGATCACACCTGCCACCGCGACGAACAGCCCGTCGAACGGCGCCGCCGAGCCGATCCTGCTGGAACTGGTCGACGAGGACGGCGTGACGACCGGCACGGCGGAGAAGCTCGCCGCCCACCAGCCGCCGGGGCAGCTCCACCGGGCGTTCTCGGTGTTCCTGTTCGACGAGCACGGGCGGCTGCTGCTGCAGCAGCGGGCGCTGGGCAAGTACCACTCCCCCGGTGTGTGGTCCAACACCTGCTGCGGTCACCCCTACCCCGGTGAGGCCCCGTTCGCGGCGGCGGCCCGGCGGACCTTCGAGGAGCTGGGCGTCTCCCCGTCGCTGCTCGCCGAGGCCGGCACGGTCCGCTACAACCACCCGGACCCGGCCTCGGGCCTGGTGGAGCAGGAGTACAACCACCTCTTCGTCGGCATGGTGCAGTCCCCGCCGCGGCCGGACCCGCAGGAGGTGGCGACCACCGCGTTCGTGACCCCGGCGGAGCTGGCGGAACGGCACGCGGAGGACACCTTCTCGGCCTGGTTCCCGACCGTCCTGGACGCGGCCCGCCCGGCGGTCCGCGAACTGACGGGCCCGTCGGCGGGCTGGTGACCTAGGGAACCTGCGTGGGCTTGAGCGGCAGGGCGGCCCAGATGACCTTGCCGCCGGTGGCGGTGTGCTCGACGTCGCACGCTCCGCCCGCCTCGCGGGCGATCTCCCGCACCAGGAGCAGTCCGCGGCCGCCGGTGCGGCCGTGGTCGGTCTCCAGGGCGGTGGGCCGGTAGGGGTGGTTGTCCTCCACGGACACCCGGACCCACTCGGCGCCGACGGCGACCTCGACGGCGAGCGTCGGGGACAGCAGCGCCGCGTGCCGTACGGCGTTGGTGACCAGCTCGGAGACGATCAGCAGCAGTCCCTGCACGATGTCGTCCGCGACCGGCACCCCCTGGCGCAGCAGCAGGTCCCGCACGGCGTGGCGGGCCTGCGGGACCGAGGCGTCGACGGCCGGGGCGGTGAATCGCCAGACACCTTCGTACGGCAGCGGATCGCCGCTCTCACGCTCGATTGTCACCACACGTCGAGTGTTGGGCCCGTCGGCCCCGCACCCCGCCCCTGAACAGAAAACAGCGGATATCGAGCGTTTCCGACCGTCCGCGTATGACACGGTCGCTTGCGGGACCGTTCCGGTCCGCCCTGTGCCGGGTCGGCGAACTATTCGGGTTGTACGGGTTTGGCGGCCCGGTGATCACCGCCGTGCGGCTCCTCCCCCGGCGCCCGCGCCGGGGCCGCCTTCTCGCCGGCCAGGCGGTCGGAGACCATGCCGACGATCCGGCGTCCGCCGTAGCCGGTGGCGATCAGGCCGAGCCCGTCGAAGAGCAGGGAGAGGGAGAAGAACGTACCGATGACGTACTGGCTGCTGCTGGGCCAGGTGGCCAGCACCAGGATGCCCAGGAGCAGCCCGAAGGCGCCCTGCACCAGCGTCCAGCCGAACTGCGGCCCGCGCACCACCAAGCTGCCGACGAGGCGGAACACCCCGCCGGTGAGGAACAGCAGAGCGGCGAACATGGTGAGCGCCTCGGCCGCGGCCTCCGGTGTCTTCAGGACGACCACGCCGGCCGCGATGTTCAGGGCCGCGACGACCACGCCGAGCCAGAAGAAGTTGGTGTGCCGCGCCTGGACGGCGTGCAGCAGTCCGACCAGGCCGCCGATCAGCAGCAGCCAGCCGAACAGCAGCATCGAGGTCAGGGTGGCGAGGCCGGTGTAGATCAGGCCGACCAGGCCCGCGACGACCAGGACCACGCCGAGTACGGCGAGCCAGCTGAAGCCGCGGCTCAGTTTCGCGGCCTCGCCCTGGGGCTTGGTGGACTTGGCCATGACTGCCTCCTCGCTCCCGTTTCCCCTCTTCCCAGTCTCCGCCGTCCGCCCGGCCCCCGCCGGGTGAAGTCCCCGCCGGCCGGGGCGGATAGCATCCGGCGCATGGAGCCCCAGCTGCTGCACGGCGTCACCGAGCACGTCGCCACGGTCGTCATCCGCCATCCGGAGAAGCGCAACGCCATGACGGCCGCGATGTGGGGTTCCCTGCCGCCGCTGCTGGAAACGCTGGCGGCCGACCCGGACGTACGGGTGCTGGTGCTCACCGGTGAGGGCGGGACGTTCTGCGCCGGCGCCGACATCTCCACGCTCCGGGGGTCGCCGCTCGAGGCACAGCGGCTGGCCGTGGCGGCGGAGGAGGCGCTCGCCGCCTTCCCCAAGCCGACCCTGGCGGCGGTCCGCGGGCACTGCGTGGGCGGCGGGGCACAGCTCGCGGCCGCCTGCGATCTGCGGTTCGCCGAGGAGGGGGCGCGGTTCGGGGTGACCCCGGCGAAGCTCGGCATCGTCTACCCGGCCTCCGCGACCCGGCGGCTGGTCTCCCTGGTCGGCCCGGCCACCGCCAAGTACCTGCTGTTCTCGGGCGAGCTGATCGAGGCCGGGCGGGCGCTGCGCACCGGTCTGGTGGACGAGGTGCTGCCCGGGGGCGGACTGGACGAGCGGGTCGCCGAGTTCACCCGGATCCTGGCGTCCCGGTCGCGGCTGACGCAGGCGGCGGCGAAGGAGTTCGCGAACGGCCGCACCGACCGGGACGCGTACTGGAGCGAGCGGGCCGGGGAGAGCGGCGACACCGCGGAGGGCGTCGCCGCGTTCCTGGAGCGCCGGCCGCCCCGCTTCACCTGGAACGTGTCTACGTCAGGATGAAGCGGCTGTTCGACCGGAACTCCTCGACGAGGTGCGCGGGCGCCTTCTGCGGGGAGCCGGCGTCGTAGGGCGGCTGCGGGTCGTACTCGGTGAGCAGCTGGACGGCCTGGGCGTGTTCGTCGCCGGCGATCCGGCCGAGCAGGGTGAGCCCCATGTCGATGCCGGAGGAGACACCGGCCGCGGTGACGTACTTGCCGTCGGTCACCACCCGCTCCCCGGTCGGCTCGGCGCCGTACCGCTTCAGGTGGTCGAGTGCCAGCCAGTGGGAGGTGGCCCGGCGCCCCCGGAGGAGTCCGGCGGCGGCCAGCAGCAGGGATCCGGTGCACACGGACGTCGTCCAGGTGCTGGACGCGTCGGCGGCGCGCAGCCACTCCAGCAGGGTCCCGTTCTCCATCTGGGGCGTCTGTCCGGGGCCGCCGGGTACGACGACGACGTCCGGGCTCGGCACCTCTTCCAGGGTCTTGTCGGCGGTGAGCGCGAGCGCGCCGGTCTCGGTGCGCACGGGCCCGGTCCGCTCGGCGACGAACACGGTCTCCGCGTCCGGGAGACGGCTGAGGGTCTCGTAGGGGCCCACCGCGTCGAGGGCGGTGAAGCGGTCGAAGAGGACGATGGCGATCTGCATCGGGGTCCTTTCAGGTGTGGGTGGGTGCGGGAGCGGACCGGAAGCGGCGGCGGTACTCCGCCGGTGACGTCCCGAGGGTGCGGACGAAGGCGCGCCGCATCGCCTCGGGGGTGCCGTAACCGCTGGCGCGGGAGATCTCCTCGACACCGTCTCCGGTGTCCTCCAGCAGGCGGCGGGCGTGTTCGAGGCGGACCCGGTCGACGTAGCGGCCCGGTGTCATGCCGGTCTCGGTGTGGAAGGCACGGGCGAAGTGGCGCGGCGAGAGGGCGGCGCGGGCGGCGAGCGCCTCGACGCTCAGATCGGCGCCGGGGTGCTCGGTGATCCTCCCCCACTGCCTTAAGGGCGTGGGAGGTACCCCCAGCTGGACCTCGCGCAGCGGCTCGCGCCGCGCGGTCTGGGCGGCGAGCTGGGCGCTGAACTGGGCCTGGTTCCCGGGCCGGCGCAGGAACACCACCAGGTGCCGGGCGACGGTGAGCGCGGCCTGACGGCCCAGGTCCTCCTCGACCAGGGCGAGCGCGAGGTCGATGCCCGAGGTGACGCCGGCGGAGGTGGCGACCTGGCCGTCCCGGACGTAGATGGGATCCGGATCGACCTCGACGGCCGGGTGGTTGCGGGCCAGCGTGTCGCAGTAGGCCCAGTGCGTGGTGGCCCGGCGGCCGTCCAGCAGCCCCGCCCCGGCGAGCAGGGCCGCTCCCGTGCAGACGGAGACCAGCCGCTCGGCGCGCGGCCCGTGCCGGCGCAGCCAGTCGGTCAGCCGCGGGTCGGGCCTGCGGGTGCCCCGGCCGCCGGGCACCAGCAGCGTGTGCGGCTCCGGCGCGTCGGCCAGCGCCCCGTCCGGTACGACGGTCAGCCCGCTGGTCGTGCGTACGGGAGCGCCGTCCAGCGAGGCGGTGCTCAGCCGGTACGTCCCCGGGGTGTGCTGCTCGGCGCCCGCGAAGACCTCCACGGGACCGGTGACATCGAGGCTCTGCACGCCGTCGAAGAGGACGACGAGAACGGTTCGCTGCGCCATGCCGTCGATTCTTGGCGGCGCCCGGCATGGCCGCAACGACGCGTTCCCCACCTTTCCTGCCATGCCCGGACCGGGACGGCATGCATGTTGAAGCGTGGACGAGGTACACGCAGTCAGACCCGGCCGACGGGGCCGGGAGACGGAAGGAGAGACACGTGCTGCGTGCCATCGCGGATGTCCTGCGCCAGATCGGCGGGGCCGTCGCCACCGTAGTGACCCTGCCGTTCCGGGCGCTCGCCAGGCTGTTCGGCGGGGCCTCGTCCACCGCCCGGGGCCGTCGCGCCTGACGCCGCCCGTGCGGTCCCCGGGCGAGTCGCCGCCCTGATCCCCGATTGTCGGCGCCACCTGCCACAATTGCCGCGCAACCTCAGCGGAGAAGGCGGTACGGGAACGTGACGACACCCCTGACAGGGTCCATCGAAGGCAGGATCGCCGAGGAGCTCGGCGTACGGGAGCGGCAGGTCAAGGCCGCGGTGGAGCTGCTCGACGGCGGTTCGACCGTGCCCTTCATCGCCCGCTACCGCAAGGAAGCGACCGAGATGCTCGACGACGCGCAGCTGCGCACGCTCGAGGAGCGGCTGCGCTATCTGCGGGAGCTGGAGGAGCGCCGGACGGCGATCCTGGAGTCGGTGCGCGAGCAGGGCAAGCTCACCGACGAACTCGAGGCACGGATCCGGGGCGCGGAGACCAAGGCGCGTCTGGAGGACGTCTACCTGCCGTACAAGCCCAAGCGGCGCACCAAGGCGCAGATCGCGCGTGAGGCGGGTCTCGAGCCGCTGGCGGAGGGGCTGCTCGGTGATCCGGGCGTCGAGCCCCTCGCCGCGGCCGCCGCGTTCGTGGACGCCGACAAGGGGGTCGCCGATCCCCAGGCCGCCCTGGACGGCGCGCGGGCGATCCTCACCGAGCGGTTCTCGGAGGACGCCGACCTGATCGGCGAGCTGCGCGAGCGCATGTGGGTGCGCGGGCGGCTGGCCGCGAAGGTGCGTGACGGCAAGGAGGAGGCGGGCGCGAAGTTCTCCGACTACTTCGACTTCGCCGAGCCGTTCACCGACCTGCCCTCGCACCGGATCCTGGCGATGCTGCGCGGCGAGAAGGAGGAGGTCCTCGACCTCGTCCTGGAGCCGGAGGAGCCGGTGGACGGCCCGTCGTCGTACGAGGGGATCGTCGCCGGCCGGTTCGGGATCTCCCAGCAGGGGCGTCCGGCCGACAAGTGGCTGGGCGACACGGTCCGCTGGGCCTGGCGCACGCGCATCCTGGTGCACCTCGGCATCGACCTGAGGCTGCGGCTGCGTACGGCGGCCGAGGACGAGGCGGTGCGGGTCTTCGCGGCCAATCTGCGCGACCTGCTGCTCGCCGCCCCGGCCGGTACGCGCGCGACGCTCGGCCTCGACCCCGGTTTCCGTACGGGCGTGAAGGTCGCCGTGGTGGACGCGACCGGCAAGGTCGTCGCCACGGACGTGATCCATCCGCATGTTCCGGCCAACCGGTGGGACGAGGCGATCGCCAGGCTGGCGCGGCTGGCGAAGGAGCACGCGGTCGAACTGATCGCGATCGGCAACGGCACGGCGTCCCGCGAGACCGACAAGCTCGCCGGTGAACTCATCACCAAGCACCCCGAGTTGAAGCTGACCAAGGTGATGGTGTCCGAGGCGGGCGCCTCCGTGTACTCGGCCTCCGCCTTCGCCTCCCAGGAGCTGCCCGACATGGACGTGTCGCTGCGCGGCGCGGTGTCGATCGCGCGGCGGCTCCAGGACCCGCTGGCCGAGCTGGTGAAGATCGACCCGAAGTCGATCGGCGTCGGCCAGTACCAGCACGACCTGTCCGAGGTGAAGCTGTCGCGTTCGCTGGACGCGGTGGTGGAGGACTGTGTGAACGGCGTGGGTGTGGACGTCAACACCGCGTCGGCGCCGCTGCTCGCACGGGTCTCCGGCATCACGTCCGGGCTCGCCGAGAACATCGTGGCGCACCGGGACGACAACGGTCCCTTCCGGTCGCGCGGCGAACTGAAGAAGGTGGCGCGGCTCGGCCCGAAGGCGTACGAGCAGTGTGCGGGCTTCCTGCGGATCCGCGGCGGTGACGATCCGCTGGACGCGTCCAGCGTGCACCCGGAGGCGTATCCGGTGGTGCGGCGGATGGTGAAGTCCTCCGGGGCGGAGGTCGCCGCGCTGATCGGGAACACGGCGGTGCTGCGGTCGCTGCGGCCGGAGGACTTCGTGGACGAGAAGTTCGGTCTGCCGACCGTGGGCGACATCCTGAAGGAGCTGGAGAAGCCGGGGCGGGACCCGCGTCCGGCGTTCAAGACCGCCGTCTTCAAGGAGGGGGTGGAGAAGATCTCCGATCTGGCCTCCGGGATGGTGCTCGAGGGCGTGGTGACCAATGTGGCCGCGTTCGGGGCGTTCGTGGACGTCGGTGTGCACCAGGACGGGCTGGTGCACGTGTCGGCCATGTCGAAGACGTTCGTGAAGGATCCGCGGGATGTGGTGAAGCCGGGGGACATCGTCAAGGTGAAGGTGCTCGATGTGGACATCCCGCGGAAGCGGATCTCGTTGACGTTGCGGCTGGACGACGAGGCCGCGGCTCAGGGGGAGCAGCGGGGGCAGCGCGGGGAGCGGCAGGGGGGTCGGCCGCCGAAGCAGCGGCAGCAGGGGCGTTCCGGAGGGAAGGGGCAGTCTGCTGCGCCTGCTCCGGCCAACGGGGCGATGGCTGACGCGCTGCGGCGGGCCGGGCTGGCGTAGGCGCACCCTCGTCGGGGCTGGGCGGGGGTGGGTGCGCGGGCCGGTGCTTGCCGGGTGCCGCCCGCGCCCACCCGTGCCGCCCTGGCGGCACGACTGCCCGCGGAGGGGCGGGGTGACTGCCCGCGGAGAGGGCGGGCAGGAATGACTGCCCGCAGTTATGCGGGGGTCTCCGTTACCTTGCCGTTCGTCACCTCCAGGCGTCTGGTCACCCGGACCGCGTCGAGCATGCGGCGGTCGTGGGTGACCAGGAGGAGGGTGCCCTGGTAGGTGTTGAGGGCTGATTCGAGTTGTTCGATGGCCGGCAGGTCCAGGTGGTTGGTCGGCTCGTCGAGGATCAGGAGGTTGACGCCTCTGCCCTGGAGGAGGGCCAGGGCGGCCCTCGTGCGTTCACCCGGGGAGAGGGTGGCCGCCGGGCGCATGACGTGGTCCGCCTTGAGGCCGAACTTGGCCAGGAGCGTGCGGATGTCGGCCGGCTCCAGGTCGGGGACCGCCGGGCGGAACGCGTCGAGCAGGGGCTCCGGGCCGTGGAACAGCGCGCGGGCCTGGTCGACCTCGCCGAGCAGGACGCCGGAGCCGAGCGCCGCGTGCCCGGCGTCGAGCGGGACGCGGCCCAGGAGGGCGCCGAGCAGTGTGGACTTGCCGGCGCCGTTCGCGCCCGTCACCGCCACCCGGTCCGCCCAGTCGATCTGCAGGGAGACCGGGCCGAGCGTGAAGTCGCCGCGCCGTACCTCGGCGTCCCGGAGGGTGGCGACGACCGCGCCCGAGCGGGGGGCCGACGCGATCTCCATGCGCAGTTCCCACTCCTTGCGCGGCTCCTCGACCACCTCCAGGCGTTCGATCATGCGCTGCGTCTGGCGTGCCTTCGCGGCCTGCTTCTCGCTGGCCTCGCTGCGGAACTTGCGGCCGATCTTGTCGTTGTCGTTGCCCGCCTTGCGGCGCGCGTTCTTCACGCCCTTGTCCATCCAGGCACGCTGCGTCTGCGCCCGGTCCTGGAGCGCGGCCTTCTTGTCGGCGTACTCCTCGTACTCGTCGCGGGCGTGCCGGCGGGCCACGTCCCGCTCCTCCAGATAGGCCTCGTAGCCACCGCCGTAGAGGTTGATCTGCCGCTGGGCCAGGTCGAGTTCGAGGACCTTGGTGACCGTGCGGGTGAGGAACTCGCGGTCGTGGCTGACGACGACCGTGCCGGCGCGCAGACCGGTCACGAAGCGTTCGAGGCGTTCCAGGCCGTCCAGGTCGAGGTCGTTGGTCGGCTCGTCG
The DNA here is from genome assembly GCF_055585405.1 of Streptomyces sp. NPDC053426. Taxonomy (NCBI): domain Bacteria; kingdom Bacillati; phylum Actinomycetota; class Actinomycetes; order Kitasatosporales; family Streptomycetaceae; genus Streptomyces; species Streptomyces sp. NPDC053426. Next base: position 103,332 of record NZ_JBVJKE010000022.1, on the reverse strand, counting down.
AGGAGGAAGACGTCGTAGCGGGAGAGGAGCAGGGAGGCGAGTCCGGCGCGGGCCGCCTGGCCGCCGGACAGTGAGGTCATCGGCTGGTCCAGGCCGACGGCCAGGCCGAGGGAGTCGGCGACCTCCTCGGCGCGCTCGTCGAGGTCGGCGCCGCCCAGGGACAGCCAGCGCTCCAGACCGGTGGCGTACGCGTCGTCCGCGCCCGGCGCCCCGTCGACCAGGGCCTGGGTCGCCTCGTCCATCGCCCGCTGGGCCTCGGCGACGCCGGTACGGCGGGCCAGGAACGCCCCTACGCTCTCGCCGGGCCGGCGCTCCGGCTCCTGCGGGAGGTGCCCGACGGTCGCGGTGGGCGGGGAGAGGCGCAGCTCGCCCTGTTCCGGTGCGGTGAGGCCGGCGAGCAGGCGCAGCAGCGTGGACTTGCCCGCGCCGTTGGCACCGACCAGACCGATCACGTCGCCGGGCGCGACGACGAGGTCGAGACCGGTGAACAGGGAGCGGTCGCCGTGCCCGGCGGCGAGGTTCTTGGCGACGAGGGTGGCAGTCATCAGACCGCCGATCCTAACGGTCGGGCGCGGCGGGCATCCCCCCGGTTCTCACCGCCTCACCTCCGTCACCAGGACGGTCCCGCCGGTGCGCGCCACCAGGTATGCCTCGCCCTTCAGCGCCTTGGCGTCCAGGGGTACGCGGTGGCGGCCGGGTTCGAGCACGCCGTCGAAGAGGTCCTGGGCGCGGGCGCGGGAGAAGCGGTCGATCCGGTACGCGGTGAGCCTGACCCGGCAGGAGGAGGTGACCTCCAGCTCCGCGGCGTCGCCGGCGGCGGTGAGTTCCGTGAGGCGGCGCCGGCCGTGCGGGCCGCGCTCCAGGGCCTGTTCGGTCTGGGCGACGAGGAGCGGGACGACGGGGGCGAAGCCGTCGACGCAAGGCACGTCGACGCCGGCGCCGGCGAAGGCGCGGCGGACGGCATCGCGTTCGTCGGCGCTCACCGACCGGCCGAAGACCACGGCGTCGTAGCCGCGCAGTTCGTCGGCGGGGACGCCGTCGGCGTCATGGGCGATGTCGGCGCCGATGCCGATGGTGCGCAGGGCCGCGGCGAGCTTGGCGAGCAGGGCGACCCGGGCGCCGATCAGCAGGACCCGGCGGCGGGCGCCGGGGACGTCGCCGTCGAGGAGGGCGGCGAGGGCCGTACGGTACTCGGTGCCCTGGAAGCGGAACGGGCCCAGGCCGTGGTAGCCGTTGAGCTCCAGGTCGGCGTGCTCGTCGGTCTGCCAGGCGAAGTCGCGCCAGACGAAGTCCTCACCGTCCCGTTCGATGACCGCGGTCACCGCGCCGCAGGAGAGGTCCTCGCACTCGGGGCAGCCGTAGACGATGTACCGGCCGGCGGGCAGCGGGGCCTCGGTCTCCAGCAGCAGGCTCTGGACCTGGGCGGTGAAGAGGGAGGGCGGGACGTCGGAGGCGAGCGGGGAGACGGCGTCCAGGTCGGAGAGGCGGAAGAGCAGCGGGCATCCGTCGACGACGAAATCGACGAAGTCCCGGTGGACTTGGTAGTCACCGTCGGCGAGGAGTCCACCGGCTCTCGTCGCCGGTGCCAGGCCGAAGGTCGCGTACTCGGCAGACATGCGGTGAGTATTCCCACCGCGGGACGGACCTGAGCACGGCATGACATATTCCGCTACGGTCCCCCGATGGGAACCGAACTGGACCACGATGTGCTGGTGATCGGCGGCGGGGTCGTCGGGCTGACGACGGCGGTGGTGCTCGCCGAGCGCGGCGTACGGGTACGGCTGTGGACGCGCGACCCGGTCGGGCGGACCACCTCGGCGGTCGCGGGCGCGCTGTGGTGGCCGTACCGGATCGAGCCGGTGGCGTCGGTGCGCGCGTGGGCGCTGCGCTCGCTGGAGGTGTACGAGGAGCTGGCGGCGCGGCCGGAGGTCACGGGCGTACGGATGGTCGAAGGGGTACTGGGCGAGACGGGGCTCGACGAGGTCGGCGCGTGGGCCGCGGCACGGCTGCCGGGGCTGCGCGTGGCGACGGCCGAGGAGTATCCCGTCGGGTCGGGGGTGTGGGCGCGGCTGCCGCTCGTCGACATGCCGGTTCATCTGGCGTGGCTGCGGGAGCGGTTCCTGGCGGCGGGGGGTGTGGTGGAGACGCGTACGGTGGCTGACCTGGCGGATCCGGTGGAGGCCGGTGCGGCGGTGGTGGTCAACTGCACGGGGCTGGGGGCGCGGGAGCTGGTGCCGGATCGCTCGGTGCGGCCGGTGCGGGGGCAGTTGGTGGTCGTGGAGAACCCGGGGGTCCGTACGTGGACGGTGTCCACGGGGGCGGACGGTTCGATGGCGTATCTCTTCCCGCAGCCGGGGCGGCTGGTGCTGGGGGGTACGGCGGAGGAGGACGTGTGGTCCCTGGAGCCGGATCCGGGGGTGGCCGAGGCGATCGTGCGGCGGTGTGCGGTGCTGTGTCCGGCTGTCGCGGGGGCGCGTGTTCTGGAGCACCGGGTGGGGTTGCGGCCTGCTCGGGACGCGGTGCGGCTGGAGCGCGTGGCCCTGCCGGGCGGGCGGGCCCTGGTGCACAACTACGGTCACGGGGGTGCGGGGGTCACGGTGGCGTGGGGCTGTGCGGAGGAGGCGGCAGTACTTGCCGCCCGCTGAACCTGGCGGGGCCGTGCTCGGCCGACCGGCGTTCGCAAGGTGCCGTCGCGCCCACCCGTGCCGCCCTGCGGCACGACTGCCCGCGGCTGGGCAGGGGACGTACTCGGCGCGGTTGCCCGCGGCTGGGCAGGGGGTGGCCTTGGCACGGGTGGGCGCGGCTGGGCAGGCAATGGCCTCGGCACGACTGCCCGCGGCTGGGCAGGGGGTGGCCTCGGCGCGGGTGGGCAGGCAATGGCCTCGGCGCGGGTGGGCGCGGCTGGGCAGGGGATGGCCTCGGCGCGGTTGCCCGTGGCTGGGCAGGGGATGGTCCTGGTCCGGCGTGGGGTCAGTGTTTGCCGATGGGGTCGCCCTCCACGTCCGGGCCTCGGCCCGGGCCCACTCGGATCTCGAATTCGCCGTCGTATTTCTTGTGGCCCTCGATGACCGCGAGTTCCACCGCTTCCGAGCCCATCTCGCCCCGCACGATGAGCGGGTCGCGGCGCAGGTCGCGCATGAGCGCCACGCACATGAAGATCATCACGATGACGAACGGCGCCGCCGCGAGGATCGTGAGGTTCTGCAGGCCGGTCAGCGCGTCGCCCTGGCCGCTGCCGACCAGCAGCATGATCGCCGCCACCGCGCCGGTGACCACGCCCCAGAAGACCACCGCCCAGCGGCTGGGTTCGAGCGCGCCCTTCTGCGAGAGGGTGCCCATCACGATGGAGGCCGCGTCGGCCCCCGAGACGAAGAAGATGCCGACGAGGATCATCACCAGCAGGCTGGTGACGGTGGCGGCGGGGTACTCCTGGAGCACGGCGAAGAGCCGGCCCTCGGGGGTCGTCTCGTCGCCGAGCCGGTTCTGCTCCTGGAGCCTCATCGCCGAGCCGCCGAAGACGGCGAACCAGATCAGGCTGACCGTGCTGGGCACCAGGATGACTCCGCCGATGAACTGGCGGATGGTCCGGCCCCGGCTGATGCGGGCGATGAACATGCCGACGAAGGGCGTCCAGGAGATCCACCAGGCCCAGTAGAAGACGGTCCAGCTCCCCAGCCAGTCGGCGACGCCCTCGCCTCCGCTGATCTCGGTGCGGCCGGCCAGCTCGGGCAGGTCGCCGAGATAGGCGAAGACCGAGGTCGGCAGCAGGTCCAGGACGAGGATGGTCGGGCCCGCGACGAACACGAACACGGCGAGGATCAGGGCCAGCACCATGTTGGTGTTGGACAGCCACTGGATGCCCTTCTCCACACCGGAGACCGCGGAGGCCACGAACGCCACGGTCAGCACCGCGATGATGCCGACCAGCAGCCCCGTGCTGACCTTGTCCATCCAGTCGAGCTTCTCCACACCGGAGCCGATCTGCAGCGCGCCGAGGCCGAGCGAGGCCGCGGAGCCGAAGACCGTCGCGATGATGGCGAGCACGTCGATGACCCGGCCGCCGACGCCGCCGGCGTTCCGCTCCCCGATGAGCGGGGTGAACACGGCGCTGATGGTCTGACGGCGGCGCCTGCGGAAGGTGCTGTAGGCGATGGCGAGGCCGACGACCGCGTAGATCGCCCACGGGTGGAGCGTCCAGTGGAAGAGGGTGGTCGCCATGGCGACCTCCATGCGATCGCCCGAGTCGGCCGGGCTGGTGCCCGGCGGGGGCTCCGTGTAGTGCGCCAGCGGTTCGCTCACGCCCCAGAACATCAGGCCGATGCCCATGCCGGCGCTGAACATCATGGCGACCCACGACACCGTGCGGAACTCCGGTTCCTCACCCTCGGCGCCGAGGTGGATCCGGCCGTAGCGGCTGGCCGCGAGCCAGAGGGCGAAGACGACGAAGCCGGAGGCGGCCAGCATGAACGCCCAGCCGCCGTGGTGCATCAGCCCGCCGAGCATGGTGGTGGAGGCGTCCTCGAGCGAGTCCGTCCCGACGGCGCCCCACAGCACGAACGCGAGGGTGAGCACGGCCGTGACGCCGAACACCACCCGGTCGGTCCGCGGACGCTCCCGGCCCGGCAGACCCGCTTCCGAACCCGGGAGCGGGCCCGCCGTGTCGTCCTTGTCGCTGTGCTGGTTCCGCGTCACAGGCGGCACCTTTCATCAGAGCCGTTGGGCGGAGAACACTCCTCCCGCTACGCCCCTACCACCTTTGGCGCGAAACTCACCTCCTCAGCGCGATGTGCCGGCCTCCCCCGGGACGCGGTGGGCGGTGACGTCCGGTCGGTCCACCCCGTCCAGGACGGTGTCCGGGACCGTGGTGTGCGAGCCCGCCGTGGCGCGGGCGAAGGCGGCCGTTCCGCCGACGAACGGCACCCGCGCGGAGGTACGGGCCAGGTCGAGGGTGAGCGTCGGGGTGTCGGCCGGGGGATCGATCAGGCCCCGGTCGGTACCGGCGACGATCAGTGCCAGGCGGTGGCCCTCGGGGACGACGTGGTCGGTGGCCGCCAGGTCGAGGGTGATGGTGTACCGCTCGCCAGGGGTGAGCGGCTCGCCCTTGCCGTCGTCGGCGTGGTTGCCGAGGTCGGCCCAGCCACGGCTGACGATCGTGTGCTCGACGTCGGTGGTCGTGGCCCGGGTCTCCTGGAAGCAGGAGCTGTCGCCCGTGGTGCTCGCGCCCCAGCAGGTGCGCTCGGGGAGGGTGGTGATGCCCTCTCCGTCGGCGGCGTAGTCGCGGACGGTGTCGGGGCCGAGGTCCACGAGCACGGCGGAGAGGTGGGCCGTGGGTGTGCTGGGGGTGGCGGTGACGGTGACCCGGGAGGCGCCGGACAGGCGCAGGTCACGGGTGAGCGGGCCGGTGACGAAGCCGGCCTTGTCCGGGGTCGGGCTGTCGACGCGGGAGGCCCAGTCGGTCTCGCTCAGCCGCGGGTCGTCGGTGAAGGTCTCGGTCCCCCTGCCCTCGCGCAGGCCGAGGGTGCCGACGCCGGCCTCGGTGCCCCGGGCGGGGCGCAGGGTCGTGGTGCGCGTGCCGCGCGGCGGCCAGTTCTTCGAGGTCACCCACTGGTCGGGCCGGCGTTCGATGTCGGCCATGGGCTCGCGGTCGACGCCGTTGTCGTAGCCGAGGAGTTCGTGGTCGAACCAGCGGTGCAGGGTGTCGACCCACTCGGCGCGGCGGAAGTCGAAGGGGTCGACGTGGCCGGTCTGGGAGAGCCAGATCTTGCGCTCGACGCCGTTCTTCGCGAGGGCGTCCCACCACGGGCCGACATGCTGCATCCGTACGTTGAGGTCCTGCATGCCGTGCACCAGGAAAACGCTGGCCTTCACCTTCTTCGCGGCGCGCGTGTAGTCGCGTTCGGTCCACATGGGCGTCCAGTCACCGGTGCGCGGGGCGCCCTCGACGAGTTCACGCTGGACCGTGGCGCAGCCGGCGCGGGCCTCGGGGCTCTCGACGTACTGGGACAGCCAGTCGGGGCCGGAGTCGTAGAGCGGGGCGCCCTGGGTGAAGTAGTAGTCGTACCAGGAGGAGATCGCGGCGATCGGGACGATGGTCTCCAGGCCCTCGACGCCGGTGGCGGCGACGCCGTTGGCGATGGTGCCGTCCCAGCTCTTGCCGATCATTCCGGTGCGGCCGCTGCTCCAGTCGGCCCGGGCCCGTTCGGTGCCGGTGCGGGTGGTGTACGCCGTGCCGCGGCCGTTGAGCCAGTCCACGACGGCCTTGGCGGACTGGATGTCGGAGCGGCCCCCGACGTCCACGCAGCCGTCGGACCGGTTGGTTCCGGCCAGGTCGACACCGACGACGGCGTAGCCGCGCGGCACGAAGTAGTTGTCGTAGAACAGCGGCATCCGCACGACGTCGCCGTTCGCGTCGTAGGTCTTCTTCTGGCTCTCGTTGCCGCGCCCGCAGCAGGAGTAGTACGGGCTGGCGTCCATGATGACGGGGACCTTCCGGCCCCGCTGCGCGGGTTCGCGGGGGCGGACGATGTCGACGGCGACCCGGTCGGTGCGTCCGTTCCGGTCCTCGTCGAGTCCGGTGTCCACCCAGACGGCCTCGCGGACGGCGTCGTCGTAGGAGTGGACGGGCAGGCTCTCGCGCGGTGGCGCGGCCTGTGCGGCCGTGGGGGTGAGCAGTGTGGCCGTCAGGGCGGCGGTGGCCGCCGTCGCAAGTGATCTCCAGGTCGTGAAGCGCGTGCGTTTCGGCATGCGCGGGACGGTACATGGGTGAACTCGGGTGCAGAAGAGGGCGGTTGACGCCTCATGGAGCCACCGGTGGCTGAAATCAAGCCTGGTGGGACGCGTCGGCTCCCGCACGGGGGCGGGGCCGGGGCCGCTCAGTCACCGTGGTCGTACACCGTCACCGGTATGCCGTGCCGCACCAGCCGCTCGGTGATCAGCGGCTCGACGCGGGACCACTTGCCGCCGGCCAGGCCGCAGCCGATGCGGGGCATGTGCACGGAGGCGTTCAGCTCCGTCGCCCTGTCGGCTAGGCGGCCGAGCGCGGTGTCGATCGCCTCGTAGCGGACGGGGACGCCCTTGCTGCCCGTCCGTACGCCCCGCTGGCCGATCATGTTGGCCACCCAGACGTACCGGTCGACCTGGACCAGCTGGACCGCGCCCAGACCGAAGTCGTTCGTGGCGCGGTCGCGGTGCCAGGCGCGGTAGGCGGCCTCCGGCTCGGGCCAGCGGCGCGATACGGCCAGGACGAAGCCCTTCCCCCATCCTCCGATGTCGTTGCAGACATGGGCGATGACCTTGACGCCCTTCACCGACGGAACGGTGGCGTCACCCCGGACATATGTGATCCCCGACATGACGCCACCGTAGGCGTTGCCACTGACAGTGGCCGCGGCCTGCTACTTCGTCAGTTGCGAGAGCTCCTGGCCGGCGTTCCGCGCCACCCGGCGGCGGACGCCGTACCAGCCGCCGACCAGCATCGCGGCGATCACCGGGACGAGCAGCAGCGTCTTGCGGCCGACCTCCGGGTCGTTCCACATCAGGCCGAGGACGGAGAGCAGGAAGGCGATGGTCGCGATCTCGGTGACCGGGCTGCCGGGGAGCCGGAAGGACGGGCGGGCGAGAAGTCCGGCGCGGGCGCGGCGGACGAAGACCAGGTGGCAGATCATGATGATCACCCAGGTGCTGATGATGCCGAGGGAGGCGACGTTCAGCACGATCTCGAAGGCCTGGGCCGGCATGAGGAAGTTCAGGCCGACGCCGAGGACGCACACGCCGCAGGTCAGCAGGATGCCGCCGTAGGGCACCTGGCTGCGGTTCATGCGGGCGGTGAACTTCGGGGCGGAGCCCGCCATGGCCATGGAGCGCAGGATGCGGCCGGTGGAGTACAGGCCGGAGTTCAGGGACGACATCGCGGCCGTGAGGACGACGAGGTTCATCACGTCGCCGGCGGCCGGGACGCCGATCTTCGACAGGACCGTGACGAAGGGGCTCTCGCCGGCCGAGTACATCGAGCCGGGCAGCAGGAGGGCGAGCAGGACGACGGAGCCGACGTAGAAGAGGCCGACGCGCCACATGATGGAGTTCACCGCGCGGGGGACGACCTTCTCCGGTTCGGCGGTCTCGCCCGCGGCGACGCCGACCAGTTCCAGCGCCGCGTACGCGAAGATCACGCCCTGCATGACGAGGACGACGGGCAGCACGCCGTGCGGGAGGATTCCGCCGTTTTCGGTGATCATGCTCAGGCCGGGGGTGCCGCCGCCCACCTCGTGCTGCGTGGCGAGCAGGAAGACGCCGACGAACATGAAGGCGACGAGGGTGGCGACCTTGACGATCGCGAACCAGAACTCCATCTCGCCGAAGATCTTCACCGAGATCAGGTTCACCGCCAGGACCACGGCGAGGGCGATCAGCGCGAGCACCCACTGCGGGATGTCGGTGAACGCGCTCCAGTAGTGCGTGTAGAGGGCGATCGCGGTGATGTCGGCGATGCCGGTGGTCGACCAGTTCAGGAAGTACATCCAGCCGGCGACGTAGGCGCCCTTCTCGCCGAGGAACTCGCGCGCGTACGACACGAAGGATCCCGACGACGGCCGGTACAGGACCAGCTCGCCCAGGGCGCGGACGACGAAGAAGGCGAAGACGCCGCAGACCAGGTAGGCGATCGCGAGCGCCGGTCCCGCGTCGTGCAGGCGTCCTCCGGCGCCCAGGAAGAGCCCGGTGCCGATCGCGCCGCCGATGGCGATCATGTTGACGTGGCGGGCCTTGAGGTCCTTGCTGTAGCCGGCGTCGCCCGCGTCCGCGGGCGCCGGGGCCGCCGCGGCGGGTGCCGCGGCCGTTGCCGTGGTGACGGCGTCCTTGCTCACGAAGTGGTTCCACTCTCTGGTGCGCTCGGGCGGGTCGCGCCCGGGTGTCCGGATTGCCTCGGCCGGCGCGCTCGGTTCACGGCACGGACCGAGGGGGCACCTTTCCGGAAGTGCGGCGCCTCATGCGATGGCGCACGTCACAGCGGGGGACATCCCACACACCCGCGCGGGGTGACAGTCGAGGTGTCACAGCGGTGGTGGGACAGCGATACTGCTGCACATGACGACCGAGACCGAGCAGCCGCTCACGATCGACGAACTGGCGGCCCGAGCCGGTGTCACCGTGCGCACGGTCCGTTTCTACGGCACCAAGGGGCTGCTGCCGCCGCCGGTGATCGGTCCCCGGCGGGTCGGTCACTACGGGCGGGAGCATCTGGCCCGGCTGGAGCTCATCGAGGAGTTGCAGCACCTGGGCATGACGCTGGCGGCGATCGAGCGGTACCTGGGGCAGCTGCCGCCGGATCTGAGCGCCCGGGACCTGGCGGTCCAGCGGGCGGTGGTGGCCTCCTGGGCGCCCGAGGCGGTGGAGACGGTGCCGCGCGGGGAGCTGGAGCGCCGGGCGGGGCGGGCGCTGGGCGAGGAGGATCTCCGGCGGCTGGCGGCGATGGGCGTCGTCGAGCGGGACGGCGAGGTGCTGCGGGTCGACCCGGGGCTGCTGCGGCTCGGGGTGGAGCTGCTGGACGTACCGCTGTCCCATGAGACGGTCCTCGCCGCGCGCACCGCGCTCACCGAGCACTCCCGCGCGGCGGCCCGCGAGCTGTCGCGGCTGCTGCGCGACGCGGTCGCGGAGCGGGACGCGCGGGACGTGCGGTCCCTGTCCGCCCGGATGCATCCGCTGGTGGTGCAGGCGCTGCTGACCACCTTCCAGCGGTCGCTGCGGGAGGAGCTGGCCCAGTGGCTCGACGAGGAGGGGTGACGGGGCAGGCCCCGTCACCCCCTGCGGCGGGTCAGCGGGCGTCCGTGAAGACCTCCCCCTGCTCCGCCTTCGCCACCAGCAGCGCCGGCGGGGTGAAGCGCTCGCCGTAGCGCTCGGCGAGCTCACGCGCGCGGGCCGTGAATCCGGGCAGGCCGCCCTCGTAGCCGTTGATGTACTGGAGGACGCCGCCGGTCCAGCCGGGGAAGCCGATGCCGAGGACGGAGCCGATGTTGGCGTCGGCGACGGAGGTCAGCACGCCCTCCTCCAGCAGCCGGACGGTGTCCAGCGCCTCGGCGAACAGCATGCGCTCCTGCATGTCGCGGAAGGGGATCTCATGTCCGGGCTTCATGCTGTGCTTGCCCGGGGGGCGACCCCCGGAACCCCCGAAATGCTCGCGCAGTCCCGGCCACAGGGCGCCCCGCTTGCCGTCCTCGCCGTACTCGTAGAAGCCGGCGCCGCCGCTGCGGCCGGGGCGTTCGAACTCGTCGACCATGCGGTCGATGACGGCCTCGGCGGGGTGCGCGGTCCAGGTGCCGCCGGCCTCCTCGACGGCCCGCCTCGTCTCGCCCCGGATCTTGCGCGGGAGGGTGAGCGTCAGCTCGTCCATCAGGGAGAGGACCTTGGCCGGGTAGCCCGCCTGGGCCGCGGCCTGCTCGACCGACGCGGGCTCGATGCCCTCGCCGACCATGGCGACGCCCTCGTTGATGAAGTGCCCGATGACGCGCGAGGTGAAGAAGCCGCGCGAGTCGTTGACGACGATCGGGGTCTTGTTGATCTGCCGGACCAGGTCGAAGGCGCGGGCCAGCGCCTCGTCCCCGGTGCGCCCGCCCTTGATGATCTCGACCAGCGGCATCTTGTCGACGGGCGAGAAGAAGTGCAGCCCGATGAAGTCGGCCTGGCGCTCGACGCCCTCGGCGAGGGCGGTGATGGGCAGGGTGGAGGTGTTGGAGCACAGCAGCGCGTCGGGGGCGACGACGTCCTGGATCTCCTGGAACACCTTGTGCTTGAGGGAGGTGTCCTCGAAGACGGCCTCGATGACCGCGTCACAGCCGGCGAGGTCGGCGGCCTCGGCGGTGGGCGTGATCCGGGCGAGCAGCGCGTCGGCCTTCTCCTGGCTGGTGCGGCCCTTGGCGACGGCCTTGGCGCACAGCTTCTCGGAGTAGCCCTTGCCCTTGACGGCGGCCTCCAGGGAGACGTCCTTCAGGACGACGTCGATGCCCGCGCGGGCGCACGAGTAGGCGATGCCGGCGCCCATCATCCCTGCGCCGAGGACGGCCACCTTGGTCACCTTGCGCGGTTCGACCCCCTTCGGCCGGCTGGCGCCGGAGTTGACGGCCTGGAGGTCGAAGAAGAACGCCTGGATCATGTTCTTCGAGGTCTGTCCGGCGGCCAGCTCGACGAAGTAGCGGGCCTCGATGACCTGGGCGGTCTCGAAGTCGACCTGGGAGCCCTCGACGGCGGCGGCCATGATGTTGCGCGGGGCCGGGTAGGGCGCGCCGCCCGTCTGCTTGCGCAGGTTGGCCGGGAAGGCGGGGAGGTTGGCGGCGAACTTCGGGTGGGCGGGGGTGCCGCCGGGGATGCGGTAGCCGGGCCGGTCCCAGGGCTGGGCGGACTCGGGGTGGGCGTCGATGAAGGCGCGGGCCTTGGCGAGCATGTCCTCGCGGCTGTCGGCGACCTCGTCGACCAGGCCGTTCTCCAGGGCGCGGCGGGGGTTGTACTGGGTGCCCTGGAGGAGCACCTTCAGCAGCGCGTCGGTGATGCCGAGCATGCGGACGGTGCGGACGACGCCGCCGCCTCCGGGGAGCAGGCCGAGGGTGACCTCGGGGCAGCCGATCTTGGAGCCGGGTGCGTCGAGGGCGATCCGGTGGTGGCAGGCGAGGGCGAGTTCGTAGCCGCCGCCGAGGGCGGCGCCGTTGATCGCCGCGACGACGGGCTTGCCGAGGGTCTCGATGCGGCGCAGGTGCCGCTTGACGGCCATGCCGCCGTCGAAGAGGTCCTGCGCCGTCTCGGGGGTGACCCGGATGAGGTCGCGCAGGTCGCCGCCGGCGAAGAAGGTCTTCTTGGCGGAGGTGACGATGACGCCGCGGATGGAGTCCTTCTCCGCCTCCAGGCGGTCGGTGATCACGGTGAGGGAGTCGCGGAACGCCTGGTTCATGGTGTTGGCGGACTGGTGGGGGTCGTCGAGGACGAGGGTGACGACGCCGGTGCGGTCCTGTTCCCAGCGGATGGTGGTGCTCTCGGTCATGAGGGGATCTCCGTGAGTGAGGTGGCGGGTCGCTGGGTTTCAGAGGCGTTCGACGACGGTGGCGATGCCCATGCCGCCGCCCACGCACAGCGTGGCGAGGCCGTAGCGCTTGTCCTGGCGTTCGAGTTCGTCGACGAGGGTGCCGAGGATCATCGCGCCGGTGGCGCCGAGCGGGTGGCCCAGGGCGATGGCGCCGCCGTTGACGTTGACCTTGTCCAGGGACAGGCCCATGTCCTTGACGTAGCGCAGGACGACGGCGGCGAACGCCTCGTTGATCTCGACGAGGTCGATGTCGTCGATGGTCAGGCCGGCCTTGGCGAGGGCCTTGCGGGTGGCGGGGGCGGGGCCGGTGAGCATGATGGTGGGCTCGGACCCGGACACGGCGGCGGAGACGATCCTGGCGCGCGGGGTGAGTCCGTAGCGGTCGCCGACCTCCTTGGAGCCGATGGCGACGAGCGCGGCGCCGTCGACGATGCCGGAGGAGTTGCCCGCGTGGTGGACGTGGTCGATCTTCTCGACCCAGTGGTACTTCTGCAGGGCCACCGCGTCGAAGCCGCCCAGCTCGCCGATGTCCGCGAAGGACGGCTTCAGCTTGGCCAGCGAGTCGGCCGTCGTGCCGGGCCGCAGGTGCTCGTCGTGGTCGAGGACGGTGAGGCCGCTGCGGTCCCGCACCGGGACGACGGACCGCTCGAAGCGGTTCTCCTTCCAGGCGGTGGCCGCGCGCTCCTGCGACAGGGCGGCGTACTCGTCGACGTCGCGCCGGGAGAAGCCCTCGATGGTGGCGATCAGGTCGGCGCCGATGCCCTGCGGGACGAAGTTGGTGGCGAGGTTGGTCATCGGGTCGTTGAACCAGGCGCCGCCGTCCGAGGCCATCGGCACCCGGGACATCGACTCGACGCCGCCCGCGAGGACCAGGTCCTCCCAGCCGGAGCGGACCTTGGCGGCGGCCAGGTTGACGGCCTCCAGACCCGAGGCGCAGAAGCGGTTCTCCTGCACGCCCGCCACCGTGTCGGGCAGTCCGGCCGCGATGGCGGCGATGCGGGCGATGTCGGAGCCCTGGTCGCCGACCGGGCCGACGACGCCGAGCACGATGTCGTCGACGGCCGCCGGGTCGAGGCCGGGGAAGCGGTCGCGGACCTCGTGGATCAGGCCGACGACCAGGTCGACGGGCTTGGTGCCGTGCAGGGCGCCGTTGGCCTTGCCGCGCCCGCGCGGGGTGCGGATCGCGTCGTACACATACGCTTCGGTGCTCACGAGGGGGCCTTTCACTGAGGGTTCGAGGGCTTCGAGGGCTTCGGGGGCTTTGGGGACTTCGGGGGCGAGGACAGCAGCCGGGGTACGTCCCAGTCGCGGGCCACGTCGTCGGTGTCGGCGCCCGGCCGGGCGGGCCCGGTGCGGATGGCGGCGGGGGTCGCGGAGAACCGCGGGGCCGGTGCGGGCTGGGTGATGCCGGCGTGGTCGGTGAAGGTGCCCCGGGCGGCGAGGTGCGGGTGGTGCGGGGCCTCGCGCAGGGACAGCACCGGCGCCACGCACGCGTCGGAGCCGTCGAAGCGGGCCGTCCACTCGTCGCGGGTGCGGGTCCTGAAGCGGGCGGCGACCCGCTCGCGCAGCTCCGGCCAGCGGGTGACGTCGGTGTGCGCCTCGTTCTGGCCGTCGATGCCGAGCAGGCGCAGGAACTCGGCGTAGAACCGCGGCTCCAGCGCGCCCACCGCCATGTGCCGGCCGTCGGCGGTCTCGTAGGTGCCGTAGTAGGGGCAGCCGCCGTCGAGGAGGTTGGCGCCGCGCCGGTCCTGCCAGGCGCCGGCGGCGAGCATGCCGTGGATCATCGCGGAGAGGTGGGCGGTGCCGTCCACGATGGCGGCGTCGACGACCTGCCCGGTGCCGGTCGCGCGCGCGTGGTGCAGCGCGGCGAGGACGCCGACGACGAGGTAGAGGGAGCCGCCCGCGTAGTCGCCGAGCAGGTTGGCCGGGACGGCCGGGGGCCCTGCCGGGTCGCCGATCATGCCGAGGGTGCCGGTGAGGGCGATGTAGGCGATGTCGTGGCCCGCGCGGTCGGCGAGGGGGCCCTGCTGGCCCCAGCCGGTCATCCGGCCGTAGACCAGGCGCGGGTTGCGGGCGTGGCAGTCCCCGGGGCCGACGCCGAGCCGCTCGGCGACTTCGGGGCGGTAGCCCTCGATGAGCACGTCGGCGCGTTCGACGAGGTCGAGGACGCGGGCGGGACCGTCGGGGGCCTTCAGGTCGACGATCACGGAGCGCTTGTTGCGGTTGGTCACGTCGAGGGCGGGGTCGATCCCGAGTCCGGGGCCGCCCGGACGGTCCACGCGCACGACGTCGGCGCCCAGGTCGGCGAGGAGCATGGCGGCGAACGGGCCGGGCCCGATCCCGGCCAGCTCGACCACGCGCACACCGCCGAGCGGACCGTGTCCCGGCGTCCTCGCCTCCGTCATCGAGCCCCCATCGGCTGTGACACTACTGGTGTAACACCCATGATGTTAGGAACGTGTTCCACCCGGCACAAGACCGGGCGAGCAAGCGCTTGGCCACTGTACGGCGCGGCGCCCGTCTCCCGCGCCGGTCCACGCCCTGTCGCGCCTTTTCCCGCTTCTTCGGGGCGTTCGGGGCGCGGCCATCGGTTTCCTCCGGGCTCGCCGTCGGGCTCCGCACCCCTCACGCTAGCCTCGGCCACCGACAGCGGCGCGGCTGCACGACCAAGGGGTGTCATGAGCAGGCTGAACAGGACGGACCGTCCGTACGACATCGTGCTCTTCGGAGCGACCGGCTTCGTCGGAACCCTGACCGCGGAGTATCTCGCCGGCCATGCCCCCGCCGGGCTGCGCTGGGCGATCGCCGGACGCAGCACGGAGAAGCTGGAGCGGCTGCGGGACCGGCTGCCCGGCGGCGCGGAGGTCGGGCTGCTGCGGGCGGACGTGTCCGACCCGGCCTCGCTGCGCGCCCTCGCCGAGCACGCGCGGGTGGTCGCCACGACCGTCGGTCCCTATGTGGAGTACGGCGAGGAACTCGTCGCCGCCTGCGCGGACACCGGGGCGGACTACGTCGACCTCACGGGCGAGCCGGAGTTCGTGGACCTGATGTACGTCCGGCACGACGCACGCGCGCGGGAGACCGGGGCGCGGCTGGTGCACGCCTGCGGCTTCGACTCGGTGCCGCACGACCTGGGCGCGTACTTCACCGTGCGGCAGCTCCCGGAGGGGGTGCCGCTGACCGTGGACGGCTTCGTGACCGTCGACGCGGCCTTCTCGGGCGGGACCTTCGCCTCGGCGCTGAACCAGTTCGCCCGGCACCGCGGGCTCCGCGCGGCGGCCCTGGACCGCCGGCGCCATGAACCGCGGCTGGTGGGCCGCCGGGCGTCGGCCCCGACGGGCGCGCCGCGCTACGCGCCGGAGGTCGGCGCCTGGGCCCTGCCCCTGCCGACCATCGACGGGCAGATCGTGCGCCGTTCGGCCAAGGCGCTCGACCGGTACGGTCCCGACTTCCGCTACCGGCACTACGCGGCCGTGCGGCGGCTCCCGGTGGCGGTGGGCGGGGTGGCGGCCGTGGGCGCGCTGGTGACGGCGGCCCAGTTCCCGCCGCTGCGGCGCCGGCTCTCCGACCGGCTCGGCCCCGGCGACGGTCCCGGCCCCGGGAAGCGCGCCCGGAGCTGGTTCACCGTCCGCTTCGTCGGCGAGGGCGGCGGACGCCGGGTGTACACGGAGGTCGCGGGCGGCGACCCCGGTTACGGCGAGACGGCGAAGATGCTGGCCGAGGGGGCGCTCTGCCTGGCCTTCGACGACCTCCCGACGACGGCGGGCCAGGTCACGACGGCGGTGGCGATGGGCGACGCGCTGACCGACCGCCTCCGCGCGGCGGGCATCCGCTTCCGCGTCGCCGCGACCCGCTGACGCCCGGCCGGCCGGTCAGGGACTACAGCGGCCACTCGACCAGCGTGTAGACCATCCCGACGATCCAGCCCAGCCCGGCCAGTACGGCGAGGGCGAGCCCGACGGTCACGGCCCGCTCGACGGGCCGTGAGTCGGCGGCGACAGGCTTGGCGGCACGGTGCGTTGTCATGCGCGTCAGCCTGCCGGGGCGGGCGGGGGCGGACATCCGTACAGGTACTCAGGAGCGGTACTCAGACCGCACGGGCACGTTCCACGCAGGATCGACTCGCGCTTGAGACTTCCGTGCCTCACATCCCGGAGAACACACTGGTGACGCGGTGGGGACGCGGCCGGACAAGCGCCGGACTCTCAAAGGGGAGTTCAATGAAACACTTGAAGGCATGCGATTTCTTCTCGAAGTGACCATGGACGGCGAAGCGTTGGCGAAGGATCCCGCCGGGGAGCTGGGGCGGATCCTGCGGTACTGGGGCGGGAACCTGCGGCACTACGCGCTGGAGCCCGGGGACGGGTCGGCGATCCACGACTCCGGGTACCGGGAAGTGGGGCGGTGGAGCGTCGAGGACGCGTCCTAGGCGGGAGCGGCCTCGCCGAGTGCCCGGCGGCACAGGGCGTCCGCCCTGCGGGTGGTCTCCGGGAGGCGGTAGGCGGGGGCCAGGACGAGGGTGTGGGCGCAGGCGTTGTCCAGGCCCACGCGGTGGCCGACCGAGACGAAGACCGGCTTGACGGCGTCCCTCGTGCGCAGGGCGCGGCCCACCTCCTCGCTGCCGGCCAGCAGCGGGGACGTGCTCCCGCGCGGGGTGTCCGGTTCGTCGTGGGTGAAGGTGAAGGGGTTCTTGGCTACGCCGATCGTCGGCAGGCCGGTGAGGACGCCGAGGTGGCTGGCGAGGCCGAAGCGGCGGGGGTGGGCGAGGCCGTAGCCGTCGCAGACCACCAGGCCGGGCGGGCACGGCAGGGCGTCGAGGGCGGCCAGCACGGTGGGGATCTCGCGGAAGGCGAGCAGTCCGGGGACGTACGGGAAGGAGATCCGGCCGACGGCCGTGGACTCGGCGACCACGTCGAGGGTCGCCGCGTCGAGGACGACGGCCGCGGCGGCGACGACGTCCCGCTCGTCGTCGTACGCCACGTCGACTCCGGTGACACGGCCCGTCCCCGGCGGCGGGCCCGGTTCGTCGAGCACCACCCGCGCGCGGAGTGCGTCCTGGACCGCGCGGGCCTCTTCCTCGGTCACGGGCCAGTCGGCCGGTGTGCGTACGGTCGTCATGGTGCCCCGAGCCTACGCGGCGCGCGTGCTCCGCGCGGAGGGTGCTCCCCTCCGCGCGGAGGCGGCTCACTTGCCGAGCGCCCGCTGGAGCTGACCCTTGTTCATGTTCGAACGGCCCTCGATGCCGCGCTTCTTGGCCTCCTCGTACAGCTGGTCGCGCGTGGGGCCCTGGGAGCCCTTGCCGGACCGCTGGCCGCCGCGCCTGCCGGACGACATGTCCTGCGTCGAGGTGCGGCTGGCCGTCTTCGACTCACCGGACCGGGCGCGCTCCTTGTTCACCGTCCGGGAGGCGATCTCCTTGGCGCGTCCGGTGCTCTCGCCCCGGTCCTCGGCGCTCTCCTTGATGTGCTCGTACTGACGCTCCCGCTTGGGGCTGGAACCGCTTGGCATGTCCGCTCACTTCCTCTCGCGTACGGCGAACGGGTACCCACGTCGACGACGATCAGGGCACCCCGCGTGCGTCGGTGCTCCGGGCGGACGGTCCGTGTGCCCGGCGGCGCGTTCGTCCCGTCCGTGTCCGCCGGGCCGGGTGCTCCCCGGGCGCCTCGTGGCGGGCGGCACGAATGCCCCAGGGAACACCCGAGGAGAGCCGTGTCACTCGTATGCATGAAGGCGGTGACAGAGGTCACTCGCTTCTCGTGTGCACGGATTGGCCGATTCCGTCGTCTCATCCAGTAGCCGACCCGATCCGCCCCGGAAGCCTGTCCAGCCGTCACGAGGGAGCAAGGCGTTGTCCACCGTCATCGAGCAGACCGTCGAGGCCCGTCTCGTCGCCGCCGCGCCGCGGATGCCGAGCATTCCCGCCACCCTGCGCTACGACCGCGACGACCCGTTCGCCGTCCGCATGACCTTCCCCGCGCCCGCCACCCTGGAGGGCGTCGAGGTCTGCTGGACCTTCGCCCGCGACCTGCTCGCCGCGGGGATGGAGGAACCCGAGGGCGACGGCGACGTACGGGTCCGGCCGTACGGCTACGACCGCACCGTGCTGGAGTTCCACGCCCCCGAGGGGACCGCCGTCGTGCACGTCCGCTCGGGCGAACTGCGCCGGTTCCTGGAGGCCACCGGCGAGCTGGTGCCGACCGGTCTGGAGCACCTCCGGCTCGACCTGGACCACGATCTCGCGGAGCTGATGCGCGACGCGTGACGTGTCCGGCTAACGACCGCCGCTCATCAGCGCGTTGAGCGTGCCGTATTCCAGCCCGCCGGTCTGCGCGTCGTACGTCCCCGTGTCGAGCAGCTCCCGCGCGGCGCGGCGGACCAGGGCGGCCAGCTCGCCGGTCGGCGGGGCGCCGGGACCGGCCATCACGTTCAGCGGCGCGTCGATCCCGTCGACGAGTTCCCTCACGGTCCCCGGGTCGACGGCCCCGGGGACGAAGATCCCGTCGGCGCCCGCGGCGAGGTAGGCGGCGGCGCGCTCCAGGGTGTCGTCCACTCCCCCGGCGCCGCGCAGGAAGGTGTCGACGCGTGCGTTGACGAACAACGGCACGCCGGCCGCGTCGGCCGCCCCACGGGCCGCGGCGAGGCGCTCGGCCTGCTCGGCCGTCGGACGCAACGGGCCCTGCCCGGCGCCGTACAGACCGTCCTCGATGTTCACCCCGACCGCGCCCGCGGCGAGCACCGCGCGCACGGTGTCGCCGACTCCCGCCGGGTCCTCGGCGTAGCCGCTCTCGATGTCGGCGGTGACGGGCACGCGGACCGCCCCGGCGATCTCCGCGACGGCCCCGAGCGCCCGCTCGCGCCCCAGCCGGTCCCCGTCCGCCGCCCCGAGGGCCCAGGCGACACCGGCGCTGGTGGTCGCCACGGCACCGGCGCCCGCGTCCTCCACCAGCAGGGCGCTGGCGAGGTCCCAGGCGTTGGGCAGGATCAGCGGGCGCCCCGGGACGTGCAGGGAACGGAAGGCGAGGGCGCGGTCGCGCAGAAGGACGGTGGAGTTCGTCATACCGGCCACTCAAGCAGCGGCCCGGCCGTCCCGGCTGGCAGGAATCCGACGTGAACGTACGACGGAGGGCTTCAGCCGCCGACGGGGAGGGACGATGCCTTCGCGGTGGCGCTCAGGGTGTTCCGGAGTTCCCGGACGATCATGGCCTGCGCGGGAGTCGCCGCGCGGGCGGAGAGCCGCTCGACGCGCTGTTCCCGGTCGGCGTGGGTGCCGGCCGGGAGGAGGGTGGTCAGGCCCGCCGCCGCGCCCAGGGCGACGGCCGTCGCGTCCGGCTCGGGGACGTCCTCGGGCGGTACCGGTCCGTCGAGGATCCGCCGTGCCCGCCTCCGCAGGGCCCGTACCCGGCCCGCGTCGGCCAGGACGTGCTCCACCGACGGGAACACCCCGAGGACCCGGTGCTTCTCGGCGCGCAGCACCCCCTCGGCCACCAGTTGCTCCCGGACCGCGTCCAGGGTGTACCGGGCGCGCAGCGTCACCCAGGTGCGCCAGCGGTGCGGGCAGGACTCGCTGACCAGCTCCAGCAGGCCGTCGAGGACCGGGTCCCCGGTCCGGGAGTCCAGGTCGAGCGGTGTGGCGATGCCGTCGTCGTCGACCAGCAGACCGCGCCGGGCCAGCTCGGCGAGGGCTCCGGCCCGCACCAGAGGGGGCAGCCGGTCCGGGTCGGTCTCCCAGGCCAGCAGGCAGAGGCGGGCCGGCAGTGAGAGCGGGCCGTCGGTCACGGGGCCTCCTCGGGGCGGTGACGTCGTGCTCCGAAAAGCCGTTGACAGCCGTTCCGGGCACTCCTACGGTGTACAGCGGTTCTGTTGCCGTCGAATGGAGAAGGACGTTGCTCGTCTGAGGTTCTGAGACACCGCGTCACACCACACGTGTGTGTACGTCGCGTGCGACCTCGGCGTTCGAGCCGTCCTTGCGGTCCTTGCGGAACAGGGCTTTTCTCATGCCCAGGCCTTCCCTCCCGGCTGCCGGTCCTCGTCCCGCGGTGTCTCGATACGCGTTTGCCCCTGATCGCCCCGAGCAACCGCGGAGGCCCGCATGACACCATCCATCACCTGTACGTCCCTCACCTTCACCTGGCCCGACGGCACCACCGTCCTCGAGGGCCTCGATGTCGCCTTCGGCCCCGGCCGCACCGGCCTCGTCGGCGTCAACGGGTCGGGGAAATCGACCTTGTTGAAGCTGATCGCCGGTGAGCTCGCACCGGCCGACGGCGCCGTCCGGGTCACCGGCGAGGTGGGGTACCTGCCGCAGAACGTGACGCTCGACACCGCGCTGCGGGTCGACGAGGTCCTCGGCATCGCCGGGCTGCGGGCCGCGCTGCACGCCATCGAGTCGGGCGACGTGGCCGAGGAGCACTTCGAGACCGTCGGCGACGACTGGGACGTCGAGGAGCGCGCCCTGGCCACGCTCGGCGAACTCGGCCTCGGGCACATCGGTCTCGACCGCACCGTCGGCGAGGTGTCCGGCGGCGAGTCGGTGCTGCTGCGGCTGGCCGCGCTGCTGCTGGGCCGCCCGGACGTGCTGCTGCTCGACGAGCCCACCAACAACCTCGACCTGTACGCCCGCAGGCGGCTGTACGCGGCCGTCGCGAACTGGCCGGGCGTCATGGTCGTGGTCAGCCACGACCGTGAACTGCTGGAACTGGTCGACCAGATCGCGGACCTGCGGTCCGGTGAGGTCACCTGGTACGGCGGCAACTTCTCGGCGTACGAGGAGGCCCTGGCCGTCGAACAGGAGGCGGCCGAGCGCATGGTGCGGGTCGCCGAGGCGGACTTGCGCAAACAGAAGCGTGAACTGGTCGACGCCCAGGTCAAGTTGGCCCGGCGGAAGCGGTACGGGCAGAAGATGTTCGAGCAGAAGCGCGAGCCGAAGATCGTCATGGGGGCGCGCAAGCGCGCGGCGCAGGTGTCCGCGGGCAAGCACCGCATCATGCACGAGGAGAGGCTGGCCGAGGCCAGGGAACGCCTCGACGACGCGGTGGACGCCGTACGGGAGGACGACGAGATCCGGGTCGACCTGCCGTACACGGCCGTGCCGCCGGGCCGGGCCGTGCTCACCCTGCGCGACCTGGAGCTGGTGTACGGCGCCCGCGTGGAGGGCGGTTTCGATCTCCACGGTCCCGAACGGATCGCGCTGATCGGGCGCAACGGCGCCGGCAAGACGACGCTGCTGCGCACGATCGCCGGGGAGCTGGAGCCGGTGTCGGGCGAGGCGACGGCACATGTCCCGCTGCGGTTCCTGCCGCAGCGGCTCGACGTCCTCGACGCGGAGCTGACCGTCGCCGAGAACGTGGCCCGGTTCGCTCCGGGCGCCACCAACAACCGGATCCGGGCGAGACTCGCCCGCTTCCTGTTCCGGGGCGCACGCGCCGACCAGCAGGCGGCGACGCTCTCCGGCGGCGAGCGGTTCCGGGCGGCGCTGGCCGCGCTGATGCTGGCGGAGCCCGCGCCGCAGCTGCTGATGCTGGACGAGCCGACCAACAACCTCGACATGGCGAGCGTCCGGCAGCTCACCACGGCGCTGGAGTCGTACGAGGGAGCCCTGATCGTGGCCAGCCACGATCTGCCGTTCCTGGAGTCGATCGGCATCACCCGGTGGCTGCTGCTGGAGGAGGGGGAGCTGAAGGAAATCACGACAGAAGCTGTCGGGTATCCCGCCTAGCGTCGGCGGTATGAGCCAGTCCAGCGAGTACATCACCATCACCCGAGCCGGGGAGAACAACCTCAAGGACGTCACACTCCGCATCCCGAAGGGCCGGCTGACCGTGTTCACCGGCGTTTCGGGATCGGGGAAGTCGTCGGTCGTCTTCGACACGATCGCGGTCGAGTCGCAGCGGCAGCTGAACGAGACGTTCACCTGGTTCGTCCGCAACCGCCTGCCGAAGTACGAGCGGCCGCACGCGGAGGCCCTCGAGGACCTCACGCCCGCGATCGTCGTCGACCAGCGGCCCATCGGCGGCCACTCCCGGTCGACGGTCGGCACGATGACGGACGTGTACTCGGTGCTGCGGGTGCTGTTCTCCCGGCACGGCACGCCGAGCGCCGGTCCGGCGACGGCGTACTCGTTCAACGACCCGTCGGGCATGTGCCCGGAGTGCGACGGCCTGGGCCGGACCGTACGGCCCGACTGGGACCGCATCCTGGACGCGGACCGCTCCCTCGCCGAGGGGGCGGTCCGCTTCCCGCCGTTCGCCGCCGGGACCTGGCAGGGGCAGGCGTACACCAACAGCGACGACCTGGACCCGGACAAGCCGGTGCGGGAGTTCACCGCCGCCGAGCGGAAGTTCCTGATGCGGGGGCGTCCGGGCAGCAAGGTCACCGTGAACGGCACGGGCGGCACGTGGACCACCGAGTACGAAGGGCTCGCCGACCGCTTCGAACGGCTCTATCTGAAGCGGGACCTGGCGGGGATGAGCCAGAAGACCCGGGACACGGTGCGGGAGTTCCTGGCCGAGGGCGTCTGCCCCGCCTGCCGGGGCGCCAGGCTGAACGAGGCGGCGCTGGCGTCGATGATCGGCGGCCGGTCCATCGCCGACTGCGCAGCGATGCAGGTCACCGATCTCATCGCGGTGCTGCGCGGGATCGACGACCCGGTGGCCGGGCCGATCGCCGGGGCCGCCGTCGCCGCACTGGAGCGGATCGAGACGATCGGCCTCGGCTACCTGAGCCTCGACCGGGATACGTCCACGCTCTCCGGCGGCGAGGGACAGCGGCTGAAGACGGTCCGGCACCTCGGGTCCAGCCTCACCGGGATGACGTACATCTTCGACGAGCCCAGCGTCGGGCTGCACCCGCGCGACGTACACCGGCTCGGGGAACTGCTGCTCCGGCTGCGCGACAAGGGCAACACCGTGCTGGTCGTGGAGCACGACCCGGACGTCATCACGCTGGCCGACCACGTCGTCGACATGGGGCCGGGGGCGGGCTCCGAGGGCGGCAGCGTCGTGTTCGAGGGCACGCCGCGGGAGCTGGCCGCCTCGGGCACCCTGACGGGGCGGTGCCTGGGACGGCGTACCGCGGTCAAGGAGGCGGTGCGGGAGCCGACGGGCGAGCGGTGGGTGAAGGGGGCCGACCGGCACAATCTGCGCGAGGTCACCGTGCGGTTCCCGGTCGGTGTGCTCACCGCGGTGACCGGCGTCGCGGGGTCGGGCAAGAGCACGCTGGTCGCCGAGTTCACCGACGCCCACGACGACGCCGTCGTGGTCGACCAGTCCTCGATCGGCATCTCCGCGCGGTCCACCCCCGCGACGTACCTGGGGATCATGGACGCGGTGCGGAAGATCTTCGCGCGGGAGACCGGCGCCGAACCCGGGCTGTTCAGCTTCAACTCCCGCGGCGCCTGCGGGACCTGCGGGGGCCGCGGGATCATGTACACCGATCTGGCCTTCATGGATCCGGTGACGACGACGTGCCCCTCCTGCGAGGGGCGGCGGTTCAAGGACGAGGTGCTGCGGCTGACCGTCGACGGCCGCTCCGTCGCCGATGTGCTGGGGATGACGGCCGAGCAGGCGCTCGGCTTCTTCCACGACACCGGCGTACGGCGCCGGCTGCGCGCGCTGCGGGACGTCGGCCTCACCTACCTCACGCTGGGCCAGCCGCTGTCCACCCTGTCCGGGGGTGAACGGCAGCGGATCAAGCTGGCCACCCGGCTGCACCGTGAGGGGGTGGTGTACGTGCTGGACGAGCCGACGACCGGACTGCACATGGCGGACGTGGACGGCCTCGTCGGTCTCCTGGACCGGCTGGTGGACGCGGGCAACACCGTCGTCGTCGTGGAGCACAACCTCGATGTCGTCGCACGCGCCGACTGGGTGATCGACCTCGGCCCGGGCGGCGGACGGGACGGCGGCCGGGTGGTGTTCGAGGGCACACCGGCCGAGTTGCTCGTCGCCGAGGGGTCCTTCACGGGGGAGCACCTGCGGCGGGCCGGCCGGTGAGGCCGGTTACCGGTGGGTCATTTCCTGGCCGCCGGGGTGGCCCGGCCGGGATTCGCGCTGCATGATGGCTGCGCCGACGTCCGAGGGAACCGGGCCGGCCACGGACGCCCTCGGTGCGGCCGGAACCTGTCCCATCCCATACGGAGTCACGCTCGTGCCCAGCAAGAAGGCCCTCGTCCGCCGCCCCTCCCCCCGTCTGGCCGAGGGGCTGGTGACGCACATCGAGCGGGAGGGCGTCGACGTCGGCCGCGCGGTGGAGCAGTGGGAGGCGTACACGGAGGCGCTGCGCGCCCACGGCTGGGAGACGATCGAGGTGGACCCGGCCGACGACTGCCCGGACTCCGTGTTCGTGGAGGACACGGTGGTGATGTACCGGAACGTGGCGCTGATCGCCCGCTCCGGTGCCGAGTCCCGCCGCGCGGAGACCCCCGGCGTCGAGGAGGCCGTGGCGTCGCTCGGCTGCTCGGTGAACTGGGTCTGGGAGCCCGGCACCCTGGACGGCGGCGACGTGCTGAAGGCCGGCGACACGGTGTACGTGGGCCGCGGCGGGCGCACCAACGCGGCCGGGGTGCGGCAGGTGCGGGCCGCGTTCGAACCGCTGGGGGCGCGGGTGGTCACCGTGCCGGTCGCCAAGGTGCTGCATCTGAAGTCGGCGGTCACGGCGCTGCCGGACGGGACGGTCGTCGGGCACGTCCCGAACATGGACGCGCCGTCGCTGTTCCCGCGCTTCCTCCCGGTGCCGGAGGCGTCCGGGGCGCATGTGGTGCTGCTCGGCGGGGACAGGCTGCTGATGGCGGCGAGCGCGCCGAAGACCGCCGAGCTGTTCGCGGACCTCGGCTACGAGCCGGTCCCGGTGGACATCGGCGAGTTCGAGAAGCTCGAGGGCTGTGTGACCTGCCTCTCGGTGCGGCTGCGGGAGCTGTACGCCTGACGGGTGGCACCATCACCCGTCAGGCGCAGCGACCTGCGGCTCCGCGCCCGGACGGCGCTCCATGGGAACCCCGCTGATCAGGGCTCTTTACGGCACCCTTAACCTACGGCTACGTAACCTACGGCTTCGTAGCCTACGATTCCGTAGGTTCCCGGCCCGCTCGCCGGCACTTCCGCACGTCACCGTCCCCTGGAGTCACCCGTGTCGATCACTTCTCCCCACCTGGGCAGCCCTTCGGTCTGGACCGACGCCCGGCTGTTGTACGCGCTGGAGGAAGTGGTCGAGAAGGAACTCAACCGGCATCTGAAGGTCGCCAAGGACTGGATGCCGCACGAGTACGTGCCGTTCAGCGACGCCCGTAACTTCCCCGGCTTCTTCGAGGACGGCGAGGCCTGGGACAAGGAGCAGTCGAAGGTCACCGAGGTCGGCCGGATCGCGCTGGTGGTGAACCTGCTGACCGAGGACAACCTCCCCAGCTACCACCACGAGATCGCCACGCTGTTCGGCCGGGACGGCGCCTGGGGCACCTGGGTGCACCGCTGGACCGCCGAGGAGGGCCGGCACGGCATCGTGATGCGGGACTACCTGCTCGCCTCGCGGGCGGTGGACCCGGACAAGCTGGAGCAGTTCCGCATGGCGCACATGAGCGAGGGCTTCGAGTCGGACAACCGGCACTCGATGCTCCACTCGGTCGCCTACGTCGCGTTCCAGGAGCTGGCCACCCGCATCTCGCACCGCAACACCGGCCACCAGTCCGGTGACCCGGTCTGCGACCGCATGCTGACGCGCATCGCGACCGACGAGAACCTGCACATGGTGTTCTACCGCAACCTGCTCAAGGCGGCGTTCGAGATCGCGCCCGACCTGACCATGCAGGCGGTCCGCGACGTCGTGGTGGACTTCCGGATGCCCGGCCACGGCATCCCCGGCTTCGAGCGGGCCGCGGCGCAGATGGCGATCGGCGAGGTCTACAACCTGCGCATCCACCACGACGACGTGCTCCAGCCGGTCCTGCGCTTCCTGAAGATCATGGAGATCGACGGGCTGGGCCCCGAGGGCCTCAAGGCACAGGAGGAACTGGGCCTGTTCATGGGCGGCCTGGACGCGGAGGCGTCGAAGTTCGACGAGAAGCTGGCCGCCCGCAAGGCCCGGATGGCGGCCCGCGCGGAACGCGCCTGACGACAGGGGCGGAGGCGGGGGCCTACCGGCTCGTACGGCGCAGTTCCAGGCGTTCCTTCTCGGACATGCCGCCCCAGACGCCGAAGCGCATGTCGTGGGCCAGGGCGTACTCGAGGCAGGTCGCGCGGATCGGGCAGAGGCCGCAGATCCGCTTGGCCTCGCGGACCGAGCTGCCCGGCTCGGGGAAGAAGAAGTCTCCCCCGGTCTGCGCGCACAGCGCCTCCTCCTGCCAGGTGAGGTCGGGCGACGGCATCGTTTCGGTGTGCATGACCGGAAGCGTGCCGCGCGGTGAAAAACGTTCGATCAACGCGGGATCAACGGGAGGCCCTTCGGGTCTTCCGTGACCGCACGATGATGACGTCGGGGCACCCGGCGCGCACGGCGGCGCGCCGGGTGCGTCAGGTCTCGCGCGGATCGCCCTTGAGCACGGCGAACCGTGCGCCGTACGGGTCCTCCAGGCGGGCCAGCCGGCCGACGCCGGCGAGGGAAGTGGCGGGCAGCCGTACCCTGCCGCCCAGCTCGACGGCCCTGGCGACGACGGCGTCCGTGTCGTCCACCCCGAAGTAGGGCAGCCAGTGGGGCTCGCCGGGCTCCGCCCCGGCGAGGTCGTCGGCCGGCGGGACCAGTCCGCCGAACATGCCGTCCTCGCCCGCCCCGGCGGGGCTGACGGAGGTGTAGACACCGTCGGGGAAGGTCACCGCCGAGGTCTCCCAGCCGAGGACGGAGTGGTAGAACGCGGCGGCGCGGGCGATGTCGGGGGTGTACAGCTCGACCCAGCACAGGGTGCCGGCCTCCCCGGCCGCCTCGATGCCCATGCCCGGTGACGGTTCCCAGATGCCGAAGGGGACGCCCGTCTGGTCGGCGAGGATCGCCGTGCGGCCCTGTCGCATCACGTCCGTCGGCGGCACGGGCACGCTGCCCCGGGCCTGCTGGGCGGTCTTCGCCGTGGCGTCCGCGTCGGGGCTCTGGAAGTAGACGGTCCAGGCGGGTGGGCCCTGGTCCGGTGTGGTCCGCGTACCGCCCGCGACGATCCGGCCGGCCAGCCGGAAGAAGCCGTAGCCACCGGCGTCGGGGCCGGCGGGGGCGAACTCCCAGCCGAAGAGGCCGCCGTAGAAGCGGGCGGCGCCCTCCATGTCGGACGTACCGACGTCGATCCAGTCGGGGGCGCCGTCGACGAAGCGGGTGGTGAGCATGGTGCCTCCTCCGAGAGGTCCCGTCGCCTGCCCCGACGAGTCTTCCACCGCCCGCTGACAATCACCGCCGGAGCACCCCGGACGGGTGTGGGTCTTTCTTCGCCCCCGCCGCCCCTTCCCGTCCCATCCCGGGGGCGCTGCCCCCGGACCCCCGCTCCTCAAACGCCGGAGGGGCTGGGTGTCAGCCCCTCCGGCGTTTGAGGAGCGGGGTCCGGGGCGGAGCCCCGGGTTCGGGACGGGAAGGGGCGGCGGGGGCGAGAACCCTGTGATTCACGCGGACGCGCGTCGGATCAACGTCGTCGGGAGGACCAGACCGCCGGAGCCGGCACCCGCGGCCTCCGACGGCGTGCCGGTGCCGTTGAGGTCGCGCAGGAGGAGGCGGGCCATCAGACGGCCCATTTCCTCTATGTCCTGGCGGACCGTGGTGAGCGGGGGATCGGTCTGTTCGGCGATCGGGAGCATGTCGTCGAAGCCGACGACCGCCACGTCGTCCGGCACCCGCCGCCCGTGCTCGCGCAGCACGCGCAGGGCGCCCGCCGCCATGAGGTCGTTGCCGGCGAACACCGCGTCCGGACCCGGGCGGCGGTCGAGGAGTTCCCGCATCGCCCGCTCGCCGCTCGCGGGGGTGAAGTCGCCCTCCACGACCAGCCGGGGATCGGCGTCGGCCATGACGTCCCGGAAGCCGTCGAGCCGGTCCACCGCCGCGGTCTGGTCCAGGGCGCCGGTGATGTGGGCGATACGGCTGCGGCCGAGGCCGAGCAGATGCCGTACGGCGTCGCGGGCACCGCCCCGGTTGTCGCTGTCGACGTAGACGACGCCGTCCTGGCCGCCGCCGAAGTCGGGCCGGCCGCCGTACACGGTCGGCAGGCCGGCCTGCCGGATCAGTTCGGGCAGTGGGTCGTCGATATGGAGGGAGAACACCAGGGCGCCGTCCACATGGCCGCCGGCCACATAGCGGCCGACGCGGACATGGTCGTCGCGGTCCTCGGTGAGCAGCAGGACGAGCTGGTTGTCGTGGGCCGTCAGCTCCTTGCTGATGCCGCGCAGCTGCCGGGCGAAGAAGGGGTCGGCGAAGACCCGGGTCTCCGGTTCGGCCACGATGACGGCGATGGCGTCGTGCCGCTTCGTCACCAGGCTGCGGGCGGCCTGGTTCGGCACGTACCCGAGTTCCTCCACCGCCCTCCTCACCCGTTCGGCCAGGCGCTCCCGCACCCCGTGGGAGCCGTTGACCACGCGGGAGACCGTGGCCCGGGAGACCCCGGCCCGCGCGGCCACGGCCTCCAGCGTGGGGCGTGGCGCTGTGTCGGTCACTTCGGGGCTCCTCACCTGCGGCTGCGGGAAAGGATAGCCCCGGCCCGGTCACGGGCGAGAGCGCTCTCGGATCACGTCCGGGGCGTCAGTGCTCGTGCGTCGGCTCCTCCTCGGCGGCGGGCTCGTGAGCGTGCTCGTGCGCGTCCGGGTCGTATCCCGGGATGGTGCCGTCCGGCTTCTTCACCAGGAACAGGCCGACCATGCCCATGTCGGAGTGGCTCTGGACGTGGCAGTGGTACATCCAGGCGCCCGCTCCGACGCCCTCCCCCGCGATGATCTGGAAACCGAAGGAGTCGGCCGGACCGCAGATCTTGTTGTCGATGACCTGGCTCGGGTCGTCGGGTCCGGTGAGCATGCCGGTGCGGTTGTCGGCCCAGCGGTGACCGTGCATGTGGAAGGTGTGGTAGTACTCGCCGTGCGTGATCATGACGATCTCGACGCGGTCGCCCACGGTGGCCTCGAAGTTCGGGCCGGTGTGGGCGGGCTTGTTGTTGATCGTCATGTCGTTGAAGACGATGGTGTGGGTCGCGTCGGGCAGGACGTCGCCCTTGCGGCGCACGATCACCGGTCCGTACAGCCCGTTGCGGATGCCGCCGGTGCCGTGCGCGGTGCCGACGACGTGGTCGTGGTAGTGCCAGTAGCCCGCGCTGCCCGCCCGCCAGGTGCCGTCCGAGCGCCGGCCGGGCTTGTGGGTGCGCCAGGTGTAGGTGCGGGTGCCGCCGGGTTCGACGTCGCTCTTGTTCTGCTTGGTGCCGTCGCTGGAGATCTCGTAGTCCAGGCCGTGGACGTGCAGGCTCACGGGCACGTCCATGGTGTTCTCGAACTCGACGTGCAGCGTGTCGCCCTCGTTGAGCTCGATCAGCGGGCCGGGGACGGACGCCTTGCCCTTCTCGAAGCCGTAGCCCATCTGTCCGCCGTCCAGCCGCTCGGCGTACAGCTTGACGCGCCGCACCTCGCCCCCGGCGGGCGCGGTCCTCGCCGGTCTGGCCGCGCTCACGGCCTCGGGTGCGACGGACAACGATGTCGCGACGACAGCGCCGCCCAGCAGTACCCGTCGGTTGAAACCGCGTCTGTCCATGCCGAACTCCCCACGTGGCTGTCATGAACCTGTGAAACCGTAGCGGCCACCCCGGGGTTTATCCACACTCAGGACAAAGTTCGTTTCATCTCTGCGATAGGTATTGGCGTCTGACGCAAAGAGGTCTAGCTTCCTTGACGCTGTTGCTGCGACCGAGGAGGGGTGGGTAGCCACATGCGGTCCACATCGCATCAAGAACCCATGCGCTTACGAGGGTTGAGCATGAGAAGCACCGCAAGCGCACGAAGGACGAGAACGAGACGACGCCTCTGGGCGGCCGGCGTGACCGCCGGGGTCGTCGCCGCCGGGCTGCTGTCGGGTCCCGCCGCCAGCGCGCGCCCGGCCCCGGATCCGTCCCTGACAACGATGTCCATCAAGTCGCCCCCGGGCGGCGCGAACGTACGCGTGCTGCTGTTCCACGGCTCCGCCGCCGCCGGCGACGAGTCACCGCTCGTGAACGCCGGGATCGCGGCGATCGAGAGGATCGGGCTGTCCGGCCCGGCGGACCAGCGGTTCAAGGTCACCGCCACCGACGACGCCTCGGTCTTCACCGACGCCAAGAAGCTGGGCCGGTTCAACACCGTCGTGTTCCTGACCGGCGGCGGGGACGTCCTCGACCCGGACCAGGAGGCGGGCCTGGAGGCGTACATGGAGGCCGGCGGCGGTTTCGTCGGTCTGCACGACGCGGCCCGCGCGGAGCCGTACTCGGACTGGTTCACCGGTCTGATCGGCGCCCGCCCGGCCGCCTCCAGCCCGGACAAGGTGCAGCGGGCGACCGTCGAGGTCGGCGACCGGGCGCATCCGGCGACCAAGAGCCTGCCGACGCAGTGGAAGCGGCCCGACAAGTGGCTGAACTGGGTGGAGAACCCGTCCGGCGACGTGCACACGGTCGCCAGGGTGCGCGAGTCGACGTACGCGCCCGGTGCGAGCGCCAACGGCTGGGACCACCCGGTCAGCTGGTGCCGTGACTACGACGGCGGCCGGTCCTTCTACACCGGTATGGGCGGCACGGTGTCGTCGTACGACGAGACCGACTTCCGTGACCATCTGCGCGGCGCCCTGCTGTGGACCACCCGTCTGGTACAGGCCGACTGCAAGGCGACGATCACCGGCAACTACGAGGCGGAGCGGCTGACCCAGCCCAACCAGCCGGGTCAGAACGACCAGATCGGTGAGCCGCACGGCCTGGTCACCGCCCCCGACGGCCGCGTCTTCTACATCGGGCGCGGAGGTGCCGACTCCTCCCAGCCCGTCGTCACCGACTGGAACGACCCCGACATCGGCAAGGGCAAGGGCGAGATCCACGTCTACGACCCGGAGACCAAGAAGGTCACCCTCGCGGGGGCGCTCACCGTCTTCGGCAACAAGGGCGGCGGCGACGAGCTGCGGAAGGTCGAGGAGGGCCTGCTCGGCATCGAACTGGACCCGGCCTTCGAGGACAACGGGTGGGTGTACCTGCACTACACGCCCCACTCCGAGATCAACCGGGACACGCACATGGCCGAGCGGCGGGTCTCCCGCTTCACCCTCGACCAGGCCACCGACAAGCTGGACCTGAGCAGCGAGAAGGTGCTGCTGAAGTGGCCGGTGCAGATCCACAGCTGCTGCCACGCGGGCGGCGGGATGGCCTGGGACTCCAAGGGCAACCTGTACATCGCCACCGGTGACAACAACTCCAGTGGCTTCAGCGGCGGTTACTCGGGCAACAACCCGGAGCCCAACTTCAAGGGCGTGTCCTTCGCCGACGCGCGCCGCACCGCCGGCAACACCAACAACCTCAACGGCAAGATCCTGCGCATCCACCCGGAGCCGGACGGCACGTACACGCTGCCCGAGGGCAACCTGTTCACCGGGAAGGAGACCGCCGAGGGCGGCGGCAAGACGCGCGGCGAGATCTATGTGATGGGTGTGCGCAACCCGGCGCGCATCTCCGTCGACAAGGAGACCGACGTCCTCTACGCGGGCTGGGTCGGCCCGGACGCCGGCTCCCCGTCGCCGACCTGGGGTCCGGCGAAGTACGACACGTTCGCCGTGATCACCGAGGCGTCCAACCGGGGCTGGCCGTACTGCATGGGCAACGAGCAGCCCTACCGGGACCGCAACCTGCCCGATCCGTCGAAGCCGCTGGGCTGGTACGACTGCGACGCCCCGAAGAACGAGTCGCCGAACAACGACGGTCTGGTCAACCTGCCGCCGGTGACCGGCAACAACATCTGGTACTCGCCGCAGGGCGGCGGTCCGGACTACCCGCGCGACGAGAACGGCATCCCGTCGTACGAGCAGGACGAGGCCACGTACCGGCTGCCCTGGCTCAAGGGCGGCGGGCAGGCCGCGATGAACGGTCCGGTCTACCGCTACGACGCCGACAGCACCAGTGAGGTCAAGTGGCCGGCGTACTGGGACGGCAAGTGGTTCGTCGGTGACTTCTACGACGCCGACCAGCCGCGCAACGCGGTGCTGATGGACCCGAAGACGCAGGGAGACGGCGGTCTTCCGGTGCACGCGGAGTCCCTGAAGAAGATCGTGCCGGTCGGCAACGACGGCATCAAGAACCTGATGGGCTGGAAGTTCGGCCCGGACGGCTCGCTGTACGTCCTCGACTACGGGCGCGGCTTCTTCACCTCCGACTCCAAGTCCGCGCTGTGGCGGGTCACCTACACGGGCGGCGGGCCGACCCCGGCCGCCGGCCAGCTGGCGAGGAAGGCCGGATGAAACCAGTGACACGGCAACGAAGAATGTGGGCCGGCCTGCTGGCCGCCCTGCTCATGGTGCTCGGCCTGCAGACGGCGTCCGCGGCCGGCGAGACCGGGTCCACCGACGACACCCGAGCGGCGGCGCAGGTGCTCACCTGGACCGCCGGTGACAGCATCACCGCGTACACGTCCGCGCCGACGACCGCGGTGGCCGGTCCGGCGACCATCGTGTTCGAGAACAGCGCGGCGACCGGAAACACCACCGGGATGCCGCACACGCTGACGTTCGTGACCTCCGACCCGGAGTTCAACAACGACGTCCAGCTGAACATCATGGCCAATCCGAACGACGCCCAGGGCGGCAGGTACACCGCCGAGGTCACGCTCACCCCGGGCCGCTACTTCTACCACTGCACCATCCCCGGCCACGGCGAGATGCAGGGCATCCTGACGGTGACCGAGGGCGGTGGCGAGGACACCACGGCGCCCGAGGCCACGGCGAAGGTGACCGGCTCGCAGAACGCCGACGGCGAGTACGTCGGTTCGGCGAGCGTGACCGTCGAGGCCACCGACGCGGACTCCGGCGTGGACCGGATCGAGTACGCGGTCGGGGCCGACGGCGCCTGGCAGCCGTACACCGCCCCGGTCGTGGTCGACCAGGTCGGCACGCACACCGTGCGCTACCGCGCCCTGGACAAGGCGGGCAACGTATCGGCGGAGCAGAGCGTCGAGTTCACCGTCGTCGCCCCGCAGTCGGACGACACCACCCCGCCGGAGACGTCGGCGACGGTGGCCGGTGAGAGGAACGACGGCGGCGACTACATCGACATGGCGACGGTCACCGTCACCGCGTCGGACACCGGCACCGGCGTCAACACCATCGAGTACGCGATCGGCGCCGACGGCGCCTGGCAGCCGTACACCGGTCCGGTGATGGTGCACGAGGTGGGCACGCACACCGTGCGCTACCGCGCCACCGACCGGGCGGGCAACACGGCGGCGGTCGAGAGCGTGGAGTTCACGGTCGTCGCCGCTCCCCCGCAGGACACCACCCCGCCGGCGACCGGCGTGACCGTGGAGGGCACCAAGAACTCCGACGGCGCCTACGTCGGTGACGCCACCGTGACCGTCAGCGCCGACGACGGGCACGGCGGTTCCGGCGTGGCCGGCATCGAGTACTCGCTCGACGGCGGGCCGTACCTGGCGTACACCGGGCCCGTGGTCGTCGACCGGGCGGGCCGGCACACGGTCGCGTACCGGGCGAGCGACAACGCCGGCAACACCTCCGAGCCGCTCACGGTGAGCTTCACGGTCGTGGCGGACGGCGGGGTGCCCGCGCCCGACTGTCCTGAGTACGACGAGCGGTTGACGGTGATCGTCGGCACGGTCGACTCGGGCGTGCCGAACCGGGTCACCAACAACCGGTGCCGGATCGGCGAGCTGATCGAGGACGAGAAGGAGTGGACCTCGCAGGCGCTGTTCCTCAAGCACGTGAAGAGCGTGCTGGACGGGCTCAAGAAGGAAGGGGTCGTCGACCAGCGGGAGTACCGGGCGATCAACAAGGCGGCCCGGCAGTCCGGCATCGGCAGGCCCGGCCAGACCGAGGGCTACCGCAAGATCCTGGACGGCAGCGCGGAGTCGTTCGCCAAGTGGGAGCAGGTGGGCGGCGGTTCGTTCGGGCTGAACCCGGACGGGTCGATCACCTCCGGCACCACCCGGGGCGGGCTCGGCATGCTGTGGTTCCCCGAGCGCAAGTACGGCGACTTCTCGCTGAAGCTCCAGTGGCGTGACGACGCCCCGGGCACCGGCAACGCCAACTCCGGTGTGTTCGTGCGGTTCCCGCAGATCCACGACCACCCGGAAGAGCCACGGCCGGAGTGGGCCGCCATCAAGTACGGGCACGAGATCCAGGTGTTCGACTCGCCCACCGGCGACATGTACAAGACGGGCTCGGTCTACGGCTTCGACCGGGTCGGCCTGGCCGGCGCGGGCGTGACGCAGAAGGGCACCTGGAACGACTACGAGATCCGGGTGGTGGACCAGCACTACTCGGTCTACCGCAACGGTGTGCTGATCAACGAGTTCGACAACACCGGCGGCCAGGACTTCACCCCGCCGCGCTCGGACGACCCGGGCACGGACGGGCGGCGGTACGCCTCCGGTTACATCGGGCTGCAGGTGCACGGCACGACGGACGTCGTCTCCTACCGGGACGTCCGGATCAAGGAGTTGTAGTTCCCACGGATCGGCACGGGGCGGGAAGCCGGGGGTCTCGGCTTCCCGCTTCGTCACGGCGGGCCGTGGGTCAGGGCCGCATCAGCACCTTGACCGCGCCGTCGCGCTTGTTCTGGAACATCGCGTAGGCGTCCGGGCCCTCGGCGAGCGGCACGTGGTGGGTGGCGAAGTCGTCGACGCCGAGCGGGTCCTCGTCGGTGAGGTAGGGGATGATCTCGTCGCTCCAGCGGCGGACGTTCGCCTGGCCCATGCGCATCTGGATCTGCTTGTCGAACAGGGTGAGCATGGGCATCGGGTCGGCCATGCCGCCGTAGACGCCGATGACCGAGATGGTGCCGCCGCGCCGCACCAGTTCGATCGCGGTGTGCAGGGCGGCGAGCCGGTCGACGCTGAAGCGTTCCGCCATCGGTCCGCTGAGTTTGCGGGGCAGCAGCGCCGAGGCGTTCTGCACCATGCGGGCCGCCGCGCTGCCGTGCGCCTCGGTGCCGACGGCGTCGATCACGGCGTCGGGTCCGCGGCCGTCGGTCCGGTCGCGGATCGCGGTGACGAGTTCCTTCTCGTCGTCGAAGGAGCGCAGGTCGAAGGTCTCCACGCCCCGCTCCTTCGCCCGGTTCAGCCGCTCCGGGACCAGGTCCACGCCGAACACCCTCCCGGCGCCCTTGACCTGGGCGACCCGGCAGGCCATGTCGCCGATGGGGCCGAGTCCGAGCACTGCGACGCTGCCGCCCCGCGGGACACCGGCGTACTCGACCGCCTGCCAGGCGGTGGGCAGGACGTCGGAGAGGTAGACGAACCGGTCGTCGGACGGCCCCTCGGGGACCTTGATCGGGCCGTACTGGGCCTGCGGGACCCGCAGGTACTCGGCCTGGGCGCCCGGTACCGCGCCGTACAGCCGGGTGTAGCCGAACAGGGCCGCGCCCATGCCCTCGGCGTTCACCTGGGTGGTCTCGCACTGGGTGGGCAGTCCGGTGAGGCACATCCAGCAGTTGCCGCAGGCGATCTGGAACGGCACCACGACCCGGTCGCCGGCCTGGAGGTCGGGCACCGCCGCGCCGACCTCCTCGACGATGCCCATCGGCTCGTGGCCGAGGATGTCGCCCGGGGTCATGAACGGGGTGAGGACCTCGTACAGATGCAGATCGGATCCGCACAGTCCGGTGGAGGTGATGCGGATGACCGCGTCCGTCGGCTCCTCGATCCGGGGATCGGGCACGTTCTCCACCCTCACGTCCCGCTTTCCCTGCCAGGTCAGTGCCCTCATCGCCGCCCGCTCCCTCCGTGGTGGCCGGTGTGTCGCTCGTGCGGTGGGCGTCCGGGTACCCGAGCGGCCGTGTGCCGAACCGCCGGTCGCTGAGCCGATCGGCGGAAGCCACCGCGCGGGACCACCCCTGATCGACTATGGCCAGCAACGATAGGAAAAGCGCACAATCAAGACAACAGATGACATGAGGCGAACACGGTGGCGACGGTGGGCACGGAGCAGCGAGGGGCGCGCCGGCGGCGCGGCACGGGGGCGAGGGTGCTGATGGCCGCGTTGCTGGCGGCCGGTCTGGCGGCGGGGTGCACGACGCCAAACGGGCCGCGCGACGACGGACGGGGTTCGCCGGACGAGTCGCCGACACGGCCCGGCGGACAGGACGTCCCGCCGGTACTCGCCGTGAAGGTCGACAACGCCCCCGCGGCCCGGCCCCAGACCGGCGTGGACGCCGCCGACGTGGTGTACGCCGAACAGGTCGAGGGCGGGAGCAGCAGACTGATCGCCGTGTACGCCACCGAGCTGCCGGAGTCCGTCGGTCCGGTGCGCAGCGCCCGGGAGTCGGATCTGGAGCTGCTGCGCCAGTTCGACCGGCCGGTGCTGGCCTACTCCGGGGCGCAGAGCAAGCTGATGCCGCTGATCGAGCGGGCACCGCTCGAGGCGGTGACGCCCGAGTCGGAGCCCGGGGCCTACACCCGGGGCGCCGGCCGGTCCGCTCCCCACAACCTGTACCTGCGACCGGAGCGGCTCATGGACGACCCGCCCGGCGAGGCCGCCCTGACCACCGGTTTCCGCTTCGGCCGGCCGCCGGCGGACGGCGAGCCCCGGAACGAGCTCACGGTGCGCTACCCGGCCGCCCGCTTCACCTTCACCTGGTCCGGTGCCCGCGACCGCTGGCTGGTCTCGATGGACGGCGCCCCGGCGCTCACCACGGAGGGCGAGCGGCTGGCGCCCGCGACGGTCGTGGTGCAGTACGTGACCGTGCGCCGCTCCGGGTTCCGGGACTTCCTCGGCAACAACACCCCGTACACCGAGACGGTGGGCTCCGGGAAGGCCACCGTGCTGCGCGGCGGACGCGCCTACGAGGCGAACTGGAAGCGGCCCGCGGCCGAGGACGGCACCTCGTTCAGCACCGGCTCCGGCGAAGCGATGAACTTCGCGCGCGGCCAGGTCTGGGTGGTGTACGCGAAGACGCCCTGAGCCTCAGCGCGGTGCGGTCAGGGTGGGGGCCGGGTCGCGCAGCCCCTCGGCCGCGTCGGCCACCCGCCGGATCAGGTCGATGAAGAGCGCCTGCTCGTCGGCGTCGAGCGGGGCCAGGAAGACCTGGTTCATCCGCGCGGTGCGCACCGTCAGCCTGCGGTGGGTGCGCACGCCGTCGTCGGTGAGGCGCAGCAGGAAGCGGCGGCCGTCCTGCGGATCGCGGACCTTGTCCAGCAGCCCGCGCCGGATGAGCCGGCCGATCACCTCGGCGATGGTGGACCGGTCGAGGCCGACCCGCTCCCCCACGGTGCGCTGGTCCAGGCCCGGCTCGGCGACGAGCGCGTTGAGGACCGCGAACTGCGGCGAGGTGATCTCCTCGGAGACCATCGTGTTCCACAGCAGGTGGTGCGCCTGCTGGAGCCGCCGGGCGAGGTGCCCGGGATGGGTGGTGAGGTCCACGGCGGCCATGTGCGCTCTCCCGGTCGTTTCATCGGTGCACTGATTTTCAGTGGGATCAGAAGAGTACTGGACAGGGAAGCCACCTCGCGTAAATACTCAGTGCGCTGACTAAATGGTCATCGGGTCGCCTGGAAGGGATGGAGTTCCTCGGATGGACAAGGTGGTCGCCTCGGCTGCGGAGGCGGTGGCTGACGTGCCGGACGGCGCGTCACTGGCGGTGGGCGGCTTCGGCCTCAGCGGTGTGCCGAACGTGCTGATCCAGGCGCTGTACGAGCGGGGCGTCGGCGGGCTGTCGGTCGTCTCGAACAACTGCGGGGCGATGGAGTCCGGGCTCGCGGTGCTGCTGGCGGCGGGCCGGATCGCCCGGGTGACCGGTTCCTACATCGGCGCGAACAAGGAGTTCGCCCGGCAGTACCTGGCCGGTGAGCTGGAGGTGGAGCTGATCCCGCAGGGCACGCTCGCCGAGAGGCTGCGCGCCGGGGGCGCCGGCATCCCGGCGTTCTACACCCCGGCCGGGGTGGGCACGCAGGTCGCCGAGGGCGGGCTGCCCTGGCGCTACGACGGCTCCGGCGGGGTGGCTCTCGCCTCGCCCGCGAAGGAGGTCCGGGAGTTCGACGGCACCCGGTACGTGCTGGAGCGCGGCATCCGCACCGACTTCGCGCTGGTGCGGGCGGCGAAGGGCGACCGGCACGGGAACCTCGTGTTCAGCAAGTCGGCCCGCAACTTCAACCCCCTGGCCGCGACGGCGGGCCGGGTGACGGTCGCGGAGGTGGAGGAGCTGGTCGAGCCCGGCGCCCTCGACCCGGACGCGGTGCACCTGCCGGGCGTGTTCGTGCAGCGGGTGGTCGCCCTCACGCCCGAGCAGGCGGCGGACAAGAGGATCGAGCGGCGGACGGTGAGCGGCTGATGGCCTGGACACGGGAAGAGATGGCCGCGCGGGCGGCCCGGGAGCTGAGCGACGGCCAGTACGTCAACCTCGGCATCGGCCTGCCCACGCTCATACCCAACCACCTCCCGCCGGGTGTCGAGGTGGTGCTGGAGAGCGAGAACGGCATCCTGGGCACCGGCCCCTACCCCGCCGAGGACGCCGTCGATCCCGACCTGATCAACGCCGGGAAGGAGACCGTCACGGTCCTTCCGGGCGCCTCCTTCTTCGACTCTGCGCTGTCGTTCTCGATGATCCGCGGCGGGCACATCGACGTCGCCGTCCTCGGCGCGATGCAGGTGTCCGTCCGCGGTGACCTGGCCAACTGGGCGGTGCCAGGCAAGCTCGTCACCGGTATCGGCGGCGCGATGGACCTGGTGCACGGCGCCCGCACGGTGATCGTGGTGATGACCCACACCGCGAAGGACGGCTCGCCGAAGATCGTGACGGAGTGCTCGCTGCCGCTGACCGGCAAGGAGTGCGTGGACCGGATCATCACCGACCTCGGCGTCCTCGACGTCACCGGCGACGGACTCGTCCTCGTCGAAACCGCTCCCGGCGTGACCGCCGAGGAGATCACCGCCAAGACCGGAGCCGGACTCACCCTCGCGGAGGGCCTGTCGTGACCCACGTACTCACCCAAGCCGACATCGACCGGGAGATCGCGGCCGAGCACGCCGCGTACGAGAAGCGGGTCGCCGACGGCGCGCCCGTCGAGCACCAGCCGCGCCGCGACTACGCGCCGTACCGCTCCTCGGTGCTGCGCCACCCGAAGCAGCCCCCGGTCGCCATCGACGTCACCAAGGACCCCGAGCTGGTGGAGCTGTCCTCCCCCGCGTTCGGGGAGCGGGACATCACCGAGATCGACAACGACCTCACCCGGCAGCACACCGGTGAGCCCGTCGGCGAGCGCATCACCGTCTCCGGCCGGCTGCTGGACCGCGACGGACGGCCGGTGCGCGGCCAGCTCGTGGAGATCTGGCAGGCCAACTCGGCCGGCCGGTACGCCCATCAGCGCGAGCGGCACGACGCCCCGCTGGACCCGAACTTCACCGGCGTGGGCCGCACCCTCAGCGACGACGAGGGCCGCTACCACTTCACCACCGTCCAGCCGGGCCCCTACCCGTGGCGCCAGCACCTCAACGCCTGGCGGCCCGCCCACATCCACTTCTCCGTCTTCGGCACGTCGTTCACCCAGCGGCTGGTGACGCAGATGTACTTCCCCGGCGATCCGCTCTTCCCGTACGACCCGATCATCCAGTCGGTGACCGACGACGCCGCACGGCAGCGGCTGATAGCGACGTACGACCACAGCCTGTCGGTGCCGGAGTTCTCGATGGGCTACCACTGGGACATCGTGCTCGACGGACCGCGGGCCACCTGGATGGAAGAGGGGCGCTGAACCGCCATGACGAAGATCGACACCACGCGTCCGGAGACCGTGCTGCCCACCCCGTCGCACACGGTCGGCCCCTTCTACGGCCACGCCCTGCCCTTCCCCGGCGGCGAGGACATCGCGCCGCTCGGGCACCCGGACACCGTCACCGTGCACGGGTACGTGTACGACGGGGAGGGCCGGCCGCTGCCGGACGCGCTGCTGGAGCTGTGGGGGCCGGATCCCGAGGGGAACGTGCCGACGGCGGACGGCTCGATGCGCCGGGACCCGGCGAGCGGCGGCTTCCTCGGCCGCAACGGCGTGGAGTTCACCGGCTTCGGACGGATCCAGACCGACGCGAACGGCCACTGGTACGCCCGTACGCTGCGCCCCGGGGCGCGCGGGGGGAACGCGCCGTACCTCAGTGTGTGCGTGTTCGCGCGGGGGCTGCTGGTGCACCTGTTCACCCGGATCTACCTGCCGGGCGACGAGGCGGCGCTGGCGGCGGACCCGCTGCTGTCCCGGCTCGGCACCGACCGCCGCGACACGCTGGTCGCGGGCGAGGAGGGCGCCGGCACGTACCGTTTCGACATCCGCCTTCAGGGCGAGGGCGAGACGGTCTTCCTGGAGTTCCAGTGACATCAGCCGATTCCGACGCCGGTCTGCTCGCCCCCGGGTGGGCCGGTTCCCCGGCCGCCGCCGAGACGGCGGACGCGGCGTTCCTGCGGGCGCTGCTCGACGCGGAGGCCGCGCTGACCCGCGCCCAGGCCGCGCTGGGGCTCGTCCCCGCCCGGGCGGCGACGGCGGTGACGGAGGCGGCCGAGCCCGGCCGGTTCGACGCCGCGTCCCTCGCCGGGCGGGCGCGGGACGGCGGGAACCCGGTGATCCCGCTGGTCGCGGAGCTGACCCGGACGGTGGGCGGGGAGTACGGCCCGTACGTGCACCGGGGGGCGACCAGCCAGGACATCATGGACACGGCGATGATGCTGGTCGCCCACCGTGCCCTGGGCCCGGTCCTCGCCGACCTCGACCGCTGCCGGCGGGCCCTGGCCCACCTGGCCGCCGAGCACCGCGACACCCCGATGCCGGGCCGGACGCTCACCCAGCACGCCGTACCGACGACGTTCGGGCTGAAGGCGGCCGGGTGGCGGTCGCTGGTGCTGGACGCGCGGGACCGGGTGACGGCGGTACGCGGCTCGCTGCCCGCGCAGCTCGGCGGCGCGGCCGGGACGCTGGCGGCCTTCTCCGCGTACGGTGCCGGGGACCCGACCGCGCTGCCGGGCGCGTACGCCCGTGAACTCGGCCTCGCCGAACCCCTGTTGCCCTGGCACACGCTCCGCACACCGGTCGCCGACCTCGCCGGCGCCCTCGCCTTCGCCGCCGGCGCCCTGGGCAAGCTCGCGGCGGACGTCCTCACCCTCTCCCGCACCGAGATCGCGGAGGTCGCCGAGGGCAGCGGCGGCGGCTCGTCCGCCATGCCGCACAAGGCGAA
Source organism: Streptomyces sp. NPDC053426 (assembly GCF_055585405.1). Classification (NCBI taxonomy): domain Bacteria; kingdom Bacillati; phylum Actinomycetota; class Actinomycetes; order Kitasatosporales; family Streptomycetaceae; genus Streptomyces; species Streptomyces sp. NPDC053426. The sequence goes on along the minus strand of NZ_JBVJKE010000022.1, from coordinate 61,952 downwards.
CCCGGTCCGCTCGACGCTGATCGCGGCGGCGGCCCGGCGCGCGCCGCAGCTCGCGGCCACGCTGTACGGCTCACTGGTCGCCGAGGACGAACGGCCGGCCGGGGCCTGGCACGCCGAGTGGGAACCGCTCAGGGACCTGCTCCGCCTGGTCGGCGGTGCCGCCCGCGACGCGGCCGAGCTGACCGAAGGGCTGCGGGTGCGCCCGGAGACGATGCGCGAACACCTCGGCCTCACCCACGGGTTGATCGTCTCCGAGCGGCTCTCCGCCGAACTGGCGCCGGTCCTCGGCCGCGCCCGTGCGAAGGAGCTGCTGACGGAACTGGCCCGGCGGGTGTACGACGAGGGCTGCGGCCTCGGCGAACTGCTTTCCTCGGAACCCGAGTTGAAGGGGGTCGACCTCACCGCGGCGACCGACCCCGCCCGTTGCACCGGCTCCGCCGGAGCCCTCACCGACCGTGCCCTGGAGCGACGTTGACCGACCGACTTCTCCACCACCTCGAAGAAGGCCCCGCTTCCGCTCCCCCGCTGCTGCTCGGCCCCTCGCTCGGCACGTCGTACGCCCTGTGGGACAAGGTGGCGCCCGAGCTGTCGGCCGCGCACCGGGTGGTCCGCTGGGACCTGCCGGGGCACGGCGGTTCGGCGGCGGGGCTGATCGGTCCCGGGGCGACCGTCGGCGATCTCGCCGGTCTGGTGCTCGCGCTCGCCGACGCGCTCGGCATCGAGCGGTTCGCGTACGCGGGCGTCTCGCTGGGCGGCGCGGTGGGACTGCACCTGGCCGTGCACCATCCGGACCGGCTGTCGTCGCTGGCCGTGATCTGTTCCTCGGCACACTTCAACGGCGCCGGGCCGTGGGAGGAGCGGGCGGCGCGGGTGCGCGGCGGAGGGCTCGCCGAACTCGCCCAGGGCGCGGACGCCCGCTGGTTCACGTCCGGGTTCACCGTGCCGGGGCTGGTCCGGGACCACCGGGAGGCCGACCCTGAGGCGTACGCCGCCTGCTGCGACGCGCTGGCCGCGTTCGATCTGCGGGACCGGCTGGCGGAGGTGTCCGTGCCGACGCTGCTGGTGGCCGGCCGGGAGGACCCGGCGACGCCGCCCGAGCATCTGCGGGAGATCGCGGACGCGGTGCCGGACGCCACTCTGGTGGAGCTCCCCGGCGCCTCGCACCTGGCGCCGGCACAGCGCCCGGAGGCGGTGCTGACCGCGTTGCGGACCCACTTCGGCGGGGCCGCCCGGCGCGGGATGGAGGTGCGCCGGGAGGTGCTGGGCGACGCGCACGTGGACCGGGCGCAGGCCCGGCAGACGCCGTTCACGGCACGCTTCCAGGACTTCATCTCGCGCTACGCCTGGGGCGAGATCTGGACCGATCCCACCCTCACCCGCCGCGAACGCAGCATGATCACGCTCACGGCGCTGGTCGCGCACGGCCACTACGACGAGCTCGCCCTGCACGTCCGCGCGGCGCGCCGGAACGGGCTCACCCCCGAGGAGATCGGGGCGGTGCTGCTCCAGACGGCCGTGTACTGCGGGGTCCCGGCGGCGAACTCGGCGTTCGCGACGGCCCAGCGGGTGCTGGCGGAGGAGGAGTGACCCGGGGCGTCCCCTAGCGCGGTCCCACGCCCGTCCTGAGCTCCTGTCCGGCCCGTTCCACCAGGCCGTCCGCGCCGCAGGAGCGGGCCAGGGCGAGGCCGCGCTCGAGGTCGGGGACGGAACGGGCGAGGATGCCGTACTCGACGCGGGCCGCGGCGTGTTCGTACTGGCAGGGGGAGGACTCCAGGTAGGTGACCGCCTGGGCGGCGAGGCGGACCGCGCGCTGGCCGGTCTCCAGGGCGGCGGCGGCGCGCAGGGCCTCCCCTATGGCGGTGTCCGTGCCGAGCCGTTCGGCCCGCCGGCGGACGTCGACGGCCAGCCGGGCGGCGCGGGCCGGGTCCTCGCCGGCGAGGGCGCGGGCGAGGTCGGCGGTCGCGAAGACGTGCACGGGGTTGTGGTGACCGCGGGCGGCGGCCGCCTTCTCGGCCGCCTCGAGTTCGTTGATGCCGTCCTTGGTGCGGCCTACGGCCAGCAGCAGCCGGCCGCGTACGGAGCGCGGGTCGGGCAGCACGATGGTGGACGGGTAGGGCGGTGCGAAGCCGTGCCGTTCGGCCACCTCCCAGGCCTCGTCGGCCCGCCCGGCCGCGGGCGAGCAGGGTGTCGACGAGGTTGCAGGTGGCCGTCCAGTACAGGGGCAGTCCGCGGCCGACGCGTTCGGCGAGGCGCAGGGACTCGCGCAGGGACGCCTCGGCCTCCGGCAGCCGGCCCCGCCTGCGGTGCCCGAGACCCACGTAGGCGTGCGCCAGGACCAGGTGGCCCCCGCTCCAGCCCGCCGTCTCGTAGGCGTTCAGGCCCTCGTGGTAGAGGCTCTCGGCGCGGTCCAGGCGGTCGGTGTAGGCATAGGTGTCGGCCAGCATCAGCAGCAGTTCGATGCCCCACTCGGGGTCGGTCCAGCCGAGGCCCGGGGCGAGGCGGCCGTTGACGAGGGCGCGGTCGCAGATCTCCACGATCTCCTCGGCGTTCTCGCCGCGCATCATGGCGTCGAAGCCGCGCACGATGAGCAGCGCGCGTTCGGAGTTGTCCCGGCCGGTGCAGGTGGCGGCGAGTTCGGCCAGCCGCTCGGAGCGGCCGGGGGAGGCGGCCTCGCCGGCGTGGATGCCCTCCCACATGAACTGCACGGTCCGCAGCCGCAGTTGCGCGGGGCCGGGTTCGAGCCGGGCGGCCTCCGCCTCGACCGTGCGGACGGCCTCCTCGAGCTGGTCGTTGTGGAGCAGCGCCTGGGAGAGGCGGACCACGGCGTCCACCCGCCGGTCGCCGTCGAGGCCGGGCATGCCGAGGGCGGCCCGCAGGTGGCCGATGGTACGGGCGGGTGCGGTGAGGAAGGTGGCGCAGCCCAGTTCGTAGAGGACGTGTGCGTGGACCTCGGGGCGGGGCGGTTCCTCCAGGGCGCGTTCCAGGCAGCGGCGGGCGGCGTCCGGGGCGCCGACGGCGAGGTGTTCGCGGGCGGCCTCGCGCAGTTGCCAGACGAGTTCCCCGTCGTCGTCCGGGTGCACCTCGATGAGGTGGCGGGCGGCCGCGGCGGCACCGCGTCCGGAGTCGGTGACGATCCGGGCGGCGATGCCGTGCATGGCGCGGCGCAGCGCGTCGGGGATGGAGTTGTAGACGGCGGTGGCGATCAGGGGGTGGACGAACTCGAGGTCGGCGGTGGCGGTGCGGCCCGTGGCGGACGGGTCGGGGGCGGTGAGGATGCGGGCGCTGCGCAGGAGTTCGGCGCAGCGGGCGGCGGCGTCGGCGTCCAGGGTGGCGAGCCGGGCCACCAGGCCGACGGTGATGTCGTTGCCGAGGATGGCGGCGGCCCAGGCGAACCGGGTGGCGTCTATGCCGAGTTGTTCCAGGCGGGCGACGAGTCCGCCGCCGCGGGCGGAGCGGTTCAGGTCGCGCAGTTCGCCGGCGTGGGCCTCGACGGGTTCGAGTTCGCTGTCCTGGACCTTGGCGAGGAGTTCGACGGTCTCGTAGGGGTTGCCGCCGGTGACGGCCCAGACCTCGCGGCAGAACGCGGCGTCGGCGTTCTCGCCCAGGGTGGCGCGGGTGAGTCCGGCCGCGGCCTCCGGGGTGAGGACGCTGAGGGTGGTGACGGGGTGGTCGGCCGCGGCGGCGACGGCGTCCAGGTACCGGGCGCCGACTCCGGAGATCTCGCCGGACCGGCGGGCGACCACGACGAGGACGGACAGGTCCGCCAGGCGTTCGGCGAAGGCGGCGAGCCAGCGCAGGGTCTCCTGGTCGGCCCAGTGCGCGTCGTCGATCAGCAGGACCAGCGGCCAGTCCCGGCGGGCCAGCCGGCGCACGGCGGCGACCAGTCCCTCGCACACGCCCTGCGGGTCGGCGTGCCCCTCGCCGGGGTCGGCTATGCCGAGGGCGGGGCCGGCGATGTCGTACCAGTCGCCGAGGTACTCGCGGGCCTCCTCCGGCAGCATCGGCACCAGCGCGGGCTGGAGGAGCCGGCGTACGACGTTGAAGGGGACGGTGCGCAGGGTCTCGCCGCCGCGGGCCGACCACACGGTGCAGCCGCGCCGTTCGGCGATGCGGCGGGTCTCGGCGAGCAGCGCGGTCTTGCCGAGTCCGGCCTCACCCCGGAGCACCAGCAGGCCGCCCGGTGAGGAGCGGTCCGCGCACAGGGTGTCGACGGCCCGTGTGATGGCGGCGACTTCCTCGTCGCGCTCCCACAGGCCGGCCGAGGGGGCGGCCGAGGGCCGTACCTCCGTCATCCCGCTACCTCCCCGAGTCGCCCGAATGACGTACAGACCTTGAGCGTAGTCCCCCCGCGGTCCGAGCGGTGGCCGCTCGCGCCACGTGTTGCCGTGACGGGTGACACGGCCCCGCCGGGTCGACGCGTCCCGCCCCTCACCAGGCGTCCTGATGGTCAACTCCTGTCAAGGGGCGGGGAGATGACAATCTCCGGGACGGTCGCAGCGGAGGTGTGACGGGGCTCTCTCATCCGGCTTTCACCGAGGCCTCATACGGTATGGGCATGACGCAGGTGACTCCTCCCGGGTGGTACCCCGATCCCGGGCAGACGAATGAGGGGCCGGCCACCGAGCGCTGGTGGGACGGCAGGGCCTGGACGGAGCAGGTCCGTCCGGTGGGGCCGGCCGCCGCCTGGGGGCCCCCGGCGCCGGGCGGCGCGGGCGGGCCGGCGTATCCGGCCTACCCGGCGTATCCCGCTCCGGCGCCGCCCGGGCGGGGCCGGCGGGTGCGGAACGGGATAGCCGTGGCGGCGGCCGTCGCCGTCCTGGCGAGCATCGGTGTGGGTGTGTACGCGCTGACGGACGACGGCGGTGACGGCGGCACCACGACCTCGCAGGGGCCGGACGGACGGGACGGCGGGCCGTTCGGTGACTCGGGCGGGCAGGACGGAGGGTCCGGCGGCTCGGACGGCGGCTCCGGGGGTTCCGGTGGTGAGGAGCCGGCGCCGGACGGGTCCGAGGCGCCGCGGATCGAGAGCGGGTCGGTGACCGACGCGCTGAGCGGCATCAGTCTGCCCATCCCGGACGGCTGGTACGGCCAGGAGTCGGATGTGGGCGCCTCGGTGACGTCGGAGAACTCGTACGACTGCCCCGGCGACACCTCCAAGACCTGCACCAAGGGCGGGGCGTACTCGGCGCCGGCCCTGGCGTTCGGCACCAAGGGCTCCACCGCCGAGGAGGTCGCCAAGGCGGACATCTCCGCCAACGCCGAGCAGAGCTACGGCGGTGAGGCCTACGGGAAGATCACCTCGCACGACGTCCTCGCGTCCAAGGCCGTGACCGTGGCCGGGCAGAAGGGCTATCTGGTGCGCTGGAAGGCGGTCACCAGCAAGGGCTCCGACGGGTACGTCCAGTCGCTGGCCTTCCCGTCCCCCGCGCAGCCGCGGCAGTTCGTCGTGGTCCGCTTCGGGGTGGACACCGACCAGGAGCAGTCCGTCCTCGACGAGATCACCGAGGGCATCGAGGTGTCCTCGGGCGGTGGCGGCAACGGGCAGGACGTCTGATCCCCCGTGTCTGACGGCCGGGTGGGGCACCCCTCCGCTCAGAGGGTGCCCCACCCGGCCGGGGTGGGCGCCGCCCCCGTCCCCACGGTGCGGCGCGGTCAGGCCGCCGTGCGGTCATCCCGTCGACGGCGGCCTGCGTCTCATTCGAGGCCGAGGGCCGGCAGTACGGCGGCCTCGACGAACCGGAGCAGATAGTCCGCGTCCGCGTTGCGGCCCTCCAGCGTGGGCCGGACCCGCAGCACGCCGAAGAGCTGCGCCGGGACGTACTCCAGCGCCGGGTTCCCGGCGGCGACCTCCCCGCGCTCGACGCCGCGCCGCAGGATCTCCTCCAGCGCGCTGATCTCCGGGTCGACCAGTGCCTCGCGCAGCGCCTGCGCCAGTTCCCGGTCCTGGATGACCGCGTGCCCGAGCGCCTGGAGCAGCGTGGCGTCCTTCGGCGACCACTCCCCCGCGCACCGCGCCGCCTCGCGCAGGTCCCCGGCGAGGGTGCCGGTGTCGATGCGGGCGAACCGCGCCTGCCGGTTGGAGCGCAGGGCGGCGGCGACGAACTGCGGCTTGGTCCGCCACTGCCGGTACAGCGTGGACTTGCTGCACCGCGTGCTGGCGGCGACGCCCTCCATGCTCACGGCGTCGTAGCCGCACTCGCGGATCTGGTCCAGCACGGCGTCGAAGAACTCCCGCTCGCGCTCCGGGGTGATCTTGGAGCGGCGCGAGGTTCCGGCCGCTCCGGGTCGGTCCGCGTCCTGCGACGTCATCGCTCGGCTCCTTGCTCCCTCGTGTGAGGCGTACGTCATCGATACGCCAGTGTACCGGTACGCGACCGTATCGGTACACTGGCGTATCGGTACGAACCCGTATCGATGAGAGTCGGTACCCGCGCGCACCGTCTGCACCACGACAGGAAGGGCCCGGGGATGAGTGGCCGCAAGGAGCCTGGACCCGCGGGGTCCGACGCGTCGGCGCGTCCGCCGCTCGTCCGTGAACTCCTGCTGGTGGCGGGGCTCTTCCTCGTCTACAAGCTCGGTCGGCGACTGGCGACCGGCCACACCGGCGAGGCGTACCGCAACGGCCGCGAGGTGTGGGACCTGGAGCGCGCGCTGCGCCTGCCCGGCGAGGGCGCGGTGCAGTCCCTGCTGCTGCACGGCGACGGGCTCGCGCACCTCGCGAACACCTACTACGCGGTCGTCCACTTCCCGGCCACCGCGGCCTTCCTGGTCTGGCTCTATCTGCGCCGCCCGGCCCACTACGTCTGGGCGCGCCGGGTCCTGGCGGCGGTCACCGCCGCCGCGCTGGTGCTGCATCTGGTGTTCCCGCTCGCCCCGCCGCGGATGCTCGCCGCCACGGGGCTGGTGGACACCGCGCGGGTGTACGGCCCGTCGGTGTACGGCCCGCCGGAGGCCGACGGGCTGTCGAACCAGTTCGCGGCGATGCCCTCGCTGCACTTCGGGTGGGCGCTGATGGTGGCGGTCGGCCTGGTCGTCGCCACGCGCGCGTGGTGGCGGTGGCTGTGGCTGCTGCACCCGCTGGTGACGCTGCTGGTGATCGTGGGGACGGCGAACCACTTCTGGCTGGACGCGCTCGTGGCGGCGGCGCTGCTGGGCCTCGCGCTCGTGGTGCTGCGCCTGCCGCGGCACACGGGGGCGGGACGGGCACGGGCCCCTCACGTACCGGACGCACCGGCGCGGGACCGGGCGCTCGCGGGGGCGGGCCGATGAGCGCCGTCGTCGTGGCCGTCCTGCTGTCCCTCGTCTCCGCCGTCGCCTACGCCGCCGCCGCGGTGGCCCAGGAACGGCTGGCCTCCCGGTCCTCCGGCACCGGCACGCTGCGACTGCTGGCCGACGGCGCCTGGTGGTGGGCGGTCGCGCTGAACGCCTCGGCCGCGCTGCTCCACGTGGTGGCGCTCAAGTACGGCCCGCTCACCGTGGTCCAGCCGCTCGGCGCCCTCACCCTGGTCGCGGCGGTGCCCATGGGGGCGCGGATCGCGGGGCGGCCGGTGAGCTCGGTCGAGTGGCGGGGTACGGCGTTCACCCTCGCCGGTCTGGCGGCGGTGCTGGTGACGGCGTCCGGGCCGGCTCCCGACGACGTGCTGGGCGTGTCCGAGGCGCTGGTCGTCGCGGGCGGTACGGCGTCACTGATCGGCCTGCTGTCGTGGCCGGGATCCCGGCCCGGTCTGCGGCACGCGACCGCGTCGGGCGTCGCCTCCGGGGTGGCCTCGGCGCTCACCCAGACCGTGACGGTCGCGGCGACGGACCGGTCCGGCCCGCTGCTCAGTGCGCAGGTGGTCGTGGTGGCGCTGCTGGTGGCCGCCTTCGCGGCCGGCGGGCTGCTGCTGTCGCAGACCGCCTACCGGGGCGGCCTGGGCGCCCCGCTCGCGGTGGTCACCCTGACGAACCCGCTGGCGGCCGCGGTGATCGGCCTCTCCCTCCTCGGCGAACGCCTCCGCGCCGGCCCGACGGGCATCCTCCTCACCCTGGCCGGCGCGGCCCTCGCCTCCTGGGGCGTCCTGCTGCTGAGCCGGGCGACGCCCCACGTGGACCCTCCCGCGGCACGGCAGCGGGACTCCATGGAGAACCACCCGGTCACCACCACGGACAGCCACGCCGTCGTCATCGCGGACGGCCACACCCCCGTCATCGCGGGCAGTCGTACCTCCCCCAGTGCCTCAAAGGCCTGGGAGGTGCCCCCAGGGGCGGCACGGGCGGGCGCGGCGGCACCCCGCGAACGCCGGGCCGCGTGACACCCCCCGCCCAGCCCCGGACGGCGGTCAGTCCGTGGCGATCGCCGGGTCGCTGACGCCCGGCCGGCCGTTCTCGACGTGCCCCGCGAAGCGGCGCAGGAACGCCGGCTCGGCCGCGGACGTGACCGTCAGGTCGTACCAGCGGTGGCTCGAACGCAGGTCGACGGTGCGGTGCACGGTCGCACCGGGCCGGACGGTGACGGTCGCAGGACGGCCGCCGTAGCCGTCGGCCACCCGCAGCCGGACGGCGCCCGGCCCCCCGTTGACGAACGTCAGCCGGATGTCATCACCGGCATGACGAGCGGTGACCTCACACCCCGCGGCCCCGTTCGACCCCCGGAAAACACGGAGGAACCCGTTCGGACCGTGCACGGTCAGGTCGTACGACCCCCCGGAGTACGCCGAGTTCCAGGTGTCCGATATCTCCTTGCCGGCCTCGGTCGTATAGGTCCAGGGACCGTCGTCCCGGTTGCCGGACGTGACCAGGAAGGCGGCCCCCGCCCGCGCGCCGGAGGCGAAGGTCAGCGTGAACTTCCCGGCCGCCGGATCGGCGGAACCGTCCACCGCGGGGGCGTACTTCAGCGGACGGGCCGGGCGCGACCCACGCTCCTGACGGGGCATGCCGGCGTCGGCCGGCGGCGTGGGCCGGTAGTCGGGATGGCGCTCGCGGTCCGGCGGCTCGTAGGCGTCGGTGTCCGGCAGCCGGGCCGGCCGGCTGTCCCTGCGGGAGAAGTCGAAGGCACTGGTCAGGTCGCCGCAGATCGCGCGCCGCCACGGCGAGATGCCCGGCTCGCGCACACCGAAGCGGCGCTCCATGAACCGGATGACCGAGGTGTGGTCGAACGTCTCCGAGCAGACGTACCCGCCCTTGCTCCACGGCGAGACCACCAGCATCGGCACACGCGGGCCGAGCCCGTAGAAGCCCTCGCGGTGGGTGCCGCTGCCCTCGAAGACGTCCAGGGAGACGTCGACGGTGGACCGGCCCCGCGCGGCCGACTTCGGCGGCAGCGGCGGCACCACGTGGTCGAAGAAGCCGTCGTTCTCGTCGTACGTGATGAACAGGGCGGTCTTCGCCCAGACGGCCGGGTTGGAGGTGAGCGCGTCCAGGACCTGGGAGATGTACCAGGCGCCGTAGTTGGACGGCCAGTTGGAGTGCTCGGAGAAGGCCTCGGGGGCGGCGATCCAGGAGATCTGCGGCAGTCGGCCCGCCCCGACGTCGGCGCGGAGCCGGTCGAACCAGCCCTCGCCGTTCTTCGCGTCGGTGCCGGTGCGGGCCTTGTCGTACAGGGGGTCGCCCGGCTCGGCGTTGCGGTACTTGTTGAAGTACAGCAGGGAGTTGTCGCCGTAGTTGCCGCGGTAGGCGTCGGAGATCCAGCCCCAGTGGCCGGCCGCGTCCAGGCCGTCGCCGATGTCCTGGTAGATCTTCCAGGAGATCCCGGCCTCCTCCAGCCGCTCGGGGTACGTCGTCCAGTCGTAGCCGAGTTCGTCGTTGCCGAGGACCGGGCCGCCGCCCTCGCCGTCGTTGCCGGTGTGGCCCGACCACATGTAGTAGCGGTTGGGGTCGGTGGAGCCGATGAAGGAGCAGTGGTAGGCGTCGCAGACGGTGAAGGTGTCGGCGAGCGCGTAGTGGAAGGGGATGTCCTCGCGGGTCAGGTACGCCATGGTGGTGGTGCCCTTGGCGGGCAGCCAGCGGTCGTACTTGCCGTTGTGGTAGGCGTCCTGGCCGTCGGACCAGCCGTGCGGCAGCCCCTCCAGGAACCGCATGCCGAGGTCGTCGGCCTCCGGTCGGAAGGGCAGGACCTCCGTGCCGTCGCTCTTGGTCTGGTGCCACACCGACCTGCCGCTGTCGAGCCGGACCGGGTGCGGGTCGCCGAAGCCGCGGACGCCGCGCAGCCTGCCGAAGTAGTGGTCGAAGGAGCGGTTCTCCTGCATGAGGACGACGATGTGCTCGACGTCCTCGATCGACCCCGAGCGGTGGTGGGCGGGGAGCGCGGCGGCCCGCTCGATGCTCGCGGACAGCGCACTGAACGCCGTTGTGGCGCCTGTGAGTTGGAGGAATCGGCGCCGGTTGACTTCGGGCATGGGTGAGGGCCTCTCGTACGGTGCCGGATGCTGAGGGGGTGCGCGCGAAAGGAGTGTTCCAGGAGCAGCGAACGTCGGGGAAGGGCGCCGTGGCGCGGGCGTGAAGGTCGTCGGTACGTGAGGTGCGGCGACGCGTCGTGGACCGAGCCGGATCACCGTGCGGACCCGGCTGGACCCGGTGCGTGGCCGAGCCAGTTGCCCCGGCGCAGCGCCGCCTCGGTGCCGGTGAGGTACACGGCCGTGGCGAGCCACTGGGCCGTGTACCGGTCGGGACCGCCCTCGTCGAGGCGGCCGAACGCGTCACGGGTGCGGTCGGCGGCCACCGCGCCGAGCGCGGCGGCCAGGGCCGCGCCGGTGACGAACCCGTCGCGGCGCAGCGCGGCGGCGTGGCCGCGCAGGTCGTCTCCGCGCGCGGATTCGGCGGCGGCCCTGCGTCCCCCGGCGACGGCCAGTTCGACCAGTCGGCGGACGCGCCGGAGCGGTGAGTCGTCCACGGGACCGGCGGGGGCCGGTTCGGGCGGGGAGGACGGGTCCGCCGGGAAGTGGTCGTCCCGGAGGTGGTCGTAGCCGAGATCGGCGCGGCCCTGCCAGTCGTCCGGCAGGCGCAGGGTCGCCTCCGTGCCGGGTACCGGGGCGACGGCGAGCGGGCGGAGGGTGGTGACCCGGTCGGGATCGAGGCGTCCGACGACCCGGATCCGCAGCCCGGGGTGCTCGCCCAGGCGCCGCAGGTTCGCGGTGTGGGCGAGAGAGGGATGACGGAGCGCGGGGGCCAGCCGGACCGGTCCGGCTGCCCGTCCCGGCAGTACGCGGACCAGCAGGTCCTCGCCGTCGGTGGCGGCGATCTCCACGTCGCGGACGGTCAGTGACCCGGTGGGTTCGGCTCCGTCGGGGTCCGGGTCCGACGGGAGCCAGGGCCGTCCGGCGGCGAAGGTGGCGCGGACCCCCGGTTCCGGCAGCAGGCGGCCGTCCGGGGCGACGACCGCTCCGGTGACGATCAGGCCGCCGCGGGACACCCGGAAGTGGTCGCTCAGGAAGGACCGGAGGGCGACATGGGCGCTGCCGGCCCGGCGGGCGCGGGCGGGGCCGCCGGGCTTGACGTCGGGGAGCGTGTACGCGTGGCCGTCGTCGTCGACGAGGTGGGTGACCACCCCGCCGAGGCCGTCCGGCCCGATCACCGGTTCGCGGCAGACGCCGTACAGCCGCAGCGGTCCGTCGGGGCGGTGGTGGTGGCGGACGGCGCCGATGAGCGCCGGGTCGGGGTCGGCGGACCTCAACCGGTGGGTGACGAGGAGGAGTTCGCGCAGGGCGTCGACCAGTGCGGCGAGGGCGCGGGGGCGGTGCGGGTCGCGCTCGTCACGCAGGTGGCGCACGACGTCCAGGGCGGCGGCCTCCGCGCGGTGGAGACCCGCGAGGCGGGCGGTGTGGGCGGCGCGCAGCAACTCCGCCTGAAGGACCGCTCCGGCCCCGGCGGTCCCGGCGGACAGCACGGCCGCCGCCGCCGTCCAGAGTCCGGAGGCCGCCCGTGTCCGGTCGGCGGAGGGAACAAGGGCGGACCGGCGCCCCGAACCGGCGAGCGGCTCCTTCTCGGTGCCGGGGCGGTCGGGGACGGTCCGGCGACCGTCGTCGGCGGGACGGCCGGCGGCGGCCGGGCGGTCCGGGCCGGCCGCGGGCGTCGCGTCGGCCGCGAGCGGCGTGTCGGCGACCGGGCAGGCGCCCAGTACCGCCGCCAGGTGCAGGCAGCGTGGGGCCAGGAGGCAGGTGCAGTGGGCCTGGCCGGGGGCGGTGACGGTGCCGGACGGGCCGGGGGTCAGGGTCACCCGGGCGTCCTCGCCGCAGCGGACGCGGACGGTGCCGTCCCCGGTGGTGGCCGGCGCGCCGGCCAGGGCCTCGACGGCCGCGTCCAGTCTGCCGCGGAGCCTCGTGGTGAGGCTCTCCACCGCAAAGGCGAACACCTCCGGTGCGACGGGTGGGAGCGAACGGCTCATCGGGTCGCTCCGCGGAGGCGCTCGCCCACCCAGCGGGCGAGCGAGAGGGGACTGAGGGCGGCCACCGGCATTCCGGCCGCGACGAGTTGCCGCGCGACCGGTACCGAGTAGCGGGGGGTTCCGTCGCCGTTCAGGGCGGCGCAGCCCAGCAGGTGGACACCGGAGGAGACCAGGGACCTGACCTCGGTCAGCAGACCGTCGACCGCGCCGCCCTCCTCGAAGTCGCTGACGACCACCATCAGGGTGCGGTTCGGCACCGTCACCAGTGTGCGGGCGTGCGCGAGACCGGCCGCGATGTGGGTGCCGCCGCCGACCTTCACCTCCAGCAGCAGGGAGAGCGGGTCGTCGATCCGGTCGGTGAGGTCGGCGACCCGCGTGCTGAAGGTGAGGAAGTGGGCGGAGAGCATGGGCGCGCCGCCGAGTACGGCGGCGGTCAGCGCCGACCAGACGACCGAGGACTCCATGGACGCGGACACGTCGACGACGAGGATCAGCCGCCAGTCGCTCTGCCTGGCGGCACGGGTCCTGAAGACCGGCCGCTCGGGGACGATCCGGACGGTCCCGTCCTCCAGGCGGCGGCTGTGGACGAGGTTGGCCCGCAGGGTACGGGGCAGGTCGAGCCGGCCGCCGGGGCGCCGGGAGGGACGCGGGGTGGTGAGACCGGTCAGCGCGGGGCGCAGCCGGGCGGCGAGTTCCCGGGCGAGTTCCTCGACCAGCCGTCTGACCAGCGGCCGGAGGCGGGCGACCCGTTGTTCGGGCATTCCCCTGGCGAGCGACAGTACGGCGGACAGCAGCTCCACGGAAGGGCGTACCGAGTCCGGGTCCAGGTGGTCGATCACATCCGTACGGCCCTTGGCCGCGGCGCGTCCCAGGACTTCCTCCCGGATGTCCGCGCCGAAGAGCGCTTCGAGGTCCTCGGCCCAGTGCCGGACACCGGGGTAACTCGGGTTCCGGCCACCGGTGAGGTCGTCCGGACCGCCGTCGGCCGGATCCGTGCCCTCCGTCTGGTCCGTGCCGCCGTCCGCGCCCTGCTCCCCCGCCTGCCCGTCACGTCCGAACAGCTCGTCCAGGGCCCGGGCGTACGGCACCAGCTCCGGGGGGAGTCTCGCCGTGTCGCGGCCGAGCAGCAGCCGCCAGCGGTCGGCGGGGCCTAGGCGTGAGGTATCAAGCTCCGTGCCCCGGACGGGCCACCGACCGCCCGTCGCGGACGTCCGCCCGTCCGGGACGAGGGCGTCCGGGGCGGGAGCATCCGGGGCCGGACCGTCCGGGGCCGGAGCGGCCAGGACCGGACCGTCCAGGACCGGAGCGGCCAGGACCGGACCATCCGTGGGCGGAGGGCTCACCAGACCCGCCAGGCCCAGTTCCCTCAGCAGGGCCAGCCCCTCGTTGTCCGCCTCGGCCCACCGGCCGGCCGTCTCGGCGGGCGCGGTGAGCCGGAGGTCGGGCCGGGCGCCGAGCCGGTCGGTCACGGCCGTCAGCAGTCGCCCGCGTCCGTCCGGGGTGAGTGCCTGGAAACCGCCGCGCAGCGCGGGGAGCCGGTCGAGGAAGCCCCGGTCGTCCAGGGTCTCGACGCGCTCCAGCAGCGGGTCGAGGGAGGTGGGCAGGGACGCGATCAGCGGTCCGGCGGCGACGAGCAGACCGGCGAGCCGGCGCTCCAGCCGGTGCCGGGTGTCCGGTTCCGTCGCCGAGTCGATCCAGTCGGCGAGTCTCCTGCCCAGCAGCTCCGAGCTGTCGAGGTCGAGCAGTACCCGTGCGGCCAGGGCCGCTCCCTGGACGAGCGGGGAACCGGTGCGCGCGAGCGCGTACAACTCGCCGTCCAGGCGCAGCCCGAGCCGTTCCTCACCGCTGCGGACGGCCAGGGTCACGAGGGCGACGGCGTCCTCCGTCCCGTCGCTGCCGGCCAGCCCGGGCAGGGTGCGGACGGCGGCTTCCAGCAGGAGGTCGCGGAGCGCCGCCGCCCGGAGGCGTGTCCGCTCGGTGGTGCCGGGCAGGTGCTCCCGGCGTATCGACTCCAGCAGGTCCATGCACCGCAGCAGTTCGGGAAGCGTGGCCGTCGTGGGCAGGACCCGCGCCGCCTCCGTGAGGCAGTCGCCGACCAGGCCCGGCAGGGCGCACCGGGCCGCCGCCCCCAGCAGGTCGACGACCCGCGCCGGGGTGACTCCGCCGGACTCCGTCGCCCGGCGGTGGTTCGCGCGCAGGGTGCCCTCGGCCGCCTGGGCGGCGGTGACCCCTCTGACGCCCACCAGGTCGAGCCGGGCCGCGACCGACGGGGTCCAGGCCGCCCGCCAGCGTGTGGTGAGGGCGCTCCCCTCCCCCACGGCGGACACCTCGACCGGCTCCGCGTAGCCCACCCCGCACTCCTTGAGCCGCTGGAGCAGGATCTCGCGCCGGGCGTCGAGGGCGGAGCGCAGCGGCGAGAGCCGGACCTCCCGGTGGCCGGTACCGCCCGGCCCCGGCAGCCGGAGCGAGGCGAGTTCCGCCTCCACCCAGGGGCCGAGACCGGACCGGGGCGTGCCGGGGGCGAGCCGGCCGCGGCCCGTGCCGACCAGCACCGTCTCCAGGACCCGGCCGGGTGGTGGTCCCCCCTGTCCCAGTACGGACGTCACCGCCTCCAGCAGTTCGTCCCGGCCGGGTGCCGCCAGACCGCGCAGGGTGCCGAGGTCGCAGGCCAGTCGTAGGGTCTCGATCGCCTCGCCGGTGCCCGCGGTGTGGCCGGCCGCGCGGATCTCCCGGCACACTTCGGCGACGAGGCGGGCGGCGGCGTCGCGTATCCGGCCGGGATCGCCACCGGCGTCGAGCACCGCCTGCTGCCAGCGCGGGTCGCGGATGCCGGCCGGGTACCCGGAGCGGGGGTCCAGCAGGGCGAAGGCGTACGGCACGAGGGAGGTGACGACCGGGGAGCCCGCGCCGGCCGCCTGTCCGGCGGTCGTGGCCCCGCCCTCGCCGGTCAGTCCGGGCGCGTGGAAGGCGCCGATCACCGCCGCGACCCGGCGTTCGCCGGCCCCGGCCGCGGCGGCGGCCCGGCGCATGTGTGTCTCCCGGGCGAGGTCGACGGCCGCGATGCCGCCGTGGGCCGCCCGGTCCCGGCGCACGGCCAGGCCGAAGCCGAGGGCGGCGCGGCGCACGGCGTCGGGAGCGCTGCCGGGTGCGAGCACTTCCACGGTGCGGTCCCACAGGCCGTCCACGTCCGCCCCGGCCGCTTCCGCCCCGGTCGTCTCCGGGCCGGTCGTCCACTCCGGTGCCGTGAGGGGCAGGTCGCAGCAGATCGCCTCCGCGCCCCGGTCCCGCGCCCAGCGGATCGCCGCCAGTTCCGGGGAGAAGTCGGCGAGGGGGTACAGGCGCAGCCGTCCGTCCGCGTACGCGCCGGCCAGGGCCACCGGCGCCGTGGTGCGCGGATCGGAGAGATACGGCAGCCAGGGCTGGAAGTCGGCCGGCAGTTCGACGCAGACGGCCTCGGCGCCCGCGGCGTCCAGCAGCCGGGGCACGGCGACGGCCAGTGCGGGACTGTGGTGCCGTACGCCGATCAGGTACGGCTCCGTGCGGGCCGCCAAGGCGGCCACCTCTGCTCTCGTGGTCATGGGTCCAGGTGGGCGGTCCGGCGGGGACGGCCGTACGGGACGGCCGTCCCCCTTCGTGCGGAACTCAGCGACGGCGCTTGCGCGGTCGCGGCACCTCCAGTTCCTCCAGCTGCGGCCCGTCCCCGTCCTGGACCCGCCGCCAGGCCTCGCGGTAGAGGCCGGCGACGGGCCGGGTGGGTACGACGACGCCCAGTACGGGGCTCTCACCGTCGAGCAGGTCGTACATCGGCAGCTTCCACCGCTCCAGCGGCAGATGCGGGGTGGCGAGCTGGGTCCAGCCGCCGGGCAGGAACAGCGAACGTCCGGCCTTGGAGCGGTCGCCCTCGACCACGAGGCCGGTGGCCGCGAGTTCGGCGCGGGCGGCGCGGAGCCGGGCCGTTCCGCCGCGCTGCTTGCCCCAGCCGGTCCAGCGCGCGGTGTTGCGGTCGGTGGGGTCCGGCATCGCGAGCAGCATCAGGTAGAGGGCGGCGGCGTCCTCGCCGATGCCGTACCGCTCGGCCACCTCCGTGACCAGGTCGGGCACGGACCGGGCCGGGTCCTGCGGCCACCACAGCCCGTCCGCGTCGCGCTCGCCCGCCAACGGGTTCCCGGGGTCGGCGAGCAGCTCGGCGAAGGGCCGGTCGTGGACCAGGCGCAGAGCCCTCTCGACGGCGGTCGGCCGTCGGCCGGGGAACAGCGCCGCCAGGTGGGGGTCGTTCCCGGTCGGGTCGAGCAGGGCGGTCCGGAGGGCGGCGTAGGGCATGGAGCTCGCGACGCCCAGCACGACCGCGCCGTAGCGTTCGAAGCCGTCGCCGGTCTCCGTGGGGTCGCCGGCGGCCAGGCGGTACGCCTCCAGGTCGATCTCCCCGCCGAGGGCGAGCAGCAGTCCCGGGTGGGCCAGCCGGTCGCGTATCGCGGTCAGCACCGAGGGCAGGACGGCGCGGATCGGGTCGCCGGACGGGAGGCGGTGGGCCAGCCACGCGGCCAGGGGCACCGCTGTCTTCAGGGCGCGCTCGTCGAAGCCGGCCGTGCCTTCGGCGGATTCGGGACGGTAGCGGCCCGCCGTCCAGGTCAGGTCCCGGCTCAGCCGTGGTTCGGCGCTCACGTCGAGGAAGCCGCGCAGTGCCTCGCCCGGTGCCCACCCCTGGGGCTCCACGGTGCGGACGGCGTCGTGGAGCACCTCCTCGGGGACGGGAGCGCGCCGGCCCAGCCGCTCGTTCCAGACCTCGGCCGCCGCGGCCACGTCGGGGCCGTCCGTCCACAGCCGGGACGGCTCGGTGGGCAGCAGCGCCGCCACGACGGCCCGCAGGGCGCCGATGTCGAGGGACCTCAGCTCGTCCTTGGCGACGCGGGCGTCGGCCGCCTTCACGCCGATCACCTTCAGGGTCGCGGAGGGCACGGCCTCGCGCTTGTCGTCGATCTGCGGCATGCCGGCGAGCACCAGCCGGGCCGTGGTCGGGGTGAGGCCCGTGAGCCGGGCGAACTCCTCGGCGGCCTCGGGACGCCAGGGCGCCGGTCCGCGCTCGGCGAGCTCGGCCCGGAAGGCCGCGGCCCAGCCGGGCGCCCTGGTCGGCTCCGGGACGAAGGGTTCGTCGGACACCAGGGTGTAGGGGGCGGGCGCCTCGAACCGGCCGGACGGATCGTGGTGAACCGCGCCGTAGTGCCTTCCGCCGGTATTGGCCGGGTCGTACTCCTGGACGAACCTGTACCACTCGCCGGCGAAGACGAGGAACGCGCCGCCGCCCAGGTCGAGCACGGCCCCCTTCGTGTAACCCCGCACGGCTTCGGGCCCCTGGAACAGGCTGTGGTCCAGCATCACTCGGACACGACGCCAGTGGCCGGGATCCAGCTCCGTCAGCTCCTGCGCGTCCAGTTCCGTGAGGAAGGCTTCCAAGGCCTGCCGGTGCTCCTCCACGGTGGCCTCCGAAGCGGCCCGCAGGGCCAGTACGGCGGGCAGTTCGGGCAGGGCCAGGGCGTTCAGGTGCTCCACCGACTCCTGCTTGGCCAGGGACAGGTGTACGCGGCCGGCGGGGGACGGTTCGCCCTGACCCCGCACCGACCGGGCGAGCAGGTGCGGGAGCTTGAAGATGCCGTGGTCGAAGTCGTAGTACATGCGCTTGTCGCGCTCGGTCAGACCGACGCCGTTCAGCGCCGAGGCGAGCAGGCGGTCGCCGAGCGCGGGGCGCGGCTCCTCCGGGGTGGCGCCCTCGATCTCCAGGTCGAGCCGGGCGCGCGCCGCGTCCAGGACGCGCTGCTGCTCGGCGGCGAACCGCACCACCCCGGTGATGCCCGCGCGCAGCGCCTCGTGGCCGACCTGCGGCAGGAGTGTGCGGACCAGGCCGTCCACCACGTCCCGGCCGTCCTTCTCCGTCCGCTCCTTCCCCCGCTCGTCGTCCTGCTCGGCTTCCAGGGCCGCCACGGCCCCCGTCAGAAGCGCCTGCGCGGTGTCCTCGCCGATCTGGCGGAGCGCGGCGGACCCCTGCGGGTCGCGCGGCTGGAGGAAGTGCCAGTAGCGCAGGTGCGGAAGCAGGGCCGTACCCGCGGTGAAGGGGCCGGCCCGGTAGCCGTACCCGCTCTCGGCGACCAGCGTGCCGTCGGTGTCGAGCAGCCGGACCGTACCCGACTTGTGGATCACGGCCACCGGCCGGTCGGCGCCGGGGAACACCAGCGCGTGCCGCGGTTCCCCGTCCGCTCCGGGTGGTACGACGACCGAGCGTCCGGCCAGGTCCTCGCCCCGCTGCGAGCCGTCGGGGAGTGTCACCACGCGCCAGCCGAGCACCCCGTCCACCGGGGCGCACACCGGACCCGGTACGGCGGAGGGGGCGGGCAGCAGCCAGGCATTCCCCAGGGTGCTTCCCTCCGGAGCGGTGTGCAGGGCCCCGTCGATCCACTCCGGTGCGCCGGGCTCGCCCAGCGTGTCGCCGACCGGGTCGTACGCGCGCCAGGTGTGCCGCCCGTCCTCCCCGTCCTTCCTGGCCCACACCCAGTACGACGTGCCGTCACCGATCATGTGCCGCGTCCCCGGCACGAAGGCGTCTCCTCGGCGCAGCACCCCGCGTCCGGTGGTCCGGCCGCCTCCGGGGAGGGGCAGGGACGCGGGGGCCATGCCCCCGTTGACTCCTCCGCTCCCGTCCACCTCGCAGGGCCACCAGGCGTGGACGTCGCCCTCGACCGCCATGCGCGGCGAGTCGGTGGTGCCGTGCCAGTACCCCTGCCAGGTGTAGGTGTGGTTGGCCGTGGAGGACAGCCGCCACCAGACGAACAGCCCGCCGTCGACGTACTGGCAGGTGAACGACCCGAACACGTCCGAGGGGTCCGGGAGGTTCGGCTCACATGCGAGGACCGTGCCCTCCGCCCCGATCACCCGGGCCTCTCCGCCGGACAGGACGATGAGGTACGGCCAGCCGTCGACGACCCTGATGCCCCGGTTCTTCTCCCGCGACGCGGCGGCCCGCAGGGCCTCGTCCCAGGCGGGCCAGCCCAGTTCGTCGAGGACGCCGGTGCGCAGGGTGCGGGCCAGCGCGGGCGCGATGCCGGTGGCCAGGGCTTCCCGTACCTCGTCGGCGGCGACGGCCAGCACCTCTCCCGGCAGCCAGGACAGGGTGCGCAGAGCGCCGGAGTAGCCGGTGAATGCGGGCAGTTCGCTGGTGAGGTACTTCCGGCTGACCTCCGCCACCCAGGTGGCGAGCATCGGTCGTCCGCCGGGTGACCTGGCCAGGTTGACGACGGTCCGCTCGCTGTCGCCGAACTCCGAGTCGGGGCAGCTGTGCCGGAACGCCGGATGGAAGCGGGTGTCGGCCGCCAGCGCGAGGAGATCCCGCCGGTGCTCGCAGGCCGCCCAGTTGTGCAGGTTGAGCCACCGGCCGTCGCCGGGGTCCGCCACCGGTACGTCCAGGGCCAGGAGCTGGTCGAGCAGGTTCACGTCGCCGCCGGGGGGCTGCAAGGCGTCCTCGTGGGCCCGGAGTTCGGCGCGCAGCACGTCGGCCATGCGGTCGACCAGCGGATACAGTTCCGGCGGCGCGGTGTGTTTCCTGTCGGTGTCGCACAGGGCCAGGAATCTGCGGGTCCATCCGGCCGTGCCGTCGGCGGGACGCACCTCGGCGGGCAGTGCGGCGTCGCACAACCCGGCGATGGCTCCGGCCTTCTCCAGCAGGTCGAGCCACTGGGGCAGTTCCTCGCGCTCCCACTCCTCGGGCAGCAGCCCCAGCAGCGTGCCGCGGACGGCGGGCTCCCGCCGGGCCAGTTCCAGCAGGGCGGCCCGGTGGGCCTTCCACCAGCCGGGCGGCGCCTTGACCGTGCCGGGCAGCGGCAGCATCTCGCGGAGGTAGGCCATCTCCTCGGCGAGCGCGTCCTTGCCCGCGACCGACTTCGTCAGCCGGCGCAGGTCGGCCGCGCCCGGACTCGACGGCGGCACGCCGTGCGCGGCGAGCCGTACGAAGAGCCCGCGCAGGTGCCGGAAGGCCGTCGCGGCCGGTACGCGGGACGACAGGCCCTTGGCGTAGCCGGAGAGGATCTTCGTCGGCACGGCACCGGCCAGGGCGAACTCGAGGAACACCGCGTCCATGCGCGCCTCGTCGAACGGCAGCCCGTGGGCCGTCTCGGCCTTGCGCGCGTTGACGAACATCTGGGACGCGTACGCCTTCTCGTCGGCGGCCAGGAAGACCCGGCCGGCCTGCTCGTAGAAGGTCGGCAGGAAGTGCGGTACGGATCCCGCGAGCCGTTCGCCGATCGACTCGTAGGTGGCGCGGGCCCGCTTCGGGCTCGATCTCGCCTTCCGCGCCACCTTGTTCATCTCCTCGACCAGGGACATGGCGAGGTGACCGTCCGAGGGATGGTGGACCAGTACCCAGTCGGGGAAGCCCAGGGCGCGGGGCCGGCCGAGACCGACCTCCACCGGCTCGCCCTCGGGTTCGAGGCCGAGGAAACCGGTGCGCGGTCCCCCGGTCTGCTCCTCGGTGGTGAGGCGTACGACGATCCTGCCGTCCAGGCCCGGATGGCGGTAGGCCTGGGTGTACATGGGCACGGCCCGGTCGCCCGCTCCGCTGGTGCCCGGCGGCAGCACCGCACCGGCGCGCAGCAGTTCCTCCGGGTCCGCCGGCGCGCCGTTCCGTGTCGTCGGGTCGTTCATGGGCGTGTGCCTTTCCTGGGTGTGCGCTGCCGTGGTGTCGTTCACGCGGCGCCGTCCTCGGTCACGGTGCGTCCCGCGTGCAGGGCCGCGGCCATGCGCATGCCCTCGGACCAGGCGACGGGGCCGACTTCGGTCAGCGGCAGGCTGCGGTAGCCGTCCTCTTCGCTCCAGCTGAGGCTCCCGGTCCAGGCCTTCTCCTCGGCGTAGGGGTCGCTCATGCCGACCGAGGCGGTGACGACGCGCCCGCCGTCCAGGATCCGGTCGACGGCGCTGTTGCCGGAGACCTTGTAGCCGAGGGAGGTGATGCGGGAGGAGAGGTGGAACCACGAGCGGTACTCGGCGCCGGCGAACTCGCGGACCGAGCGGGCGGGCCCGTCGATGCCGGCGGGCTTGTGCCAGGTGGCGCGGTGGATCTGCTCGACGCCCTGCGTCACGCCCAGCTCGGCGGCGAACGTGCGGAGTTCCTCCAGGTCCGGGAGGAGGACGGGGTGGGGCATGGTCACCGTGCGGGGCGTCAGGCGGACGGTCTCGCCGTCGAGGGTGACCACCCGCAGCTCGCCCGAGTCGTCCGCGTCGCGCAGGAAGCCGGTCTCGTCGGGACCGTCACCGACGACGACGATGTCGCGCAGCGCGAACCGCCATGCCTCGTCGGGCCAGAGCCGGGCCAGCAGACCGGACGGCACCGGCAGCGAGGAGACCATCCAGGTGTCGACCTGTGCGGCGCACTCGGCCGCGTGCCGCTCCAGCCACTCGGCGAACCGCTGGAGTTCCTGTACCTCGGGGCGGTCCCGTATCTCTTCCGGCAGAGTTCTCGCCTGCTCCGCCGGGGACGGTTCCGACGCGGACCGCGCCACCACCCTGCCCTCCACCAGAGCGACTTCGTACGTGTCGCCCGCTGCCAGCCAGCCCATGGGTTACTCGCCTCTCCCACCACTCGGAATTCGGCACAGCTCGTCCGGCGACGGCCTGATCGGCGTGCCTCGCTGTGACGACGGTCGAAAGACTAGAGGCACCCACCGACAGTCCATCGGCGCCCGCCGCGGGCCGGGTCGGCGGGGATGCCCCGGCCGACGTGGTCCGTCCGGGCGGGCGGTGGGATTCACGCCAGATTGGACGATGACTGTTTCCGGCCGAACCCCGGACGGGTGAACTCGCTGCCCGGTCCCTCTCGTCCGGCGTGGTACGGCCGCTCCGGCCGGCGATGTGCCGTCGTAACCAGGGCGACGGGACCGCCGGCGTGGGCGTGACGGCCGGCCGCCGCGTTCCGCGGGGGCGGGCACCGCTCGCCGGAGGGCGTGTGGCGCCGTCGTTTTCAGCCGGGCGGGCACGGCCGTCCCCCTCGCCGAGGGGCACGGGGAACGGCGGATTACGTCCGGTGCGGTTCGCACGTGCGTACGTGTCGTGTTGGTCCGGGCGGATCAGGGCACACGGCTCGTGGCGCGGGAGGGGCGTGGTCGGCTGCCGCGGGCGCAGCCGCTGACAAGAGGTGGGGGAGATGGTTCGTACTGTCGTGGTGCACGACGAGGAATTACTGCGGTCGGCATTGGTGCAACTGCTCAGGTCCGATGCCGCGCTGGAGGTCTCGTCCATGTCACCCGGCGCCGGACCGCCGGATCGCGACATGTCGCCGACGGACGTGTGGGTCGTGGACGGTGACTGCCTGCGGGGGCCGGGACAGGCGCACGACGCGCCCTTCCCCACCCGGCGCGGGGACCGGCTCGTCGTGCTGACGACCGCCAAGCGGCCGGGGATCCTCCGCCGGGCGTTCGACGGCGGTGCTCTCGGGCTGGTCGACAAGAACGCCCCGGCGGACCGGCTGATCACGGCGGTGCACACGGTCGCCAAGGGGGAACGTTTCCTCGACCAGACGCTCACGGTCGCCCTGCTGGAGGGCGCGGAGATGCCGCTGACCACCCGCGAGCTGAGCGTGCTGTCCCTCGCCTCCCAGGGGGCGCCGATGGCCGAGATCGCGGCCCGTCTGCACCTGTCCCGGGGCACCGTCCGCAACTACATGGCCACGGCGATCCGGAAGGTGGGCGCCCGCAACCGGGTCGACGCGATACGCATCGTCCAGAGCGCCGGATGGACGTGACGGGCGGTGCGGTGACCCCGCCCGGGACGGCCGGCGCCGGTCAGGGCTCCCGGGCCGGGCCGCCGTTCCAGTGGCCCGTCAGGTCACGGTAGAGCGGCGAGCGTTCCAGCGCCTCCTCGTGCGTGCCGCACACCGCCTCCGTCCCGTCCAGCACCAGCACCCGGTCGGCGCGGACGGCCGACGACAAGCGGTGCGCCACCACCAGCAGCGTTCCCGGGCGCCGCGCGAGGGCCTCCTCCGCGCGCGCCTCGGACGCCGGATCGAGGTGGCAGGTGGCCTCGTCGAGCAGCAGCAGGGGCGCGGGGGACAGACAGGCGCGTGCGAGCGCGACGAGCTGCCGTTCGCCCGGGGACAGTCCGGCGGGCCGCACCGGTGCGTCGAGCCCGCCCAGGCGCTCGACCAGCGGCCGCAGACCGAAGGCCCCGACGGCGGCGTCGAGGTCCGCGCGGTCCGCGTCCGGACGCAGGTACGCGAGGTTGTCCCCCACGGTCCCGGAGAAGACGTACGCCTCCTGGGGCACCAGCACACGCAGCGCGGCGAGTTCGGCGGGGGTGCGCCCGGTCACCTCCCGGCCGGCCACCCGTACCTCGCCGCCGCTCGGCGCGAGCGTCCCCGCGACCAGGCGGGTGAGCGTCGACTTGCCGATGCCGCTCGGTCCGACGACGGCGAGGCGCTCGCCCGGGGCGACGCGCAGGTCGAGCGAGTCGAGGACCGGTTCGGCGCGGGCGCCGTAGGAGAGGGTCACGGACCGCAGCTCCACCGCCGCGGCCGGTCCGCCGCGCGCCGGACGTTCCCCGTGAGCCGGTGCCCGGGTGCCGGCGGTCGTCCGGGGGCGGGCGGTGACGGCTGTACCGGGAGTTGGGTACGCGGGCTTCGGTCGCGCGTGGTGCCCGGCCGCCGACGCCTTCGCCCCCGCCGGCTCCGGCTCCGGCTCCGGCTCCGGGCCGATGATCCGGTCGAGGACGACCAGCAGCCGGGCCCCCGCCGCGCCGAGCGCGGTCATCAGCGTGTGCAGGGCGGGCAGCAGCGACTGGACGAGATAGGTGAAGGCACCCAGCAGCGCGCCCGCCGTCACTCCTCGTCCGCGCAGCCACGGCACCGCCAGCAGCAGCGCGAGGACGGGCAGCTGGCCCGAGACGCCGAGCGCCGCCGTGCGCACCGCCGCCCAGCCTGCCAGGGCACGGGCCGCCGCGGCGGCCCCGTCGACCAGCTCCGCGCCGCGCCGCGCCGCCTCGGGCCCGGTTCCGCAGGCCGTCAGGTCCCGCAGCGCCGCCCGTGACCGGGCCGCGTGGTCGCCCAGCGCCTCGTCGGCCGCCAGGGCGCGTCGCTGAGCCGCCGCCATGGGCCGCAGCGTCACCAGGAACAGCGCCAGGCCGCCCGTCAGCGGCGGCAGCACCACCACGAGGAGGGCGGGGTGCAGCGACAGCAGCCCCAGCAGCGCTCCGGCGGCGGTGAAGACGAAGGAGCGCAGGGTCAGGACGAGACCGGCGAAGCTGTCCCGGGCGATCTCGACCTGATTCGTCAGCCGGGAGACGGCCGCCCGGTCCGTCCCGCCGGCCCCGCCCAGGACGGCCCGGGCCAGGGACCGGTCGACCGCGCGCCGCACCAGGCCGTCGCGCAGCGGCTCCGTCAACCCGGCGAGCTGGGTGAACACGCCCCGGATCACCGGAGCGCCGAACAGTACGGCGACCAGCGCGACCGCGAGCCACAGCAGCCCCCGGCGCACATCACCGGCGAGGAACCCTTGGTCGACGGCGCGGGCGACGCCGTACCCCACGAGGAACGCCTGCCCGGTCTCGACGAGCGACCAGAGCGCGAGCCGCACCGACACCCCCGTGCGACGGGCGAGGAAACGACGAGCGGACGGCGCGATGCGACGCAACGCCCCGGACCCGTCACCCACCCCCGCGACACGCGTCACCGCCGTGCCTCCTCGGGTTCGGACCGGCGCGTGGCGCCCGCGCCCGGTGCCGCGGCCCCGGTGTCCCCGGCGCCGAAGACCGCCCGGTAGCCGGGCTCGTGCCACAGTTCGTGATGGGGTGCGACGGCCCGCACTCCCCCGTCCTCCAGCCAGATCACCAGATCCGCCCGGGCCGCCACCGACGGGCGGTGTGCGACGACCAGCCTGGTTCCGGGCCGTACCGAGTGGCGCAGCGCCCGGTCCACCTCGTGCTCCGTGGCGGTGTCCAGGCTGGACGTCGCGTCGTCCATGATCAGCAGCCGTCCGGCGTGCGCGAACGCCCGGGCGAGCCCGAGGCGCTGGTGCTCGCCGCCCGAGAGCGGCGCCGTGGACAGCGGGGTGTCATAGCCGCTCGGCAGCCGGCGGACGAAGCCGTCGGCGCCCGCGGCACGGCAGGCTTCCCGGACCTGTTCGGGCGACACCTGCCGGGGGCCGGCCGCGACCGCTTCGGCGACCGTCCCCTCGGCCGGCGCCGGGCGCTCGAAGGCGTAGGCGACCTCGGTGCGCAGCGCCTCCCGGGTCAGCCGGTCGAGGCGGACACCGTCCAGCAGCACGTGTCCCTCGTCGGGGTCGATCAGCCGCCCCGCCACGGCGGCCAGGACGGACTTCCCCGCTCCGCTGCGGCCGACCACCGCGACGGTGGTGCCGCCCTCCACCCGCACACCGTCGACGCGCAGGACCTGCCTGCCGTCGCGCACCACCCGCACGCCGCGCAGTTCGAGATCGCCCGGTCCGGCCGGGGGGAGACGCCGCGTCCCGTGGTCCAGCGCGGGCATGCCCGCCAGCGCCAGGGTCCGGTTCTGGGCCTCGCGGCCCCGTACCACCGCGCCCAGCAGGGAGGCGGCGCCGCCGACACCGGCCGTCAGCTGCGCGTACCGGCACACGGCGAGCAGCTCGCCCACGCTCAGGGCGCCCGACGCGAGGCGCAGGCCGCCGACGGCCGTGGCGGCCAGGGTGAGCAGGGGGACCAGGACACCGCTGCGGCCCAGGGCCCGTCCGTGCAGCGCCCACATGCGCCGGCCCAGGGCGGCGAGCTCCTCCAACGGCGCCAGTACGCGGGCGCGTTCACGGGCGGCGGTCCCGGCGGCGGCGATCGTCGCCGCGCCCTCCAGGGCCTCCAGCAGCCGGGACGCGATCTGTGACTGCGTGTCCTGGTAGGCGGCCACCGAGGCACCGGTGTCGCGGGCGAAGGTCCGCAGCACCAGCGCCAGGGCGGGCAGCCCGGCCAGCACGCAGGCCGCCACCCACACGTCGACGACGGCCAGCGCCGCGAGCGCGCCCACCGGCGTGACCATCGAGGCCGCCAGCGCCGCCCGGGCCGCCGGGGCGCCGCCCGCGTCGGCGGCGTTGAGGGTCAGACGGGTCCCGACGTCCCCCGGCGTGAAGGGCCCCGCGCGCTCCGGTACGGCGCGCAGCAGACCGTCGAGGGCGCGGGAGCGGACGGAAGCCGTCCACACGGCGTTGCAGCGGCCGGTGAACAGGGAGGTGAGGCTGTCGAGCAGCAGTTCACCGAGGAGCAGTACGGCGCTCAGCGCCAGCCAGCGTCCCGCGGCGCCGTCGGCTCCGCCGTCGCGCAGGAGCAGGTCCAGTGTGCGGCCGAGGGCGAAGGGCTGGGCCACCGTCGCCGCGGCCGCTCCGACCGAGCACAGCAGTACCAGTGCTTCGGGCGTGCGCCCCGGCCCCGCGCCGCCGGCTCCGTCCCGTGCCCGGAACCCGGTCGTCAGCACCGGCCGATCTCCTTCCGTTTCCGTCCGTCCACCGGAACGGGCGACGGCGCCCCGGGCGGGAGCCCGGGGCGCCGGAGCCTGACGACATGCCTCACCGCGTCGCCGCGGCGGCCGACACCGGCGTCAGTTGCAGGTGGTGACGCTCAGGCTGCTGTCGCCGCAGAGCAGCAGGCTCGCGCGGCTGCCGGTCTCGACGTCCCCCATGGCCTCTTCCTTGGGGGTCTCCATCGACTGCAGGTCGAACAGGTTCATGACATCTTCCCTTCGTGGGACAACGGGTTGTCTTCTTTCCTCACGACCCCGGGAAGGGGCCGAGTCATGTGGCCGCCCCGCGTGCGCGGCGGCGGAAGGAACGGCAGCCCGGCGGGCGGGGCACCGTGGGCGGAGGCGACGGCCAGCAGGCATCCGGCCGTGCCCGTGGAGAGGTCCATGGACAGGCGCATCATCTGCTCACCGGGGAAGGCGAGCCGGTCGCGGTAGGCCATGGCGTGCCAGGACAGCGCGTCGAGCTGACGCCGGACGGCCCCGGGACCGGTGCCGGGCACCTCGGCCGTCGTGCGGGCGAGGTACAGCACCATCCCGGCCACACCCCGGTACAGGCCCGGCTGGGCGTAGAACATGGCCTGCGCCGCGGCCACGATCTCGCCTCTCGCCCGCTCGAACTCCTCGTCCTCCCGGTGCGCCAGGTAGTCGTCGAGCACCATGCCGATGCCCACGCTGCCCGCGCCCAGGTAGGGCATGGTGCGCCAGCCCTCGTCGACCTGCAGGGCGCCGCCCGCGCCGCGGACGCAGCGGGCGAGGTCCTGGCGCAGCGCGTCCCGCGCGAGGTCGAGCAGGGCGGGGTCCCGGTCGCGTTCGTACAGCCGCAGGAAGAGCAGGGCGCGTCCCGCCGCGCCGTACAGCAGCCCCGCACGCGCCCGGCCGGTACTCCCGTCCCCGGTCTTCCCGCTCCCGGCCGGCCCGCCCCGGGCGGTCAGCTCGGCGCAGCGCCGGGCCGCCGCGCGCAGGGCGGTCTCCCCGGTGGCCGCGGCCAGCGAGTCCAGGGCCAGGCCCAGTCCGGCGGTGCCGCTGTGCAGGTCCGGGGCCAGGTGGTCGAAGGGCTGGTCGAGGAGCAGTTCGGCGAGGTCGAGGGCGCGATCGCGGTGGCCGAGGTACTCCAGCGTCCAGGCGAGGCCGGCGAGTCCGTCGTGGAAACCGAGCGGCGTGCCCGACGGCGGTTGCTTGGTCCGCTCCAGCAGCCACTGCTCCCCGTCCTCGTCCCTTCCCGCCCCGCTCTCGGCCAGGGCGTACAGCACTCCCGCCGCGCCGTGGCCGAAGGCCAGTCCGCCGCCGGCCGTGGCGAACTGCGCGATGTCGCCGGGGAAGAGGCGGTCGGTACGGGACGGTGTCGCCGACGCGCGGATGGCCGCGGCCATCGAGTCCCGGCTGCGGGGCCAGTCGTCCGGCCGGACCGGCACCACCGGCCCGTCCGTCCGCCGCGCCGCCGGGGCGCCGGTGGAGGCGGGGGCGCCGCCGGTGATCTCGTCGACCGCCGCGTCCAGGAAGGCCCGGTCCACCGGGAACCGACCGGCCACCACATCGGCGAGGTGAACCGCCTTGCGCCGGTCCAGCGCCAGCAGGCTGGTGAGCGGGAGGAACAGCGCGAGCCGCAGACAGGCCAGCGCGTACCGGTCCACCGCGACACCCCGCCGGTCGGACGGCGCCACGAACCCCGGGTTGGCGACGGTCTGCCGGCCGGGCTCGCCGACCTGGTGCGCCGCCTCGAAGTCCAGCAGGGCGACACTGTCGTCCTCGCGGATCATGATGTTGAACAGGTGCAGGTCGTTGAAGACCACGCCCCGGGCGTGGACGTCCTCGACGGCACGTTCCACCCGCGCGTGGACGTCGAGGGCCCAGGCCGTGTACTCGGCCAGCCGCTCCTCACCGGGGTCGGCCTCGATGAGCGGGTGACGGCGGGCGAAGAACGTGTTGAGCGGCTTGCCGTCGATGTGCTCCAGCACCAGGAAGTGGTGCTCCCCGACCGTCAGGTGATCGAGCACCTCGGGTGTGCAGCCGAGACCGGACAGCCGCTCCAGCGCCCGGCGTTCGCGGTGCAGCCGGGTCACCGCGTCCGCGCCGTCGGCCGCCAGGCCGGCGTGCGGCCGGGCCTCCTTGAGGACGACCCGCTCCCCGGTGCGGGAGTCGCGGGCGAGGTAGACACCGCCGCCGTTGGAGAAGTGCAGCGCCGACTCGACGGTGTAGGGCAGGCCGCCCACGGTCAGCGCGTCCCGGGCCGCCAGGTGCGGGCGCAGGAAGGCGGGCGGCTCCACCCAGTCCGGCACGCGGAAGACGGGGCCGCGCAGGTCGGGCACCAGCACTCCGTCGGGACCGGTCACGGCCGGCCGCAACTCCCCTTGCGCGTCGTAGCATTCGCGCCGGGTGAAGCCGCCGTACCGGACGTGCACGGGTCCTTCGCCGAGCCGCAGGTCGCTCAGGATGTACGGTCCGGGTTCGCCCGCCAGCAGCTCCGACAGCTCGCCCGCGAGCCGTTCGAACCGCGCCTCGTCCGCCGGGTACACGGTGATGAACTTGCCGCTGCCCGCCCGGTCCGCGTACTTGGCGTTGCGCTGGTGCAGCAGATAGCGGCTGGGGACGAACTTGAAGGCCGTGCCGCCGTCGACACAGTGCCGCCACACGCGTTCGAGCACGGACTCGGCGTTGTCGAGACAGGCGGAGACGTGGATCTTCCAGCCCTGGTCGGGCAGTTCGGCGTCGGCCGGACGCAGGGCGAGCCAGTCCCCGCTCTCGTTGCGCTGCCATCCCTGCGGGACGGGCCACGAGGCCGCGGCGTACCGGGAGCGTCCGTCGCCGGCCGGGGAGACGGTGCGGTGCGGAGCGTCGTAGAAGTACGGGTCCGCGTCGCAGTACACGGCATAGCCCTTGTTCACGCCGTCTCCCTCCCATCGGTCGCTGACGGACATGACGCTGTCACGGGGCGCACCGTCCCGCACAGTCACCGCTGTCATCACTCCGGCGTGCGGAACGCACGGGTAACTTCGCGGGAGGTTCCGTCCGGCGGAAGTCCCGTTGCCGGGGCGGAGGCGGCGTCGTCATGGTGGTGGCGACACGACGTCGAGGGATGACGGGAGCCGCAACGATGCCGCACATCACCGCCTTCGCCAGGAACCAGTGGTACGTCGCCGCCTACAGTCACGAGGTGGGCCGGGAGTTGCTCGGACGCACGGTGCTCGGGGAGCCTCTCGTGCTCTACCGGACCGAGGGCGACGGAACACCGGTCGTGCTCAACGACCGGTGCGTGCACCGCCGTTACCCGCTCTCCGAGGCGCCGACGCGACTCGACGGCGACCGGATCGTGTGCGGGTACCACGGGTTCACCTACGACACCACGGGCACGTGCGTGTACGTGCCGGGGCAGAAGCGGGTGCCGCGCACCGCGCGCGTCGCCTCCTACCCCGTCGTCGAGCAGGACTCGCTGGTCTGGGTGTGGATCGGTGACCCGGCGCTCGCCGACGCGGGGAGCGTTCCGCGGGCCCGGCACCTGGACTCCCCCGGCTGGGTGACCGTGCGGGGCATGGAGCCCATCGACTGCGACCACGGGCTGCTCGTCGACAACCTCCTCGACCTCTCCCACGAGACCTATCTGCACGGCGGCTACATCGGCACCCCCGAGGTCGCCGAGACGCCGATCACCACCGAGGTCGACGAGGGCGCCGGGATCGTACGGGTGAGCCGGCACATGGACGACGCGGCGTGCCCGCCGTTCTACGCCCGGTCGACCGGGATCGACGGCCGGATCACCCGCTGGCAGGACATCGAGTACCACGCGCCGTGCCTGTATCTGCTGCACAGCAGGATCGCCCCGGTGGGTGTGCTGCCCGAGGCGGACGGCAGCGACCCGGGCGGCTTCCACACCGAGATCACGTACGCCATCACGCCGTCCGCCGACGGCAAGGTGTACGACTTCTGGGCGGTCTCGCGGGACTGGGCCACCGACGACGCCGAGGTGAGCGAGTTCCTGCGGAGCAACAACCACACGGTCGTCATGCAGGACGTCGACGCGCTCAACCTGCTCCAGCGTTCCCTCGGCACCGAACGCGCCGGCTACCAGGAGCTGAGCATCAACATCGACACCGGTGGTCTGGCCGCCCGCCGCATCCTCGCCCGGCTGGTGGAGGAGGGCGACAAGCCCGTGGAGAGGGTCCGATGAGCGAGCGCACCGGCGAGGTCTACCGCGTCGACTGGCTGCCGGGCACCGATCTGCTGCACGGCACCTGCCACTGCGGGCGTGAGCACACCGCTCAGGACCCGGTCGAGATGTGGGAGTGGATGCTCGCCCATCCGCGGGGGCACGAGCCACGAGGAGCCGGTGCATGACCTCGTACGACGGCATCGAACTCGTCGTGGAGCGGCGGGAGTCGGCGGCCGTGGACGTTCTCGTCCTCACCTTGCGGCATCCGTCGGGCGCGGAGCTGCCCGCCTGGGAGCCGGGCGCGCACATCGACCTGGTGCTCGGACCGGGTCTGGAGCGGCAGTACTCGCTGTGCGGGGACCCGGCCGACCGGGACCGCTGGCGGATCGCCGTCCTGCGCGAGCGGGACGGGCGCGGTGGCTCCGCGCATGTGCACGAGCGGGTACGGCCGGGCGACGAGGTACGGGCGCGCGGACCCCGCAACCACTTCCGGCTGGAGCCCGCCGGAGGTTACCGCTTCGTCGCGGGCGGCATCGGCATCACCCCTATCCTGCCGATGCTGGCCGCGGCCGAGGCGGCGGGCGCCGACTGGACGCTGCTGTACGGCGGGCGCACCCGCGCCTCCATGGCGTTCACCGGGGAGCTGGCCCGGTACGGGGAGCGGGTCACGCTCGCCCCCGAGGACGAGACCGGGCTGCCGGCCCTCGCCCCGGTGCTGGCCGGGCTCCCGGAGGACACCCTCGTCTACTGCTGCGGTCCCGGTCCGCTGCTCGACGCGGTCGAGGAGCGGTGCCCGGCCGGGGTGCTGCGCGTGGAGCGGTTCCGTCCCACGACACAACACAGCGTGACCGACCGCGAGTTCGAGGTCGTACTGGCCCGCAGTGGCCGGACGCTCACCGTCCCGCCGGACGTCTCCGTCCTGGACACGGTGCGCGGAGCGGGCGTCGAGGTGCTCTACTCCTGCGCGGAGGGCACCTGCGGCACCTGTGAGACCGACGTGCTGGAGGGCGAGCCGGACCACCGTGACTCGGTGCTCACCGAGGAGGAACGGGCGGCCGGGGAGACCATGCTCATCTGTGTGTCCCGGTGTCGCGGCCGGCGGCTCGTGCTGGACCTGTGATCCTCAGGTCGGCGTCGATCCGGGCGACCGTCGCCAGCAGGTGGGGCAGCAGGTCCCGGCGTACGGACTCCACGGAGTTGCGGCCGGCGTGCACCGCGATGTTCACGCCGGCCACCACCTCGCCGTCCCGGTCCCGCACCGGCGCGGCGACCGACCTGAGTCCCTCCTCCAGTTCCTGGTCGACGAGCGCGTGACCCTGGCGGCGCACCCGGCGCAGTTCGGCGCGCAGGGCGTCCGCCGAGACGAGGGTGCGGGAGGTGTGCGGGCGCAGGTCGGCGCGGGCCAGCCGGGCGTCGATCTCGGCGTCCGGCAGACCGGCGAGGATCACCCGGCCCACGGAGGTCAGATGGGCGGGGAAGCGGGTGCCGACCGTGATCGACGCCGTCATGATGCGGCTGGTGGGGACGCGGGCGACGTACACCACGTCGTCGCCGTCCAGCACGCACAGCGAGGACGACTCCCGCACCTGCGCGACGAGCCGCTCCAGATGCGGCTCGGCGATCTGCGGCAGCGTGAACCCGGCGAGGTAGGAGTAGCCGAGCTCCAGCACCCGCGGGGTGAGGCGGAAGCGCCGGCCGTCGGTGTGGACGTAGCCGAGGTCGGCCAGCGTGAGCAGGAAGCGGCGGGCCGCCGCGCGGGTCAGTTCGCAGGCGCGGGCGACCTCGCTCAGGGTCAGCGCCGGGTGCTCGGCGTCGAAGGCCCGGATGACGGCGAGGCCCCGCTCGAAGGACCGGACGAAGTGCGGTCCGCGGACGTCAACGGTCATCGTGGCCTCCGGGAAGACGTACGAACGTACGCGTCGCGCACGCTATGAGTGCGCGCCACGGCTGTCAACGATGCGTCCGCACCGGAGCGGTTGTCCACGATGCGATCGTTGACGATTGGACGGTGTACGGGGATTGACCGTGTCTCGGCGCGGGCCCTACGTTCCCGATCGGCACGTTCGTTCTCTCTGCGCACAGCCTGTCGGAGTATCCGGTCCGGTCCCACCGCGGGAGTCACAGTCATGCGTCGTCGTCTGCTCATCGGCCTCACGGCCGCATCCGTCCTGACCGCCGCGACGGCCTGCGGCTCGTCCGACTCCGGCGGGTCGGACGAGGCCGGCTCGTCCGGCGGCACCACCACCGTGACGGTGGGTCTCATCCCCATCGTCGACGTGGCGCCCCTGTACCTGGGCCAGAAGAAGGGCTTCTTCAGCGAGCGCGGACTGAAGCTCGACTTCTCCAGTGCGCAGGGCGGCGCCGCCATCGTGCCCGGCGTGGCCAGCGGCCAGTTCGAGTTCGGGTTCTCCAACATGACCTCGCTGATGATCGCCCGGTCCAACGACGTGCCGGTGAAGGCGGTGGCGAACGGCATCGCCTCGACCGGTGAGGTGGGCAACGACTTCGAGGCGCTCACCGTCAAGGGCGACAGCCCCATCAAGTCGGCGAAGGACCTGGAGGGCAAGAAGGTCGCCATCAACACCCTGAAGAACATCAACGAGACAGCGGTGCGCGCCTCGGTGCGCAAGGCGGGCGGCGATCCCGACAAGGTGGAGCTGGTCGAGCTGGCCTTCGACCAGATGCCGGCCGCGCTCGACGGCGGGCGGATCGACGCGGCGATGGTGGTGGAACCGGCGCTGGCCACCATCAAGAGCCAGGGCGGCCGCGAGATCGCCTCCCCCATGATCGACATCGCTCCGAAGCTGACCGTCGCCATGTACTTCACCTCCACCGAGTACGCGCGGGAGAACCCGGAGGTGGTGAAGAAGTTCCAGGAGGCCACCGCCGAGTCCCTGGCCTACGCCGACTCCCACCCCGACGAGGTGCGCGAGATCGTCACCACGTACACGAAGATCCCCGCGGACGTGCTGGCGAAGGTGACCCTGCCGAAGTGGCCGGCCGAGCCCAACCGCGCCGCCATCGAACGGCTGGCGGAACTGGGGGCGCAGGACGGCTTGTTCGAGCAGGCACCGGACCTGGACGAGCTGCTGCCGTGAGGGGTGCGAACGCCGCTCTCGGCGCGGTCGGGCTCGCGGCCTTCCTCCTCCTCGCGGAGGCGGTGCCGCGGCTCGGGCTGGTCGAGGAGGACTACTTCCCGCCGGCCGGCCGGATCGCCGACGCGCTCGGCACGGAGCTCGCGGACGGCGCCTTCTGGACCGCGCTCGGCGACACCCTCACCGGCTGGGCGCTGGGCCTGGCGATCGCGGTCGGCGCGGGGATCGTCGCCGGGGTGGTCCTGTCGGTGGTGCCGTATCTGCGCGAGGCGACGGCGTCCACGATCGAGTTCCTGCGCCCCATCCCGTCGGTCGCGCTGATCCCGCTGGCGGTGCTGCTGTACGGCACCGAACTGGAATCGGTGCTGATCCTGGTCGTGTACGCCTCCTTCTGGCAGGTGCTGATCCAGGTCCTGTACGGCGTCCAGGACGTCGACCCGGTCGCCGAGGAGACGGCACGGTCGTACGGGCTCGGCCCCTGGGCGCGGATCCGGCACGTACTGTGGCCGACCGCGCTGCCGTATGTGATGACCGGGGTGCGGCTGGCGGCGGCGGTCGCGCTGATCCTCACCATCACCGCCGAACTCGTCATCGGCGCACCGGGGCTGGGCGCCCGGATCGCCGTGGCGCAGACCTCGCAGGCGGTGCCCGAGATGTACGCGCTGATCGTCGTCGCCGGACTGCTCGGACTGCTGGTCAACGTCGGGGCCCGGTCGGTGGAGCGGCGGGCGCTGGCCTGGCACCAGTCGGTGCGCGGGGAGGTGGCGGTGTGAGGCGGCTGCTGCTGCGCCTGGTGTCCGCGCTCGCGCTGCCCGTGGTGCTGGTGGCGGTGTGGTGGGTGTCCTCGTCCGGCAGCGAGGACGTGTACTGGCCGCCGCTGCGCACGATCCTGGAGACCTTCCCGGACGTGTGGACCGGTGCGCGGTGGCGCGGTGACGTGCTGCCCAGCGTGCTGCGGCTCACGGCGGGTTACACCCTCGCCGCCGTCGTCGGTGTCGCGCTCGGCACGCTGATCGGCTCGTACCGGAGGGTGCGCGCGGTGTGCGAGCCGGTGCTGGAGTTCCTGCGGGCCGTGCCGCCGCCGGTGCTGGTGCCGGTGATCATGCTGTTCGCGGGCATCGGCGACACCATGAAGATCGTCGTCATCGCCAGCGGCTGCGTCTGGCCGGTGCTGCTCAACACGGTCGAGGGCGTGCGGGCGGTCGACGCGGTGATGACCGAGACGGCCCGCTCCTACGGCGTCACGGGCGCCGCGCGCCTGAAGGACGTGGTGCTGCCGTCGGCGAGCCCGCAGATCTTCGCGGGGCTGCGGCAGGCGCTGTCGATCGGCATCATCCTGATGGTGATCAGCGAGATGTTCGCCGCCAGCAACGGTCTCGGCTTCACCATCGTGCAGTTCCAGCGCTCCTTCGCGATCCCCGGCATGTGGACCGGCATCCTGCTGCTCGGTCTGCTCGGCTTCGTCCTCTCGGTCCTCTTCCAGCTGGTCGAGCGGCGGGCGCTCGGCTGGTACCACGGCCTGCGCGCCGCCGTCCGGCGGCCCAGGTGACACTCGTGAAAGGGCGGTCCATGCTCGACGTACGCGGTCTGCGGAAGGTGTACGAGGGGTCGGGGCGGCACGTCGAGGCGGTGCGCGACCTGACCTTCACCGTGACGGCCGGTGAACTGGTCTGTCTGGTCGGCCCGTCGGGCTGCGGCAAGACGACGCTGCTGAAGTGCGTGGGCGGACTGCTCGAACCGACGGCCGGTGAGGTGTTGCTGGCCGGACGGAAGGTGGACGGTCCGCCACCCGGCATGGCGTTCGTGTTCCAGGAGTACGGGCGCAGCCTGTTCCCGTGGATGCGGGTCGGCCAGAACGTCGAACTCCCGTTGAA
The DNA here is from genome assembly GCF_055585405.1 of Streptomyces sp. NPDC053426. Classification (NCBI taxonomy): domain Bacteria; kingdom Bacillati; phylum Actinomycetota; class Actinomycetes; order Kitasatosporales; family Streptomycetaceae; genus Streptomyces; species Streptomyces sp. NPDC053426. The sequence continues at coordinate 25,972 of NZ_JBVJKE010000022.1, read as the reverse complement.
ACAGAAGGACCTGGGCAAGGCGCGGCGCCGCGGACTGGTCGCGGACGCCCTCGCCTCGGTGGGCCTCGCGGACGCGGCCGGGGCGTACCCGTGGCAGCTCTCCGGCGGAATGCAGCAGCGGGTGGCGATCGCGCGGGCGCTGGCGTACGAGCCCGAGGTGCTGCTGATGGACGAGCCGTTCGCGGCGGTGGACGCGCAGACCCGTGCCGATCTGGAGGACCTGGTACGGCGGTTGTGGCGGGAGCGCGGGATCACGGTCCTGTTCGTCACCCATGACATCGACGAGGCGGTGTACCTCGGCGAGCGGGTGCTCGTGCTGTCCGCCTCCCCCACCGTCGTCCAGGAGCAGCTGAAGGTCGATCTGCCCGCCGAGCGGGACCAGTTGAGCACCCGCGTGGCCCCGCGCTTCGCCGAGCTGCGGACCCACGTGTACGAGCGGATCCAGGCGGCGAAGCGCGGAGTGGCCACGGCCAGGACGGATACGCCTCCGCTTCGCTGAACAGCGCGGTGCGATCCCGGAGCGGGCCTCAGGCGCGCAGCCAGACCGCGGTGTCCTTCGGCAGTCGTCCGTCGGGGTCCAGGGGACCGCTGGCGAGGAGCGGCGCGGTGTGGGCCGGGAGGGCGGCGGGCGTGTCCGCGAGGTTCACCACGCAGAGGGTGCCGCCGTCCGCGCGGGTGAAGGCGAGCACGCCGTCGGCGGTGGGGAGCCAGGTGAGCGGGCCGTCGCCGAAGGCCGGGCGCAGGCGGATCGCCTCCCGGTAGAGGGCGAGCATCGAGCCGGGGTCCCGCGCCTGCCGGTCGGCCGCGTACGACGCCCAGCCGGCGGGCTGCGGCAGCCACGGTTCGCCGCCGAACCCGGCGTGCGGCGCGTCGGCCGTCCACGGCAGTGGCACCCTGCACCCGTCGCGGCCGGGGTCGGTGCCCCCGGAGCGGGCGTGCATGGGGTCCTCGATGCGGTCGAGCGGGATGTCGGCCTCGGGCAGGCCGAGTTCCTCGCCCTGGTAGACGTAGACCGCGCCGGGCAGGGCCAGGGAGAGCAGGGCGGCGGCGCGGGCCCGGCGGGTGCCGAGGGCGAGGTCGGTCGGGGTGCCGAAGGCCTTGGTGGCGAAGTCGAAGCCGGTGTCGGCGCGGCCGTAGCGGGTGACCGTGCGGGTGACGTCGTGGTTGCACAGCACCCAGGTGGCGGGGGCGCCGATCGGCGCGTGTTCGGCGAGGGTGTCCTCGATGGAGGTGCGCAGTCGTGCCGCGTCCCAGGGGCAGGTCATGAAGGAGAAGTTGAACGCGGTGTGCAGTTCGTCGGGACGGAGGTAGCGGGCGAAGCGCTCGGTGTCGGGGAGCCAGACCTCGCCGACGAAGACGCCGCCGTACTCGTCGGCGACGGCCCGCCAGCCCCGGTAGACGTCGTGGAGTTCGTCGCGGTCGACGTAGGGGTGCGGGTCGCGGTCCTCGACGAAGTCGGGCAGCCGGGGGTCCTTCACCAGCAGTGCGGCCGAGTCGATGCGCACGCCGGCCACGCCCCGCTCGAACCAGAAGCGCAGGATGTCCTCGTGCTCCTGGCGGACGGCGGGATGGGCCCAGTTGAGGTCGGGCTGCTCGGGGGCGAACAGGTGGAGGTACCAGTCGCCGTCCGGCAGCCTGCTCCAGGCGGGGCCGCCGAACTCCGACCGCCAGTCGTTCGGCGGGAGTTCACCGTGCTCACCACGGCCGGGGCGGAAGTGGAACAGTTCCCGTTCGGGGCCGCCGGCGAGCGCGGCCCGGAACCAGGGGTGCTGGTCGGAGACATGGTTCGGCACGATGTCGACGATCGTGCGGATGTCCAGTTCCCGGGCCTCGGCGATGAGTTTCTCCGCCTCGGCGAGGGTGCCGAAGGCCGGGTCGATCGTCCGGTAGTCGGCGACGTCGTAGCCGCCGTCCTTCATCGGGGACAGGTACCAGGGGTTGAACCACAGGGCGTCCACGCCGAGTTCGGCGAGGTACGGCAGCCTGGCGCGGACACCCGCGAGGTCGCCGGTGCCGTCGCCGTCGCCGTCGGCGAAGCTGCGGACGTACACCTGGTAGATGACGGCGGAGCGCCACCAGTCGTCGTTCAGGGCAGGGGTGGGCTGTCCCACGGTGCGTGCCTTTCTCTTCTGTGAGGGGTTTCCGGCGTCAGCCCTTGGTGCTGCCCGCGCTGATTCCGGCGATGATGTGCCGCTGGAAGACGAGGAACAGCGCGACCATGGGGATGCTGGCGATCACCATCGCGGCGATGAGCACGGTCAGCTGGATGTTCTGCGACAGTTGCACGAGGGCCACGCTGATCGGCTGTTTGCCGGTGTCGGAGAAGACCATGAGCGGCCACAGGAAGTCCTGCCACACGGCGACCAGGGCGAAGATCGACACCACTCCGAGCACCGGCCGCGACATGGGCAGCACGATCGACCACAGGGTGCGCAGCTTCCCCGCGCCGTCCATCTCCGCGGCTTCGAGCACGTCCCTGGGCAGTTGGTCGAAGAACCGCTTGAGCAGGTAGAGGTTGAAGGCGTTGGCGACGGCCGGCAGCCAGATGGCGAGCGGGTCGTTGAGCAGGCCGAGGTCGGCCACGGTCAGGTACTTCGGTACGACCAGGGCCTGCGCCGGGACCATCAGCGTGGCGAGGATGCCGCCGAGGATCAGCTTGCCGAAGGCGGGCCGGAGCTTGGACAGGGCGTAGGCGGCGGCCGTGCAGAACACCAGCTGGAACAGCCAGGCGCCGGCCGCCTGCACCACCGTGTTCCACAGGTGCGTGGGCAGTTCCATCAGCTCCCAGGCGTCGGTGTACCCGCTGGTGCTCCAGCTCTCCGGGAGGAGGGTGGGCGGGGTGCGGGCCACCTCGTCGGGTGACTTCATCGCGCCGCTCGCCATCCAGTAGACGGGGAAGAGGAAGGCGAGCGCGAACAGCACGACGATGCCGGTGAACACGGTCCAGTAGACGGCCCTGCCGCGCGGGCGGGCCAGCACCGCCGGCGAGACGAGGGTGCGGGTGGTGCTGCTCATGCGGCCTCCTCTCCGGAGCGGGTGAGACGGAGGTAGACGGCGGAGAACGCGCCGAGGAGGGCGAGGAGCATCACGCTCAGCGCGCAGGCGCCGCCGAAGTCGTTGTAGAGGAAGGCGTACTTGTAGATGAGGTAGAGGACGGTCACGGTCGCGTTCTCGGGGCCGCCGCCGGTGATCACGAAGGGTTCGGTGAACACCTGCATGGTGGCGATGATCTGGAGCAGCATCAGCATGAGGATGACGAACCTGGTCTGCGGGATCGTCACATGGCGGATGCGCTGGAGGAGGCCCGCCCCGTCGAGTTCGGCGGCCTCGTACAGCTCGCCGGGGATGGACTGCAGGGCGGCGAGGTAGATGAGGACGGTGCCGCCCATGTTGGCCCAGGTGGCGACGATGACCAGGGAGAGCAGTGCGGTGTCGGCGCCGTTGGACCAGTTCGAGGTGGGCAGGTGGAGGAAGCGCAGCGCCTCGTTGGCGAGGCCGGCGCCGGGGTCGTAGAACCACTTCCACAGCAGGGCGCTGACGACCGGCGGGATCATCACCGGGAGATAGACGACGACCCGGAAGAATGCCTTGGCGTGCCTCAGTTCGTTGAGCACGAGGGCCAGGACGAAGGGGATCGCGAAGCCGATCAGCAGGGCGAGCAGGGTGAAGGTGAGCGTGTTGCGCCAGGCGGCGCCGAACTCGGGGTCGTTGAGGACCCGGGTGAAGTTGGCGGTGCCGACCCATTCGGGGTCGGAGCCCGGCGTGTACTTCTGGAAGGCGATCACGACGGCGCGGATCGCCGGGTACCAGGAGAACAGGGCGAAGCAGACGAGTCCGCCGAGGAGGAAGCCGTAGGCGCGCAGATGGCCGGTGAGGCGGCGCCGTCTCCGGTCCCCTGCCGGGGACGGCGCCTTCACCGGACGGACCCGCACGGCCGCGGCCGGCCGTTCAACCGTCTTCGTCACCGGTCAGCTCCGGGCCAGGATGCCGTCGATCTTGCCGGAGGCGTCCTTCAGGAGCCGGTCGATGTCCGCGTCCTCCTTGGTGAGGACGGCGGAGACGACACCGTCGAGGACGGAGTAGAGCTGCTGGGCGTGCGGCGGCTCGATCTTCATCTCCAGTCGCTGGTTGCCGTCGAGGAAGGACTGGTAGTTCTCCACCGGGACGTTGGCGTTGGCCTTCTTGACCTGCTGGTCCTTGTCGTCGGCGGCGCCGGTGAACAGGCGGGGTTCGGGCAGGCCGACCGGGGCGTCGTTCTTCTTGGCGCGGGCGTAGTCACCGAGGAATCCGTCACCGGGGGTGAGGAACATGTGGTCGAGCCACTTGAGGCCGGCGCGGATCTGCTCGGGTGAGGCGTTCTTGTCGAACATGTAGCCGTCGCCGCCGATGAGGGTGCCTTCGCCGCCGGGCATGGGGGCGAGGGCGATGTTCTCGTACTCGGCGCCCTTCTCCTTGACGAGGATCGGGATGTTGTCGGGGGCGGCGAGGTACATGCCGAGCTTGCCGGCGCCCATCATCTGCTGGACGTCGTTGATGACGAGCAGTTGCTTGCTGCCCATCGACTCGTCCTTCCACCGCATGTCGTGCAGGGTCCGGAGCACGGCGCGGCCCTCGGGGGTGTCGATGGTGGCCTTCTCGCCGTCGGCGCTCACCACGTCGCCGCCCCGGGAGTAGAGCTCGGCGGTGAAGTGCCAGCCGCCCTGGTTCTGGGCGCTGTAGTCGGCGTAGCCGACGGTGCCGTCGCCGAGCGCGGCGATCTTCTTGGCGGCGTCGCGGACCTCGTCCCAGGTGGTGGGCGGCCGGTCCGGGTCGAGTCCGGCCTTCTCGAAGAGTTCCCGGTTGTAGATCAGGCCCATCGAGTAGCCGGTGCGCGGGATGCCGTAGACCTTGCCGTCGACGGTGTAGATGTCCCGCAGTTGCTGCTGGATGGTGTCGTAGCTCTTCAACTCCTTGACGTACGGGGTGAGATCGGCCGCCTGGTCGATGTCGACGACGTGCCGCGCGTCGGTGAAGTACGTGTAGAAGACGTCCTCCATCTGCCCGCCGGCGAGTTTGGCGTCGAACGTCTTCGGGTCCTGGCAGGGGAACGCGTCGTGCGGGACGACGTCGATGCCGGGGTTCTTCTTCTCGAAGGCGGCGATGTCCTCCTCGAAGAACTGCCGGTCGACCTTGGCGCTCTTGGGCGGCATGCAGTTGACGGTGATGCGGGTCTTGCCGCCGGCGGCTTCGTCGTCGTCCGATCCGCAGGCGGTGAGCGCGAGCGCGCCGACGCCTAGCGCGACGAGGGTACGACGGATCCCGGTGTTTCTCATCGGTGGACCCCTTAAGGGACAGGAGCGAGTGAACCCCTCGGAACAGGAGCGGTGGGCGGGGCACACTCAAGCACCGACGACATCGGTCCGCAAGATGTCGCGCAGAATTTGAAATTATTCGACAGTGGAGTGGATCTCAGGAACGGGGCGCCTGGGCGGTCGACCCCCGCACCACCAGCTCGGGTTCGAACAAAAGCTCCTCGGGGGCCACCGCACTGCCGCTGATCTGCGCGTTCAGCAGTTCCACCACCGCCTTGCCCATGGCCTCGATGGGCTGCCGGACGGTGGTGAGCGGGGGCTCCGTGCAGTTCATCAGCGCCGAGTCGTCGTATCCCACGACGGATATCCGCCCGGGCACGTCGAGTCCCTTGCGGCGGGCGGCCCGTACGACACCGAGGGCGAGGGGGTCGCTGGCGCAGATGAAGCCGGTGACGCCCCGCTCGATGAGCCGGGAGGCGGCGGCGTGTCCGCCCTCGATGGAGAACATGGCGCGGGCGACGTGCTCTTCGGGCACCTCGCCGGCGACCGCGCGGGCGGCGGCCAGTTTGCGGGCCGAGGGCATGTGGTCGCCGGGGCCGAGCACAAGACCGATGCGCTCGTGGCCGAGCGAGGCCAGATGCCGCCAGGCCTGCTCCACGGCCACGGCGTCGTCGCACGACACGGCGGGGAAACCGAGGTGCTCGATCGCCGCGTTGACGAGGACCACCGGAATGTTGCGCTCGGCGAGCCGCCGGTAGTGGTCGTGGGGCGCGTCGGCCTGGGCGTACAGCCCGCCGGCGAACACCACGCCGGACACCTGCTGCTGGAGCAGCAGGTCCACGTAGTCCGCCTCGGAGACCCCGCCCCGGGTCTGGGTGCACAGCACCGGTGTCAGGCCGAGCTGGGCCAGCGCACCGCCGATGACCTCCGCGAAGGCCGGGAAGATGGGGTTCTGCAGCTCGGGCAGGACCAGGCCGACCAGCCGGGCGCGCTCACCGCGCAGCTGGGTGGGCCGCTCGTAGCCGAGCACGTCCAGGGCGGAGAGCACGGCCTGCCGGGTGGCCTCGGAGACTCCGGGCTTGCCGTTGAGCACCCGGCTGACCGTGGCCTCGCTGACCCCGACCTTCTTCGCCACCACAGCAAGTCGTCGTGTCATGACACGCAAGAGTAGCGCAAGAAACGCAAGCCGCTTGCGTCTCCGCGCAAATCTGTTGTCAAGGTGCCGCCCAGAGCCCTCGGACGTGTCCGAGGTGGCGGGTCATCACGGCCCGTACGGTCTCCGTGTCCCGGGCGAGCAGCGCGTCGAGCAGCTCCAGGTGCTCCTCGGCCGACGCCTCCAGCCGCCCCTGCTCCACCAGCGCGGTCAGCCCGTACAGCCGTGCGCGCCGGCGCAGGTCCCGGACCACCTCGACCAGGTGACCGTTGCCGGCGAGCGCCAGCAGCCCGAGGTGGAAGCGCTGGTCGGCCTCGATGTACGCGATGAGGTCGCCGGCCGCGGCGGCGGTGACGATCTCCTCGGCGACCGGACGCAGCGCCCGGAGCGCCACCGGGTCCGCGGTGGCGGCCAGGTGGGCCGTCGTCGGGATCTCGATGAGCGCCCGGATGTGGGTGTACTCGTCGAGCTGTCGCTCGGAGACGGCGGTGACCCGGAAGCCCTTGTTGGGCACGGTGTCGACCAGCCCCTCCTTGGCGAGGTCGAGCATGGCCTCGCGCACGGGGGTGGCGGAGACCCCGAAGCGTGCGGCGAGGGCGGGGGCCGAGTACACCTCGCCGGGGCGCAGTTCCCCGGCGATCAGCGCGGCCCGCAGCGCGTCCGCGACCCGTTCGCGGTAGCTGGGCCTGCGGCCGCCCAGGTCGGAGAGGGCGGTGTTCACAGGACGAACCCCGCCGGGAACGGGTCGCGCGGGTCCAGCAGGTACTGCGCGGTGCCCGTGATCCAGGCCCGGCCGGTGAAGCTGGGCAGCACCGCCGGGCGGCCGGCCACCTCGGTGGTGCCGAGCAGCCGGCCGGTGAACCGGGTGCCGATGAAGGACTCGTTCACGAACTCGGTGTGCAGCGGGAGTTCGCCGCGCGCGTGGAGCTGGGCCATGCGGGCGCTGGTGCCGGTGCCGCAGGGCGAGCGGTCGAACCAGCCGGGGTGGATCACCATGGCGTGCCGGGAGTGGCGGGCGGTGGCGTCGGGAGCGGTCACCTGCACATGGTGACAGCCGTGGATGGACGGGTCCTCGGGGTGGACGGGTTCCCCCTCGGCGTTGATCGCCTCCATCAGGGACAGGCCGGCCGCGAGGATGTCGTCCTTGCGGGACCGGTCGTAGGGCAGTCCGAGCCGGTCCAGCGGCAGGATGGCGTAGAAGTTGCCGCCGAAGGCGAGGTCGTAGGTCACCGTGCGTCCGTCGGGCAGGGTGGCCTTCCGGTCGAGGGCGACGGCGAAGGACGGCACGTTGCGCAGGGTCACGGCGGTGGCGGCGCCGTCCTCGACCGCCACCTCGGCGACGACGACCCCGGCGGGGGTGTCCAGGCGGATGGTGGTGACCGGTTCGGCGACCTCGACCATGCCGGTCTCGACGAGCACCGTCGCGACGCCGATCGTGCCGTGCCCGCACATCGGGAGGTAGCCGGAGACCTCGATGTAGACGACGCCCCAGTCGCAGTCGGGCCGGGTCGGCGGCTGGAGGATCGCGCCGCTCATCGCGGAGTGCCCGCGCGGCTCGTTCATCAGCAACTGCTTGACGTCGTCGCGGTGTTCACGGAAGTACAGGCGTCGTTCGTTCATCGTCGCGCCCGGGATGGCGCCGATGCCGCCGGTGATGACGCGGGTCGGCATGCCCTCGGTGTGCGAGTCGACGGCGTGCAGGACGAGCTTGCTGCGCATGTCCGGCCCTCCCTACGTGAGTCCGGCCGCGACGGCCTTCTCGGTGGCCGCGCGGACGGCCGCCTCCTGACCGGGTTCCAGCGGGACTCGGGGCGGGCGGCAGGGGCCGCCGTGGCGGCCGACGAGGTCCATGGACAGCTTGATCGCCTGCACGAACTCCACCCGCGAGTCCCAGCGCAGGAGAGGGTGCAGTTGCCGGTACAGCGGCAGCGCGGTGTCGAGGTCGCCGCCGGCGGCGGCGCGGTACAGCTCCACGCAGGACCGGGGCAGCGCGTTCGGGTAACCGGCCACCCAGCCCTTGGCACCGGCCACGGCGAGTTCCAGCAGGACGTCGTCCGCGCCGATCAACAGGTCCAGTTCGGGGGCGAGTTCGGCGATCCGGTAGGCGCGGCGGACGTCCCCGGAGAACTCCTTGACCGCCTGGACGTACCCCTCGCCGTGCAGCCGGGCGAGCAGTTCCGGCACCAGGTCGACCTTGGTGTCGACGGGGTTGTTGTAGGCGACGACCGGGAGTCCGGCCGCGGCGACCTCGGCGTAGTGGGCGAGGACGGCACGCTCGTCGGCGCGGTAGGCGTTGGGCGGCAGCAGCATCACGGCCCGGCAGCCGGCCTCGGCCGCCTGCTCGGTCCAGCGGCGGGCCTCGGCGGATCCGTAGGCGGCGACGCCGGGCACGACGCGCTCCCCGCCGATCGCGGCGACGGCCGTCTCGACGACCCGGGCGCGCTCCTCGGGGGTGAGCACCTGGTACTCGCCGAGGGATCCGTTCGGTACGACGCCGTCACAGCCGTTGTCCACGAGCCAGGCGCAGTGCTCGGCATAGCGGTCGTGGTTCACGGAGAGGTCGTCGTTCAGCGGGAGCGCGGTGGCGACGAGGACGCCGCGCCAGGGACGGTGGTCGGTCATGAGGGTCCTCTCTCGGTCTGCTGTCCGTGCTGTTCGTGCTGTTCGTGCTGTTCGTGCTGTTCGTGCTGTCCGGCGAGTACGCCCAGCGGCACCGGCCGGGCGAACGGGCGTCGGGACGGGACGGGTTCGCGTCCGGCGAGCCCGGCGACCGCCGGTTCGCACATCCGGCCCTGGCACCAGCCCATACCGGCCCGGGTGAGCAGCTTCACCGTGCGGGCGTCCCCGGCCCCGAACGTGAGGGCCTCGCGGACCGTGCCCGCCGTGACCTCCTCGCAGCGGCAGACCACGGTGTCGTCGGTGACCCGGTCGGTCCAGTGGGCGGGCGGGGCGTAGGCGGCGTCGAGTGCGGCCGCGTATCCGCGCAGCCGGGCGCGGGCCCTGGCGGCCGGGGCCCACTCACCGGGGTCGGGCACGGCGCCCCGCAGCCGGGCGGCGATCGAGCGGCCCGCGATGTGCCCCTCGGCGAGCGCGAGCGCGGCCCCGCCGACACCGGTGGCCTCGCCCGCCGCCCACACACCGGGTACGTCGGTGCGCTGTTCCGCGTCGACGGCCACGGTGGGTCCGTCGAGGCGGCAGCCGAGGCTCCCGGCGAGATCGGTGTGCGGCAGCATGCCGTGGCTCACCGCGAGGGTGTCGCAGGGCAGACGGCGTTCGGTGCCGGGCCGGACGCGGCCGTGCGCGTCCAGGGCGGCGACGGTGACGCCGGTGAGCCGGGTGTCGCCGTGGGCGCGGACGACGGTGTGGCGGGCGAGGAACGGTACGCGGTGGCGCAGCAGCCGGGCCGCGTACCCGGCGCCCTCGGGCAGCTTGCCGGCCAACGCTCCGGCGTGCCGCAGCAGGCGGCCCGGGTCCGCTGACTCCACCAGCGCGGCGACCCGTACGCCCGCCGCCGCGAGCCCGGTCGCCACCGGCAGCAGCAGCGGCCCGGTCCCGGCCACGACGGCGGTCCGGCCCGGTACGACGAGTCCGCCCTTGAGCATGGCCTGGGCGCCGCCCGCGGTGACGACTCCGGGGAGGGTCCAGCCGGGGAAGGGCAGCACGGTCTCGTATCCGCCGGTGGCCAGCAGTACGGCGGTGGCGCGCACCTCGGCCGGCTTCTCCTGTTCCGGTCCGAGCAGCGCGTGCACGACCGGTCCGTCGGGTGTCCGCTCCACGCACCACACATGGTGCTCGCCCAGCACGCGCACGGAGCTCGCGGCGAGCCGGTCCCGCAGCCGGGTCCAGGTGCGCCACTGGTGGTGCAGGGCCTGGGGGCGTTCCGCGCGGAGTCCGGCGGCGGGCTGCCGGTAGAACTGCCCGCCCGGTTCCGGAGCCGCGTCGAACAGGGCGACCCGCAGACCGCGCCGGTCCGCCGCGAGGGCCGCGGCGAGTCCCGCCGGGCCCGCGCCGATCACCGCGAGGTCAGTCCGCACGGCCCGTCCCCTCCTGGCTGCGGATCACGTCGCCCGGCCGGGCCGGGACCAGACAGGCCCGCTGGTCGGGGCGGTCGTTCACGGTGACCAGGCAGTCGAAGCACACCCCGATCCCGCAGAACACCCCGCGGGGGCGCCCTTCGCCCCGGGTGGTGCGCCACGAGGTGACGCCCGCGGCCCACAGCGCGGCGGCGACCGTCCGGCCGGGCAGCGCCTCGATCCGCCGCCCGTCGAAGGTGACCTCGAAGGCGGGTCCGGGTCCCGCCCCGGCGAGTTCCAGCGGATTCACTGCTCGGCCTCCTTCGTCGTGCGGGGGAAGCGGTCGGGCCGGAACGGGGTGAGGTCCAGTTCCGGTGTCCCTCCGGTCAGTGCCTGGGCGATCAGCAGGCCGGTGCCGGTGGCCAGTCCGATGCCCGCGCCCTCGTGGCCGCACGCGTGGAACAGTCCGGGCGCCCGGGGGTCGGGACCGATCGCGGGGAGGTGGTCGGGCAGATACGGCCGGAAGCCGGCGTACGCGCGCAGGGCCCGTACGCCGGACAGGAAGGGGAACAGGCGGGTCGCCCCCGCCGCCAGGGCCCGCACCGCCGGGAGGGACAGGGACCGGTCGAAACCGACCCGTTCCCGGCTGGCGCCGATGAGCACCGGCCCGGCGGCCGTTCCCTCCACCACCGGGGAGGTCTGCAGTGCCGCCGAGTCGCTGGCGACGTCGGCGACGTAGTCGGCGGCGTACACCTTGTGCCGGATACGGGGCGGCAGTGGCTCGGTGACCAGGACGAAGCCGCGTCGGGGCAGGACGGGCAGGGACACCCCGGCGCGGGCGGCCAGTTCGCCGCCCCAGGTGCCGGCCGCGTTGACGACGGCGGGGGCGTGCAGGTCGCCGCGGTCCGTGCGCACCCCGCGCACCGCGCCGCCGGCGGTGCGCAGGACCCGGGTCACCTCGCGGCCGGTGAGCAGCCGGGCCCCGGAGGCGCGCAGGAGGTGGGCGGCGGCGAGGGCGGGCATCACCTGGGCGTCCTGCGGATAGCGCACGCCGCCCGCGAGGCCGGGCGCCAGACGCGGTTCCAGGTCGTGGAGCCGGTCGGCGGGGACGGGGTCGGCCGTCACCCCGGCGGCCCGCTGGGTGTCCGCGAACCTCCGCAGCCCGTCGAGCGTCTCGGGGGTCTCGGCGACGACGAGTCCGCCCTTGGCCTCGTACTCGACCAACCTGCCCGACTCCTGTGCCACCTGTGCCCACAACCGGTTGGACAGCAGGGCGAGTTCGAGTTCGGGGCCGGGCGCCTTGTCGGAGACGAGGAGGTTCCCCTCGCCCGCGCCGGTCGTGCCGCCGGCCACGGGGCCCCGGTCCACCACGGTCACGGCGAGGCCCGCCCGGGCCGCGTACAGGGCGCAGGCGGCGCCCGTCATCCCAGCGCCCACCACCACGACATCGCAGGTCAGCGGCTCGCTCACGTCAGTAATATGTCACACGGCACTGTCGCGGGGAAGAGGGCGGACGTCGTCGGCGACGGGCCGCCTCAGTCGGCGGAGCGGACCACTCTCAGGTGGGAGGCGGCGCGGCGGTGCCCGCGCTCCCCGGACGGGGCGCGGCGCGCCTCGCGCAGGACCAGCGTCAGCCGGGTGCAGTCCATGTCCTGGAGGGCCGGGGTCGTCTCCGCGACGATCCGGCAGTCCGTGGCGCCCCAGCGCGGGTCGGGGTGCAGCAACGGCCGTACGGCGCCGTCGTGTTCGGCGGCCTGCTCGCCGACGGCCCGCAGCCAGTGCGGCAGTCCGTGCCGGTAGGCGGCCTCCATGATGGGGTCCTGGGCGATGTCACGGCGGATGGCCGCCAGGCCGTGGTCGTGGCCGTACCGCTCGACGGTCTCGGCGAAGTGGGCCAGCATCGGCAGGCACCAGCTCGACTCGTGGTCGCCGAGCACCGTGGCCGCGTCCGGGTGGAAGAGGACGAACCGGAGGAAGTTGTCGGCGGGCAGGGCCGTGGGGTGCGGCTCGACGTCCTGGAAAAGCGACCGGAAAGCGGTGTTGGTGAGCAGCACGTCCCAGCGGTGGTCGACCACCAGGGAGGGGAAGGGGACCGCCTCCAGGAGGACGGCGTAGTCCCGCAGATAGGCCCGGGCCTCGGGAGTCCCGGGGACGGGCCGCGGTACCGGCCGCTGCCCTCCTGCCTGATGTGCCATCGGGAGGTCACCCCTCTTGCCTGTGCGGCCCTGACGCGGCGCCCCGATCCTGCTGCCCGCACGCGAGGTGTGTCAACTATCGTGGCATTTCATGCCGGTTGACGGCTGAAATTGGCCACAGTTGTGGCGAGACCTGGATGTGGGTTCGAGGCAACGGCTAGTCTCCGTGAAGTTCACGGCAATCGCTTGTGAGAAGCCTGTGAGAGACGTAGGAGATCTTTCGGTGACGGGTGGCTTCGAGGGTCCGGGCGCCACGCCGACGACCGCGCTGCCGGCCGTCGTCGCCCGCGTCACCGCACTCGCCGACCGGCTCGGCGTGGCGCACGCCGAGGTCTTCGGCGTCGGCCGGCTGTCCGCCGCCTCCGGTGTCCCCGAGCCCGTGGTCAAGGCGCTGCTGAGCGGCCGGTCCGCGGGCGAGCCCGATGTGCAGGCGCGGTTCGTGCAGCGGCTGGACCTGCTGCGCCGCACCCGGCTGAAGCCGAACGGCCGCAAGTACACCCAGCAGGAGATCGCCGACGGCGCGGGCATGTCCCGGCAGCAGGCCGGTGCGCTGATCAACGGCGACCGGCGTCCGACCATGGAGCACTGCGACGCCATCCAGCGGTTCTTCCGGGTGCACGCCGGTTTCCTCACCGCCGAGGACCCCGAGGCGCTCGCGGGCGCGCTCCAGCACACCGAGCAGGAGCTGCTGCAGAAACTCGCGGACCGGGAGCGGGCGGCGGCGGCACCGGCCGACGACCCGCTGGAGCGGCTGCTGCAGGACCACGGGGTGCGCGGGATCGCCTGGCGGGCCGCCCAGCTGCCCACCGACCAGCACCGCGACAAGGTCGCGGAGTGGCTGGACATGCTCCTGGAGAGCGTCCAGCGGCCCAGGTCCTGACCCCGGCGGGGCCGACGCTTCCCGGCTCGGCCGGCCGATCCGTACGCGGCTCCGCGCGAGGCGGTGGGCAGGCGCCGCGGCCGGCCCGTGCCGTTCCGTGGGGCGGTCCTCCCGTCCGGGACGGCGAGCGGGCCGTGGCCCGGCATGGCGGGCCGGGATCTCGTCGTGATCGAGGAACGCACGGTGCCGGGCCACCGGTCGGTGATCCTGGGCACGAGCCGGCACGTGCGGGCCGGCCGCCGCGGACGACCGTCCCGAAGGCCGCCGCGCACACCCGGTTCGGCTTCGCCGGGGAGAAGAAGGCCGGGTCCTCCGGCCTGCCACCGCCCGGCGGGTGCCGGATCCGGCGGCCGGTCCGCCGCCACGCGGGCCGGTGCGGCGGGAACGGCCGACGGGACGGGAACGTCCGGCAGGACGGGAACGCCCGACAGGACGGAAACAGCCGACAAGACCGGAACGTCCGGCAGGACGGGAGCGAGGCGTCGTCGGGGTGTCCGGGGTCGCAGGGCCGGGCGGGTACGCCCCGGCGTGCGTGCCCGCCGGGCGGGCGGACCGGACCCCGGTGGGATCCGATTGTCAGTGGTGGGCGGCAAGCTGGAGGCGATGTGTGACCGATCTCGACACGGGGAGAGCCGGGCGATGTCCACCGCCGTACCGACCGACCGCGAGCGCACCGCCGTCCAGGCCTATCTACGGCTGCTGCACACGGTGCGCGCCGCCCTCGACACCCAGTCGGGCCCGCCGGGGCCCGTCGGGCCCCCGATGGTGCCGCCCTCCGTGCTCGCCGAGGCGGAGACCGCCCTGGCCCGGGCGGGCCTGGCCGGCAACGAGGAGGTGTTCTTCCGGATGCTGCGCGACTGGCACCCCGAGCCGTAGAAGGGGTGTCCCGCTCAGCTGTGCGGGACGGCGATCGCCGTCGCGACCAGGTCCTTCTGGGTGATCCAGCGGCCGGTGAAGTGGTCGACCACTCGGGTGCCCACGCGCGGGCCGGGGACGAGGAGGGTGGCCCGGAAGCCGCCGCGGGTGTGGTCGCCGGGGTCGGCGAAGAGGTCGAGGTCGGCCTCCATGAAGTCCAGCCACTTCCCGGTGAGCGGGAACCACGCCTTGTAGACGGACTCCTTGGCGCTGAACAGCAGCCGGTCCCAGTGCACGGCGGGCAGCTCCTCGGCCAGGGCGCCGATCCGCGCCGCCTCCCGCGGCAGCGCCACGGAGGACAGGACGCCCTCGGGCAGCGGAGCGTGGGGCTCCGCGTCGATGCCGAGGGACGCCAGGTCGACGGTGCGCACCAGGGCGGCGGCGCAGTAGCCCTGGCAGTGGGTCATGCTGCCGGCCAGCCCGTCGGGCCAGACGGGGGCGCCCCGTTCACCGGGCAGCACCGGCTGCGCGGGCACGCCCAGCTTGTCCATGGCGCGGCGGGCGCAGGAGCGTACGGCGGTGAACTCCCGGCGGCGCTTGAGGACGGCGCGTCCCATCAGCGCCTCCTCCTCGGGATACAGCGGGGCGTCGACGCCCTCGTCGCCGTGGGCCTCGACGGTGACCACCGTCTGCGGCAGCAGTTCCTCGATCATCGTCCCTCGTCCTCCCCCGGCACGATCCGGCGCAGCCGCCCCGGCGGCTGTTCCCGCTTGCGCCATTCTCGCGGGTAGCCCACCGACACCTCCTCGAAGCGGACGCCGTCCTGCCGGGTGGTCCGGGGGATGTGCAGATGGCCGTAGACCATGGTGTGGACGGGGAACCGCCGGTGCCAGTCGTCGGTGAGCGCGGTGCCGCACCACATGGCGAACTCGGGGTACCACAGGACGTCCGTCGGATGGCGGTGCAGCGGCCAGTGGTTGACCAGGACGAGCGGCAGTCCGTCCGGCACCTCGGCCAGCCGGCGCCCGGTCTCGTCGACCCGGGCCCGGCACCAGGCCTCACGGGTCGGGTACGGGTCGGGGTGCAGCAGGTGCTCGTCGGTGCAGACGACCCCGGTGCCGTGCGCGTACGCCAGTCCCTCTTCCTTGGTGGCGCACCCGGGGGGCAGGAACGAGTAGTCGTACAGCAGGAACAGCGGTGCGACGACGACCGGGCCGCCGGGGCCGTCCCAGACGGGGTAGGGGTCCTCGGGTGTGACCACCCCGAGGTCGCGGCACTGTTCGACCAGGTGGTCGTAGCGGGCGACGCCGCGCAGTGTGACCGGGTCGCTCGGATGGGTCCACAGCTCGTGGTTGCCGGGCACCCAGACGACCTTGGCGAACCGGCCGGCCAGGGTCTTGAGGGCCCAGCGGACGTCCTCCACGGTCTCCGCGACGTCACCGGCCACGAGCAGCCAGTCCTTGTCCGACTCGGGCCGCATGCCGTCGACCAGGGCACGGTTCTCGGCGTAGCCGATGTGCAGGTCGCTGATGGCCCACAGCTGTCCGCCGCCGCCTGTCCCCGACATCACCCGTCTCCCCTTCAGCCGTCACACACGCCCTCACGAACGAGATCACATCCGTGCCGCCGGAACAAGCACGACCCGTCACCCGTGTGTGGTACGGGAACGGCTGTCGAAGCCCTATGATCTGCCCCATCACCACCGTC
This sequence comes from Streptomyces sp. NPDC053426, assembly GCF_055585405.1. Taxonomy (NCBI): domain Bacteria; kingdom Bacillati; phylum Actinomycetota; class Actinomycetes; order Kitasatosporales; family Streptomycetaceae; genus Streptomyces; species Streptomyces sp. NPDC053426. The sequence continues at coordinate 9,878 of NZ_JBVJKE010000022.1, read as the reverse complement.
GTGAAACATCCTTCACACAGGACGGTTCGGTGACCCTCCATACTCCTGCCCGGGCAACGGGCCACCGAGCCCTGCCCGCGAGCCCCGGAAGGCGGCCTGAATGATCTCTCGCGTACGCGTCTGGCTCAACCGCACGTACGCGGAGAACGTGTTCTTCATGGATCAGCTGCGGAGAAACCCCGGCGACCGGGCCGTCGAGATCCACGCCACCCACGGCGACCCCGACTCCCCCGTGCTGGCCGCCGCCGACACCGCCGAACTCGAGCCCGAGGGGCTGTCCCCGGCGGCGTACGTCGAGTACGCGCTCGCCCAGTGCGAGCGGCGCGGCATCGACGTGTTCGTGCCCCGGCTGCACCAGGCGGCGATCGTCGCGCACCGCACCGAGTTCGAGGCGGTCGGTACGGCGCTGCTCGCGCCGCCGCCCGAGGCGGTGGCCGTGTTCCACGACAAGGTGATCGCCTATGAGGCGGTCCAGGCGATCGGGGTGCCCGTGCCGCCGTGGTGGCGGGTCCGCAGTGCGGAGGAACTCGTCGCGGCCGTGGACGAGTTGGAGGCGGGCGGACACCGGGCCTGCTTCAAACCCGCCTCCGGCGCGGGCGGGGTGGGCTTCCGCGTGATCACCCGCGCGCCCTTCTCGCTCACCCAGCTGAGCGGCTTCCCGAGCCCGTACGTGCCGCTCGGTCCGGTGCTGGACGCCCTGCGGGAGGCCGACGGGCCGGTGGACTGGCTGGTGATGCCCCGGCTGGAGCAGCCCGAGGTGTCGGTGGACTGTCTCACCGGCACCGACAACCGGGTCCGGCTGGCGGTGGGGCGCACCAAGAACGGCCGGCGCAGGGGCTTCACGCTGCACGAGCAGTGGCTGGAGCCGGCCCGGCGGATCGCGGAGGGCTTCGGACTGCATTATCTGTCCAACATCCAGTTCCGGATGCTGGGCGAGCGGCCCGTGCTCATGGACGTCAACACCCGGCCGGCGGGCGGACTGCACCAGTTGTCGCTGTGCGGGGTGAACGCCCCGTGGGCCGCCGTGCGGCTGGCGCTCGGCGAGGATCCGGGCGAGCTGGCGCCGCCGTTCCTGGGCCAGGACTACACGGTGGTGTCGGGTCCGCGTCCGCTGCTGCCGGTGACGCTGCCGCAGCAGCGTGCCGACGTGCCCACGACCGCGCCCGCGCTGGATGCCGTACCGGCTCCGGCCGCGTCCGTGGAGCCGCGGACGGCGACCGGGGCGCGCACGTAGAAATTTTTTCGGGGAATTTCCGCCAGGGGTGTATCAGGGGCCGGGCCGCGTGCTCTTGATGGTGAAGGCGACTTGGGGAAGCCGCCGGGGGGAAGCACGGGGGAACGGGGGGCTCGGGTCGGTCGGCCGCTGTCACGGGGGGCGACCGGCCGGCCCGAAGCCGTGTGCCGTGCCGGCTAGCCGAGGTAGGCGAGGCCGGGGTGGACGGCGGTGTAGCCGTCGACGAGACGGCGGGCCACGTTCACGGAGTCGACGAGCGGATGCAGCGCGAACGCCTTGACGGCCGTCGCGCGGGAGCCCGACCGGGCGGCGTCGAGCACCTCGCGCTCGACGGCCTTGACGGCGCAGACCAGACCGGTGGCGTGGTCGGGCAGCGGGTCGACGGAGACCGGGTGCGCGCCACTGGCGTCCACCAGGCAGGGGACCTCGATGACGGCGTCCCCGTCCAGGGGTGACAGGGTGCCGCGGTTGCGGACGTTGAGGATCAGGGTGGCGCGTTCGTCGCGGGCGATCGCCCGCATCAGGGCGAGCGCCACGTCCTCGTAGCCGCCGGACAGGTCCTCGGCCTCGCGTTCGCCCGCACCGGCCGCCTCCCGGTTCTCGGCCATGTAGGTGGCCTCGCGTTCGGCGCGGGTACGGTTCCACAGGTCCAGGGCGGGGACGTCGGGGCCGGTCACCCCGGCGTAGAACCGTGCCTGCTGGTCGTGCAGGAACGCGCCCCGCGTCCGCTCCGCCTCCTGGTAGGCGCGTACGGCCTCACGGTTGAAGTAGTAGTAGTGCAGGTACTCGTTGGGGATCGCGCCCAGGGACCGCAGCCAGTCGGTGCCGAAGAGCCTGCCCTCCTCGAAGGAGCCGAGCAGGACGGGGTCGGCGAGCAGGCGCGGGAGTTCGTCGCGGCCGGCGATCCGCAGACCGCGCACCCAGCCGAGGTGGTTGAGGCCGACGTAGTCGATCCACGCCTCCCCCGGCCGCGCGCCGAGCGCCCGGGCGACACGGCGGCCGAGGCCGACCGGTGAGTCGCAGATGCCGATGACGCGGTCGCCGAGGTGGCGGGACATGGCCTCGGTGACCAGGCCGGCGGGGTTGGTGAAGTTGATGACCCAGGCATCGGGGGCGAGGCGGGCCACCCGCCGGGCGATGTCGACGGCCACGGGCACGGTGCGCAGGCCGTAGGCGATGCCGCCCGCGCCGACCGTCTCCTGGCCGAGCACGCCCTCGGCGAGGGCGACCCGTTCGTCGTTCGCCCTGCCCTCGAGGCCGCCCACGCGGATCGCGGAGAAGACGAAGGCGGCGCCGCGCAGCGCCTCGTCGAGGTCGGTGGTGACGGTCACCCCGGGCGCGTCGGGGACACCGGCGGCCTGTTCGGCCAGCACCCGGGCGATCGCGCGCAGCCGCCCGGCGTCCACGTCGTGCAGGACGACGCGGGTCACCCGGCCCTCGGCACGGTCCCCGAGCAGCGCCCCGTAGACCAGCGGCACGCGGAATCCCCCACCGCCCAGAATCGTCAGCTTCACATCCGCACCTTCCCACCACGACGAACCGGGACGACCCTACTCGCGGCGCGACCGCGCCGGGGTACGCTCCGCCGACCCGACCCGCCGGAGGACAGCCGGACATGACCAGCCGTTCCGCGCCCGACCGTCTGCTGTCCGTGCTCGCGGCCTTCGACCACGCGCACCCGGCGCTGACGTTGACGGACATCAGCCGCCGGGCCGGGCTCACGCTGACCACCGCGCACCGGCTCGTGGGCGAGCTCGCCCGGTGGGGCGCGCTGGAGCGGGACGCGTCGGGGACGTACCACGTCGGGCTGCGGCTGTGGGAGCTGGCCGCGCTCGCCCCGCGCGGGCCGGCGCTGCGGCAGGTCGCGCTGCCGTACCTGGAGGACCTGTACGAGGCGACGCACGAGAACGTGCAGCTGGCGGTGCGCGACGGGGGCGAGGTCGTCTACACCGAGTGGCTGTCGGGGCGTTCGTCGGTCGGCGTGCACATACGGGTCGGCGCCCGCTGGCCGCTGCACGCCACCGGGGTGGGCCTCGCCCTGCTCGCGCACGGCGACCCCGGCTTCCAGGAGGAGTACTGCGCGGGCCCGCTCGCCTCCTTCACCCCGTACACGATCACCGAACCGGAGCTGTTGCGTCGGACGCTGGCCGAGGTACGGCGCTCGGGCGTCGCGGTGAGCGACCGCCAGGTCACCCCGGACGCGCTGTCGGTGGCGGCGCCCGTGCGCGGCCCCGACGGCACGGTCACCGCCGCGGTGTCGGTCGTGGTGCCCCACTCCGGTGCCCGCGTCCCCGCCCTGACCCCGGCCCTGCGCCTCGCGGCCCGCGGCATCTCCAGGGCCCTGGGCTGGCACCCGCCCACTCCGGTCCCCGCCGAGGACACCTGATTCCCCGCTCCCGTCCCACCGCCCGGCCGCCCCGGCGCCCACGAAGACACCTGCCGCTCCTCGCGTTCCCGCAGTCCCGCCCCGGCCGGCTCCCGCGCTCTCCCGTCCGCCGCTTCTCCGCGGCCCCGGAGGGCGGTCGTGCGGGCCGGGGCGGCGGATCGTCCCGCTCCGCGCGTGTCCGGAGCCGCGGCGAAATCCCTCTCACCGGTGAGGACCGGGCTGCCGGACTCTCGTGATACTGGTACGGCCCCCGCCCCGAGGAGCCGCTCATGTCCCTCCGGTCCGCTCTCGCCCCGGTCGTCGTGCGCTGGCGCACGGCGAGTCCGTACGCCCTCGACACGGCGCTCGCCGCGCTCGTGCTGTTCGCCGTCTCCCTGCAGTGGGTCTTCCCCGACGAGGGAGACGACCGGCTGACCTGGCAGGGCTGGCTGCTCGGTGCCGCCACGGCCGTACCGCTGGTCTGGCGGCGGCGCGCACCCTGCACGGCCGCGTGGGCCGTGTCGGTCGCCACCCCGGCGCAGGCGCTGTACCACGCTCCCCCGCCGGACGTGATGTACGGCGGGATGGTCGTCCTGTACACCCTGGCAGCCCTGGGCAAGCCCTGGCAGCGCCGGATGATGCTCACGGGCTGGATGATCGGAGTGGTCGTGACCATGCAGCACCAGGCGGACGACGAGCCCTTCGAGTACGCCTTCCACCTGATGGGCCTCGTCTGCGCCTACGCCCTCGGGGTGCTCGCCCGGGTCCAGCGCGCGTACACCACCGAGCTGGAGGACAGGGCCCGCCGGCTTGAACGGGAGCGGGCGGCGGACACCGCGCGGGCCCGCGCCGAGGAACGCTCCCGTATCGCCCGGGACATGCACGACATCCTGGCGCACGCCGTGAGCCTGATGGTGGTGCAGGCGGAGGCCGGGCCCGTGGTGGTGCGCAAGGATCCGGAGCGCGCGGAGGCCACGTTCGACACCATCGCGGCGACCGGACGGGACGCGATGGCCCAACTACGGCGCATCCTGGGCGTGTTGAAGGAGGAACGGCCGGACGACGAGGCCGCGCGGCGGCTGCCGCAGCCGAACCTGGCGGCGCTGCCCCTGCTGGTCGGCCAGGTGCGGGACTCCACGGGGCTGCGCACCGAACTGCGCACCACGGGCATACCCTGCCCGCTGTCCTCGGACACCGAGGTCGCCGCCTACCGTGTGGTCCAGGAAGCTCTCACCAACACCGTGAAGCACGCCCGTGCCTCCCACGCGGTGGTGGAGCTGGACTGGGCGGAGGACCAGGTGACCCTCACGGTGACGGACGACGGGCGGGGCACCCCCACGCCGGCCGGCGGACACGGACTGATCGGCATCCGGGAGCGGGCCGCCGCCTGCGGGGGCAGCGCCGAGACCGGCAGCGGCCCGGACGGCGGCTTCCGGGTCGTCGTACGCCTGCCGGTGGCCGCCGACCGGGAGGGGGCCCTCGGATGAGCATCCGGGTGGTCGTCGCCGACGACCAGGAGCTGGTCCGGGCCGGCTTCGGCATGATCCTCGACGCCCAGGACGACATCGAGGTGGTCGCCGAGGCCGGGAACGGCGAGGAGGCCGTCGCCGCGGTGCGCCGGCACGCCCCGGACGTACTGCTGCTGGACATCCGCATGCCGGTCATGGACGGCCTGGAGGCGGCCCGCCGGGTGTGCGCGCGGTCGGGCTGCAAGGTGGTCATGCTGACCACGTTCGACCTGGACGAGTACGTGTACGAGGCGCTGTACGCGGGTGCCAGCGGCTTCCTGCTGAAGGACGTCCGCCGGGACGACCTCGTGCACGCGGTGCGGGTGGTCGCGGCCGGTGACTCGCTGCTCGCCCCGGCCGTGACCCGGCGGCTGGTCGCGGACATCGTGCAAAGCCGCCGGGAACGGGCCGCCGCCGAGGCCGCCACCCCGCGGCGGCTGGACGCGCTCACCGCCCGCGAGGCGGAGACGCTGCGGCTGCTGGCCCGGGGACTGTCCAACGCGGAGATCGCGACGGCCCTGTTCGTCAGTGAACACACCGTCAAGACCCATGTGAGCAACGTGCTGAGCAAGCTCGGTCTCAGGGACCGGGTGCAGGCGGTGATCTGCGCGTACGAGACGGGCCTGATCGCCCCCGGCTCCCCCTGAGGAGTGAGTGGGGGGCCGTCTCCCCCGTACGGGCGAGGGCCGCAAACCGCTCCCCCGGGCGATCCGGCGCACCGCCCCGCGGCACGAGTCTGGGAGGCGACGGAGAACCAACTCGCCGGGAGGGACCGTGCTTTCCGCACTCGCCCGGGCGGCCACCCGCCGCCCCCTGACCGTGATGCTCCTGTGGGGGCTCTTTCTGCTGCTGGGATTCGGACTGGGGACGGGCGTGTTCGCGCGGCTCTCCGACAACGTGCCCGAAGTACCCGGGACCGAGTCGGAGTCGGCCGCCCGGTACCTGGACCGGGTGGACCCGGCGGGCGAGTCGATCACCGGCGTGGTGGCCGGCACCGCCGTCTCGGACCCGGAGCTGCGCGCCGAGGTCGAGCGGGCCGTGGCCGACGTGCGGACGGTCGCCGGGGTCGCCGCCGTGCCCGACCCGTACACCACGCGCGGTCTGACCGCCGAGGACGGGCGGGCGCTGATCATCCCCGTCACGCTCGAGGGCGGTCTGGACGACGACGCCGAGGAGCGCACGCTGGACGCGGCGGCCGAGCGGATCAGGGAGATCGACGCCCCCGACGTCCATGTGAGCGGGGGCCCGCTGCTGGGGCAGCAGATCGGCGAGCGGGCCCAGGAGGACGTGAAGAACGCGGAGTTGATCTCCCTGCCGGTGGTGCTGGCGCTGCTGCTCGTGGTGTTCGGCGGGCTGCGCTCCGCGCTGCTGCCGCTGGTCGTCGCGGTCAGCGGGATCGCGGGGGCCTTCCTGGCGCTGTTCCTCTTCAGCGAGGTCACGGACATCTCCGTGTACGCGATCCAGGTGACGACGATGCTGGGGCTCGGGCTCGCCGTGGACTACGCCCTGCTGTTGCTGGTGCGGTTCCGGGAGGAGCGCCGGCACACCGAGGACGTCGTGGAGGCGGTGCACCGCACGGTCGCGGCGGCCGGGCGGACGGTGCTGTTCTCCGGGCTCACGGTGGCCGTCAGCCTGACCGGGCTGCTGATCTTCCCGAGCGTGTTCCTGCGCAGCATGGGGCTCGCGGTCGCCGCCGTGGTCGTCATCGACATGCTGGCCGCGCTCACCCTGCTGCCCGCGCTGCTGGCCCGGTTCGGCGGGCGGATCGCCCCGGCGAAGGACCGGCCGGAGGGCGAGGAGGGCCGGCTCTTCGCCCGGATCGCCCGCTTCGCGGCCCGGCGCCGGATCGCCGTACTGGCCGTGGCCGTCCCGGTGCTGCTGGTCCTGGCGGTGCCGGCGGCCGGGATGAAGATCACCCTCGGGGACGCGCGGCAACTGCCCGCGGACACCGAGGCCCGGCAGCTGCACGACACCGTGGGCGGCCACTTCCCGCCGGGGACCGGGGTCACGCCGGTCACCGTCGTCGTCCGGCCCGGCGCCGACGGCGCGGCCGTCGACAGGATCCGCGCGCTGGCCCCGGGCACGGCCGTGCGTGAACTGCCGGGCGGGGCCGCGGTCCTGGAGATCCGGCCGCCGGGTGAGGCCGACGGCGCGGAGGCGACCGAACTGGTCGAGCGGGTGCGGGAGGCACGCGGCGACGAGCCGGTCGAGGTCACGGGGCCCGCGGCCCGGCTGGTCGACTTCCGCGAGATGCTCGCCGAGCGGGCGCCGTGGGCGGCCGTGACCGTCCTGGCCGGCATCTTCGTACTGCTGTTCGCGTTCACCGGTTCCGTACTGCTGCCGCTGCGCACCATCGCGACGACGCTGCTCAGCCTGGGCGCCGCGCTCGGTGCGGTGGTGTGGGTCTTCCAGGACGGTCATCTGGCCGGGCTGCTGGGCGCCGAGGGGCTGGGCTCGCTGAGTCTCACGGCGCCGCCGCTGATCGTGGCGATCGCGTTCGGACTGGCCATGGACTACGAGCTGTTCATCCTGGCCCGGATGCGGGAGGCCCGGGAGCGCACCGGTGACGACGCGGAGGCCGTGGTGGACGGGCTGCGCCGCTCGGGCAGGGTGGTCACGTGCGCGGCGCTGCTGCTGGCGGTCGTCTTCGCCGCGTTCATGACGGGCGGTTTCTCGCCCATCCTGCAGATCGGTCTGGGGCTCACCCTGGCCGTCCTCATCGACGCGACCGTCGTGCGCATGCTTCTGGTGCCGGCCACCATGTCCCTCCTCGGGCGCCGCGCCTGGTGGGCTCCGGCGCCGTTGCGGCGGGTCCACGAGCGCTTCGGGCTCCACGAGGAGCCTGCGGAGGCGCCCCGGCCGCGTGTGCCGACGGGGGTGTGAGCGTCCGCACGCACCGACCGGCACCGCTCACCCGACGGAGCGCCGGGAGTTCGCCACCTTTGCCCCTTCCCTTCCTGGGGGCTTCCGCCCCCAGACCCCCGTTCGCCCCCGAACAGTCGAACGGATCGATGGGCTCGGCGCCCGGGACACTCCCCGGCGTCGCGCCCATCCGACGCCCACACATCCTCTTGCCCGGATTCGCGTCAATTCGGAACGTGAACTCTCCGCGCCCGTAAGGACTTTCTCGGTTACACCTCTTGACGGCGCCCGAGGCGCAGAGCACATTGGCGTCACTTTGAGAGCGCTCTCAAGCCACCGGCATCCGAACCCGAGAGGGCATCCCCACATGAGTGACACCTCCGGCATCCCCCGCACGCTCCGCAGACCCCGCCCGCTGCGGCGGGCGGTCCTCGCCGTCGTCAGCACGCTCGCCCTCGCGGCGGGCGCCGCGACCGCGGCGAGTCCGTCCGCGAGCGCGTCCGTGCCGCCTCCGCCGTCGGGCTGGACCCAGGTCTTCGCCGACGACTTCAACGGTTCCGCGGGCAGCGGTGTCAACACCTCCAACTGGCAGTACGCGACCGGCAAGGGCTACCCGGGCGGCCCCGCCAACTGGGGCACCGGTGAGATCGAGACGATGACGTCCGACACGGACAACGTCTCCCTCGACGGCAACGGCAACCTGCGCATCACCCCGCGCCGCGACGCCTCCGGCAACTGGACCTCCGGCCGCATCGAGACCAGGCGCACCGACTTCCAGCCCCCGGCCGGCGGCAAGCTCCGCGTCGAGGGCCGCATCCAGGTGCCGAACGTCACCGGTGCCGCCGCCAAGGGCTACTGGCCGGCGTTCTGGATGCTGGGCTCCCCCTACCGGGGCAACTACTGGAACTGGCCCGCCGTCGGCGAGCTGGACATCATGGAGAACACGCAGGGCAACAACACCGTGTTCGCCACGATGCACTGCGGCACCTCACCGGGCGGCCCGTGCAACGAGACCAGCGGCATCGGCGGTTCGACCACCTGCCGGGGCACGACCTGTCAGGCCGGCTTCCACACGTACCGGATGGAGTGGGACCGCTCGACGAGCGTGGAGGAGATCCGCTTCTACCTCGACGGCGACAACTTCCACACCGTGCGGGAGAACCAGGTCGACGCGACGACCTGGACGAACGCGACGAACCACGGCTACTTCATCATCCTGAACGTGGCGATGGGCGGCGGCTTCCCCGACGCCTTCGGCGGCGGCCCGGACGCGGGCACCCAGCCCGGGCACCCGATGCTCGTCGACTACGTGCAGGTGCTGACCTCCGGCGGCGGAGGCGACCCGGGTGACCCCGACCCCGGCACCCCCGGCAACCGCGACGCCTACGGAACCATCCAGGCCGAGTCCTACGACGGCCAGGGCGGCGTGATGACGGAGAACACCTCGGACTCCGGCGGCGGCCAGAACGTGGGCGCGCTGGCAGGCGGTGACTGGCTGCAGTTCAAGGGGGTCGCCTTCGGTTCGGACCCGGCCCGGCAGTTCTCCGCGCGGGTGGCCAGCGGTGCCGGCGCCGGCGTCAGCGGACTGGTCGAGGTGCGACTGGACAGCCGGAGCAACGCGCCCATCGGCAGTTTCGCGGTGGGCAACACGGGCGGCTGGCAGTCCTGGCGGACGATCCCGGCGAACATCAGCAACGTGACGGGCACCCACGACGTCTATCTGACCTTCACCAGCGGCCAGCCGTCGGACTTCGTGAACGTCAACTGGTTCACCTTCGGCCACTGATCCCACCCCCCACACCGGCTCTCCCCGGCCGGGGAGGGGGGGGGGGGGAGGAGGGGGGGGGGGGGGGGGGTTTTTTTTTTTCGGGCTGGGGGTGTGGGGGCGTGGGGGGTTCGTCGTACCATG
>NZ_JBVJKE010000021.1:93209-128242 GCF_055585405.1 Streptomyces sp. NPDC053426 | reverse complement strand
CTCCCCCCCCCCCCCCCCCCCCCCCCCCCCCCCCCCCCCCCCCCCCCCCCCCCCTCCCCCCCCCCCCCCCCCCCCCCCCCCCCCCCCCCCCCCCCCCCCCCCCCCCCCCCCCGGGCCTCTTCCCGTGTGTGCGAGACGTGCGAGTGCCTCAGCCGGCCGGGATCTCGTCCCGGGCCGCCGCGCGGCGCCCGGCCACCCGCTGCTTGACGACGGCGATGACGAGCACGATCGCGGCGACCAGCAGCGACAGCAGCATCGTCGTACGCCCGTCGTGCTCGGTGTCGGTCAGCATGTAGCCGAGCACGAACACGATCAGCGCGGCGCTGGCCCACGTCAGATACGGGTACAGCCACATCCGCACGACCAGCTTCTCCGGCGCCTCCGCCTGGATGATCTTCCGCATGCGCAGCTGCGAGAAGCAGATCACCAGCCACACGAACAGCGCGACCGCGCCGGAGGAGTTGACGAGGAAGAGGAAGACGGAGTCGGGGAACTTGTAGTTGAAGAAGACGGCGACGAAGCCGAACACCACGGACACGAGGATCGCCGTGCGCGGCACGCCGCGGCCCGTGGTCCGGGCGAACGCCTTCGGCGCGTCCCCGCGCCGGCCGAGCGAGAAGGCCATCCGGGAGGCCGTGTAGAGCCCGGAGTTGAGGCAGGACAGCACGGACGTCAGCACGATGAAGTTCATGATCTGACCGGCGTGCGCGATGCCGAGGGAGTCCAGGGCGGCGACGTACGAGCCGTCCTCGGTGATGGACTCGCTGTCCCACGGCAGCAGGCAGACCACGACGAGGATCGAGCCGAGGTAGAAGACGCCGATCCGCCAGATGATGCTGTTGGTCGCCTTGGTGACGGCGCGCTGCGGGTCCTCCGACTCGCCGGCGGCCAGCGTGGCGATCTCGCTGCCCATGAAGGAGAAGACGACGAGCAGGATGCCGGTGAGGATCGCGCCGGCGCCGTTCGGCAGGAAGCCGCCGTGCTCGGTGAGGTTGGCCAGGCCCGCCTGGTCGCTGTCGACGCCGGGCAGCAGCCCGAAGACGGCCAGCCCGCCGATGACGATGAACGCGCCGATGGCGACGACCTTGATCCCGGCGAACCAGAACTCGAACTCGCCGTAGGAGCCGACGGAGACCAGGTTGGTGGCGGTCAGCACCACCATCACGATGAGCGCCCAGCCCCACTGCGGAACGGCCGGTATCCATCCTTCGAGGATCGCGGCACCGGCGGTCGCCTCGACCGCGAGGACGACGACCCAGAAGAACCAGTAGAGCCAGCCGATGGTGAACCCGGCCCAGGGGCCGAGCGCCCGGTCGGCGTGCGCGGAGAAGGACCCGGAGGTCGGGTTGGCCGCGGACATCTCGCCGAGCATCCGCATCACCAGCACCACGAGCGTGCCGACGAGGGCGTACGACAGGAGGATGCCGGGGCCGGCGGTCGCGATGCCGGAGCTGGAGCCGACGAAGAGGCCCGCGCCGATCACACCGCCGATGGCGATCATCGACAGATGGCGGTTCTTGAGTCCGGCCTGGAGTCCGGAATCTCCCGATGTCCCGGGATCGCCGGGCCTTCGGGGATCGTTCTCGGGCTTGGTGAGGGTCGGCTGCGAAGTCATGGGGGGTGGTCTTCCTTTGCGCCGGTGGAGCAGTCCCCGTACGGGCGGGGTACGAGCCGGACCAGTGAAACGGAGGCGAAAGGATTCAGAAACCTTTGATTCCGTATCGTTACTTCGGCTTTTCCTGATCTTCTATGGATTTGCTCACACTTTTTACGCGGGGCACCCGACGCGCTTTCCCGGGAACCCCCGTGTCACACTCGGACCATGCGCGTGTATCTCGGCTCGGACCATGCGGGCTACGAACTCAAGAACCACCTCGTCGAGTGGCTCGAGGCGGCGGGCCACGAGCCCGTCGACTGCGGCCCGCACATCTACGACGCCCAGGACGACTACCCGCCCTTCTGCCTCCGCGCCGCCGAGCGGACCGCCGCGGACGAGGGCGCCCTCGGCATCGTGATCGGCGGCTCCGGCAACGGCGAGCAGATCGCCGCGAACAAGGTCGCGGGCGTACGGGCGGCCCTGGCGTGGAGCGAGGAGACGGCGGCACTGGGCCGCCAGCACAACAACGCCAACGTGATCGCGGTGGGCGCGCGCATGCACACCCAGGACGAGGCGACGAAGTTCGTCGAGACCTTCCTGAGCACCCCGTTCTCCGGTGACGAGCGCCACATCCGCCGGATCGACATGCTCGCCGCCTACGAGACCACCGGCGACCTCCCGCCCATCCCCCCGCACCACCCGCAGCAGTAACGCCGCCAGACCCTCCCCCGGCGCACGGACCTCGGGGGAGGGCACCCTCCCCGCGGCGCGCACCGCCGAGGCGACGCGCCGAGACACCGGCGGGACGCGGGAGACGAGGTCCCCGCGGGGGTCCGGGGCGGAACCCCGGAACGGGCCGGGTCACCCGGTACGAGCCGGGGCTCCCTGAGCGGGCCGGGGCTCCCGGAGCGGGCCGGGCGCCCGGTGCGGGCCGGGCGGTGGGAACGAGCTTGGAAGGACATCCCCGTGCCGGAAGGCCACACCATCCACCGGCTGGCCGAGGACTACGCCGCCGCCTTCGCCGCCGGCACCCCCCTCCGCGTCACCAGCCCCCAGGGCAAGTTCGCCGACGCCGCCGCCCTCCTCGACCGCACGCCGCTGCACACCACCGACGCCCACGGAAAGCACCTGTTCCTCGGCTTCGGTGACGCCGAGCCCGCCGAGTGGGTCCACATCCACCTCGGCCTCTTCGGCAAGGTCACCTTCGGTCCGGCCCCGGCACCGCCGCCCACGGACACCGTCCGGCTCCGCCTCGCCGACGCCACGTCCTACGTCGACCTGCGCGGCCCCACCACCTGCGCCCTGATCACGGACCCCGAGAAGCAGGCGGTCCACGACCGGCTCGGTCCCGACCCGCTGCGCCCGGACGCCGACCCGGCCCTCGCCTACCGCAGGATCGGCCGCAGCCGTACGACGATCGCCGCCCTCCTCATGGACCAGAAGGTCATCGCGGGCGTGGGCAACGTCTACCGCGCCGAGGTCCTCTTCCGGCACCGGATCGACCCGTACCGCGCGGGCCGGGACATCACCGCGGCCGAGTGGGACGCGATCTGGGCCGACCTGGTCGCGCTGATGCGCGAGGGCGTCCGCCTCAACCGCATCGACACCGTCCGCCCCGAACACACCCCGGAGGCGATGGGGCGCCCGCCGCGCGTCGACGACCACGGCGGCGAGGTGTACGTCTACCGCAGGGCCCACCTGCCCTGCCACATCTGTGGCGGCGAGATCCGCACCGCCGATCTCGCCGCCCGCAACCTGTTCTGGTGCCCGGACTGCCAGCGCCGCTGAGCCGTCAGAACCCGTGCGGCAGCCACGGCGCCGGGTCGCTCCCGAACGCCAGGGACGCCTCCGCCAGCGCGCCCCGCCGCAGCTCGGTCACCCGGCCGGCCGCCGCGAGCGCCGTGAGGCTCACCCCGCCCAGATACGCCGCACCCAACTCCCGTACCGACAGGGCGAGATCGGCCGGTTCCTCCGTACGCTCGCAGGACGCGCCCTTGGCGTCCCCGCTCAGCCGCCAACGCCCCGCGTTCCAGGGGCAGAAGGCGTCCTCCACCTCGAACACGACGTCCACCGGCGCCCGGTACGTCCGCGCCTGGAGGGCCGCGCCGACGTCGACCAGCCGTACGTACAGCGAGTCCCGTATCTCCGGCCGGCAGCGGCGGATGTCGGACACCATGTACTGCCACGCCTCGTCGACCGGCCGGCCGCGCGCCACCAGCGTCGACGTCAGGTCGATGCCGAACAGGAACCGCCACAGCGCCGCGTCGGCCGCCGGATCCAGCGCGTCCAGGGTGCTCAGGATCACCGAGCCCTCGTGTCCCGCCGGACCGTACTCCCCCTTCACCCGGAACCGCGCGTACCCGACGGTCTCGCCGTCCCGTTCGGCGACGACGCACTGCAGCGGCGACGCCCCGCCCCGGCTGCCCGCCGGGTCCAGCGTCCCCAGCCGCTCCCAGCCGGGCTGCCGCGCGAGCATCCCCGGCCGGCCCGGCACGAGCCGGGCGTACACCGCCTCGCACGCGTCGAGCACGTCGGCGGGGGCCGCGTACCGCACCCGTACGTCATCCGTACCAGGCGGGACCGACAGACTCGTACGGCTCGTGTCGATCTCGGCGTTGACCTGGAAGGTGGCGGCCTCGTACCCGAACCGGCCGTAGATCGCCGGCTCCGACGCCGTGAGCACCGCCAGCGGCTCGCCCCAGGACCGGACGTCGTCCAACTGGCGCCGCATCATCGTCCGCAGCACGCCGCGCCGCCGGTGCGTGGCGGCCACGCTGACGCCCGTGATGCCCGCGGCCGGCACGGAGTCACCGCCGGGCACGGTCAGCCGGAACGAGAACGCGCCCGCCGTCCCCACGCACTCGCCGCCGTCCCAGAACCCCAGAGAACGGTCGTGCTCGGTGAGCGAGTTCCACAGTTCGCGTTCCTCGTCCGCCTCCTCGCCGCCGCCGAACGCGCGGATCAGGTTCGCGTACCACTTGTCCCAATCGTCCGGCTGTAGCACGCGAAGTCCGGTTGTGGGGCCCGTTTTCTCGGTCGTCATGAGCCATCCCTACCAGGGCCGTACCGGACGAGCGAGGCAATTTCTCCCGCGCGGCCCCACGACGGCGTCCGGTGAAGTTGACTGTGAAGTCGGCCCCGACAAGGGGACAACCAGGACCTCCCGTGCCAAGTGGCCGGTCCGATGGATAGGGTCCCGAACTAATGGCAGCAGGACGAGAGCGGCGCGCGGAGGCCGACACGTTCACGGCCCGGTTGAAGAAGCAGTGGCACCGGGCCCGCGTCGGCATGCGCCGGAGCGCCGTCGACTACTTCCGCGGGGACGGCTCCGACTGGATCGCGCTCGCCGGACTGTTCCTCACCGTCCCGCTGATCGCGGCCGGGACACTCGCCAACTCGGTGTGGTGCGCGCCGGCCGCACTGGTCATACCGATCGTCGCCGGCGGCCTGCTGCTGCGCCCGGCGAGCCTGCTCGGCCTGTACGCTGCCGCGGCGACCGCGCTGATCGTGGAGTCGGTGCAACTCGGCCCCTACACCGAGGGCGCGGCCCGGGTCACCCCGGGCGTGGTCCTCGTCGTCGCCGCCTGCGGCTTCTTCGGGCTGCTCGTCGCCCAGTTCCGCAGCCGGGTCGGCGTGCCCTGGCGGCGCGGCGGCACCATGCTGTTCGACCTGCGCGAACGCATCCGGGTGCAGAGCAAGCTGCCGAAGCTCCCCGACGGCTGGCACCGGGAGATGGCCCTGCGCCCGGCGGGCGGACAGTCCTTCTCGGGCGACTTCGTGGTCGCGGCCCGCACCAACGGCGGGCGCACCCTGGAGGTCGTGCTCACCGACGTCTCCGGCAAGGGCATGGACGCCGCCTCGCGCGCCCTGCTGCTCTCCGGCGCCTTCGGCGGTCTCCTCGGCAGCCTCCCGCCGCACGCCTTCCTCCCCGCCGCCAACGGCTACCTGCTGCGCCAGGACTGGGACGAGGGCTTCGCCACCTCCATCCACCTGGTGCTCGACCTGGACTCCGGCGACTACGAGCTCTACTCCGCCGGGCACCCGCCGGGCCTCCAGCTCAGCGCGGGCAGCGGACGCTGGGAGGAGAAGGCGGCCGACGGCCCGCTGCTGGGCGTGTACGACGGCGCCCAGTTCGACTCGGTGAAGGGCTCGCTGCGCCCCGGGGACGTGCTGATGCTGTTCACGGACGGCCTGGTGGAGACCTCCGACCGGGACATCGTCGAGGGCATCGACCGCCTCACCGGCGAGGCCGACCGCTATGTCGCGGGCGGCTTCCACGGCGCCGCCTGGCACCTCATCGAGGCGGTCGCCAAGGACGTCAACGACGACCGGGCGCTGCTGCTGATCTGCCGCGAGGGCCCGACGGCCGCCGCGGCGGCCCGCTGATCCGTGCACACTGGGCGGGTGACCGAGACGACACCGCTGCCCCTGGCCGAGATCGAGGCCACCGCCCGCGCCGCGCACGCCGGCCAGAGGGACAAGGCGGGCCGGCCCTACGCCGAACACCTCCGGGCCGTCGCCGAGGGGGTACGGGCACGCGGCGGCGACGAGGAGCAGATCGCGGCGGCCTGGCTGCACGACGCCGTCGAGGACGACAGGCTCACGGAGCGGTGGCTGGAGGAGGCGGCGCTGACCCGGCGGACCAAGGACATCGTCCTCGCGGTCACCAAACGCTCCGGGGAGCCGCCCGAGGCGTACGCGGCCCGGATCCTCGCCACCCCCGGCGCGCTGCTGGTGAAGGAGGCGGACCTGGCGCACAACGCCGACCCGGCCCGCCTCGCCGTACTGGACGGACCGACCCGCGCACGACTGACCGAGAAGTACACGCGGATGCGCGCACTCCTCGGTCTCGTGGGCTCGTGAAGGGGGAGGGGGACCCCTAGGCGGAGACCTTCTCGCGGGTCTCCTTCTCCTCCCGCCGCTCGCGTTCGCGGACCGGCTCGGCGGCGTCCCGCTTGAACGCCCACTCCATCCTCGGCTCCATCACGAACCGGAACATCCGCCGTACGGGGGCGGTGCACAGCAGGGTCACCATGGCCGCCGCCAGGACGCTCACGGCGATCTCGCCGAGCGGCCGGTGCAGCGCGGAGTGCTCGAACCAGCCCTGGTAGTCGCCGGCCTTCACCACGAAGCCGTGCAGCAGATAGCCGTACAGCGTGCCCGCGCCGAGCGCCGTGAACCACAGGTGGCGGCCCGGCACCCAGGCGAAGAAGCAGGCGGTCAGCAGCAGCGAGCAGCCGAACATCGCGAGCACCATGACCGGGCCGGCCCACCACGGCGCGCCCAGCTCCTGCGCGGCGTCACGGTGGTAGAACCAGGCGGTGTTCATCCGCGGCACCGCCCACCAGCCGAAGAGCAGCGCCGCCGCGAACACCGGCACCGCCGCGATCCGCACCGACCGGCGGCGCACCATGCGGAAGTGCTCCGGCCGCATGCACAGACCGAGCACGAAGTACGGCAGGAACTGCAGCACGCGCTGCAGGTCGAGGTCGTCGCCGATCCCGGGGGTGACGCCGGCCAGCATGGCGATGCCGAGGGCCAGCGGCAGCGGGTGCCGCACCGCGTTCCAGATCGGCGTGGTCAGCCGCCACACGAACAGCGCGACCAGGAACCAGGTCAGGTACCAGGGGTCGAGCAGGCTGATCTCCTGCTCCGGGGCGTGGTCGACGACCCGCCGGAACAGGGGATAGGCGGTCTCGAACACGATGTACGGCACGGCGACACCGGTGATCAGCCGGCGCAGCCGGTCGGGCCGCATGTCGAAACTGCGCGAGAAGAAGCCGGAGACGATGATGAAGGCCGGCATGTGGAACGTGTACACGACCGTGTACGCCGCCTCCAGGACCCGGCTGTCGCCCTTGAGGGGCTCCCAGGCGTGGCCGACCGCCACCAGCACGATCGCCAGGTACTTGGCGTTGTCGAAGAACGCGTCGCGCTGTTTGCCGTGCGGGCTCTTCGGGCGCGGGTCCTTCGTACGCGGGCTCGGCACTCCGGGTGCCGGTGACTGTGCCGGGGGGAGCGGCGTTCTGCGGTTGCCGTACGGTCGCTGCGAGTTCGTCACTGACCCTCCCGGCGGGGACTCGGGGAGTCGATCGGTGAGCTCGCTGCGCTTGCGGGGGACGAGGCAGCGTGGAACATCTGAGGCACCCTAGCGTCGCCTTCGGCATTTCGTAAAACGTCCGACGTCGTTCCCGGTATTCGGCTCGGGTGCCCCGAATCGGGGAAAGCGATCGGCATGATCGGCGTGATGGCCGACACATCACCAACACACTGTGGATATAGGGGACTTGGTCGGCGCTCGGACCGTCCTTGTCGTGATTATTCCGGACCAACCCACGCATAAGAACGGCGAGTCGCTCCGGTGATATGTCCAGCTTGGGTATGTCTATCCCGTATCGACTCAAGGCTTGTCGGAGTCCCTGCGGCGACAATTCGAATTAGCTGCGAACGCGTTGTGTGGAGACGGAAACGATCCGGTTGAATTCCCTGTGCGGGTGTTCCTTCGAATTGCCGTACGAAACGGCGCCGTTGGCCCGCGCGGGCGGCCGCGCGCGGGTGGGGCCGCCCGCACCGGGACGGATGATGCGTCAGCCGCCGCATAGGGCGGCCGTGTTGGTGGCACGATGGTTCTGGCGGGGTGCGCGGGGTCGCGTCGCCCGGGCCGGGGAAGCGGAACCGACCGAGGGTGTGATCAGTTGTGGCCATTTCACTGTCCGTGGTGCTGCTGTTGGCGATCATCCTGGTAGTGCTGATGAGAGGCGGCTCCCTCAAGGCCGGCCCGGCGATCGTCGCCGTCCTCTTCGGCTTCTTCCTCGCCTCCACCGGCATGGCCGACGACATCCAGCGGTTCCTGGACTCGATAGCCGAGATGATCAACTCGATCAGCTTCTGACCCCGCCCGCTTCAACCGTCCGACACCGCGAACAGCGCGACCGCCGGCGCGACCGACTGGTCGGGACCCCGGGAAGCGATCAGGGCCAGGCGGAGGAATGATCCTCTGACCTGGCCCTGAGCCGTACAGAGCGGGCGACGGGAATCGAACCCGCGTAGCTAGTTTGGAAGACTAGGGCTCTACCATTGAGCTACGCCCGCACGGAGCGCGCCGCGCGTCGGTGACCGCGGCACTGACAGGCATCGTAGCGGGTCGTACGCCCTCGCCGCACACCCCGTTTCCGGACCGCCCGGGCGCGGCGCCGCGCCCGTGAAACGCGGCGGCCGTTCCGCCCGGGTGCATGTACCCTACGTGTCGCACCAGACGGGGTGTGGCGCAGCTTGGTAGCGCGTCCGCTTTGGGAGCGGAAGGCCGTGGGTTCAAATCCCGCCACCCCGACCAGCCACCTGCTCATGCACCGGTGATCGCCTTTTGGGTGCCGTAGCCGCTGCCGTTACTATGCAAGCTGCACGCCCTGTGTGTCTCTGAAGTCCTCCGGGCGGCGAATCGGCCGGACCCCTCTGGTCCCGGCAGAACCCGAGAAGTCAGCCACAAGGAGACCGAACCGTGAAGAGCGCCGTGGAGACCCTGAACCCGACCCGGGTTCGGCTCACTGTCGAGGTGCCCTTCGAGGAGCTCAAGGACAGCCTCGACGCGGCGTACAAGAAGATCAACCAGCAGGTCACGGTGAAGGGCTTCCGCAAGGGCAAGGTCCCGGCCCGGGTCATCGACCAGCGCTTCGGCCGCGGTGCGGTGCTGGAGGAGGCCGTCAACGACGCCCTCCCGAAGTTCTACACCGACGCGGTCAACGAGGCCGAGCTGAGCCCGCTGGGCCAGCCCGAGGTCGACATCACCGAGCTGAAGGACGGCGAGACGCTGAACTTCACCGCCGAGGTCGACATCCGCCCGACCATCGAGATCCCGGACTACTCCGGCATCGAGGTCGAGGTCGACGCCGTCGAGGTCACCGACGAGGACGTCGAGAAGTCGGTCGAGCAGCTCCGCGAGCGCTTCGCCTCCACCTCCCCGGTGGAGCGCGCCGCCGAGGACGGCGACGTCGTCACCATCGACCTGGAGGCCAAGGTCGACGGCGAGGTCCTCGAGGACGGCGTCGCGAGCGGCGTGTCGTACACGATCGGCTCCGGCGAGCTGCTGGACGGCATCGACGACGCCGTGAAGGGCCTTCAGGCCGGTGGCGAGGCCACCTTCACCTCCGAGCTCAAGGGCGGCTCGGCGGCCGGCAAGGAGTCCGAGGTCACCGTCAAGGTGTCCCAGGTCGCCGCCCGTGAGCTGCCGGAGCTGGACGACGAGTTCGCCCAGCTCGCGTCCGAGTTCGACACCCTCGAGGAGCTGAAGGCGGACAGCCGCAAGCGCCTGGAGAACATGAAGCAGTACGACCAGGCCACGCAGGCCCAGGAGCGCGTCCTGGAGAAGCTGCTCGAGCTGGTCGAGGTCCCGGTCCCCGAGAAGCTGCTCGAGGACGAGATCAACACCCGCAAGCACAACCTCGAGCACCACCAGCTCGGCCAGATGGGCCTCGACCTCGCGAAGTACCTGGAGATCCAGGGCAAGACCGAGGAGGAGTTCGAGACCGAGACCCGCGAGGCCGCGGTCAAGGGCATCAAGACCCAGTTCGTGCTCGACGAGCTCGTCAAGCAGGAGAAGCTCAACGTCAACCAGGAGGAGCTCACCGAGCACCTCATGCGGCGCGCGGCCTCCTCCGGCATGTCCCCCGACCAGTTCGCCCAGGCCGTCGTCGAGCAGGGCCAGGTCCCGCTCCTCGTCGGCGAGGTCGCCCGCGGCAAGGCCCTGGCCTCCGTGGTCGAGAAGGCCACGGTCAAGGACACCAACGGCGAGATCGTCGACCTCGAGGACGAGGAGGAGGAGACCGAGGCCTCCGAGTCGACCGAGGCCGAGGCCACCGAGGCCCCCGCCGAGGAGAAGACCGAGGGCTGACCCTCGCGTCACCTCTGACACGATCACCAGGGCCCCGGGGTGCACGGCACCCCGGGGCCCTGCTGTCCGCCCGTCGGGGCACGCGCCACTCAGGGCCCTGCTGTCGGTCACCGGGGTGCGTATCACTCCGGGGCTCTGCTGTCGGGTAGCGGGGTACGCGTTACTCCGGGACCCTGCTGTCTGCCCGTCGGGGCAGCCCGCCCAGGGGCGCGGGGCTGTATCGATGTGCGGCTCCGCCGCGTGGGCGCGATCAACCACGGACGGCCCGCAGCCGCCCGGCGCGCAGAAGCCCCACGGCGAGAAGGCACCGGCGCTCCCCGCGGAGCACACCGCGAAGTACACCCCTCTACGCCCCCGGCGAACACCCCCGTTACCGGGATTCCCTGGCGGAGTCCCCGCGTTAGGGTCCTTGAATACCAGGGGACGCGAGTCACCGAATACGGCTCCGACCCCGTAGGGACACGTGAGACGGCCCGGCGCCGTCGTAAGACGAGCAGGTGGATACGTGACGAATCTGATGCCCTCCGCCGCCGGCGAGCCCTCCATCGGTGGTGGCCTCGGCGACCAGGTCTACAACCGGCTGCTCGGCGAGCGGATCATCTTCCTCGGCCAGCCGGTCGACGACGACATTGCCAACAAGATCACCGCACAGCTGCTGCTCCTTGCCTCCGACCCGGACAAGGACATCTACCTGTACATCAACAGCCCCGGCGGCTCCATCACGGCCGGCATGGCGATCTACGACACCATGCAGTACATCAAGAACGACGTGGTGACGATCGCCATGGGCCTGGCGGCCTCCATGGGCCAGTTCCTGCTGAGCGCCGGCACCCCCGGCAAGCGTTTCGCGCTGCCGAACGCCGAGATCCTGATCCACCAGCCGTCCGCCGGTCTCGCCGGCTCGGCCTCGGACATCAAGATCCACGCCGAGCGGCTGCTGCACACCAAGAAGCGCATGGCCGAGCTGACGTCCCAGCACACCGGCCAGACGGTCGAGCAGATCACCCGCGACTCCGACCGTGACCGCTGGTTCGACGCCTTCGAGGCCAAGGAGTACGGCCTCATCGACGACGTGATCGCCACGGCCGCCGGCATGCCGGGCGGCGGCGGCACCGGGGCCTGAGAGGCCTCGCGGAGCCCTCGTGGCCCCGTGAACGCCCCGCCGGGCCCCGGCCCGGTGGAACAGCCCCAGCAGCCCCAGCCGACCGCCTCAGCCCCTTTCAGGAGACACCGTGAACAGCTTCCCCGGCAGCGGCCTGTACGACCGCACGCCCGCCGCCTCCGAGGGCCGGTACACCGGCCCCTCGGCCGAGTCCCGCTACGTCATCCCGCGCTTCGTCGAGCGCACCTCCCAGGGCATCCGCGAGTACGACCCGTACGCGAAGCTCTTCGAGGAGCGGGTGATCTTCCTCGGCGTGCAGATCGACGACGCCTCCGCCAACGACGTCATGGCGCAGCTCCTGTGCCTGGAGTCGATGGACCCCGACCGGGACATCTCGGTCTACATCAACAGCCCCGGCGGCTCCTTCACCGCGCTCACGGCGATCTACGACACGATGCAGTACGTGAAGCCGGACATCCAGACGGTCTGCATGGGCCAGGCGGCCTCCGCCGCCGCCGTCCTGCTGGCCGCCGGCACGCCCGGCAAGCGCATGGCGCTGCCGAACGCGCGCGTGCTGATCCACCAGCCGTACAGCGAGACCGGCCGCGGTCAGGTCTCCGACCTGGAGATCGCCGCCAACGAGATCCTGCGGATGCGGACGCAGCTGGAGGAGATGCTGGCCAAGCACTCCACCCGGCCGCTCGACAAGATCCGCGAGGACATCGAGCGCGACAAGATCCTCACGGCCGAGGACGCGCTGGAGTACGGCCTGATCGACCAGATCATCACCACCCGGAAGATGGACAACACCAGCCTGCGCTGACGCGGGGCGGGGAGTGACGTCTGCCGCCCCTTGGCACGGTTTGGCACGGTCCACGTCAAAGTGAACCGTGCCAAGGGGGGCCCGAACGGGGGGCCAGGCAAGGTACCGTCGGACATAAGGCAGCACCAGGAGCCGCCGGACGCCCGCGTCCGCGTCTCCCAGGCGAAGGGGAAGCACACCGTGGCACGCATCGGTGACGGCGGCGATCTGCTCAAGTGCTCGTTCTGCGGCAAGAGCCAGAAGCAGGTCAAGAAGCTCATCGCAGGGCCCGGTGTGTACATCTGCGACGAGTGCATCGACCTCTGCAACGAGATCATCGAGGAAGAGCTCGCCGAGACCAGTGAGGTCCGCTGGGAGGAGCTGCCCAAGCCCCGCGAGATCTACGAGTTCCTCGAGGGGTACGTGGTGGGGCAGGAGGCGGCCAAGAAGGCCCTCTCCGTTGCCGTGTACAACCACTACAAGCGCGTCCAGGCCGGCGAGAACGGCGGCGCGCAGGGCCGCGAGGACGCCATCGAGCTGGCGAAGTCCAACATCCTCCTGCTGGGCCCCACGGGCTCCGGGAAGACCCTGCTGGCCCAGACCCTCGCCCGCATGCTGAACGTCCCGTTCGCGATCGCCGACGCCACGGCGCTCACGGAGGCGGGATACGTCGGCGAGGACGTCGAGAACATCCTGCTGAAGCTGATCCAGGCGGCCGACTACGACGTCAAGAAGGCCGAGACCGGGATCATCTACATCGACGAGATCGACAAAGTCGCCCGCAAGAGTGAGAACCCCTCGATCACGCGCGACGTGTCGGGCGAGGGCGTACAGCAGGCCCTGCTGAAGATCCTGGAGGGCACCACGGCCTCCGTCCCGCCGCAGGGCGGCCGCAAGCACCCGCACCAGGAGTTCATCCAGATCGACACGACGAACGTGCTGTTCATCGTGGGCGGCGCCTTCGCCGGACTGGAGAAGATCATCGAGGGCCGGGCGGGAGCCAAGGGCATCGGCTTCGGCGCGACGATCATCTCCAAGCAGGAGCGGGAGTCCAAGGACCAGTTCGAGGAGGTCATGCCGGAGGACCTGGTCAAGTTCGGCATGATCCCCGAGTTCATCGGCCGGCTCCCGGTCATCACCTCGGTCCACAACCTCGACCGCGAGGCGCTGCTCCAGATCCTCGTCGAGCCGCGCAACGCGCTGGTGAAGCAGTACCAGCGCCTCTTCGAACTCGACGGCGTGGAGCTGGACTTCGAGCGCGAGGCGCTGGAGGCCATCGCCGACCAGGCCATCCTCCGCCAGACCGGCGCCCGCGGCCTGCGCGCCATCATGGAGGAGGTCCTCCAGGGCGTGATGTACGAGGTCCCGTCCCGCAAGGACGTCGCCCGCGTGGTCATCACGGCCGACGTGGTCCTCTCCAACGTCAACCCGACCCTGATCCCGCGCGACGCCCGCGGCCGGGGCTCGGGCGAGCAGAAGACGGCGTAGCCGCCACCGCGGCGGCAACGCGAAGGGGCCCCGGGTCGACCCGGGGCCCCTTCGCGTTGCCGTACGGTTCAGGCCTCGACCCGTGCCGCGGAGCGCAGTTCGGCGGCGAACGAGGCGACGTCGTCCGTGGCGAGACCGCCGCCGCCCTTCTCCGCGGCGGCCAGGTCCAGGCCGTTGACCACGCCGTAGGTGCTGTGGTCGGCCCACACGCACACCGGCATCTCGAGCTTGTCGTCGCCCTCGGAGATCGAGGCCGTCTGGCACTTCATGACGGCACCGTCGAGACCGTTCGGCTCGACCGTCTCGGGGCTGCCCTTCCAGGTGACCGTCTCCGGCTCACCCGCGTTGTCGCCGGTGTCCTCGGAGTTCTCGTGGGCGGTGGCGAAACCCTTGTCGATGGTGCCCTCGGGGTCGCCGATCTCCCCGTAGGCGCCGTTGAACGCCATGGCCTTGCCCAGCTCGGTGGACGAGCCGCTGGCGTAGGACGCCTTCACCACCGTGCCGCTCTTGATGCCGAGCTTCTCCAGGTCGGAGGCGGACTCGGCGCCCGTCGGGCCGCCGTCGCTCGAACCGTCGCCGCTCTTCTTGTACTCGCCGACCGAGGCCGGCGGCTCCAGCTTGTGCGGTCCGTCGTCCGCGATGTCCGCGCCGCCGCCCCCGCCCCCGCCGAGGACGAAGTACGCGCCCACACCGATCGCCGCCACGACCGCCACCGCGCCGATGACCAGACCGGCCTTCTTGCCGCCACCGCCGCCCGGCGCCGGGGGCTGGGGCGGCATGCCGTACTGCGGCTGCTGGCCGTACGGGGGCTGCTGCCCGTACGGCTGCTGCGGCGGGACACCGGGCTGCGGCGGCTGGCCGTAACCCGGCTGGCCGTATCCGGGCTGGCCGGGCGGGGGAGCCTGCTGGGGGTAGCCGTAGCCGGGTTGCGGAGCCTGCGGCTGCCGGCCGTAAGGTCCCGGCTGGCCGTACGGCCCGGGCTGCTGCGGCTGCCCGCCGTACGGGCCCGGCTGGTCGTGGCTCATTTCTGGGTTCCCCCTCCGGATGCTGACGCGGTGCGGGTCAGGCCTTGACGCGGATCTGCTCGCGGAGCTTGGTGGTGAGGTCGACCGCGGTGTCCTTGCCGACGCCCGTGCCGGTGTTGTCACCGGGCGAGACCATGGCGACCGTGCTGTAGTCGGCCCAGGCGCAGAACCAGTCGGTCGACTCCTTCTTGGTCAGCGCGTTGGTGCTCTTGGTCGACTGGCACTTGGCGACCGCGCCGTCGATCTCGACCTCCTCGGGGTCGCCGATCAGCTCGGCGTTCTGCATGCCGCCGGTGTCGCTGGTCGAGTTCTCCTTGACCTCCTTCTGGATGTTGGCGAAGAACTTGTCCAGGACGCTCTGGGGGTCGGCGATCTCGCCGTAACCGCCCACCATCGTCATGCCCTTGGCGGTCAGCAGCTCGGCCTGGTCGGGAATCGTGGAGGGATCCTCGGGGTCGTAGTTGCTGAAGTCGGCGGTCGACCACTGTCCGACGACGGCCGTACCGTTCTTGACGCCGCTCTTCTCCATGTCCTTCGCGGTGTCGGCGTCGCTGCTCTGGTTGCCGTCGCCGACCCGCTTGTACTCGGCGAGGACCGTCTCCGGTGTCGACAGCTTGTGCGCCCCGTCGTCCTCCAGGCCGCCCGCGCCGCCGCCCCCGCCGATCACGAAGTACGCGCCCACGCCGATCGCCGCGACGACCGCCACCGCGCCGATGATGATCCCGGCCTTCTTGCCGCCGCCCGAGGCGGGGGGCTGGGGCGGCATGCCGTACTGGGGCTGCTGGCCGTAGGGCGGCTGCTGGCCGTACGGGGGCTGCTGGCCGTACGGCTGCTGCGGCGGGACGCCGGGCTGGCCGGGCTGCTGCGGATAGCCGTATCCGGGCTGGCCGGGCGGGGGAGCCTGCTGGGGGTAGCCGTAGCCGGGTTGCGGAGCCTGCGGCTGCTGGCCGTAAGGTCCCGGCTGGCCGTACGGCCCGGGCTGCTGTGGCTGCCCGCCGTACGGGCCCGGCTGGTTGTAGCTCATTACGGGGTTCCCCCTCCAGATGCTTATGCGTTGCTGACATCCTGACTCAGGAGTGACGCGTTCAGGCCAGCGGGGGTGGCACCGTTACAAACGAAACGTGTTTCGGGACAGGCCTGTGACGCCTCTAAACTGAGCCCCGTGACCGAGAACGCTCAGCAGGAGCCATCAGCGCCCACGACCGAACTGCCGACCCAGTACGCGCCGGCCGATGTAGAGGGGCCGCTGTACGAGCGCTGGGTGGAGCGCGGTTACTTCGAGGCGGACGCCAAGAGCGAGAAGCCTCCGTACACCGTCGTCATCCCGCCGCCGAACGTCACCGGCAGCCTGCACCTCGGACACGCGTTCGAGCACACGCTCATCGACGCCCTCACGCGCCGCAAGCGCATGCAGGGCTTCGAGACGCTGTGGCAGCCCGGCATGGACCACGCCGGCATCGCCACGCAGAACGTCGTCGAGCGGGAGCTCGCCAAGGAGGGCAAGTCCCGCCACGACCTCGGCCGTGAGGCGTTCGTCGAGCGGGTCTGGCAGTGGAAGGGCGAGTCCGGCGGGCAGATCTCCGGTCAGATGCGCCGCCTCGGTGACGGCGTCGCCTGGTCGCGCGAGCGCTTCACCATGGACGAGGGCCTGTCCCAGGCCGTCCAGACCATCTTCAAGCGGCTCTACGACGACGAGCTGATCTACCGCGCCGAGCGCATCATCAACTGGTGCCCGCGCTGTCTGACCGCGATCTCCGACATCGAGGTCGAGTACCAGGACGACGACGGCGAGCTCGTCTCCATGAAGTACGGCGACGGGGACGAGACGATCGTCGTCGCCACGACCCGTGCCGAGACGATGCTCGGTGACACGGCCGTCGCCGTCCACCCCGAGGACGAGCGCTACAAGCACCTCGTCGGCAAGCTCGTCAAGCTGCCGCTGACCGACCGTTCCATCCCGGTCGTCGCCGACGAGCACGTCGACCCCGAGTTCGGCACGGGTGCCGTCAAGGTCACCCCGGCGCACGACCCGAACGACTTCGAGATCGGCCAGCGGCACGGCCTGCCGTCCATCGCCGTGATGGACGAGCACGCGGTCATCACCGCCCACGGCCCCTTCCAGGGCCTGGACCGGCTGGAGGCCCGCTCCGCCATCGTCGCCGCGCTGCGCGCCGAGGGCCGGATCGTCGCCGAGAAGCGGCCCTACGTCCACTCGGTCGGCCACTGCTCGCGCTGCAAGACCACCATCGAGCCGCGGCTGTCCATGCAGTGGTGGGTCAAGGTCGGCCCGCTGGCGAAGGCGGCCGGTGACGCCGTCCGCGACGGCAAGGTCAAGATCCATCCGCAGGAGATGGAGAAGCGCTACTTCGACTGGGTCGACAACCTCCACGACTGGTGCATCTCGCGGCAGTTGTGGTGGGGCCACCGCATCCCGGTCTGGTACGGGCCCGGCGGCGAGGTCGTCTGCGTCGGACCGGACGACGAGGCCCCGACCGGCGAGGGCTGGCACCAGGACACCGACGTCCTCGACACCTGGTTCTCCTCGGGCCTGTGGCCGTTCTCCACGCTCGGCTGGCCCGAGCGGACCGAGTCGCTCGCGAAGTTCTACCCGAACTCCGTCCTGGTCACCGGCTACGACATCCTCTTCTTCTGGGTCGCCCGGATGATGATGTTCGGCCTGTACGCGATGGACGGCACCCCGCCGTTCCACACCATCGCCCTGCACGGCATGGTCCGCGACCAGTTCGGCAAGAAGATGTCGAAGTCCTTCGGCAACGCGGTCAACCCGCTGGACTGGATGGACAAGTACGGCAGCGACGCGCTTCGCTTCACCCTCGCGCGCGGCGCCAACCCCGGTGTCGACGTCCCGATCGGCGAGGACTGGGTCCAGGGTTCGCGCAACTTCGCCAACAAGATCTGGAACGCGACGCGTTTCGCGCTGATGAACGGCGCGACGGTGGACGGCCCGCTGCCGGACGCCTCCGCGATGTCGCCGACCGACCGCTGGATCCTGTCCCGGCTGAACTCGGTCGTCGCCGAAGTCGACGCGTACTACGACGACTTCCAGTTCGCCAAGCTGTCGGACGCGCTGTTCCACTTCGCGTGGGACGAGGTGTTCGACTGGTACGTCGAGCTGTCCAAGACCACGTTCCAGGCGGGCGGGGAGCCGGCCGAGGTCAGCAAGCGGGTCCTCGGCGAGGTCCTCGACGTCACGCTGAAGCTCCTCCACCCGGTGGTTCCGTTCGTCACGGAGACGCTGTGGACGACGCTGACGGGGGGCGAGTCGGTCGTCATCGCCGAGTGGCCGTCCGACAGCGGCTTCCGGGACGCGGACGCCGAGCGGGAGATCGGGACGCTCCAGTCCGTCATCACCGAGGTCCGCCGCTTCCGCGCCGACCAGGGCCTGCAGCCCGGCCAGCGGGTCCCGGCCCGGCTGACCCTCGACGGTACGGCGCTGGCCCCGCACGAGCCGGCCATCCGCCAGCTGCTGCGCCTCCAGCCGGAGGGCGACGCCTTCACCGCGACGGCGACCCTGCCGGTCGCGGGCGTGGAGGTCGCGCTGGACCTGTCCGGTGTGATCGACGTCGCCGCCGAGCGGAAGCGCCTCGCCAAGGACCTGGCGGCCGCCGAGAAGGAGAAGTCCCAGGCGACGGCGAAGCTCGGCAACGAGGCGTTCCTGTCGAAGGCCCCGGACCACGTGGTCGACAAGATCCGCACGCGCCTTGCGAAGTCGGAGGAGGACATCACCCGGATCCAGTCCCAACTCGACCGCCTGCCCCCGTCGTAACCGCAGCTACGGCCAGCCGCAGGGTTGGGGCGGTGCCCGCCCCCGCAGCTACGGCCAGCCGCACGATTTGGGCGGCGCCCGCCCGCGCAGCTGCGGGCAGTCGTGCCGCTTGGGCGGCACGGGTGGGCGCAGCGGCACCCCGCGAGCGCGGGTGAGTGAGACCCCGCGACGGCAACCGAAGGCTCCCGGAACCACACGGCTCCGGGAGCCTTCGGGCGTCCGGGGGTGGGTCGCGCCGCTCGGCGCTTACGAGGTGCCTCCCCCAGAGGGGGTACCCCCAGCGCCCACCCGTGCCGCCCCAGCGGCACGACTGCCCGCAGGCTGCGGTAGTGGTTGCACGACTGCCCGCGGGCTGCGGGCTGCGGCGGCGGCACGAGGGGGTGCGGGCCGGGTACGTAGACTGGTCCCCGTGAGTGAGCTCCCCCCTGATGACAGCGAGCAGCCCGAGCCCGTCGACGGCTTCGACGAGATCGTCGCGGCCGAGACCGACCGCGACCCCGACCTCGCGGTGATCGAGGCCGGCAGCCGCACCCTGCGCACCCAGGGCGGCCCGCCCCAGGCGGACGTGCCCGCCCGCCCCGCCGACCCCGAGGTCGACAAGGCCCTGCGCGAGGTCGAGGCGGAGCTCGCCACCCGCTGGGGCGAGACCAAGCTCGAGCCCTCGGTCGCCCGCATCGCCGCGCTGATGGACGTCCTGGGCGAGCCCCAGCGCTCGTACCCCTCGATCCACATCACCGGCACCAACGGCAAGACCTCCACCGCCCGCATGATCGAGGCCCTGCTCGGCGCCTTCGAGCTGCGCACCGGCCGCTACACCTCCCCGCACGTCCAGTCGATCACCGAGCGGATCAGCCTCGACGGGGCGCCCGTCTCCGCCGAGCGGTTCATCGAGACGTACCAGGACGTCAAGCCGTACGTCGAGATGGTCGACGCCCGGCAGGAGTACCGGCTGTCCTTCTTCGAGGTGCTCACCGGCATGGCGTACGCCGCCTTCGCCGACGCGCCCGTGGACGTGGCGGTCGTCGAGGTCGGCATGGGCGGCAGCTGGGACGCGACGAACGTGATCGACGCCGGCGTCGCCGTGGTGACGCCGATCGACCTCGACCACACCGACCGGCTCGGCACCACGCCCGCCGAGATCGCCGGCGAGAAGTCCGGCATCGTCAAGCGGGACGCGACGGTGATCATGGCGCAGCAGCCGGTGGACGCCGCGCAGGTGCTGCTGAAGAAGGCCGTCGAGGTGGACGCGACGGTGGCCCGTGAGGGGCTGGAGTTCGGGGTCGTGGCCCGGCAGGTCGCGGTCGGCGGCCAGCTGGTGACGCTGCGCGGACTCGGTGGCGAGTACCCCGAGGTGTACCTGCCGCTGCACGGCGAGCACCAGGCCCACAACGCGGCCGTGGCGCTCGCCGCCGTGGAGGCGTTCTTCGGCGTCGGCGCCCAGCACGCCCAGCCGCTCGACATCGACACCGTGCGCAAGGCGTTCGCCGCCGTCGCCTCCCCGGGCCGGCTGGAGGTCGTACGGCGTTCCCCGACCGTCGTCCTGGACGCCGCGCACAACCCGGCGGGCGCGCGGGCGGCGGCCGCCGCGATCGGGGAGGCGTTCCAGTTCAGCCGGCTCATCGGCGTGGTCGGCGCGAGCGGCGACAAGAACGTGCGCGGGCTGCTGGAGGCGTTCGAGCCGGTCTTCGCCGAGGTCGTCGTCACCCAGAACTCCAGCCACCGCGCGATGGACGCCGACGAGCTGGCGGGCATCGCCGTCGAGGTGTTCGGCGAGGACCGCGTCCAGGTCGAGCCGCGGCTGCCGGACGCCCTGGAGGCCGCGATCACGCTGGCCGAGGAGGAGGGCGAGTTCGCGGGCGGCGGTGTGCTCGTCACCGGTTCCGTCATCACCGTCGGTGAGGCCCGACTGCTCCTGGGGAGGGGCTGAGATCCCGTGCGTACGCTCTGCGCTTCGACGCTGATCGGCGAGTTCTTCATCATCGGTTTCGCCGGACTGGTCGCGATGAAGGACCCGGACCTGTCCACCGGCACGGTGTGGACGGTCTGCGGCATCGCGATGTTCCTGTCCGTGGCCCTGTGCGGGGTGATCACCCGGCCCGGCGGGGTGGCCCTCGGCTGGGCGCTGCAGATCGCCCTGATCGCCTCCGGTGTCTTCGTCCCGATGATGTTCTTCATGGGCGCGCTCTTCGCGCTGCTGTGGTGGGCATCGGTGCACTTCGGGCGAAAGGTGGACGAAGCCAAGGCCCGTTTCGCCGCGCAGGCGGGCCGGCCTGACGCTGCGTGACAGGTGTCCCGACACGCCCGGTAATCTCGTCCTCCCGCACCATTTCCCGCACAAGGAGCTCCGTCGTGACCCAGCGCACCCTCGTCCTCCTCAAGCCCGACGCCGTACGTCGTGGCCTGACCGGCGAGATCATCAGCCGTATCGAGCGCAAGGCCGGCTGGGAGATCACCGCGCTGGAGTTGCGGGCCCTGGACCAGGACACGCTGGAGCAGCACTACGGCGAGCACAAGGGCAAGCCGTTCTACGAGCCGCTGGTGGAGTTCATGGCCTCCGGGCCGGTCGTGGCGATGATCGTCGAGGGTGAGCGGGTCATCGAGGGTGTGCGCCAACTGGCCGGTCCCACCGACCCGATCGCCGCCGCGCCGGGCTCGATCCGCGGTGACTTCGGTGTGATCGTCCGGGAGAACCTGATCCACGCCTCCGACTCCGAGGAGTCCGCCGAGCGCGAGGTGAAGATCTTCTTCCCGGGCCGCGCGTAACCCGCGCATCCGGACGTGCGCGTAACCCGCGCACCCGGACGTGCGCGGATCCCGCGCATAACGATCACATCGCGGCGGCGGCCGACGTGTTTGGCCGCCTGTCGGACGGTCTGGGGGCTTTGCCCCCGGACCTTTTTTGGCATATGCGCGGCGATCGGGGGAACGGATGCCCCCGATGGACCGTCTCCACAAGCAGCGGGGCGCGCCATCTGATGACAATGGCGAAGACCCTCGCGCGGTGTTCGCGAAGGCGCGTCTACGATGGAAGCATTCACGTCACCGCACCCACCTCGCCGACCTGAAGAGCCCTCAAAAGCTCGTGGGAAGGCCAGTCGAATCCTGATGGGGAACTCAATGTCGTTCATCGGCCGTGACATGGCTGTCGACCTCGGGACCGCCAACACGCTGGTGTACGTCAGGGGTCGTGGGATCGTACTCAACGAGCCGTCCGTCGTCGCGATCAACACCAACACCGGTGGCATCCTCGCGGTCGGTGCGGAAGCGAAGAAGATGATCGGGCGCACCCCCGGCAACATCGTCGCCGTGCGCCCGCTGAAGGACGGCGTCATCGCCGACTTCGAGATCACCGAGCGGATGCTCCGCTACTTCATCCTGAAGATCCACAAGCGGCGGTACCTGGCTCGTCCGCGGGTCGTCGTCTGTGTGCCCTCGGGCATCACGGGTGTCGAGCGCCGCGCCGTCATCGAGGCGTCGTCGCAGGCCGGCGCCCGCCAGGTGCACATCATCGAGGAGCCCATGGCCGCCGCCATCGGCTCCGGGCTGCCGGTCCACGAGGCCACCGGCAACATGGTGGTGGACATCGGCGGCGGCACCACGGAGGTCGCGGTCATCTCCCTCGGCGGCATCGTCACCGCCCAGTCCATCCGCGTCGCGGGCGACGAGCTGGACAACGCGATCATCCAGCACATCAAGAAGGAGTACTCCCTCCTGCTGGGTGAGCGGACGGCCGAACAGATCAAGATCACGATCGGTTCCGCGTACGACCTGGACGCCGACGAGCACACCGAGATCCGCGGCCGGGACCTCGTCTCCGGACTGCCCAAGACCGTCGTCATCTCCGCCGCCGAAGTGCGCAAGGCGATCGAGGAGCCGGTCAACGCCATCGTGGACGCCGTCAAGACGACCCTCGACAAGTGCCCGCCGGAGCTGTCCGGCGACATCATGGACCGGGGAATCGTTCTGACCGGCGGCGGCGCCCTGCTGCGCGGCCTCGACGAGCGGCTGCGCCGGGAGACGGGCATGCCGATCCACATCGCCGAGGACCCGCTGGACAGCGTGGCGCTCGGTTCCGGCAAGTGCGTCGAGGAGTTCGAGGCGCTTCAGCAGGTGCTCGACGCCCAGCCGCGCAGATGACACACCCCCTCGATACCGCCGTACGGGACGACCTTCTTCCGTACGGCGGATCGTTGATATAGAGGCATAAACTCCCCCAAGACCCCCCACAACGCCTCGAACACACCCCCGAAGCATCCTTCGACACACCCCTCGAAGCATCTTCGGCACACCTGAACAGACCCCCACCTCATACCCGTTCTCGACGAGGAAGGCACGGCCGCCGCACGTGAGGGACACGAAAGAGAGCCGGCTGCTCCTGGTGCTGCTGATCGCCATCGCGTTCGCACTGATCACGGTGGACATCCGCGGCGGGGAGGATTCACCGGTCGACGGTGCCCGGCAGGCCGCGGCGACCGTCTTCGGCCCGATCGAGAACGGCGTGTCCGGCGCGGTCGACCCGATCGGCAACGCGGTCACCGCCGTCCGCGAGTCCGGCGACCGGCACGACCGGCTCGCCGAACTGGAGCGGGAGAACGCCGCGCTCAAGGCCGAACTCGGCAGCGACGACCGCAGCCGCAGCCGCCTCAAGCAGCTCGACAAGCTGCTGAAGGTCTCCGGCAAGGGCCAGTACGGCATCAAGGGCGCCCAGGTCATCGCCATAGGAGCGGCCCAGGGCTTCTCCTGGACCATCACCATCGACGCCGGAGCCGACGACGGCATCGAACGCGACATGACCGTCCTCAACGGCGACGGACTCGTCGGCCGCGTCACCACCGTCGGCCCGGGCACCGCCACCGTGCTGCTCGCCACCGACCCCGACTTCACCGTCGGCACCCGCATGGAGTCCACCGACGAACTCGGCTTCGCCTCCGGCCAGGGCGACCGCCCGCTGCGCGTCGAACTCCTCAACGGCAAGGCCGAGATCAAGAAGGGCGACCGCCTGGTCACCTTCGGCTCGCAGGCCGACAAGCCGTTCGTGCCCGGCGTCCCCGTCGGAGTCGTCTCCCGCGTCGACCCCTCCGGCGGCGACCTCACCCGCACCCTCTCCGTCACGCCGTTCGTCAGCTTCAGCAAGCTCGACGTCGTCGGCGTCGTCGTCCAGGCCCCCGAGAAGGACCCGCGCGACACGGTGCTGCCCAAGAAGCCGAAGCCGACCCCCACGCCGACCGTGACGGTGACCGTCACGCCCTCCGCCCCCGCCGACGGCCTCAACCAGCAAGAGCAGTAGGAGCTGTCACCCCATGCGCGTCAACCGGATCCTGCTCTCCAGCTCGCTGGTCGTCGTCGCCCTGGTGATCCAGGTGAGCGTCCTCGCCCGCCTCCACCTCCCGGGCGCCGTCCCCGACCTGCTGCTGCTCACCGTCCTCGGCCTCGCCCTGGTCTACGGCCATGTCGGCGGCGCCCTCATCGGCTTCGCCGCCGGACTCCTCGCCGACCTCGCCCCGCCCGCCGACCACGCCGCCGGGCGCTACGCCCTCGTGCTGTGCGTCATCGGCTACCTCGCCGGACTCGTCAAACCCGAGAGCGGGCAGGTGAAGTCGGCGACCGGCCCGATGGTCGTGGTCGTTGCCGCCGCCGTCGGCTCCACCCTGCTCTACGCCGGTGTCGGCGCCCTCGTCGGCGACACCGCCGCCCGCCACGTCGGCCTCGGCGGACTGCTGTTCACCGCCGCCCTGTACGACCTGCTGCTCGCGCCGTTCGTCGTCCCCGGCGTCATGGCCCTGGCCCGGCGCGCCGAGAACGACCCGCTCGCCGAGACCAACCCCGCCAAGTCCGGCGACATCGCCTCCGGCTGGCTCTCCGGCGGCACCGGACTGCGCATCGGCGGGCAGCGGGGCGGACTGCGGGTCAAGGCGGCCCGCGCCCGGGTGGCCCGCGCCGGACGCATCAAGGGGGTCAAGCGCCTGTGACCTCCCAGAACTTCACCGGAACGAGTGAAGGGGCGACGGAACGCGGGTCCATGGCCCGGCCGTTCACCACTCGTACCCGCACCGTCGTACGCGCTCCGAGGGAGGAGGAAGCCGCGTGACCAACATCCCCGAGACCGGCCGCAGCCCACGGGTCCAGATCCGGCTCGTCGTCATCCAGGTCCTCGTCCTCTCCCTCCTCGGCACCCTCGGCGGGCGCCTGTGGTACCTCCAGATCCGCGAGGGCGACCAGTACGCCAAGGAGGCCTCCGGCAACCACGTCCAGCAGGTCGTCCAGCCCGCGGTCCGCGGCTCCATCCTGGACGCCCGCGGAGTGCCCCTCGCCGACAACGAGACCCGCCTGGTCGTCTCCGCCTCCCGCACCGACCTGCTGAAGATGAAGGACGACGGCAAGGCGGTCCTCGCCAAACTCGCCGGCGTCCTCGGCATGGACGCCGAGGAGGTCCAGCAAAAGGTCCGCCTCTGCGACGCCGAGACCCCCCAGCCCTGCTGGAACGGCTCGCCGTACCAGCCCATCCCCATCACCGACGAGGCCACCGCCAAACAGGCCCTGCAGATCCGCGAGCGCGCCGAGGACTTCCCCGGCATCACCGCCGAACCGCAGGCCCTGCGCCGCTACCCGAGCCCCGGCAAGGCCAACACCGCCCAGGTCCTCGGCTACCTCTCGCCCGTCACCGACGAGGAGATCACCAAGGCCCAGGACACCAGCTCGCCCTATCTGCGCTCCGACATGGTCGGCCGCTCGGGCCTTGAGCGGCAGTACGACAAGCAGCTGCGCGGCAAGGCCGGCGTCACCCGCTACGAGGTCGACAACCTCGGCCGCGTCATCGGCGAGGCCGAGGCCGACCCCGCCCAGCCCGGCGCCAACCTCGTCACCAGCATCGACTCCCGCGTCCAGCGCATCGCCGAGTACGAGCTGAACGAGGCGATGAAGGAAGCCCGCAAGCAGCACGACCGCAACACCAACCGCAACTACGAGGCCGACTCCGGCGCCGTCGTCGTCATGGAGGCCAAGACCGGCCGCGTCGTCGCCATGGCCTCCAACCCGACCTACGACCCCAACGCCTGGGTCGGCGGCATCTCCGCCAAGGACTACGCGGACCTCACCGGCAAGAAGTCCAACTACCCGCTGCTCAACCGCGCCACCCAGGGCCAGTCGGCACCCGGCTCCATCTTCAAGGTCATCCCGACGGCCGCCGCCATACAGGCCGGCTACTCCTTCGAAGGCCCTTACAACTGCTCCAGCTCGTACTCCATCGGCGGACAGGTCTTCAAGAACTTCGAGTCCCAGAACCACGGCCCGATCAGCCTCGGCCGCGCCCTGGAGGTGTCCTGCGACACCGTCTTCTACGCCCTCGCCCACGAGGAGTGGAAGCGCGACGGCGGCAACAAGCCGAAGAAGAACGCCGACGACTGGTTCTACAAGACCGCCCACCAGTTCGGCCTCGGCGAGGAGACCGGCATCGACCTGCCCAACGAGGTCAGCGGCCGCGTCCCCGACCGCCAGTGGAAGCTGGACTACTGGACGGCCAACAAGGACGCCTGGTGCAAGTACGGGAAGAAGGACGGCACCTACGCGGAGAAGATCGCCTACGAGAACTGCCTCGAAGGCAACCGGCTGCGCGCAGGTGACTCCGTCAACTACTCCATCGGCCAGGGCGACACGCTCGTCACCCCCATCCAGATGGCCACCATCTACGCGGCCATCTCCAACGGCGGCACCCTCTACGACCCCACCGTCGGCAAGGCCGTCATCAGCCCCGACGGCAAGACCGTCACGGAGATCGAGCCCAAGGCGCACGGCAAGCTGCCGACGTCGAAGAAGACGCTCGCCCAGATAGACGAAGCCCTCGAAGGAGTCGCCACCCGCGGTACGGCCGCGTGGCGGTTCGGGGGCTGGCCACAGGACGAGATCCCGATGCACGCCAAGACCGGTACCGCCGAGGTCTACGGCAAGCAGACCACCTCGTGGTTCGCCACGTACACCAAGGACTACTCGATCGTCATGACGATCTCCCAGGGTGGTACCGGCTCCGGCGCCTCGGGCCCCGCCGTGCGCAACATCTACAACGCCCTGTACGGCGTCTCCGAGGACGGTGAGATCGACAAGAAGAAGGCGCTGCTGCCCACGCCGCAGAAGAGCCTCCCGAAGGTCCGCACGGACGGCACCATCACCTCCCCGAAGATCTCCAAGGACCCCGTCAAGGACCGGGTGACCCCCTCGCCCGACGCACAGGCCACCACCCCGCAGGACGACGGCCCCGCCGACCCGCAGCAGGCGGGCACGGTCCCCTCGCCGGAGATGGGCGACCGCCGGACCCGCCGCCGCCACCGGCGACGACGCGGCGGCACCGGCACCGGAAAGGGACTCCGGAGGGCAGCGTCATGACCGGCGGAGTCAACAGCTTCCAGGTCTCCGGATACGGACCGGAGCGGGCCGGCTGGACACGGGTCTTCGCCCGCGACTCCCTGGCCCGGCGCCTCGACTGGCCGATACTGTTCTCGGCGCTCGCCCTCTCCCTGCTGGGCTCGCTCCTGGTCTACTCGGCCACCCGCAACCGCACCGAACTCAACCAGGGCGACCCCTACTACTTCCTGGTCCGGCACTGGCTCAACACCGGCATCGGGGTGGCCCTGATGATCGGCGCCGTCTGGCTCGGCCAGCGCGCCCTGCGCACGGCCGTGCCCCTGCTGTACGGCGCCTCCGTCTTCCTGATCCTGCTGGTGCTCACCCCGCTGGGCTCCACCATCAACGGCGCCCACTCCTGGATCAAGCTCCCCGGCGGCTTCTCCCTCCAGCCCTCCGAGTTCGTGAAGATCACGATCATCCTGGGCATGGCGATGCTGCTCGCCGCCCGCGTCGACGCCGGCGACAAGCCCTACCCCGATCACCGCACGGTCCTCCAGGCCCTCGGGCTGGCCGTCGTCCCCATGCTGATCGTGATGCTCATGCCCGACCTCGGGTCGGTCATGGTCATGGTCGTCATCGTGCTCGGTGTGCTGCTCGCCTCCGGCGCCTCCAACCGCTGGATCTTCGGCCTGCTCGGCGCCGGCGCGGCCGGCGCGATCACCGTCTGGCAGCTCGGGATCCTCGACGAGTACCAGATCAACCGCTTCGCGGCCTTCGCCAACCCCGAGCTCGACCCCGCCGGCGTCGGCTACAACACCAACCAGGCCCGCATCGCCATCGGCTCCGGCGGACTGACCGGCTCCGGCCTCTTCCAGGGCTCCCAGACCACCGGCCAGTTCGTGCCCGAACAGCAGACCGACTTCGTCTTCACCGTCGCCGGTGAGGAACTCGGCTTCGTCGGCGGCGCACTGATCATCGGCCTGCTCGGCGTCATCCTCTGGCGCGCCTGCCGCATCGCCCGCGACACCACCGACCTGTACGGCACGATCGTCGCCGCCGGCATCGTCGCCTGGTTCGCCTTCCAGTCCTTCGAGAACATCGGCATGACCCTCGGCATCATGCCCGTCACCGGCCTCCCCCTGCCGTTCGTCTCCTACGGCGGCTCCTCCATGTTCGCCGTCTGGCTGGCCGTGGGCCTGCTGCAGTCCATCCGGATACAACGGCCGATGTCCGCGTGACCCGCCATGGGCGCGGAGCGGCGGTCCACTGCCGCTCCGCACCCACGGCGACTAGATTCGCTTCATGGCGGACACCAAGCGCGAGATCGAGCGAAAGTACGAGTCCGACGACGGCGGACTGCCCGACCTGACCCGCGTCCCCGGCGTGGCGACCGTCCTCGACAAGGGCGTCACCCACCTCGACGCCACCTACCACGACACCGCCGACGAACGCCTCGCCGCGTCCTTGGTCACCCTGCGCCGCCGCACCGGCGGCTCCGACGCCGGCTGGCACCTGAAGTTCCCCGTCGCCCCCGGAGTGCGCGACGAGATCCGCGCCCCGCTCTCCGACACCCTCCCGGACGAGCTCGCCGCCCTCGTCCGCTCCCGCGTCCGCGACGGCGAACTGCTGCCCGTCGTCCGGCTGCGCTCCGACCGCGACGTACGCCACCTCGTCGACGCCGACGGCCGGCTGCTCGCCGAGGTCAGCGTCGACACCGTCCACGCCGAACGCCTCACCGGCACCGGCGGCACCGCCCGGTGGACCGAGATCGAGGTCGAACTCGCCGACGACGGCGACCCCGCCTTCCTCGACAAGGTGGAGAAACGCCTGCGCAAGGCCGGCGTGCGCCCCTCGTCCTCGGCGTCGAAACTGGCCAGGGCACTGGCCGACACGGCACCGGACGGAACCACGGCCGCGGCGACCACACGCACCCCCGCCACGGCACCCGAGGCCGCCCCGAAGCGGAAACACCGGTCACGGCCGGCCGGGAAACCCGTCACCACCGGCGACCACGTCCTCGCCTACGTCCGCGCCCAGCGCGACGCCCTCGTCGAGCTCGACCCCGCCGTACGCCAGGACGTCCCCGACTCCGTGCACCGCATGAGAGTCGCCACCCGCCGCCTGCGCAGCACCTTCCGCTCCTTCCGCACCGTCCTCGACCGCGCGGTGACCGACCCCGTCGGCGCCGACCTGAAGTGGCTGGCCGCCGAGCTGGGCCTGGACCGCGACCAGGAGGTGCTCGCCGAACGCCTCCGCTCCTCCCTCGCCGGCCTGCCCGACACCCTCGTCGCCGGCCCCGTCGGCCACCGGCTCACCACCTGGGCCGAGGCCCGCCACGCCGGAGCCCACGGCCGCCTCACCGGCATCCTCGACTCCCGCCGGTACCTCACCCTCCTCGACACCCTGGACGCCCTGCTCGCCGACCCGCCCCTGCGCAAGAAGGCCGGAACCAAACCGGAGAAGGCCCTCACCAAGGCCGTACGCAAGGACCTCGACAAGCTCGCAGGCCTCGTCACCCGCGCCCTCGACCTCCCGCCCGGCACCGACCGCGACCTCGCCCTGCACGACGCCCGCAAGAAGACCAAACGCACCCGCTACGCCGCCGAGGCCGCCGCCCCCGCACTCGGCAGACCGGCGAACGACCTCGTCAAGGACATGAAGGCGCTCCAGGGCCTGCTCGGCGACCACCAGGACAGCGTCATGGCCCGCCAGACCCTCCGCGAGCTCGCCGCCGTCGCCCACGCGGCGGGCGAGAGCGCCTTCACCTACGGCGTCCTCCACGCCCGCGAGGAACACCGCGCGGAGCACGCCGAGGCCGCCCTCCCCGAGGCCTGGACGTCGATCACCGAGGACCTTCGGCCCTGGACAGCGTAGGGAGTACCCCTCCGGCCGCGTTACGCTGAATGGTCACCCCACTCAGCACACAAAGGTTCGCGAGATGCCTGCCGAAGCCGCCGAGTCTGTGTTCCCGCAGCTCGAAGCTCTGCTCCCGCATGTGCAGAAGCCGATCCAGTACGTCGGCGGAGAGCTCAACTCCACGGTCAAGCCGTGGGAGAGCTGCGACGTCCGCTGGGCGCTCATGTACCCCGACGCCTACGAGGTCGGACTGCCCAACCAGGGCGTCATGATCCTCTACGAGGTCCTCAACGAACAGGACGGCGTCCTCGCCGAGCGCACCTACAGCGTCTGGCCGGACCTGGAGGCGCTGATGCGGGAGCACCGCGTCCCGCAGTTCACGGTCGACAGCCACCGCCCGGTGAAGGCCTTCGACGTGTTCGGCCTGAGCTTCTCCACCGAGCTCGGCTACACCAACATGCTCACCGCCCTGGACCTGGCCGGCATCCCCCTGGAGGCCAGGGACCGCGGCCTCGACGACCCGATCGTCATGGCCGGCGGCCACGCCGCCTTCAACCCCGAGCCGATCGCCGACTTCATCGACTGCGCGGTCATCGGCGACGGCGAGCAGGCCGTCCTGGAGGTCACGCGGATCGTCCGCGCCTGGAAGGAGGAGGGCCGCCCCGGCGGCCGCGAGGAACTCCTCTTCCGCCTGGCGAAGACCGGCGGGGTGTACGTCCCCGGCTTCTACGACGTCGAGTACCTCCCCGACGGCCGTATCGCCCGTGTCGTACCGAACAAGTCGGGCGTCCCGTGGCGCGTCTCCAAGCACACGGTGATGGACCTCGACGAGTGGCCCTACCCCAAGCAGCCCCTCGTCCCGCTCGCCGAGACCGTCCACGAGCGCATGTCGGTGGAGATCTTCCGCGGCTGCACCCGCGGCTGCCGCTTCTGCCAGGCCGGCATGATCACCCGCCCGGTCCGGGAGCGCTCGATCACCGGCATCGGCGAGATGGTCGACAAGGGTCTGAAGGCGACGGGCTTCGAGGAGGTGGGCCTGCTGTCGTTGTCGTCGGCCGACCACTCGGAGATCGGCGACATCGCCAAGGGCCTCGCCGACCGCTACGAGGAGGACAAGATCGGCCTGTCCCTCCCCTCCACCCGTGTCGACGCCTTCAACATCGACCTGGCGAACGAGCTGACCCGCAACGGCCGCCGCTCGGGCCTCACCTTCGCCCCCGAGGGCGGCTCGGAGCGCATCCGCAAGGTCATCAACAAGATGGTCTCCGAGGACGACCTCATCCGCACCGTCGCCACGGCCTACGGCAACGGCTGGCGCCAGGTGAAGCTGTACTTCATGTGCGGCCTGCCCACCGAGACCGACGACGACGTCCTCCAGATCGCCGACATGGCCACCCGCGTGATCGCCAAGGGCCGCGAGGTCTCCGGCTCCAACGACATCCGCTGCACGGTCTCCATCGGCGGCTTCGTCCCCAAGCCGCACACCCCCTTCCAGTGGGCCCCGCAGCTCTCCGCCGAGCAGACCGACGAGCGCCTCGCCAAGCTCCGCGACAAGATCCGCGGCGACAAGAAGTACGGCCGCTCGATCGGCTTCCGCTACCACGACGGCAAGCCCGGCA
Organism: Streptomyces sp. NPDC053426; assembly: GCF_055585405.1. NCBI lineage: Bacteria > Bacillati > Actinomycetota > Actinomycetes > Kitasatosporales > Streptomycetaceae > Streptomyces > Streptomyces sp. NPDC053426. Next base: position 96,742 of record NZ_JBVJKE010000021.1, on the reverse strand, counting down.
TCGTCGAGGGCCTCCTCTCGCGCGGCGACCGCCGCATCGGCGCGGTCATCCGCGCGGTCTACGAGGACGGCGGCCGCTTCGACGGCTGGCGCGAGCACTTCTCGTACGACCGCTGGATGGACTGCGCCGACAAGTCCCTCGCGCAGTTCGGCGTGGACGTCGACTGGTACACCACCCGTGAGCGCACCTACGAGGAGGTCCTCCCCTGGGACCACCTCGACTCCGGCCTGGACAAGGACTGGCTCTGGGAGGACTGGCAGGACGCCCTCGACGAGACGGAGGTCGAGGACTGCCGCTGGACCCCGTGCTTCGACTGCGGCGTGTGCCCGCAGATGGACACGTCCATCCAGATCGGCCCGACCGGGAAGAAGCTGCTGCCGCTCACGGTCAAGAACTCGGCTCCGGCACCGAGCGGTCACGCCCACTGACGTGAGCGGGGGCGACCCGAAGCAGGGCCGCCCCCGCTTCCGGGCGACCGGGCCGCCCGGTCACGGACTTCCGTCATCTGCTTCAGGCGGCGCCCCTGGTGGTGACGACGAAGCAGCTGGCGTGTCCTCCGTCCTGTTCCCATTTTTCCCGTTTCGGCCACATGTACCAGTAATCTCCGGCCCGGTCCGCCCCGGAGACCCATCGCCCGGGGGCGGTGTCATAGGCGGCGCTGCAGGCGGCGGCGGCTTTCTCCCGGGCGGCCGTGCCGCCCGGGTAGGGGCCCGTGCCGAGTGTTCTCTGCGCGAAGACCCTGCCGTCGTGCGCGCCCGAGCACGGCACGTCCACGACGGTGTCCATGAGCCGCTGGCCCGTGCTGAAGTCGACGCAGCCACCGGGCTTCACCGAGCCGACGGAACGGACCGCCTCGCGGGCCGGGCGGACAGGCCCGTCGGGCTTCGCGGCGGGCTTCGGCACACCGTGTCCGGAGAGCCGGAGGTCGATGGTCAGGGAGGTCATGTCCTCGAACGCGCTGCCCTTCTTCCCCAGGACCGTCGAGAGGTCGGCTCGCACGTGGGTGACGCGTCCCCGGTCGTCCACGGACACGGTCGTCGGCAGCGGGGCGCTCTTGGGGAAGGGGATGGACAGCTCGCGCCTGAGGTCCCTGGGGAGCAGTCGCTCGGTGGCGCTGGTGGGCATGTCCGCCTCGTAGGCGCGCTGGGAGCCGTCGGTCCGCCGGGATGTCGCCTTCGTGGCACCGAGTCCTTCGAGGAGGGTGCCGCCCACCGGTCCCTCGGATCCGCGCAGGTGGTCGATGCCGAGGGCCGGACGGGTGTCGCCCGTCGTGTACTGGAGCCAGTACGCCGCCGACCCGGCGCGGTAGTGGATGTGCTGGAGGCCGACGAGGACGCGTGCCGAGGGGTCGGCGTTGCCCTTGCCCGGGGTGGCGCCCAGGAGGGTGTCCTTCGTTTCCCGGGGGAGCTTCTTCGACAGGTGCCACTCCGTGGTCGCCTCGCCCGTTTTCTTCGTGAAGTCCATCCGCCCGCTGACGGTCTGCACCGCCCTGCCCTTCTTCGACGCGAAGGTCATGGTCTGGACGAAGTCGGCACCGCCCGCCTTCTGCGTCTGGCGCAGGGCGAGGTAGACCTGGAGGCCGAGCTTCTGGTCGAAGACGGGGTGCTTGGCGACGGGGCGCTCGGCGGGGGTGTCCTGGTCGCCGGAGCAGGCGGTCAGGAGCAGGGACGCGATGGTGAGCACCGCACCTGTACGGGCAAGGCGTCTGATCATGTCCGTAAGACCCGGCCGGGGCGTGGAGGGTTGTCCCGTACGGGTCATGGCTCGATCGTTCTGGGCCGTCGGGATCGATCTCAGCCGTGAGAGGGGTACGGACTTCTCCGCGGCCGCGTCCTGGAGGAGCCCCCGGTCGGCACGGAGCGGCCCCCGCCGTCGGCGGAGGCCGCTGAGGGGTCCCCTGCCGGCGGCGCATCGGGCCGCCGGCGGCGGGGGCTTACGGGGTGTGCTGTCCGGGGTGCCGGGGGGATGGCGTGTCACGCCGGTAGGAGTGGGCCGGGGCCCGGAAACGTTCCTGTTTGCCGGGGCCGGTGAGCGGTGCGGGGTGGTCCATGGCGGACCGCAGCCGGTGGCGGGGGGTGGCCCGGCGGGGCGGCCGGGTCAGGGTGATCTGGCGGACGAGCTGCTGGAAGCAGGCCAGGGCGGCCACGCCCGGGAGCGCCGCGGCGGCCGTGTCGGTGATCGTCCGGGGGGCCTGGGCCACGCAGAGCATGATGGCGACGAACGAGAAGAGGAGGACGACGAACCACGAGTGCAGGGCGCGCCGTTGGTGCAGTGCCGCGCGGAGGATGGACAGCGAGCCCGCCAGCCAGGGGCCGTAGACCAGCACGGGCCACCAGGCCGAGGAACTGCCGCTGCTGTGGGCCGTGGTGACGAGGAGCAGGGGTTCGTAGGTGACGACGCCGCTGAAGACGCTCACCATCGACACGGTGACCGCTGCCAGGGCGGCGATGGCGTAGCTGGCGAGGCGCAGTGCGTCGGGGCGTCTGCGCGAGGGTTTGCGGTGGCCGTGCGGTGATGCGCGCAGGGGCGGCAGTTCCGCCGTGATCTCCTGCAGGTTGCCCATGGGGCTGCCGGCCGGGGGAGTGGTGACCGAGGTCTCCTCGCGGGGCCCCGGCATGGTGACGCCGGGGGGTTCCTCACCGCGGGCTTCCTGAAGCAGATAGGCGAGTTCCTCGGCCGGGTCCCAGTGCGGTGCCGGGTCCCAGTGCGGTGCCGGGTCCCAGTGCGGTACGGACGATTCCATGGGCTCCGCGTAGACGAGAGGGTCGTAGCGTTCGTCATTCATGTCAGCCGGCCTCGCCGATCCAACGGCAGGTGAGGTCGGATTTCCACGAATTCCCCCCGTCGGACCTGATGAGCCCGGACATGCTTGCCTTCGTCATATAGCGACTAACGGCGGCTGTTTCGCTTGGATGCGTGGCGAATGAGTGAACGGCCGTAGGGAAAATCGCTTTACATAAGTCGCGGAATTCTTATGTCCGATCGGCGTTCAGCATATGAGGTAAACAACATCATGAGGGTGGGATCCGGGCGGGCCGCGCCTGCGTCTCCGTAGGTATGGATCTCGAGAAGCCGGCCGGTCCGCCGGCCGCCGCGCCCGCGGGCGAGGGGTGTCTCGTCGTGGCGATCCGCATCCCCGTGCGGATCGTGGCGCTGGTGCTGGTCGTGCCGGTGCGGATGGCGTGGGACGCGCTGGTCGTCGCCGGACGGTTCCTGAACGACACGCTGCTGCGGCCTCTCGGGCGGGCGCTGCTGTGGGCGGGGCGGGCGGTGTTCGTATGGCCGTTCGTGGGGCTGTGGCGGTATGTCCTGGTGCCGTCCGGCAAGGGACTGGTGTGGCTAGGGAAGGTGCTGCTGGTCCTTCCGGCCATCGCGTTCTACCGCCATGTGCTGACTCCCCTCGGTCACGGGGCCATATGGCTGTACGCGCGCGTGCTGACACCGATCGGGGCCGGGGCGTGGGCGGGAGCGGTGTGGCTGGGGCGATATCTCGTCGTCGTGCCCGCGCTGTGGTTGTACCGGTGGGTTCTGGC
>NZ_JBVJKE010000021.1:0-93111 GCF_055585405.1 Streptomyces sp. NPDC053426 | reverse complement strand
GCCCCGGTGGGGCGGGCGGTCGTCTGGTGCGGGAAGGGTCTGGTGTGGCTGGTGGCGACGGTCGTCACCGGGATCGGCGCGGGCCTGTACTGGATCGCCCGGATCCTGGTGGTGCTGCCCGCGCTGTGGTTGTACCGGTGGGTTCTGGCCCCGGTGGGGCGGGCGGTCGTCTGGTGCGGGAAGGGTCTGGTGTGGCTGGTGGCGACGGTCGTCACCGGGATCGGCGCGGGCCTGTACTGGATCACCCGGATCCTGCTGGTGCTGCCCGCGCTCGCGGTGTGGCGGTGGGTGCTGGTGCCCGTCGGACGTGTGCTCGCGGTCGTCGCGCGGGAGGTCGGGGACGCCCTCGGTCATGCCTGGCGGGTCGCCGGGCACATCTCGCTCGCCGTGGGGCGGTTCCTCGGGAGGCTCTTCCGGTGGGTGTTCGTGGAGCCGGTGCGGTGGGTGTACCGGAGCGTGCTGACGCCGGTGGGGCACGTGGTGCGCGACACGGTGCTGCGGCCCGTCGGGGACGCCGCCCGCGCGGTGGGCCGGGCCACCCGGCAGGCCCTCGCCGCCGCCCGCGCGTCGGTACGGCAGGCACGCGCCGACTTCCGCCGGATGCTGCTCGGCGAACCGGCCGATACGGGGAAGGAACCGCAGCTCACGCACCGGCGGGAACCTGTGGCGCCGGTAACGCGTACTCTAGAAAAGAGGACCGAGTGAAGTGTCCCCGCCGACGCGGGGGTGATTCGGACCGTATGACGCTGGGCAAGCGCCAACCGGAACCGGGTTCCCCGCCGATGCGGGGGTGTGCCCCGGTCCGACCGCCGTACACAAGGAGTAGTTCCCCTGGGCAAGCGACAGCCCGAAGGCCCGCCGCCCGCACCCGCGGTGCAGCGCATCCGACTGCGCTACACCAAGCGCGGCCGCCTCCGGTTCACCAGCCACCGTGACTTCCAGCGCGCCTTCGAGCGTGCGCTGCGCCGCGCCGAGGTGCCGATGGCGTACTCGGCGGGGTTCACACCGCACCCGAAGGTGTCGTACGCCAATGCCGCACCCACCGGCACGGGCAGTGAGGCGGAGTATCTGGAGATCGCGCTCACCGAGCCGCGTGACCCGGAGCGGCTCCGGGTCCTCCTCGACGAGTCGATGCCCGCGGGGCTCGACATCGTCGAGGCGGTCGAGGCCCGCACCTCGGGTCTCGCCGACCGGCTGACGGCTTCCGTGTGGGAGCTGCGGCTGGACGGCGTCGGCCCCGAGGACGCCCGCCGCGCGGTGGACGTCTTCAACGCGGCCGGGACCGTCGAGGTCCAGCGCCGGACCAAGAACGGCGTCCGTACCTTCGACGCCCGCTCGGCGGTCGTGGGCCTGGAGACCACGGAAACCGACTTGTCACAGCCTGATAGGCCGACCGACCGGCCCTGTGCGATACTGCGGCTGGTTGTTCGGCACGTGACGCCTGCCGTACGACCCGACGACGTCCTGTCCGGTCTCCGCGCCGTGGCCGACCTGGCGCCGCCGGTCCCCGCAGCGGTGACCAGGCTGGCGCAGGGGCTGCTCGATGAAGAGACCGGCACGGTGACCGACCCGCTCGCGCCCGACCGCGAGGCAGCAGCGACCGAGCCGCAACCGGCCGGCGCCACTGCCGCCGCGACGGTGCCGGCGTAAGGAAGGTCCCGCGAAGGGACGGACGTCGTAAGCGCCGCCCTCGAACTCGGGAGCCACCTGGGTCGGGCAGCGCACCGACCAGAAGACTTTCGCCAGGCCGTACGCATTCGGCGTACGGAACCGGCGAGACAGGACACAGAGTGCTCCCGTGCGGCGCCCGCGCCCCGGACGGCGGCGATCGCGCACCGCGCGAGCCGCGGACGTCACCGGCATCGCCGGACCAGGTGCGGCGCCCGGGAGCCTGACGGGAGAAACGCCCGCATGCTCGAACCGATCGAGCCCACCGAGGGCTCCGAACCGAACACTCCCAGCGACACCCTGCCGCCGAGGCGGCGGCGCCGTGCCGCGTCCCGCCCCGCGGGCCCGCCCGCCGGGACGGCCGACGTGACGGCGGAGACCGTCGCGCCGGCCATACCGGCCGCGGAGGCCCCCGAGCCCGATGAGCTCGTGGAGCAGGAGGGCGTCGAGGCCGAGGCGGAGAAGGAGGCCGAGCCCGTCGAGGCCCCGGCCGCCGCGCCCCGGCGTCGTCGTGTGGTCCGCCGCGCGGCCGCGCCGGCCGGGGCACCCGAGTCGGCAAAGGCCGCCGAGACCGTCGTACCGGCGACGCCCGCCGCGCCCGAGACCGCTCCGGCTCCCGAGCGGCCCGCCGTCGCCGCGGACACCACCGAGGACGCGGCCCCGCGCCGCACCCGGCGCCGCGCGACCCGCAGCGTGACCTCGCCGACGGCGACCACCGAAACCCCGGAGACCGCCCCCGTGGCCCCGGAGACCGCCCCTGCGGCCCCGGAGACCACCCCCGAGGCCCGGGAAGCCGTGGCTGAGGACGCGGCTCCGCGCCGTACCCGGCGCCGGGCCACGCGCAGCGTGACCTCCCCGGAGGTGTCCACCGAGACCGCCGAGGCCACGACCGAGGCACCCGAGGCACCCGAGGCCGGGGAAGCCGCGGCGGAGGACGCCGCCCCGCGCCGGACCCGCCGTCGCGCCACGCGGCGTGCCGACGCGCCCGCCGCCGAGGAGACCCCGGTGGCCGAGGCCCCCGAGCCCGCCGAGGCCCCCGAGGCCGTACGGACTCCCGAGCCCGCGCAGGCCCCCGAGCCCGTCACCGACGAGGCAGCTCCGCGGCGCCGGCGCCGGGTGGTCCGTAAGGCCGCCGCCGGCTTCGCCGAGCCCGCCGGGTCCGCCGAGGCGGAGGCCCCGTCGCGGCGCCCCGCGCGTCCGGCCGTCGCCGTGTTCCAGCCGCCGGTGTTCACCGAGCCCCGCTTCCAGACCCCGGAGCGGGCCGCCGCCGAAGCGGCCGCCGAGGTCGCCGAACCGGCGGTGGAGCCGGAGCGGACCGAGGAGCCGGCCGAGGAGCAGCCCGCCGCCCGCCGTCGTCGCCGGCGCCGGGGCGAGGAGCCCGAGGCCGCTCCCGTGACCCGCGCCGAGGACGAGGCGGAGGAGGCGGAGGAGGCCGAGGAGCAGGCCGAGGACCTCGCCGAGGCCGACGACCAGGACGACAGCGAGGCCGCCGGTTCGCGCCGTCGCCGTCGCCGTGGCGGCCGTCGTCGCCGGCGTGGTGACTCTGCCGAGACCGACATCGAGGGCGGCGAGTCCGCGGACGTCTCCGCCGAGCAGGCCGCCCAGGACGCCGAGGACACCGCCGAGCAGGTCGAGGAGGACGCCGAGGAGGCGGCCGAGCAGGCCGAGGACCGCGAGGACTCCGGGTCCAGCAGCAGCCGGCGCCGTCGTCGCCGTCGTCGCCGCGCCGGTGACGGCGGTGGCGAGGCCGAGGCGACCGCCGACGACCCCGAGCGCACCGTCGTCAAGGTCCGCGAGCCGCGTCCGAAGGCCGAGCCGTCGGACGAGGTGCAGTCCATCAAGGGCTCCACGCGTCTGGAGGCGAAGAAGCAGCGCCGCCGCGAGGGCCGTGAGCAGGGCCGCCGCCGGGTGCCGATCATCACCGAGGCCGAGTTCCTGGCCCGCCGCGAGGCCGTCGAGCGCGTGATGGTGGTCCGCCAGCACGGCGACCGCACGCAGATCGGCGTCCTGGAGGACGACGTGCTCGTCGAGCACTACGTCAACAAGGAGCAGGCGACCTCGTACGTCGGCAACGTCTACCTCGGCAAGGTGCAGAACGTGCTGCCGTCGATGGAGGCCGCCTTCATCGACATCGGCAAGGGCCGCAACGCCGTGCTGTACGCCGGTGAGGTCAACTTCGAGGCGCTCGGCATGGGCCACGGCCCGCGCCGCATCGAGTCCGCGCTGAAGTCGGGCCAGTCGGTCCTGGTGCAGGTCACCAAGGACCCGATCGGGCACAAGGGCGCCCGCCTCACCAGCCAGGTCTCCCTCCCGGGCCGCTACCTCGTGTACGTCCCCGAGGGCTCGATGACCGGCATCAGCCGCAAGCTGCCCGACACCGAGCGGGCCCGGCTGAAGACCATCCTCAAGAAGGTCGTCCCCGAGGACGCGGGCGTCATCGTGCGCACCGCCGCCGAGGGCGCGAGCGAGGACGAGCTGCGCCGCGACGTCGAGCGGCTCCAGGCGCAGTGGGAGGAGATCAAGAAGAAGTCCAAGAACGGCGGCAGCGCGCCGACGCTGCTGTACGGCGAGCCGGACATGACCGTCCGGGTCGTGCGGGACATCTTCAACGAGGACTTCTCCAAGGTCGTCGTCAGCGGTGACGACGCCTGGGAGACCATCCACGGGTACGTGTCGCACGTGGCGCCGGACCTGGCCGGGCGGCTGTCCAGGTGGACCAGCGAGGTCGACGTCTTCGCCACGTACCGGATCGACGAGCAGCTCGCCAAGGCGCTGGACCGCAAGGTGTGGCTGCCCAGCGGCGGTTCGCTGGTGATCGACCGGACCGAGGCGATGGTCGTCGTCGACGTCAACACCGGCAAGTTCACCGGCCAGGGCGGCAACCTGGAGGAGACGGTCACCAGGAACAACCTGGAGGCGGCCGAGGAGATCGTGCGTCAGCTCAGGCTGCGCGACCTCGGCGGCATCATCGTGATCGACTTCATCGACATGGTCCTCGAGTCCAACCGGGACCTGGTGCTGCGGCGCCTCCTCGAGTGCCTGGGCCGCGACCGTACGAAGCACCAGGTCGCCGAGGTGACCTCGCTGGGCCTGGTCCAGATGACCCGCAAGCGGGTCGGCCAGGGCCTGCTGGAGTCGTTCTCGGAGACCTGCGTCCACTGCAACGGGCGCGGTGTCATCGTGCACCTCGACCAGCCGGCGGCCGCCGCCGGTGGCGGCAAGCGCCGGAAGCGGGCGCGGGCCGGTGCGGCGGACCAGCCGCACGAGCACGAGGCGGTCGCGGGCGTGGAGACGGCCGAGCAGGAGGCGGAGACGGAGACGGCGGCCGAGGTCGCCGCCGAGGCCGCCGAGCCGGTCGCGCTGCCCGCGCCCCCCGCGGCGGAGCCGCTCATGGACGCTTTCGTGCCGGACGAGGAGCTGTACAGCAGCGCCGCCGAGGCGGAGGCCGCGGCCACCCGTGGGCGCACGCGCCGCCGGGCGAGCCGGCGGGTGTCCGCTCCGGCGGGCGCGCCGAAGCGGGAGACCGCCAAGGACCGGGCCGGCCGGTACAAGGCCGAGGAGAGCGAGAAGGCCGAGGCCGAGGTCCCGACGGCGCAGGACGTGACGGCCGCCGAGGAGGCCGCGCGTCCGGTGCGGCCGGAGCCGGCCGCCGAGGCGCTGGCCGAGCCCGCGGCCGTCGAGGACGCGGTGGTCCCCGAGCCGGCCGAGGAGGCCGCGCCCAAGGGCCGTACGCGTCGCCGGGCCACCCGCAAGGTGTCCGCGCCGGCCGGTTCCCCGGCGGGGGCGGAGGCCACGGTGGTGACGGTCGCGGAGCCCGCGGCCCCGGTCGCCGAGGCACCCGAGCCCGAGCCCGAGGAGGCCCCGTCCGAGGTACCCGCCGAGGCGGCAGCCGAGACCGGGGCCCCGGCCCGCCCGCGCCGCCGCGCGGTGCGCAAGCCGAGCACGTCGACCGCGTCCGAGGAGACGGCCGTCGTGGTCGTCCCGTCGGTGCCGACGGAGGCGGCGGCGGAGGCGGCGCCCGTCGAGGAAGCCGAGGCCGAGGCCGAGGCCGCCCCGGCCAAGAAGACCGCCCGCAAGGCGGCCAAGAAGGCCACGGCGAAGAAGGCCGCCACGAAGAAGACGGCGGCCAAGAAGACCGCCGCCAAGAAGACGACGGCCAAGAAGGCGGCGGCGAAGACCACCAAGTCGGCCGCCACCAAGACGACCACCGCCAAGACGACCGCGAAGAAGGCGGCGTCGAAGAAGACCGCGGCGGCGTCCCGGCAGCCGTCGTCGTCGGTGACCGCGTCGACGGAGGACTGATCTCCGGATCGTTCGGTGATTGTGATCCGCCCCCCGGTCCCACCCGGGGGGCGGATCATTTCTGCCATTGGGCGGCCATCAGGGGTTCGAATACGTGAATGGCCGGTGAATCGTTGTTCCTGTCACGTGGTTATGATGTGCCGACAGATTGACTGCGAAATCAGACAAACGGGGACATTCCATCCCCATCAAGGTCCACAGTATTGGGGCGCCACACGTGAAGGCTCTCGTCCTTTCCGGGGGAGCGGGGACCCGCCTCCGTCCGATCACCCACACCTCCGCCAAGCAGCTCGTACCGGTCGCCAACAAGCCCGTGCTCTTCTACGGCCTGGAGGCGATCGCCGACGCCGGGATCACCGAGGTCGGGATCATCGTCGGCGACACCGCGGACGAGATCCGTGAGGCGGTGGGGGACGGATCCCGGTTCGGCATCGAGGTCACCTACATCCCGCAGGAAGCGCCCCTGGGACTCGCGCACGCCGTGCTCATCGCCCAGGACTTCCTCGGCGACGACGACTTCGTGATGTACCTCGGCGACAACTTCATCGTCGGCGGCATCACCGGCCTGGTGGAGGAGTTCCGCACCGAACGGCCCGACGCGCAGATCCTGCTGACCAAGGTCCCCAACCCCACCTCCTTCGGTGTCGCCGAACTCGGCGCCGACGGCCGCGTGGTGGGACTGGAGGAGAAGCCGAAGCAGCCGAAGAGCGATCTGGCCCTCGTCGGCGTCTACCTGTTCACCCCGGCCATCCACGAGGCCGTCCGCTCCATCGAGCCGTCCTGGCGCGGCGAACTGGAGATCACGCACGCCATCCAGTGGCTGATCGACCAGAAGCGGGACGTCCGCTCCACCACGATCTCCGGCTACTGGAAGGACACCGGCAACGTCACCGACATGCTGGAGGTCAACCGGTCCGTCCTGGAGACCCTGGAGCCCCACCACGCGGGCACGGTGGACGAGGCCAGCGAGATCATCGGCCGGGTGCGCATCGAGGAAGGCGCCCGGGTCAGCGGCAGCCGGATCGTCGGGCCCGCGGTCATCGGCGCCGGTACGGTGGTCAACGACGCGTACATCGGCCCCTTCACCTCGGTCTCCGAGGGCTGCCGGATCGAGGACAGCGAAATCGAGTACTCCATCGTCCTGCGGGGTGCGTCCGTGACCGGCGTGCGCCGGGTGGAGGCCTCGCTCATCGGGCGCGACGTCGAGGTCACGCCCGCTCCCCGTAACCCCAAGGCCCACCGGCTCGTGCTCGGTGATCACAGCAAGGTGCAGATCTCCTCATGACTACCAGGATCCTGGTGACCGGCGGTGCCGGTTTCATCGGCTCGCACTACGTCCGTACGCTGCTCGGCCCCCAGGGCCCCGGTGACGTCGCGGTCACCGTCCTGGACAAGCTGACGTACGCGGGCAACCCGGCCAACCTCGACGAGGTGCGCGAGCACCCCGGGTTCGCCTTCGTGCAGGGCGACATCTGCGACCCGGAGCTGGTCGGCAAGCTGATGGCCGAGCACGACCAGGTGGTGCACTTCGCCGCCGAGTCCCACGTCGACCGGTCCATCGACGGCGGCGCGGAGTTCGTCCGTACGAACGTGGTCGGCACCCACACGCTCGTCGACGCCGCGCACCGGGCCGGCGTCAAGACCTTCGTGCACATCTCCACCGACGAGGTCTACGGCTCGATCGACGAGGGCTCCTGGCCCGAGACCCACCCGCTGGAGCCCAACTCGCCCTACTCCTCGGCGAAGGCGTCCAGCGACCTGATCGCGCTGTCCTACCACCGCACCCACGGCCTGGACGTCCGCGTCACCCGCTGCTCCAACAACTACGGGCACCACCACTTCCCCGAGAAGGTCATCCCCCTCTTCGTCACCAACCTCCTCGACGGCAAGAAGGTCCCGCTGTACGGCGACGGCGGCAACGTCCGCGACTGGCTGCACATCGACGACCACGTCCAGGGCATCGAGCTGGTCCGCACCAAGGGCCGCGCGGGCGAGATCTACAACATCGGCGGCGGCACCGAGCTCTCCAACAAGGAGCTCACCGAGCTGTTGCTGAAGGCGTGCGGCGCCGACTGGGAGACCAGCGTCGAGTACGTCCAGGACCGCAAGGGCCACGACCGCCGCTACTCCGTCGACTGCACGAAGATCCGCGAGGAACTGGGCTACGAGCCCCGCAAGAGCTTCGAGCAGGGCCTCGCCGAAACCGTCCAGTGGTACCGCGACAACCGCACCTGGTGGGAGCCGCTGAAGGAGCGCGCGGCGCTGAGCTGACGCGTCACCCGTCTCGCGGGCCCGGGAACGCCCCGGGCCCGTTCAGGCATTTCCCGCGCGCCCCGGATCCCGCCCGGGGCCCGCGCCATCCGGTACGGAGGACAGGAAGAGGGATGAACCCGACAGAGGAACAGGGGAACACGCCGGCCGGCTGGCTGGTCACCGGGGCGGGCGGGATGCTCGGCCAGGACGTGCTGGCCCGGCTGGCCGCGGCGGGGGAGCAGACCACCGCCCTGGACCGGGCGGCGCTGGACCTCACGGACGCCGACGCCGTGCGGCGGGCACTCGAACACCACCGGCCGGCCGTGGTCGTCAACTGCGCCGCCTGGACCGCCGTGGACGACGCCGAGACCCGCGAGGCCGAGGCGCTCGCGATCAACGGCGACGGCCCGGCCCACCTCGCCGCCGCCTGCGCCCGCACCGGCGCCGTCCTGCTCCACGTCTCCACGGACTACGTCTTCGCGGGCGACGCCACGACGCCGTACGCCGAGGACGCTCCCACCGCGCCGCGCAGCGCCTACGGCCGCACCAAGCTGGCCGGCGAGCAGGCAGTCCTGAAGACCCTCCCCGACAGCGGTTACGTCGTGCGCACCGCCTGGCTGTACGGAGCGGGCGGAGGCAATTTCGTCCGTACGATGATCAAGCTGGAGGGCCTCAAGGACACCCTCGACGTCGTCGACGACCAGCGCGGCCAGCCCACCTGGAGCGCCGACCTGGCCGGCCTGCTGGTCGAGCTGGGGCGCGGAGCCCTGGCCGGTACCGCCCCGGCGGGCGTCTACCACGGCACCAGCTCCGGCGAGACCACCTGGTACGGCTTCACCCGCGAGATCTTCCGCCTGCTCGGCACCGACCCGGACCGGGTCCGCCCCACCACCAGCGAGGCGTTCGTCCGCCCCGCCCCCCGCCCGGCCTACAGCGTGCTCGGCCACGAGCGCTTCGCCGCGGCCGGCATCGAGCCGCTGCGCGACTGGCGCGCGGCCCTCACCGAGGCGTTCCCGGAGATCCACCGGGTCCACGAGAAGGAGAACCCGGCGTGACAGTCAAGGTCAGCGTCGTCATCGCGGTCTACAACCCGGGCAAGTACGTCGAGGACTGCGTCAACGGTCTGCTCCGGCAGAGCCTCACCCCCGACGAGTTCGAGGTCTTCTTCGTCGACGACGGCTCCACCGACGAGACCCCCGCCCGGCTGGACCAACTGGCGGCCGAGCACCCCCACTTCCACGTCATCCACCAGGAGTCCTCCGGCTGGTCCGGGAAGCCCCGCAACACCGGCATCGACGCCGCCCGCGGCGAGTACGTCATGTTCGTCGACCACGACGACTGGCTCGGCGACGAGGCCCTCGAGCGGATGTACGACTACGGCAAGGCGAACGAGGCCGACGTGGTCGTGGGCAAGATGGCGGGCATCGGCCGCCCGGTCCCGCAGGAGCTGTTCCGGGTCAACCGGCCGCGCGCGACGGTGGAGAACGCGCCGCTGATCGACAGCCTCACCCCGCACAAGATGTTCCGGCGGGAGTTCCTCCGGCAGCACGACATGCGCTTCAAGGAGGGCCGCCGCCGGCTGGAGGACCACGTCTTCGTCGTCGAGGCCTACCTGCGGGCGAAGAGCGTCGCCGTCCTGGGCGACTACCTGTGCTACTACCACATCACCCGCGACGACGGCTCCAACGCCGGCTTCCAGCGCTTCGACCCGGTCGGCTACTTCAAGAACCTCCGCGAGGCCCTCGACGTGGTCGAGGAGCTCACCGAGCCCGGCCCGCTGCGCGACAAGCTGTTCAGCCGCTGGCTGCGCAACGAGATGGTCGAGCGGCTGCGCGGCAGCCGGCTGCTCAAGCTCCCCGAGGACTACGCCGAGGAGCTGTACCGCGAGATCCGCGGGGTGGTCACCGAGCGTTTCGGGCCGGGCGTGTTCAAGCGGGTCGCCCCCACCCAGCGGGTGGTGGCCGGACTGATCGCCGCCGACCTCTACGAGGACGTCCGCGCCCTCGCCCACTGGGAGGCCGGGATCAAGCCCACCGGCACCCTGGACTCCCTGGCCTGGGAGGACGGCGTCCTGAACGTCGGCTTCACCTCCGAGTACCAGGTCGACGGCGAGCCGATGACCTTCCGCCGGGAGGGCGGGCGCGACCTGCTCGGCCTGCCGCTGTCCGAGAAGGCGCTCAAGGCGCTGGCCGGCCAGGACATCTCCCTGGCCGCCCCGGTCGACAAGAGCGACGTGGACCTGGTGGTCCGCCACCGGGAGACCGCCACGCAGTACTACCTCCCGGTCGAGTGCGAACTGCACCGCCTGGACGCGGGGGACGGCTCCTTCCGGCAGCGGATCACCACGCGCGCCGTCCTCGACCCGGAGACGGCGGCCGCGGGCAAGCCCCTGGACAAGGGCCTCTGGGACCTGCACCTGCGCATCAAGTCCTGCGGCTGGAGCAAGGAGACCCGGCTCGGCGCGGTGCGCGGCGAGGACGTGGACGCCGGGCGGCTGGCCGCGCTCACCGGTGAGCCGAGGCGGATGGTGCTGCCGTACTGGACCGACGGGCCGGGCAACCTCTCCCTCGACGTCGACCAGCACACGAACAAGCTGGAGCGCGAGGCGGTGGCCCTGATGGACCCGGCCCGGGCCGTGGTCGAGGGCTCCACCGTGCGGCTCCCGCTGGCGCTGCACGGCACGGCGGACGCCGGGGACCCGGTGCGGCTCCGCTTCGAGCGCAAGAACGTGGGCAAGTACCCGGCCGACGCCGTGACCGACGGCCGTACCGTGACCGCCACGCTGCCGCTGGACAAGCTCACCGGGAAGCGCTGGGCCGTCCGGATCGGCGTGCCGTCGGCCGGCCGCGGCGAGGCGAAGTGGACCCGCCTCCCGGTCGACGTGGTGGTCGCCGCCGACGGCACCGCCCGGGTGATCGACCGGCACACCCCGCCGGCCGGGAAGAAGCCGGCGGCGAAGCGGCCCGCCCAGTCCCGCCCGCTGTGGCGCCGGGCCGCCGGCCGGGTCAAGCGCGCACTGTCGAACGAGAAGAAGAACTGAGGACGGACCCCTTCCATGCGACCCCTTTCCCTCTCCGGTGCCTGGGTGCACGAGCCGAAGATCTTCCCCGACGACCGGGGCAGCTTCCACGAGTGGTTCAAGGCCCCGGTCTTCACCGAGGCCGTGGGCCACCCGCTCACGCTCGCCCAGGCCAACATGTCCGTCTCCAGCCGGGGCACCCTGCGCGGCATCCACGCCGCCGACGTGCCGCCCGGCCAGGCCAAGTACGTCAAGTGCGTGCGCGGCGCGGTCCTCGACGTGATCGTGGACATCCGGATCGGCTCGCCCACCTTCGGCCAGTGGGAGACGGTCCGCCTGGACGACCGTGACCACCACGCCGTCTACCTCTCCGAGGGCCTCGGCCACGGCTTCATGGCGCTCACCGACGACGCCACCGTGGTCTACCTCTGCTCCGAGGGGTACGCCCCCGAGCGGGAGTACGGCGTCCACCCCCTCGACCCGGCCATCGGCATCGACTGG
The DNA here is from genome assembly GCF_055585405.1 of Streptomyces sp. NPDC053426. Lineage (NCBI taxonomy): Bacteria > Bacillati > Actinomycetota > Actinomycetes > Kitasatosporales > Streptomycetaceae > Streptomyces > Streptomyces sp. NPDC053426. The sequence continues at coordinate 81,368 of NZ_JBVJKE010000021.1, read as the reverse complement.
CCCGCCGACCTCACCCCGCTCCTGTCCGCCAAGGACGAGCAGGCCCCCACCCTGGCCGAGGCCCGCGACCAGGGCCTCCTCCCCTCCTACGAGGCGTGCGTGGCCTACCGGGAGGGCCTGGGCCGCTGAACCGTCCGGGTCGGGCCGGCCTCCCGCGGGGGGCCGGTTTGACCCGTTCGGCCACGGCCCCGTAACCTTGACCGTCGGCGTGTCCATCGGGGCCGCCACGTCCCCGTAAACCTCTTCCTTCCGGGTGCTCCGGTGTCCGGGAGAGGTCGTCCGTGTTCTTGGCCGGACGGCTGGCCTGCGGGGATGCCGTTCTTCGAGTGAGAGTGAGATCCGCGTGTACGCCATCGTGCGCAGCGGTGGTCGCCAGCACAAGGTTGCTGTCGGCGACATCGTTGAGGTTGACAAGATTTCCACCGCCAAGGTCGGCGACACGGTCGAGCTCTCGACCCTGCTCGTCGTCGACGGCGACGCTGTGACCAGCGACCCGTGGGTGCTGGCCGGCATCAAGGTCCAGGCCGAGGTCGTGGACCACCACAAGGGCCAGAAGATCGACATTCTGCGCTACAAGAACAAGACCGGCTACCGCCGTCGTCAGGGCCACCGCCAGCAGTACACGGCGATCAAGGTCACTGAGATCCCCGCGGCTGCGAAGTAAGGGACTGAGGAGACATGGCACACAAGAAGGGCGCATCGTCCACCCGGAACGGTCGCGACTCGAACGCCCAGCGGCTCGGTGTGAAGCGCTTCGGCGGTCAGGCCGTCAACGCGGGTGAGATCCTGGTCCGCCAGCGCGGCACCCACTTCCACCCGGGCGCCGGCGTCGGCCGTGGCGGCGACGACACGCTGTTCGCCCTGCAGGCCGGTGCGGTGCAGTTCGGCACCCACCGTGGCCGCAAGGTCGTGAACATCGTTCCGGTCGCCTGATCGGAAGCTTTCGCGAGGCGGACCTCACTTCCCGGTCGGGAAGGCGGGTCCGCCTTTCGCGTGTTAAGACAAGAAACCCCTGATACGTCTCTGGAGGCACCCCACCATGACCACCTTCGTGGACCGCGTCGAGCTGCACGTCGCCGCGGGTAACGGAGGCCACGGCTGTGCCTCCGTCCACCGTGAGAAGTTCAAGCCGCTCGGCGGGCCCGACGGCGGGAACGGCGGACGCGGCGGCGATGTGATCCTCACCGTCGACCAGTCCGTGACGACCCTCCTCGACTACCACCACTCCCCGCACCGCAAGGCCACCAACGGCAAGCCCGGCGAGGGCGGCAACCGCAGCGGCAAGGACGGACAGGACCTGATCCTGCCCGTGCCGGACGGGACCGTCGTCCTGGACAAGGCGGGCAACGTGCTCGCGGACCTGGTCGGGCACGGGACGTCGTACATCGCCTCCCAGGGCGGACGCGGCGGGCTCGGCAACGCCGCACTCGCCTCCGCGCGCCGCAAGGCGCCCGGGTTCGCGCTGCTCGGTGAGCCGGGGGACCTGCGGGACGTCGTCCTGGAGCTGAAGACCGTCGCCGACGTGGCGCTGGTCGGGTACCCGAGCGCCGGCAAGTCGTCGCTGATCTCCGTGCTCAGCGCCGCCAAGCCGAAGATCGCCGACTACCCCTTCACCACCCTCGTCCCGAACCTCGGTGTCGTCACCGCCGGGTCGACCGTCTACACCATCGCCGACGTGCCCGGCCTCATCCCCGGCGCCAGCCAGGGCAAGGGGCTCGGCCTGGAGTTCCTGCGGCACGTCGAGCGGTGCAGCGTGCTCGTGCACGTGCTGGACACCGCCACGCTGGAGTCCGACCGCGACCCCGTCTCCGACCTCGACATCATCGAGGAGGAGCTGCGGCAGTACGGCGGTCTCGGCGACCGCCCCCGCATCGTCGTCCTCAACAAGATCGACGTCCCCGACGGCAAGGACCTCGCCGAGATGGTGCGCCCCGACCTGGAGGCGCGCGGCTACCGCGTCTTCGAGGTGTCGGCCGTCGCCCACATGGGGCTGCGGGAGCTGTCGTTCGCGCTCGCCGAGCTGGTGGCCCAGGCACGGGCGGCCAGGCCCAAGGAGGAGGCGACGCGGATCGTCATCCGGCCCAAGGCCGTGGACGACGCCGGCTTCACCGTCACCCGTGAGGACGTCGACGGTGAACCGCTGTTCCGCGTGCGCGGCGAGAAGCCCGAACGCTGGGTCCGCCAGACCGACTTCAACAACGACGAGGCCGTCGGCTACCTCGCCGACCGGCTCAACCGCCTCGGTGTCGAGACCGAGTTGATGAAGGCCGGCGCCCGGTCCGGTGACGGCGTCGCCATCGGCCCCGAGGAGAACGCGGTCGTCTTCGACTGGGAGCCGACCGTCACGGCCGGCGCGGAGATGCTCGGCCGGCGCGGCGAGGACCACCGCTTCGAGGCGCCCCGCCCGGCCGCCCAGCGGCGCCGCGACAAGCAGGCCGAACGGGACGAGTCCGAGCAGGAGTACGACGACTTCGAGCCGTTCTAGCCGGTGCGGTGACGGCGGGTGAGGTCGTGGTGAACACCCGGGCAACCAACGGGTGTTCCGGCCGGTCGTACTGAACGGCAACCCGACCGGTTCTACGACAGGACGCCCGCCATGGCCGCGCCTTCCCCACGCCACAGGAACCTCACCCGCCCCGCCCGGATCGCGCTCGCGACGGGTGTGGCACTCGTCGTCGCCGGCACCCTCGCGGTGCCCGGCGCGCACGCGGCGCCCGCCGGGGGACCGGCCGCCGGCGCCGCGCAGCCGCGCGACGACTTCAACGGCGACGGCTACGCCGACCTCGCCGTCGCCGCCCCCACCGCGACCGTCGCCGGCAAGAAGGGCGCCGGCTACGTCGCCGTGGTGTACGGGTCGGCGAACGGGCTGCGCACCGCGACCAGGCAGGTCTTCCACCAGAACACCGCCGGTGTCCCCGGCAGCGTGGAGACGGGCGACGAGTTCGGCAGCGCGCTCACCACCGCCGACCTCGACCAGGACGGCTACGCCGATCTCGTCGTCGGCGTCGGCCGCGAGGACACCGCCGACGGCGGCGAGGACTCCGGGCTGGTGGAGGTGGTGTGGGGCGGCCCCCAGGGGCTGTCCGGCGGCGCCGCGCTCGCCTCGGGGGGAAACGCGTACGACGGCCTCGGAGCCTTCGGCCACCTGACCGTCGGGGACGTCGACGGCGACGGCGCCCCGGACGTCGTGACGGTCGAGAACCTGCACGACCTGCGGATCCTCAAGGGCCCCTTCGGCCGGGACGGTGCCGGTGCGGGCGGCGAACAGACCGTCAGGGACGTGTACGACAGCCGGATCCTCGACCTCGCCGCCGGTGACGTCAACGGCGACGGCCTCACCGACGTCGTCGCCACCGAGAACGACGGCGACGAGTACGACGCCCGCCGGGTCGTGTACTGGCTGGGCGACCGCACCGCGCTCAACCCCTTCACCCTCGTCTACGACATCGACGGCGCGGGCCTCCAGGGCGGCGAGAACCTCGACGTGGGGGACGTGAACGCCGACGGGTACGACGACATCGTGGTCGGCCGGGCCGTGGACGGATACGACAGCGACCTCGACAACCCGTACGTCAAGGGCGGCCGGGTCACCTGGATCCCCGGCACCCCCGAGGGCCCCGACGGGGTGAAGGCCGTCTTCCTCAACCAGGACCGCCCCGGTGTGCCCGGCACCGCCGAGGACGACGACGCCTTCGGCACCGACGTCCACATCGGGGACGTCGACGGCGACGGCTACCAGGACGTCGTCACCGGAGTGCCCGGCGAGGACCTCGGCAGCGTGTCCGCGGCCGGCGCCGTCGTCGTGCTGCGCGGCACCGCGAACGGCCTCACCGGCGCCGGTGGTCTGACGGTCACCCAGAACACCGCGAACGTGCCCGGCACCGCCGAGAAGAACGACAAGTTCGGCGGGGCCACCCACCTCGGCGACACCGACGGCGACGGACTCGCCGACCTCGTCGTCGGTGCGCCGGGGGAGAACTCCGGCGCCGGGTCGGTGTGGTACTTCCGCTCCACCCCGACGGCCGTCGCGGGGAGCGCCGGGACCTTCGGCGCGGGCACCCTCGGCACGGTGGCGACCGGGGCGAAGCTGGGCACCGCCTTCGCCGACTGACCGTACGGGCTCCAGCGGCCGTCGCCCGCCGCTCACCCGGCAGACCCGTCGTGGCCACGGGACGTTCCCGTGCCGCGGCGGGTTTCCCGTTGTCCCCCTGCTTGTCATGCACGCGAACCACGGTGTTCAGCGGACGGCCCGCCCGGACCGCGAACTTCCCAGTGTCCGAGTGTCGTACGAGGCAGGGGAGTTCGCCCGATGTCCGGAGCAGTTCAGCCCGACCGCCGCCGCGTCCTGACCGCCGGTGCCGCCGTGCTCGGCGCCGCCGCATCCTCCCAGCTGTGGCTGCCGGCCACCGCGCACACGGCCGAAGAAAAGCTGCCCGACGGCGTGTTCAGCCTCGGCGTCGCCTCCGGCGACCCGCTGCCGGACGGGATCGTCCTGTGGACCCGGCTCGCCCCGGACCCGCTGAACGGCGGCGGCATGCCCGGCCGCACCGTGGCCGTGGAGTGGCAGATCGCCCTGGACGCCCGCTTCCGGAAGGTGGTCCGCCGGGGCACCGCCCAGGCCCGGCCCACGTACGGGCACAGCGTCCACGTGGACGTACGCGGGCTGCGCCCGGACACCACGTACTGGTTCCGCTTCCGCGCCGGTGGGCAGCTCTCGCGCGTCGGCCGCACCCGTACCGCGCCCGCCCCGCACAGCTCAGGCGGCCGGCTGAAGGTCGCGCTCGCCTCCTGCCAGAACTGGCAGCACGGCTACTTCACCCCGTACGCCGACATGCTGGACCAGGACCCGGACGTCGTGGTGTTCGTCGGCGACTACATCTACGAGTCCGGTCCCTCGGCGACCGGCGTACGACGCCACGAGGGCACCGGTGAGCCGTACAGCCTCACCCAGTACCGCAACCGGTACGCCCAGTACCGCTCCGACCCGGACCTCGCGGAGATGCACGCGAACGCGCCCTTCGTGGTCACCTTCGACGACCACGAGGTCGACAACGACTTCGCCGGCGAGATCCCGCAGGACCCCGACAAGCAGGCGCACGACCCGTTCGTCGCCCGGCTGACGGCCGCCTACCAGGCGTACTACGAGCACATGCCGGTCCGCGCCACCGCCGTCCCCGACGGTCCGCACATCCGGATGTACCGCCGGCTGGAGTTCGGCCGGCTGGCCCGGCTCAACGTGCTGGACACCCGGCAGTACCGCAGCGACCAGGCCACCAGCCAGGAAGGGGCCCAGGACCCGGCGCTGACCATGCTCGGGGCCGCGCAGAAGCGCTGGCTGGTCGACGGGCTGCGGCACTCGCCGGCCCGCTGGAACCTGATCGCCTCCCAGATCATGATGGCCGAGACCGATCTCCGGATCGGGGAGGGCAAGCTCTGGTACTACGACGCGTGGGACGGCTACCAGGCCGAACGCAACGCGCTGCTGCGGGAGTTCCGGCGGGTGAGCAACCCCGTCGTCCTCACCGGCGACCGCCATCTGACGATGATCAGCGATCTGAAGGCGGTCTTCGCCGATCCGGGGTCGGCGGTCGTGGGCGCGGAGTTCGTCGGTACGTCCATCTCCAGCAACGGTGATCAGGATCACGCCGCGTTCCGTGCGCAGTGGGATCCGCGGCGGGCGGACAATCCGCACTGGAAGCTGCTCGACGCCCACCGGGGGTACCACCTGTTCGACATCCGGCGTGACGGTATCGACGCGCGGGTGCGGGTGGTGGACACGGTGCTGCGGCCCCGGGCCACGCCCAGCACGCTGGCCAGGCTGCGGGTCGAGGCCGGTCGGCCGGGCGTGCGCCTGGTCTGAGCCGGGCGGGGGTGGGCCGCGCGGCCCGGCGCGTTTGCGGGGTGCCCCGTGCTGGCGCGGGCCGGGGGCGGGTCGCGCTGCCCGGCGCTCGCGGGGTGCCTCCCCCACTCTCGGCTCCTCCCCCACTCTCGGCTTCGCTCGAGCGGGAGGGACCCCCATGAGCGGGAGGTACCCCCATCGCCCACCCGTGCCGCTGGGGGCACCTCCCAGGCCCTTAAGGCACTGGGGGAGGCACGATTGCCCGCGGGAACGGCGGCAGGCGGCTGCCCGCGGTTGCATACCGACTCAGGTGGGTTCCAGGTTCCTCTCACCGGATCCTCAGTGAGGCGTCCTACCGTGCCTCGGCATGGACACCGACCGTACGAGAGAAGAGCCCCGCACCCCCGCCCTCCCCGCCGGTACCCGGTTGCTGCACATCGGGCCGCACAAGACCGGCACCACCGCCGTCCAGGGCGCGCTGTTCGCCGCGAAGGAGGAGATGGCGCGGCACGGCGTCGACTTCCCGGCGCACAGCCGCCACCCGATCGAGGCCGTCCTCGCCGCCTGTGCCCGGCCCGCGATGATGGGGGACACCGTCCCCACCGAGAAGCACTGGCGGCGGCTGCTGGACCAGGTGGCGGCCACCGGGCGGCGCACCTCCGTGATCAGCAGCGAGTTCTTCGCCGACGCCGAGGACGACGCGACGATCGCCCGGATCGTCGAGCAGCTCGGCGGCGACCGCGTGCACGTCCTGGTCACCCTGCGGCCCCTGGCGCGGATCATGCCCTCGCAGTGGCAGCAGTACGTGCAGAACGGGCTGCGGCTGGGCTACGAGCCGTGGCTGGAGCACATGCTCCGCCGGGCCCCGTACGACCGGCCCACCCCCAGCTTCTGGCGCCGGCACCGGCACGACCGGCTGGTCGAGCGGTGGGCCGGGGCGACCGGTCCCGACCGGGTGACCGTCGTGGTGGTCGACGACCGCGACCGGGGCGCGCTGATGCGCACCTTCGAGTCGCTCCTCGGACTGCCCGGGGGGCTGCTGCGGCCGGTCCCGGAGACCGCGAACCGTTCCCTCACCCTCGCCGAGACCGAAATGCTGCGGAACCTCAATAAGGAATTCCGCGGCAATGAGCTTCCGGAAGAGCTGTATTCGAGGCTGGTGCGGCACGGCGCGATCGCACATATGAAGAACGCGTGCAGTCCCACCCCGCAGGACGTGAAGATCCGCACCCCGCAATGGGCCCTGGAGGCCGCCGCCGGGATCGGCGCCGAGACGGCCGCGCGGATCGGCTCCCTGGGCGTACGGGTCCTCGGCGACCCGGAGTCGCTGTCCCGCGTACCGGCGTCCGGAGGGCGGGCGGACGAGCCGCGGCTCGCTCCCGAGGTGGCCGCGCAGGCCCTGTTCGGGATGCTCACCACGGTCGCCGCGACGAACGGCGCCGACAAAGGGCGTACTGTTCACCGGACATCGTCGAAGGAACTCGTGAAGGTCCTCGGCCACCGCTGCCTGAAACGGCTGCGCCTGCGCTGAGCCGACCGGGTGGTGTCACGCCTGTCACGCACAGCAATGACATAACTCCTGTGGAGTTACTCACAAGAATTCACCGTGCGTCCCTGGAACCCCCACCGGGCGCCAGGAGTCCTAGGTGAATGACAGGTGGCGCGCACATATGCGGCAGAGGTCGCTCACCTTGCACTGCGGTAACCCCAAGTGGGACCATTTCGAAGTTCCCTGTCGCCCCAAGGTAGGTCACCTGTGTCCCAGCACATAGCCAAGCCCCGTACCACCGCAGTGATCCTGGCCGGCGGTACCGGTCAGCGGGTGGGTCTCTCGATCCCCAAGCAGCTGCTGAAGATCGCCGGCAAGGCAGTCATCGAGCACACCCTGACCACCTTCGAGAAGGCCGACTCCATCGACGACGTCATCGTGCTGATGGCGCCGGGATACGTGCCCGACATCGAGAAGATCGTCGCCAAGGCCGGGTTCACGAAGGTCACCAAGGTCATCGAGGGCGGCTCGACGCGGAACGAGACCACGGAGCGGGCCATCGCCGCGCTCGGCGAGGGCCTGGCCGAGGGCGAGGACCGCAACGTCCTCTTCCACGACGCCGTGCGCCCCCTGCTGTCGCAGCGCGTCATCGACGACTGCGTGGCCGCGCTGGAGCGCTACCAGGCCGTCGACGTGGCCATCCCGTCCGCCGACACCATCATCGTCACGCGCACGCACGGCGAGGACGGCGAGTTCATCACGGAGATCCCGGACCGCTCCCGGCTGCGCCGCGGCCAGACCCCGCAGGCCTTCAAGCTGTCCACCATCCGCCGCGCCTACGAGGTCGCCGCCGGCGACCCCAACTTCCAGGCCACGGACGACTGCTCGGTCGTGCTCAAGTACCTGCCGGACGTGCCGATCCACGTCGTGGCGGGCGACGAGTACAACATGAAGGTCACCCAGCCCGTCGACGTCTTCATCGCCGACAAGCTCTTCCAGCTCGCCTCCACCGCCGCGCCCGAGCAGGTCTCCGAGGAGGCCTACCGGGAGCTGCTCACCGGCAAGACCATGGTGGTCTTCGGCGGTTCGTACGGCATCGGCAAGGACATCGCCGAACTGGCCGAGTCCTACGGCGCCACCGTCTACGCGCTGGGCCGCTCCACCACCGGCACCCACGTGGAGAACCCGGAGGAGGTCGACGACGCGCTGTCCAAGGCGTACGGCGAGACCGGCCGCATCGACTACGTCGTCAACACCGCGGGCGTGCTGCGCATCGGCAAGCTCGCCGAGACCGACAACGCCACCATCGAGGAGGCGCTGAAGGTCAACTACCTGGCCCCGGTGCAGATCGCCCGCTCCTCGTACAAGTACCTGTCCGAGACCAAGGGGCAGCTGCTGCTGTACACCTCCAGCAGCTACACCCGCGGGCGCGCCGAGTACAGCCTGTACTCCTCGACCAAGGCCGCGATGGTGAACCTCACCCAGGCCCTGTCCGACGAGTGGGCCGGTGACGGCGTCCGGGTGAACTGCATCAACCCGGAGCGCACCGCCACGCCGATGCGCACCAAGGCTTTCGGGCAGGAGCCGGCGGGCAGCCTGCTCTCCTCCGAGGCGGTCGCCCGGACCTCGCTGGACGTGCTGTTGTCCGAGCTCACCGGCCATGTCATCGACGTACGGCAGCAGGACCCGACGGCGGGTGCGGCGCGGGCCACCGGGTTCGAGCAGGCGCTGGCCTCGGTGCTGGACCGTCAGGACGGCGTGTAATAATTGCCGCTAAATAGTCTTCCGTAATTCAGGCCTCCACGGCCTCCTGTTCACGTAGTCAGTCGACGGGAGTTCGCGGGGGCCTGAATCCTTACCTCTCGAATTGCGCACAGGCACAAAACCGGCACTCCCCCCTCCAAGAGCAGGTTATCCGTGATATCCACCGCTATTCGCGTCGCCCGGGTGGGCAGCGCGGCCGAGCTGGCCGCGGCGGTCCTCATGTTGCTGGGCTTCCCCTGCCTCATGCTGGCCGCGCTCGTCCCGAGCATCCCCGCCTTCGCGGCAGCGGCCGCAGTGACGTACCTGGCGGACCACTATCTGCACCGCAAGGGCAGCTACCTGGTCAGCCGCCTCAGCAAGGTGCGGGCAGGCCTGTCGATCCGCTTCCTGATCCGGCAGCTCCTGCTGATCCTGCTGCTGGCCCGCCTGTCCCTCGCGGACAACCTGATCTACTACGGGGCGATCGCCTGCTTCATCGCCTTCTACGGTCTTCAGGCCCCGCACGGCGCGCTCACCACGCTGATCCGCAACCGCCGCCGGATGCCGGTCGCCACCCGCAACGTCGACCTGGCCTCCCGCATCCGCATCCCGGACGCGCCGCCGCAGGCGCTGCTGAACCGCGCCGCGGAGAAGATGCTCCACCTCGACCTCGCGGCGGTCGTCGGCATACTGGTCGGCGCCTCCCTGGAGTCGGCCGCCGTCGGCTACACCGGCATCGGCATCACGGTCGCCGCGGGCACCCTGTACGTCCTCGCCCTGCTGCCCTACGTGCGCGGCCGGAAGACCCCGCCGAGCCCGGAGAAGGTGCTGGACGCGGTCGACGACTGGCTGCGCGAGTACCGCCCGGAGACCGTGCTGTACTTCTCCGGCTCCAAGGACTCCGCCTACCAGGTCAACATGTGGCTGGAGACCATGGAGCAGCTGGACACCCGTCCGCTGGTCCTGCTGCGCGAGCGGGTCATCCTGCAGAACCTGGCGCCCACCACGGTCCCCGTCGTCTGCGTGCCCGGAGGGGTGCACCTGATGAACATGGACCTGTCCACGGTGCGGGTCGCGCTGTACGCGGCGAACGTCGGCAAGAACATCCACATGCTGCGCGTGCCCACCATGAAGCACGTCTTCATCGGCCACGGCGACAGCGACAAGCTCGCCAGCGTCAACCCGTTCAGCAAGGTCTACGACGAGGTGTGGACGGCCGGCCGCGCGGGCCGCGACCGCTACGCCATCGCCGACGTCGGTGTCCGCGACGACGACATCGTCGAGGTCGGCCGTCCGCAGCTGGCCCCGATCCAGACCTGGCGGGGCGTCCCCGGCGACCGCGTGCCCACGGTCCTGTACGCCCCCACCTGGGAGGGCTGGGACGACAACCCCGGCAACACCTCGATCCTGCTGGCCGGCGAGAACATCGTGAAGAAGCTGGTCAAGGCCGACCCGGCGGTGCGGGTCCTGTACAAGCCGCACCCCTTCACCGGCACCCGCAGCGCGAAGGCGAAGGCCGCCCACCAGCGGATCACCGCACTGATCGAGAAGGCCGCCGCCGCGCGCGCCGCCGATCCGCGCTTCACCGCCGACACGGCCGCCCAGAGCGAGGCCAAGGCCGAACTGGCGCGCATCGAGGCCCGGCTGGCCGAGCTGACCGGCGGCACCGAGAAGGGCGACGAGGCCGAGGCCTCCCGCGACGGGGTGGCCGACGTGGCCCGGCACGAGGAGACCGCCCGGCTGCGCGCCGAGTGGAACACCGCGTACTGGCGCTCCTTCCCCGACTGGGAGCACCGCGTCATCACGGGTGCCGAGCCGCGCCTGTACGACTGCTTCAACGTCTCCGACGCGATGGTCTCCGACATCTCCAGCGTGGTCTCCGACTTCATCGCCAGCGGCAAGCCGTACGCCGTCACGGACTCCGCCGAACTCGGTGTGGAGGAGTTCAAGCGGCAGAACACGGCGGTGCGCGCCGCGGTGATCCTGTCCAACAGCGCGAAGGAACTCGGCGGGCTGCTCGACGCGGTCCGCGACCCGGCCGCCGACCCGCTGGCCGAGGACCGGGGGGAGCTCAAGCGCTATCTGCTCGGCCCGGACGAGCCGAAGTCCATCGACCAGTTCAACACCGCGGTCGGACAGCTCGCGCTGAAGGCCGAGACGCGCAACCTCGGCCAGGAGTCCCGGATCACCACCGGCGGCCCCGACGTGGAGCTGGCGGACGCGGTGCCCGTGCCGCGGGCGTCGGCGGCCGGCGAGGCGGACGGCGCCGACGCCGTCTGACCGGCCCGGAGGGCTCAACAGGGCTCGGCCCCCGAGGAGTTGATCCTCGGGGGCCGAGCCCTTTCGCACACCCGACGGGGCGACGGCGACCCTGTGACGTGGACCACTGAAACAGGTGTCCGGGGCAACCCTTTGCCTCGAACACCCGTCTAACAAGTAGCGAATGAGGCGATACGGGGAGCTATTCAAGTGAACAGGGGGAAACGTGACCATGGCGCAGCCTGATGTCACCGTGGTCATCGGGGCGTATGAAGCGATGCCGTACCTGGTCGAGTGCCTCGCCTCCGTGGAGGCACAGACCATCGACCCGGAGCGCATCGAGGTCGTCGCGGTCGACGACGGCTCGACCGACGGCACGGGGGAGTGCCTGGAGGAGTTCGCGGCCCGCGCGCCCATGCACGTCACCGTGCTGAGGCAGGAGAACTCGGGCGGTCCCAGCGGCCCGCGCAACGTGGGCCTGGGCAAGGCCACCGGGCGCTACGTCTTCTTCCTGGACGCCGACGACCGGCTGGGTCCCGAGGCCCTGGAGCGGATGGTCTCCATGGCCGACCGGGCCGGCACCGATGTCGTACTGGGCCGGATCGAGGGCGTCGACCGGGGCGCGCCGAAGTCCATGTGGGGCAAGACGCTGGAGCGTACGGACGTCTACTCGTCCAACATCAAGTTCACGCTCAGCGCGCAGAAGCTGTTCCGCCGCGCGTTACTCGACCGGCACGGCATGCGGTTCGACGAGTCCCTGTTCACCGGCGAGGACGCGCTGTTCACCATGGAGGCCTATCTGCGGGCCGACGGCGTCTCCGTGATCGCCGACTACACCTGCTACTACCTGGTGGGCCGCGACGACGGCAAGCACGTCACCAGGAGCGGCGGCTACACCCTGCGGTTCGACTCCGCCCGCGCCCTGATGAACCTGATCGCCGACCTCGTCCCCGAGGGCCCCCGCCGCGACCTGCTCATGGTGCGGCCCTTCACCGTCACCCTGCTGCCCCAGTTCGGCCCCCGGTTCCTCAAGGACACCGACGACGTCCGGCGGCGCAAACTGGAGCTGGCGCGGCCGCTGATGGACGTCCACTGGACCGAGGGCGTCGCCCGGCTGCTCAAGGTCGAGGAGCGGCTGCGGCTGCACCTGGTGGCCGGACAGCGGCTGGAACTCCTCATGGACGTCCTCCGGTTCGTCCGGGAGAAGAAGCAGCCGCAGGCCCTGCTGGAGCGCCGGGGCCGCCGCGTCTACCTCGCCTACCCGCACTTCCGCGAGCGCGCGGCTGGCATTCCCGACTCCGTCTACCTGGCCACCCCGCGCGAGGCCCGCGCGGTCCCCGGCCACCGCGCGGCCGGCACGGGCTCCCTGCTCCGCCGGGCCGCCCGCAAGGCCCGCCGCCTGCTGACCCCGGCGCCGGCCTGATCTCTCGCCCCCGCCGCCCCTTCCCATTCCCGTCCCCGGGGGCGCTGCCCCCGGAACCCCCGCTCCTCAAACGCCGGAGGGGCTAACTTCAGCCCCTCCGGCGTTTGAGGAGCGGGGTCCGGGGCGGAGCCCCGGGTTCGGGACGGGAAGGGGCGGCGGGGGCGAGAAAACCCCCCTGTGCTACGGCCGTGGTGTTACGCGGGGCGGGATGAGTGTGCCGGCGCGCCGGTGGTCTGGTGGCGCTGACCGGGGAGTTCCGCGGTGAGACGGCGGGTCGCACGGGTGCGATGGGCCTGCGCCGCCGCGCACAGTGCCTGGACGGCCGCGGCGAAGCGCCGCTGGGACGTCGGGTCGGCCGGGCCCAGCAGGCGGAGTTTCAACTCCGCGCGGGCCGGGGCCAGCTCGTCCTTCTCCGGGGCGCGGACCGACTCCAGCAGCGCCGGCACCCCGGCCGCGTCCGGCGTCAGCACCGTCGCCGCCGCCACCGTCGGGAACGCCGCACGGAACGCCTCCTCGGGCAGCCCGCTGGTGTTCGCCACCGCGTACGGCTTCTCACTCACCAGGAAGTCGCTGATCACGCTCGACACATCGCTGATCAGCAGGTCGGCGACGTCGAAGCAGGAGTACAGCTCGGGCCGGGCGTCCGTGACGACCTGGTGCTCCCACTCCGGCAGCGACGCCCAGTACGCCTCCTCCCAGGCCGCCGTCGCCCGCGCCACCGCCCGCGCCCGGCCCGGCTCCGGCGCGGACTGCGCCAGCATCCGCTCGACCTGGTCGGCGCCCGCCCGGAACACCGCCTTGGTGAGCCGGTCCAGCTCCGCGGTGCGCCGGGCCAGTTCCCCCGACGGCGCGGGACGCGCCCCGGACCGCTGCCGGTTCGCCGCCCGGATCAGCTCCCGCACGCGCCGGTCGGCGGCGCCCGCCCGCGGATCCACCGAGCCGGTCAGCGGATGCGGCTTGTACAGCAGCCGCACCCCCGGGTCGGCGAGCAGCGCCCGCACCAGGTTCTCACCGGCCGCGACCACCGACGTGTTGCCCGGGTTGCCGTCCCAGCCCTCCCAGGTCGGCGCGTACAGCACGGTCGTGTACGCACCCGTGGGCGGACCCGCGTACGGGCGTACGGCGTCCAGCTGCGGGCGGCCGATCTCCACCACGTCCTTGTCCTCGACCCCCACCTCGGCCAGCGCGTACCGCTCACGCGCCGCCGGACCGGCCACCCACACCTCGTCGTACGCCTTCGCGTACGGGTTGCAGGACGACAGCTTGTCGCTCTCCCCGTGGTTGACGAAGGTGTGCAGGATCGTGGGGATCCGCAGCACCTGCGAGGTCTTCCCGGAGTTCGACGGGTGGATGAGCACCTGGAGCGTGGACTGCTCCAGACGCATCAGCGTGGACACCTTCGGCAGGCACACGACCGGGATGTCGGTCGCCGCGATCCTCTGCACCATGAACCGCTCCCGCAGCACGATCACCGGCCGCCCGCCGAGCCCGGCCAGCGGCTCCAGCCACATGTTGGCCTGGTAGGCGGAGGACGGGCCGCCGGAGAAGTACAGGCCGACCGTCGGCCGGTACTCGGCCAGCCACGCGTCGAACCAGTCGAGCACCTCCTGCTCGCCCGCCGGACGCCGCCCCGGCAGCAGCCGCAGCAGCAGCGCGCACAGGCCCCCGGCCGTGAGCAGCAGCGCCAGCGCGACACCGGCCGCCGCGTACCGGGCGTCGTCGGTGACCGCCGTCGCCGTCAGCCCGGCCGTGGCCGGCAGGCCGAACACCAGCAGCCGGTGACCGGGGCGGCGCAGCAGCGCGGCCGGCGCGGGGGACAGGCGCAGCGCCGAGGCGTCGATGTTGCGGGTCAGCACCGGCAGCGTGCGGGTGCGGCGGACCAGCACGGACACCGCCTGGACCGCGCAGTGCAGCGCGTAGAAGGCGAGCAGCCCGGCGACCAGCGGGGCGTACTGCGTCTCCCGGTGCTGCTCGCCGAGCCGCAGCAGGCCCACCACCAGCAGCAGATCGCGCAGCACATGGCGGACGGTGACGTCCGCGTGCGACTTGGCGAACAGCGACACCATGCCGGGCTGCCACCGGTACAGCACGCCCTCGACCGCGAGGGACACGGCGGTCGAGACGAGCAGCAGCGGCACATGGGGGCGCAGCGCGGCGACGGCCTGCGCGGCGAAGGCGGCCGACACGGCGGCGAGGACGAGCAACTGGGCGGCGGTCCGCCGCCGGGGGGACGAGGGTTCGGGCACTGCGGTCACTCCAGGGTCGACGCAGGACGGGCGCCCGGGTTAACGCGCGCCCACCTCCGGACGACACGCGGGTGTCCTCGTCGTATGGAGTGACCAATGGAGTGACCGGGGTGCTATGGCCTCCCGGAGCCCTGGTTCCGGCCTCCCTGAAGCGCCCGGCGCAGGGGGGCGCCCACCGCGCGGCGGGCCCGGCGGTACACCGACGCGGTCGCCGGACCGGCCGCGTACCCGCGCGCACCGGACTTCGCCCGGTCCAGGTCCCGCCGCAACCGGGTGTTCTCCTGGGTCAGTTCGCCCACCCGGTTGTTCAGCCAGCCCATGCGGGAGGCGAGGGAGGCGAGGTCGGTGTCGATCCAGGGGCGCACGCCCGCCGGGAAGTCCAGCGAGCGCAGCTTCTTCTCGAAGGCCGCGCCGCCGTCGCCGTGCGAGAAGGTGTTCTCCAGGCCGTTGCGGTCCAGGAACGCCGTGAACCGCTCGAACCGCTCGTGGTGGTTGCCCGTCAGCGCGCCGAGGTCCGTCTCCTCGTACAGCCGCGCCGGGTCGACGTCCTCGGGCAGCTTGTCGATCCGGCGGTGCGGGATCTCGAAGTAGCGGCACAGCTCCAGTGTCCGCGAGTCCGCGCACAGCACGGTCGCGGGCGTACCGGCCAGCAGCGCGGCGATGTTGCCGTGGATGCGGGAGCCGAAGGAGTAGTCGAAGTCCCGCAGGTCGTCGATCCAGGTGACCGGGTCGACGTAGACGCGGGCCTTGTCCTCCCGGTACATCGGGTGGTCGGGATGCGTCGGCATCGCCGTGACCTTCCCGTTCGGGTCGGACAGGTCCCGCCAGTGCAACTGCCTGGCGTCGCTGAGGTTCTGGCCTATGAACCGCAGGTTCGGGTAGCGGGAGTGGGTGCGCGAGATGATCCGGCCCATGCCGAGCCTGCGCACGGCGCTGTGCGAGCCGTTGATCGCTATGCGCGAGTCGGCGGTCAGCGCCTGCGTCCGCTTCTGTACGACGAGTTCCTTGCCGTACATGAACAGCGACGGGCAGCCGATCACCTCGACGTCGCGGAAACCCATGTCCTTGAGGTACTTCTCGGTGAACTCGCCCCGCACACCGATCGAGGCGCTGTGGTCGAGCACCGCGGAGACGAAGGCGCGCACGGACGGCTCCATCGGCTTCAGCCGGTCCGGGTTGTAGCTCAGCCCGGTCTGCGCGCCGACCCCGAGGACGACCACGGGGATCCTCAGCCGGCCGATCAGCCGCGTGAGCCGCTTCAGGCCCGGCTCGAAGGACGGACGGAAGGCGTTTGCGAGCGGGACGACGAAGGCGTCGTACTCCTCGTTGATGCGCGCCGCCGCGGCCACCTCGGTCCGCATCTCGTTCGAGACCACCTCGGTGCGGGGCGTCTCGAGGATCTTGTGCGCGGCATCGCTGAAGATCAGGTTGCCGGAGTTGGTGGCGATGACGTCACGGTGGAGGGCCTCCTCCACGGACAGGACGTCGTAGGGGCTCTTCCCCGATCTGAGGAGGATGCGTTTCGTGCGGCGAACGTTGTGTGACACACCATTCAAAATACGTTTGCGGAATGTTTGATTTCTATGGGTGCCCGGCGCAACCTTTTCACTCGGCGCGGTGCGTGAGTGAACGGTCACGGTGCGCGTGTCCGGAGGCTGGAACGGCCGAGCGCCGGGCGATCCGCTTCGCGTAGATTGCCTGACGGGTGATCGGACGACGTGAGGGACGGGCGGGCAAGGTGGCAGGGGCAAGGCAGGCCGTGGGCGAGGCACGCAGGATCGTCGTCAAGGTCGGCTCCTCGTCGCTGACCACCGCGGCGGGCGGTCTGGACGCGGACCGCGTGGACGCGCTCGTCGACGTGCTGGCGAAGGTGCGAAACCAGGGGGTGGCCCGCAGGGCCTCGGTTGAGGGTGGTGGTGGGAGACGGGTGGGCGGTGGGGAACGGGAGATCGTCCTCGTCTCCTCCGGCGCCATCGCCGCGGGGCTGGCCCCGCTGGGCCTGCGCCGCCGCCCCCGGGACCTGGCCCGGCAGCAGGCCGCCGCCAGCGTCGGCCAGGGGCTGCTGGTCGCCCGCTACACCGCCTCCTTCGCCCGCTACGGCGTCCGCGTCGGCCAGGTGCTGCTGACCAGCGACGACATGAGCCGCCGCGCCCACCACCGCAACGCCTCCCGCACCCTCGACAAGCTGCTGGCGATGGGCGCGTTCCCGATCGTCAACGAGAACGACACCGTCGCCACCGACGAGATCCGCTTCGGCGACAACGACCGGCTCGCCGCCCTCGTCGCCCACCTGGTCCACGCCGACCTGCTGGTCCTGCTCTCCGACGTGGACGGCGTCTACGACGGCGACCCCAGCCGCCCCGGCACCTCCCGCGTCGCCGAGGTCAGGGGCCCCGAGGACCTCGCCCACGTCGAGATCGGCAGCGCCGGCAAGGCGGGCGTCGGCACCGGCGGCATGGTCACCAAGATCGAGGCCGCCTCGATCGCCGCCGCCGCCGGCATCCAGGTGGTGCTGACCAGCGCGGTCCACGCCGCGGACGCCCTCACCGGCGGCGACACCGGCACCTACTTCCACCCCACGGGGCGTCGCTCCGCCGACCGGCTGCTGTGGCTCCAGCACGCCTCCACCCCGCAGGGCTCGCTCACCCTGGACGACGGCGCGGTCCGCGCCGTCGTCCAGGGCCGCAAGTCGCTGCTGCCGGCCGGGATCGCGGGCGTCGAGGGCGAGTTCAGCGCGGGCGACCCGGTGGAGCTGCGGGACGGCGAGGGGCGGGCGGTGGCCCGGGGGCTGGTCAACTTCGACGCCAAGGAGATCCCCCTCCTGATCGGCCGCTCGACCCACGAACTCGCCCGGGATCTCGGGCCGGAGTACGAACGGGAGGTCGTACACAGGGACGATCTGGTGGTCCTGCATCCGTAATGCGCCGAAACGTCCGCCCTCGGTGGTGGACGTTCCGCAAAAGTGCCCCGCGAGCCCCGGCGGCCTGCTCAACTTTGTTGCGAGGACACATCCGCCCGACCACCGGGTGGGTCCGCGCGTGAAGGAGGCCGTCGTGAGACGAGTGCGCCCGGGGACGACGTCGTCCCGCGGTGCCGGCTCCCGTGCGGCCGGCGACGAGCGCGCCCTGAGCAGCGTCGCGGCCGGTGACCGGTTCCAGGGCGGCGGCGAACCCCGGGACCTGCCGCGCCTGTGGCACGTCACCCTCAGCGTCTCCGGCCGGCCGGCCCCGGTCACGGAGGTCCGGCGGGCGCTGGAACAGCTCGCCCACGACCACCCCTTCCTGCTGACCAGCCGCTACGCCGACGACCACGCGGAGATCCGCTACTGGGAGGAGGCCCGCGACCTGCACGACGCGGCCGCCGTGGCGCTGCGCCTGTGGGGCGAACACCGCCGGACCGCCGGCCTGCCGCCCTGGGAGATCGTCGGCCTGGAGGTCATCGACCGGGCCACCTACCACCAGCGCGTCGCGGCGGGCTACGGGCCGGCCCTGGCGACCCCCGCCGGCGTCCATCCGTTCTGAGGACGACCGCGGACCCCGGCCGTCGACCGGGCCACCCCCACGGCGAGCGACCACATCCGCGAGAGCGGCGCCGGTTCGGGCGCAAGGGGGTTCCGTCTCGGGAGCTGGAACAACAGCCGGACGCGGCGCCCGGCGCACTACCCTTCCCCCATGACCACGCTCTCGCCGTACGACTCGATGTCCCCGGTCGGCCAGGCCGCCTACCGGGCCAAGGGGGCCGCCGCCACCCTCGCGCCACTGCCGCGGGCGGCCAAGGACGACGCGCTGCTCGCCATCGCCGACGCGCTGGAAGTCCGTACGAGTGAAATCGTCGAGGCCAACGCCCAGGACGTGGCCAGGGCCCGCGAGGCCGGCGTCAGCGAGGGCATGATCGACCGGCTCACCCTCACCCCCGAGCGGGTGCGCGCGATCGCCGCCGACGTGCGGGACGTGGCCGCGCTGCCCGACCCGGTCGGCGAGGTCGTCCGCGGCTCCACGCTGCCCAACGGCATCGACCTGCGCCAGGTCCGGGTGCCCCTCGGCGTCGTCGGGATCATCTACGAGGGCCGCCCGAACGTCACGGTCGACGCCGCCGCCCTCTGCCTGAAGTCCGGCAACGCGGTCCTGCTGCGCGGCTCGTCCTCCGCCTACCGGTCGAACACCGCACTCGTACGCGTCCTGCGCGACGCCGTGCACGGCGCGGGCCTGCCCGCCGACGCCGTCCAGCTCGTGCCCGGCGAGAGCCGCGACAGCGTGCGCGAGCTGATGCGCGCCCGCGGCCTGGTCGACGTGCTCATCCCGCGCGGCGGCGCCTCCCTGATCAACACGGTCGTCCAGGAGTCGGTCGTCCCGGTCATCGAGACCGGCACCGGCAACTGCCACGTCTACGTCGACGCGGCGGCCGACCTCGACACGGCCGTCGACATCCTGGTCAACTCCAAGGCCCAGCGGGTCGGCGTCTGCAACGCCGCCGAGACCCTCCTGGTCCACCAGGACATCGCCGCCGAGTTCCTGCCGCGCGCCCTGGACGCCCTCGCCGACGCCGGGGTGACCGTGCACGCCGACGAACGCGTGATGGCGTACGCCAAGGACTCCCGCGCCACCGTCGTGGAGGCCACCACGGAGGACTGGGAGACCGAGTACCTCTCCCACGACATCGCCGCCGCCGTCGTCGACTCCCTCGACCGGGCCGTCGAGCACATCCGGCTGTGGACCTCCGGCCACACCGAGGCCATCGTCACCACCTCGCAGCAGGCCGCCCGCCGCTTCACCCAGCTGGTGGACTCCACCACGGTCGCGGTGAACGCCTCCACCCGGTTCACCGACGGCGGCCAGTTCGGCTTCGGCGCGGAGATTGGCATCTCGACGCAGAAGCTGCACGCCCGGGGGCCGATGGGCCTGCCCGAGCTGACCAGCACGAAGTACATCGTCACCGGCGACGGTCACGTACGGCGCTGACCCGCGCACGGAGGGCGAGCGGCGGCGGGACCGTCTCAGCAGACGGATGAATTTCCATACCGTCTGCCCAAAATGACCCCCCAGGTCTACTCTGGGTCTGTGCCGGAGGACGTGGGGGGCACGCCGTTCCCTGACGGCTGGGAGCCCGACGACGACCACGACCGCGGGGTGTCGGACGAAGAGTTCGCCTCCGTGGTCTTCGACGAGGCCTTCGTACGGGCGGCCGAGATCCACGAGCCGACCGCCGTCGAACGCCTCCTGGCCGCCGCGCAGGCCAGAGCCGAGGCCTCCGAGGCCGAGGCCCACCGGGCCCGCACGCGCGGCGATCGGTACGACGACGGGTACGGCGGCTACCGGGGCCGTTCCGGCTACGACGACCCGGACGACGACGAGGACGTCCTGGAGGACGACTACGGCTCCCCGGGCCCGTACGGCAGGCAGGTGCGCTGGCACCGTCCCGTCGCCTGGATGCTCGCCCTGGTGATGGGCATCGGCATGGTCGCGCTCGCCTTCTCGGCCGTCTACCGGGGCACCTCCGGGGGCCGCCAGGACCCGGCCCCGCCGCCCACCACCGGCGTGGAGCAGGGCGGTGCGGCGGCGCCCTCCGCGTCGGCCGACTACTCCCAGCCGGCCGTCCCGGTGATCCCGCGCGGCGGCCCCTGAGACCGGCCGCCGGCCTGGTGGGAACCTGTCAGAACTTGCGCCCGGCCGGGCGTTTACCGGGACCTTCCCGGACCTACCCTGAAGATATGGGAGGGCCTTCGGACCCACCCGAGGGGACGCCCGAGGGAGCCCCCTCAGGTGGCGAGGACGAGTACAGGTCCGTCGTCTTCGACGAGTCCTTCGTCCGTGCTGCCCGGCTCCAGGAGTACTCCGCCGAGCAGCGCATCACCGACCACGCGCCCGCCGTGCGCCGCCGCCCGCCGCGCAGCCGCGGCGGCCTGTCCCGGCAGGCGCTGGTCCTGGTCATGCTGATCGCCGTGGCCTTCGGCACCGCCGTCTACATGGGCCTGCGCCACCCCTACCGCAACCCCGCCGCCGACGAACCCGCCGAGCCGCTGCGGATGACCGTCGTCCCGCTCGCCCCGCGGGGCGAGGTCCCCGGCACCGCCGACGTCGAACGGCTGTACACGCACAGTCCGGCGGCGCAGTTCCGGCCCGGCGCCGAGGGGGTGCCGCTCCCGGCGTCCCGGCGCACCGCCCACTTCTCCGACGGCCAGGTGGTGACCGCGCTGCTCACCGCCAAGGACTACCTCGTGCGGTCCGCCCTCGACCCGGGCGTGCTCACCGGCGGCGAGACCCGGCCCGTACGGGCGCTGCTCGACCCCGGGCAGCTCGACCAGTTCGACCAGAGCTTCGACCGGCCCACCGCCGACGGACGGCACGCGCCCACCGGCTGGCTGGTCCGCTTCGACCCCGCCCGCGTGCGGCTGGCCGACCGCGAGATCCGGGTCCGGGGCACCATGCAGGCCACCGAGGCCGACTCCTCCACCCTCGAGGTCACCACGGACCACACGTTCGTCTACGCGCTGCGCCCGGCCGGCACGGGCCCGGACGCCGAGGCGTCCCTGTTCACCGTCCGGCGCGAACTGCACTTCCGCTTCGACCGCGACGACCTGCGCCTGCACCAGGCGGAACTCGTCGTCGCCCAGGTCCAGGCCGGCCCGCTCTCCTGCGCCGAGGACTCCGCCGCCCGGCTGCGCCCACTGCTGGCGGGCCAGACCGCGAAGGAGGCCGCCCCCGCCGGCACCGACCCGTACGCCGCGGGCAGCGCCCCGGCCCTGTGCGGCACCCTCGCGCCGGGCGCCCAGCCGAAGCTGTGAGCGCGGTGCGGCTGAAATTCAGCCCCTCCGGCGTTTGAGGAGCGGGGGTCCGGGGGCGGCGCCCCCGGGACGGGTAAGGGCGGCGGGGGCGATCGGCGTCGTCAGTGGCGGGGCGCCGACCGCCGTGGCCCGTCGGCCCGCGGCCGGGCGGGCCTACGCGCCGTCGCGCGGCGGCGCGTCGTCCTCCGTGCCCGACTGCGTACCCGGATCCTGGGGCCCCTGCTTCGGCGGCCTCGGCTCCGAGGACGTGAAGCCGCCGAAGCCGCGGCGGACCCGGCCGCCCAGGTCCCCCGCGCCGCCCGCGATGTCGCTGACCAGCTTCATCAGCGGGTCCTTGGAGGTGCGCACCTCGTCCGCGTAGCTGCTCGCCGACTCCCGCCAGGAGTCCCGTACCGAGGCGTCCTTGTCCTCGTCGCGGCGCGGGTAGTGGCCGTCCATGATCCGCTGGTGGTCGCGGGTGGCCGCCCACTTCTTCAGCTCGGCCGCCCGCACCGTGGTGAACGGGTGCGAGCGGGGCAGCACGTTGAGGATCTTCAGCACGGAGTCGCGCAGGTCGCCCCCGGCCTCGTACTCCTCGGCCTGCTCCAGGAACGCGTCCACGTTCATCTCGTGCAGGTGGTTGCCGCCCGCGATCTTCATCAGGCCGCGCATCGAGGCCTGGAGGTCCTGTCCGACCAGCAGCCCCGCGCGGTCCGCGGACAGCTCCGACTTGCGGAACCACTCCCGCAGCGCCGTCACGATCGCCATGATCGCGACATTGCCGAGCGGGATCCACGCGACCCGGACCGCCAGCGACGTCAGGAACAGCAGGATCGTCCGGTACACCGAGTGCCCGGACAGCGCGTGTCCGACCTCGTGCCCGACGACCGCCCGCATCTCCTCCTCGTCGAGCAGCTCCACCAGACCCGTGGTCACCACGATGATCGGCTCGTCCAGGCCGATGCACATCGCGTTCGGATTCGGGTCCTGCTTGACGTACATCGGCGGGACCTTCTCCAGGTCCAGGATGTAGCAGGCGTCCCGCAGCATGTCGTTGAGATGCGCGAACTGCCGGTCCGAGACCCGCACCGAGTCGGACAGGAACAGCAGCCGCAGACTGCGCTCGGGCAGCAGGCCGCTCAGTGCCTTGAAGACCGTGTCGAAACCGGTCAGCTTGCGCAGCGCCACCAGCGCGGAACGGTCCGCCGGATGCTCGTACGCCCGCGTGGAGATCCCGGGGAAGCGCCTGCGCTGCCTGCTCGGCACGCTCTCGTGCCCGTTGTGCTGATGGCCGTCGGACATGTCATCCCCCATGTGCGTCTGAGTGACCCTTCGCGGACCCTTGTACGGCCCTTCGCTCCCCCGAGGCGGAGCCCAGCCTAGGCGGAGTTACCGTGGACGGGCAGTGACGGACGGACGGGACGGCCGAGGAGGTGCGGGGATCGTGCTCCGGGTGCTTCTGATCGTGATGGTGGTGGGCTGTGCGCTCACCGCGTGGTTCCTGTTGCGCGGCTACAGCCGGAAGGACGACTGAGCGGCGGGGAAGGTTCCTTCCGCCCGCCACCGGGCCCGCAACGGCGGAGTCGGCGTGATCGGCGCGGAGGCGCCCGCATACGATGAGCCGACGTCTTTATCCCGCCCACACGCGATAGGTCCTGCCGAAGATGAGCATCCACAGCACCGCTGCCCAGTTCGCCACCCTTGCCGCCGAGGGCGGAGAGCACAGCGGCAACCACGAGAGCCTCAGCCCCTACGTCACCGGCGGCGGCGCCCTGTTCGTCCTGCTGCTCCTGCTGTGGATCACCACCCGCTTCAACCGCGACCGCTGAGCCTCCCGCCGGCCGCCCTGGCGGACGGGATGTTCAGGCCGGGCCGGTAGGGTCTGCACGCATGGGAGAGCAGGACATGCCTACCGGCCCCGGCAGCGGCCCGGCACGGCAGGGCAGGCGCCGTCTCGGCGTGATGGGCGGCACCTTCGACCCGATCCACCACGGGCACCTGGTGGCGGCCAGTGAGGTCGCCGCGCAGTTCCGCCTCGACGAGGTGGTGTTCGTCCCCACCGGCCAGCCGTGGCAGAAGAGCCACCGCGCGGTGTCCGCCGCCGAGGACCGCTATCTGATGACGGTCATCGCGACCGCCGAGAACCCGCAGTTCTCGGTGAGCCGCATCGACATCGACCGCGGCGGCCCCACCTACACCACGGACACCCTGCGCGACCTGCGCGCGCTCAACCCGGACAGCGACCTGTTCTTCATCACCGGCGCCGACGCCCTCGCCCAGATCCTCACCTGGCGCGACAGCGAGGAACTGTTCTCCCTGGCGCACTTCATCGGCGTGACCCGGCCCGGCCACCACCTGACCGACGCGGGCCTGCCCGAGGGCGGTGTCTCGCTCGTCGAGGTCCCCGCCCTCGCCATCTCCTCCACGGACTGCCGTGCGAGGGTCGCCAAGGGAGAACCCGTCTGGTACCTGGTGCCGGACGGAGTCGTGCGCTACATCGACAAGCGCGAGCTGTACCGCGGCGAGTGAGCCGAGAGGGGCACCGGTGAACGACCGATACGACGCGGGATACGGGGCCGACGGGGGCGGCGCCCCGTACGAGCTCGTCGGCTACGACGAGTACGGCCGGCCTGTCTACCGCCAGGCCACGGACCAGCAGGGCCGGCAGGCCCAGCAGTACGACGGTTACCAGCAGCAGGGATACGGCTACGACCCGTACCAGACGGGCGGACACCAGCAGCCCTCGTACGACCCCTACGGGACCGGGACCGGGGCCCCGCAGCAGCCGCAGGCGCCGTCCTACGACTCCTACGCCCCCTACGGCACCCAGCAGGGCGGCCAGGGCGGCCAGGGCGCCCCGTACGACCCCTACGGGCAGTCCGCGCAGTCCGCGCACACCGGGCAGCAGCCCCGCGTCACCGAGCAGACCGCGCACATCCCGCAGCAGCCCGGCCCGGCCGACGACGAGCAGGGCCCCGACGGGCCCGCGCCGGAGTACCGCACCGAGCAGTTCGCCTTCGTCGAGGAGCCCGACGGCGACTCCGAGGACGTCATCGACTGGATGAAGTTCACGGAGAACCGCACCGAGCGCCGGGAGGAGGCCAAGCGCCGTGCCCGCAGCCGGATCATCGCCCTCGTCGTGGTCTTCGCCCTGGTCGCGGCCGGTGGCATCGGCTACCTCTGGTACGCCGGGAAGCTGCCGGGCCTGTCCGACTCCGGTTCCGGCACGGGCACCACGACGGCCGCGGGCGCGCAGAAGCGGGACGTCATCGTCGTACACCTGCACGACACCACCGAAGGCGGCACCGCCACCGCCCTGCTCGTCGACAACACCACCACCGAGCAGGGCACCACCGTGCTGCTGCCCAACTCCCTCACCCTGACCGCCGACGACGGCACCACCACCACGCTCGCCAAGTCGGTCGAGGACGACGGCTCCGAAGGCACCAGGACCGCCCTGGACACCGTCCTCGGCACCGACATCGAGGGCACCTGGCGGCTGGACACCCCCTTCCTGCTCACCCTCGTCGACCTCGTCGGCAACATCGAGATCGACACCGACACCGACGTGCCCGACCCGGACGCCGAGAAGAAGGGCGAGGCACCCCTGGTCAAGAAGGGGAAGGACCAGACCCTCAGCGGCAAGATGGCCGTCGCCTACGCCACCCACCGCGGCTCCGGCGAGGCCCAGAACGCCCAGCTGGAGCGGTTCGGACAGGTCCTGCACGGCGTCCTGCGCAAGCTGACCTCCGACCCGGACGCCGCCACGACCACCATCCAGACCCTCGGGCAGATCATCGAGCCGCCGCTCACCGACAAGGACCTCGGCTCCTTCCTCGCCCGGCTCTCCGACCGCGCCAAGGGCGGCGACCACAAGAGCGCGCTGCTGCCCGTGCAGGACGACGGCACGCTCACCGCGGAGGCGAGCGACAACGTCGTCAAGGAGGTCCTCGGCGGCACCGCCAAGAGCCCCGACCCGGACGCCGCCGTCAGCGTCTCCGTGCGCAACGCCACCGGGGTGAAGGGCCACACCGAGAAGGCCCGCGTGGTGCTCCTCAACGGCGGCTTCACCTTCCGGGACGCGGGTACCTCCGGCACCGCCGAGACCTCCTCGAAGGTGGTCTACGCCGACGCCGCCGAGAAGGAGAACGCCACCGAGGTCGCCAAGACCCTGGGGCTGCCCGCCGGCTCCGTCACCAAGGGCGAGGTCTCCGCGAACGCCCGCGTCTCGGTCGTCCTCGGCCAGGACTACGACCCCGGCTCGTAGCGCGCTCCGGGCGCACCCCTCGTCATTACGGAGGGTGCGCCCGGCGGTCCGTGAGACCCTTGACAGCAAGTGTCCACCGACCGAAAGCCTCGCAGTGACCGCAACCGACCGTTCCATCGAGCTCGTCACCACCGCCGCCCAGGCGGCCGCCGACAAGCTCGCGCACGACATCGTCGCCTACGACGTCAGTGACGTGCTGTCCATCACCGACGCCTTCCTGCTGGCCTCCGCGCCCAACGACCGCCAGGTCAAGTCGATCGTCGACGAGATCGAGGAGCGGCTCAACAAGGAGCTCGGCGCCAAGCCGGTCCGCCGCGAGGGCGACCGCGAGGCCCGCTGGGTGCTGCTCGACTACGTCGACATCGTCGTCCACGTCCAGCACAGCGAGGAGCGCGTCTTCTACGCCCTGGAGCGGCTGTGGAAGGACTGCCCCGAGCTGGAGCTGCCCGAGGACGCCAAGGCCACCCGCGGCAAGGCCGCCGAGCACGCGAAGCTCCAGGAGGCCGAGGAGGCGGCGCAGCCCGGCGGTGACTGGCGGTGAGCGCCACCGGTGAGGTGAGCGGGTCCGCGCGCCGGGGCCGCCGCGTCATCCTGTGGCGGCACGGCCAGACGTCCTGGAACGTGGAGCGCCGCTTCCAGGGCTCCACGGACGTGGACCTCACCGAGACCGGCGTCGCCCAGGCCCGCCGGTCCGCCCGCCTCCTCGCGGGGCTCAAGCCCGACGCGATCGTCGCCTCCGACCTGAGGCGGGCCGCGGCCACCGCCGCCGAGCTCGCCGCGCTCACCGGCCTGGACGTCACCCTCGACGAGGCCCTGCGGGAGACCTACGCGGGCGTCTGGCAGGGCCTGACGCACGACGAGATCATCGCCAGGTACGGCGACGAGTACACCGCGTGGAAGCGCGGTGAGCCGGTCCGCCGGGGCGGGGGCGAACTGGAGACCGAGGTCGCCGACCGCGCCGCCCCCGTGGTGCTGCGGCACGTCGACAAGCTCCCGCAGGACGGCACGCTCGTCGTGGTCAGCCACGGCGGCACCATCCGCACCACCATCGGCCGGCTGCTCGGACTCGACCCGCACAACTGGGAGAGCCTGGGCGGTCTCACCAACTGCTGCTGGTCCGTCCTCGGCGAGGGCGCCCGCGGCTGGCGGCTGCTCGAGCACAACGCCGGCACCCTGCCGGAACCGGTGCTCGGCGACGACGACTGAGAGTGCTTCGATCCGGCCCCGGGACGCCCCGGGACCCGGATTTCACTTTCCGGCAGGTCACAGGCTAGAGTTCTTCTTGTTCGCCCCGCCGAGCGGGAGAGAACACCAGGAAGCCGCGTCACGTGGCAACCAGGGGCTATAGCTCAGTTGGTAGAGCGCCTGCATGGCATGCAGGAGGTCAGGAGTTCAATTCTCCTTAGCTCCACATGACGAAGATCCCGCCTCCCTCCAGGGAGGCGGGATCTTTTGTTGTCCGCCGTTGAGCAGGACGGCTCTCGCGGGCGTATACCTCTGCGAGGCGTCGAGCCGTGTCCCGACCGGTACCACGGCGTCGCTGACCGTGTCGGCCCGGTCGTGGCAGAATCAAACGGCCGGAAGGGGGCGCGGCCCGACGGGAGGGAGTTGTGATGCCTGCGAGCATCCTCGAGGAGGTCGACCACCTCCTCGGAGCGGTGTCGACGCGACGGACCTCTACCCGCCTCAGCTGCCCTTCCTGCGGCTCCGCGCACGTCGCCCAGGTGCTCGGCGACAACGGCGGGATCTCCTACGTGTGCACGGCCTGCGGCCACAGCTGGAGCTGACCGATGGGTGCACACAGGCGGAAGTGCGACTGGTGCGGCAGCGGGACGCCGATCGTCCGGGACATGGAGCCGCTCAACCCCGATTACCAGTACTGGTGCGAGGAATGCGCGCGGGCGCTGATCATAAAAGGCGACCCCATCGAGACCTACCGCGAACTCGAGGGGGAGCCGATCTACGGCCGGCTCCTGGAGGAGCACTGCACGCTCAAGCGCTTCTATTCGTTCGTGACCGCGTGACCCCCGGTGGGGGTGATTCAGGACATAGGCGAGCGAAGCGAAACCGATTTGGTGTTGGACCGGGTCGACCGTGTAAAGTTGGCGTCGCCGCCGGGGAAACCGGGCGACGCGGACAACATGCGGCTCCGCCGCGTGAAAGCAAGGGGCTATAGCTCAGTTGGTAGAGCGCCTGCATGGCATGCAGGAGGTCAGGAGTTCAATTCTCCTTAGCTCCACAGAAGTCGAGGGCGGACCATCCGAACGGATGGTCCGCCCTCGCTGGTTGTTCCAGACCTCGCTGGTTGTCCGGGACTACGCCGGCCGTCCCGGTCTTCTCCGGTCGTCCCGGACCGCCGCGGCGGTCCGGGACCCGTCTCAGCGGCCCAGGGCGCGCCGGCCGCGCCCCTGCGACAGCACCGGCAGATTGCGGGACGGCGCCTTCGCCTGGGGCGACTCGTCCTCGATGCGCAGGGCCAGCGCCGGGCAGCGGCGCACCGCCCGCAGCGCCTTCGCCTCCGCGAAACGCGGCACCTGCGCCTGAGCCACCGTCGGGAAGCCGTCCGCGCCGAGCTGGAACACCTCCGGGAGGATGTCCGCGCACAGGCCGTGGCCCCGGCACAGCGTCCAGTCGACGTAGATCTTCTGACGGCTGGGCCCGTTCTCCTCGCCTCCGCCGCCCGGGATGCCCGTAGGGGCCCTGCCTCCCTCGAAGAGCGGCAGGACGCCCGCCACGGGCCGTCCGCAGCCGTTGCCGAGGACATGGGCGGCGAGGTCGTCGGTGAACGCCTTGATGGTCGACTCCAGGAACATCGCGGAGCCGTCCGGGTGCGAACACGCCCCGCGCCGCTTCACGTTCCTGGCGACCTGCTTGACCGCCTCCAGAGCGGCGGGACCGCCGCCGCCCAGGATGTCCTCCAGGCCCCGCGCGGCGGCAGGCAGCCCCAGGTAGCAGGGGCCGCACTGGCCGGCGCTCTCCTCCGCCAGCCACTGGGCGACCCGCAGCGACTCGCCCAGCGGACAGGTCTCCTGACTGATCGGCAGGATCGCCCCGGCGCCGAGCGCACCGCCCACGGCGTCCAGGGAGTTGCGGGAGACGATCGCCTCGTTGACGGTCGCCGCGTCGATCCACTTGCCGTGGTAGCCGCCCGTCAGCACCCCCTGCGGCACCGGGGGAGCCCCGGCGAGCTGGAGGATGTAGCGCAGCGGCACACCCGTCGGTGCCTCGATCACCATCGGGCGGGCCACCGCCCCCGACACCGTGAGCATCACGGTGCCCGGTTCGTCGTACAGGCCGGTGTTGCCGTAGCGCTCCGGTCCGATGCGGGCGGCGATGGCGAGCTGGGCGAAGGTCTCGGCGTTGGACAGCAGCGTGGGCGCGCCGCCGACGCCGCTCTTCGAGGCGCTGGTCTTGCGGCCCGGCGGGATCGCCGGGCCGCCGTCGATCGAGCGGATCAGGGAGGCCGCCGCGCCCGTGACCATGCGGACCGGGTTGCGCTGCACGCGGGCGCGCAGCGCGGAGCGGCGGCCGTTGTTCAGGCCGCGTTCGGCGAGCGCGGCCTCCATGGAGCGCTGGGTGGACTCCCGGGTGACCCCCACCACGAGCGTGCGGGCACCCATGGCCTCGGCGCACAGCAGCGCGCCGTCCAGGATGAGGTGCGGGGCACGGTTGATCAGCACCGTGTCCTTGCGGCAGGCCGGCTCGTCCTCGCTGCCGTTGACGACGACGACCGGCCGCACGCCGCGCTTGATCGCCGATTCGGCGACCGAGCGCAGCTTCTTGTGGAAGGGGAACCCCGCGCCGCCGCGGCCCCTGAGGTTGATGCGTTCGGCGAGCTGTGCGAGCTGCTCACCGCCCAGGGGCTCGAGCGGCCCGTGCACCTTGAGGTGCATGGGCAGATCGAGCCGGTCGACAAGGTCGAAGCCCGACGTGAGCTGGGGAAGGCCGACCACGCGGACTTCGGGTACGTCGGGCAGGGCCTCGTTCACCAGCGACCTCCGAGGGTGCCTCCGGCTTCGGCCGGGAGAGGGATCGGGCTCCTGCGTGGCAGGGCGGGAAACGGGGTCTCACCCCGGGGGCGACAGGCGGACCGCTTGGCCGGGCGGGCCGACTGCCGTGTGTCGCGAGGACCAAGCACGCGCAACTCTTCCATTGCTGTGGTGGGGGGAGGGCTCAATTGAAACCTCCGGACGGCGTGTTCGGTGTGTTCGCCGTGTTCGTCGTGTTCGTCGTGTTCCAGGATTCGCCCGAACCCGGTGCGTCGAAGTCGTAGGACGACGACGCTCCGGGGTTCGGTGCGGGGGCGGGACCGCTGTTGTACGTGTCACTCGGGTTGTACGTGCCGTAGAGGCCGTTCGTCTCACCGGTGTCGTACACATCACTCGAACCGAAGCCGGAGGCGGCCGAATTGTCATAGGCCGGGATGTTGTACCCGGTGTCCTGGAGCGGGTCGTACGCCGACGGCGGGGCCTCGCCGACCGGCGGCGGGGACGGGATCGGCCAGTTGCCCGAGGTGCTGGAGGGGCCGTCCACGCGCGGGATGGCCTCCGTGGGCTGCATGTCCAGCGGCAGTTCCATGCGGGAGGTCGCGTCGGTGAGGGGGGTCTGTCCGACCGGCGGCCGGCCGGGCGCCGACACCGCGCGGTAGGCCGCCGCGAAGCCGTTCGCCGGTTCCGGGGCGGGCACGCGCTCGGCGGTCTCGTACAGCGGGCGCCCGCCGCGCGGGCTCTCGCCCCGCCGGTCGCCGTCCTCGCGCGGACGCCCGTCGCCCCGCGCGGAGCCGCGCCCGCCGCCGTATCCCGGCAGGGAGGACCCGGCCGCCCGGGACCTGCTCTCCTCCAACTGCTCCTCACGGGCCCGCTGCCGGTCGGCTGCGCCGAGCAGCGCGGTGAGCCGGTCGGAGATTCTGCGCTTCACACGGGGCGGGGAGGCGCGCACGGCGAGGGCCGCCATGACGCCGACCATGGACAGCCCGTAGAGGATCGTGAAGATCGGCTTCGCCGCTCGACCCGCGTAGAGGCCGTGCACCAGCGCGGCGCACCAGGCCGGATAGGCCAGCATGTGCATCGCCCGCCAGCGGGCCGCGACCGGTGCCGGGGAGGCGAAGCGGTTGCGCAGCACACCGGTGATGCCCACGAAGATCATCAGCATGCCGGCGAGGGTGCCGAGCCCGATGAGGAAGGCCCTGCCGGTGACGGCCTCGTCGTCGGTGAGGAGCAGTCCGAAGGGGATCACCGCGGCGATCCACGTGGTGTGCTCCTGGCCCAGCTTGATGCCGATGTGCACCAGCAGGAAGACGATCGAGGCGACCGCGGTCGTCCGGTGCACCGCCTGCGCCAGGATCCGCTGACGGGGGCCGAGCAGGATGCGGTCCTGGGCGACGAGTCCCCAGATCACCGAGCAGCTCAGGCAGACCAGGGACAGGACGCCCACACCGAAGCTGAGGAACTCGGCGAGCCAGTCGTCCGCCGTGCTGTCGTCCGGCCTCACGGCCTGCCTCCCGGCGTTCCGACGCGGAGCGGGCACGACGGAGCCGCAGCCGACCGGCCCCGAGCGGGGGGTGGGCTGCTGTCTGGGTGAGAGTTCATGGGGGCAACTCCGAAGGTTCGGTAAAGCGGTCCCGCTGCCGCACTCTAAGGGTCGTCATACCGATGAGTACGGGGTTTGAGTTATTGCGCTGTTATCAAAAGACAATGAGGCCGTTGCGATGTCCCTTAGCGGTCGTTACGCGAAGTAACCCTTGACCTTGGGTCAGCGTGTCGTGGAAGCGCGTCGCGGCCGGATCGGTGGCTGCGGTACCCTGGCGCCATGCGTGCCGTACGCCTTCTGCTTAGCGAGCCGCGCTGATCAGTCCCGACCGCCGATGACCGGCAGGTCGGAATCGGCGCGGCGTCCCCTCCTGTGCGAGGGGATTTTTCATTTCCGGGAAGTTCGCAGCAGCAGGCAGAGACGATCGATGGAGCATTGAGGATCATGAGCGAGACGAACCCCGCTGCCACCGCAGCCGCGGAGGCCGCGCCGCACCGCTACACGGCCGCCCTGGCGGCCGAGATCGAGGCACGCTGGCAGGACTTCTGGGACGCCGACGGCACCTACGCCGCGCCCAACCCGAGCGGCGACCTGTCGGGCGATCCGGAGACGGCCGCCAGGCCCAAGAAGTTCATCATGGACATGTTCCCGTACCCCTCCGGTGCGGGACTGCACGTCGGACACCCGCTGGGCTACATCGCCACCGACGTCTTCGCCCGCTTCCAGCGCATGACCGGGCACAACGTCCTGCACACCCTGGGCTTCGACGCCTTCGGCCTGCCCGCCGAGCAGTACGCGGTGCAGACCGGCACGCACCCGCGCGTGTCGACCGAGGCCAACATGGAGAACATGAAGTCCCAGCTGCGCCGGCTGGGCCTGGGCCACGACAAGCGCCGGTCGTTCGCCACGATCGACCCGGAGTACTACAAGTGGACCCAGTGGATCTTCCTGCAGATCTTCGACTCCTGGTACGACGACGAGGCGAAGCGGGCCCGCCCGATCTCCGAGCTGGTCGAGAAGTTCGAGTCCGGTGAGCGCGCCGTCCCCGGCGACCGCTCCTGGAGCGAGCTGACCGAGGCCGAGCGCGCCGACGTCCTGGGCGAGTACCGCCTGGCCTACGCCTCCGACGCGCCGGTCAACTGGTGCCCCGGCCTGGGCACCGTGCTGGCCAACGAGGAGGTCACCGCCGAGGGCCGCTCCGAGCGCGGCAACTTCCCCGTCTTCAAGGCCAAGCTGCGCCAGTGGAACATGCGCATCACCGCCTACGCCGACCGCCTGCTTGACGACCTGGACGCCCTGGACTGGCCCGAGGCCATCAAGCTGCAGCAGCGCAACTGGATCGGCCGCTCCGAGGGCGCCCGCGTCGGCTTCCCGATCGACGGCGAGAGCATCACCGTCTTCACCACCCGCCCCGACACCCTGTTCGGCGCCACCTACATGGTGCTGGCGCCCGAGCACCCGCTGGTCGAGAAGTTCACGCCCCAGGAGTGGCCCGAGGGCACCCACGAGGTGTGGACCGGCGGGCACGCCACGCCCGCGGAGGCCGTCGCCGCCTACCGCGCGCAGGCCGCCTCCAAGTCCGACGTCGAGCGGCAGGCCGAGGCCAAGGACAAGACCGGCGTCTTCATCGGCGCGTACGCCACCAACCCGGTCAACGGCGAGCAGGTGCCCGTCTTCATCGCCGACTACGTCCTGATGGGCTACGGCACCGGCGCGATCATGGCCGTCCCGGCGGGCGACCAGCGCGACTTCGAGTTCGCGCGCGCCTTCGAGCTGCCCGTCCGCTGCATCGTCGAGCCGACCGACGGCCGCGGCACGGACACCTCCACGTGGGAGAACGCCTTCTCCTCGTACGACGCGAAGATCATCGACTCGTCGAACGACGAGGTCTCCCTGGACGGCCTGGGCGTCGCCGAGGCCAAGGCGCGCATCATCGAGTGGCTGGAGCGGTCGGGCCACGGCGAGGGCACCGTCAACTTCCGCCTGCGCGACTGGCTGTTCAGCCGGCAGCGCTACTGGGGCGAGCCCTTCCCGATCGTCTACGACGAGGACGGCGTCGCCCACGCCCTGCCCGAGTCGATGCTGCCGCTGGAGCTGCCCGAGGTCGAGGACTACAGCCCGCGCACCTTCGACCCGGACGACGCCGACACCCGGCCCGAGACGCCGCTGTCGCGCAACGAGGACTGGGTCAACGTCACCCTGGACCTGGGCGACGGGCCGAAGAAGTACCGCCGCGAGACCAACACCATGCCCAACTGGGCCGGTTCCTGCTGGTACGAGCTGCGCTACCTGGATCCGCACAACAGCGAGAAGCTGGTCGACCCGGCCATCGAGCAGTACTGGATGGGCCCGCGCGAGGGCATGCCGCACGGCGGCGTCGACCTGTACGTCGGCGGCGCCGAACACGCCGTGCTGCACCTGCTGTACGCCCGCTTCTGGTCCAAGGTGCTGTTCGACCTGGGGCACGTGTCGTCGGCGGAGCCGTTCCACAAGCTGTTCAACCAGGGCATGATCCAGGCCTACGTCTACCGCGACAGCCGGGGCATCGCCGTACCGGCCGCCGAGGTGGAGGAGCACGACGGCGGCTACTGGTACCAGGGCGAGCGGGTCTCCCGGCTGCTGGGCAAGATGGGCAAGTCCCTGAAGAACGCCGTCACCCCGGACGAGATCTGCGCCGAGTACGGGGCCGACACGCTGCGCCTGTACGAGATGGCCATGGGCCCGCTGGACGTCTCCCGGCCGTGGGACACCCGCGCGGTGGTCGGCCAGTTCCGGCTGCTGCAGCGGCTGTGGCGCAACATCGTCGACGAGGCGAGCGGCGAGGTCACCGTCGTCGACACCGACGACGTCGACGAGGACACCCTGCGCGCCCTGCACAAGGCGATCGACGGCGTGCGCGGCGACCTGGAGGGCATGCGCTTCAACACCGCCATCGCCAAGGTCACCGAGCTGAACAACCACCTGACCAAGCGGGGCGGCGCGCTGCCGCGCCCCGTCGCGGAGTCCCTGGTGCTGCTGGTCGCCCCGCTGGCCCCGCACATCGCCGAGGAGCTGTGGCGCAGGCTGGGGCACACGGACTCGGTGGTGCACCGGGACTTCCCGGTGGCCGACCCGGCGTACGTGGTGGACGAGACCGTGACCTGTGTCGTGCAGATCAAGGGCAAGGTCAAGGCGCGGCTGGAGGTGTCCCCGGGCATCGCCGAGGACGAGCTGGAGAAGGTCGCGCTGGCCGACGAGCGGGTCGTCGCGGCGCTGGACGGGGCCGGGATCCGCAAGGTGATCGTCAGGGCGCCGAAGCTGGTGAACATCGTCCCGGCGTGAGGTGAGCGTTCCGGGGTCCGTCCGGTGTGATCCGCCGGACGGGCCTCAGGGCGCCCGGTGGTCCGGGTGATCCGGGTGGTCCGGGTGGTCCCCTACGGGCAGGTTCGGGGTTCTTCAGGAACTCCGGGCCTGCCCGCTGCGTTTACCGTTGAAGAGCGGCGCGAAGCGCGCCGGGACAGGCCAGAGGGGTCCGGAGGAGGAGCTTCGTGGAAGCGGTGTTCGCAGTGGTCGCCCTGCTCTTCGTGCTCTTCGTCGTGCTCGGCGCCTACGCCACGGTGAAGGTCGTCGGCGCCGCCAAGCGCAGCGCGGACCGCCACATCACCCAGGCCCGCCGCACGGTCGAGGACCACACCCTGCGGGCCAAGGCCTTCGCGCAGCCCGGCCCGGCCGGCGAGATCGCCCAGCTCCGGCTGGGGCTGCGCACCTCCATGCGGGCCACCCAGGACGCCCTGGAGGCCGCCGTCGCCGAGGACGAGTCCCTCAAGGAGTCCCTCGGCCTCTTCCAGCGGCTCAGCGCGCACGGCCACGAACTGGACGGCGAACTCAGGCGCCTGGAGTCCGAACCGGACCGCACCACCCTCACCGCCCGGCTGCCCGAGCTGCGCGAGCGCACCGAGCGCATCACGAGCGCCGCGGACTCCCTGCGCTGGGCGGCCCGCGACCGCGCCCGCCGGTTCGCCTCCGACGACCTGGACTCGCTGAGCGAACAGATCGACATGGAGGCCGGGGCCCTGCGCCACTGGACCACCACGGAGCAGCACCCGGCACCCCCGCCCTGGCCCGAGACCCCCGCCGCCGACGCCCCGGAGCCCGCCCCGGCGAAGGAACCGGAACAGCGGACCACCCGGCCCGCCATCACCCCGCCGGCACCGCGTCCCACCTACTCCTGGCAGAAGAAGCCCCGCCCCGAGAGCACCACGTGAGCACCCCCTGATCCGGCCACCGTCGGACCCGCCCCGCGAGGCCGGGCTGCCGCACGGGCACCACGGCAGGTAACCTCCAGCTCATGTCCCGCCATGTCGCGATCGTCACCGATTCAACGGCCTACCTGCCGGCCCGGACGATGGAGCGGCACCGCATCACGGCGGTACCCCTGACCGTGGTCCTGGGCGACCGCGCGCTCGAAGAGGGCACCGAGATCTCCACCCGCTCCCTCGCCCAGGCTTTGCAGAAGCGGCGCCCGGTCACGACCTCGCGGCCCGGCCCCGAGGTGTTCGCCGAGACCTACCGCAGGGTCGCCGAGTCCGGCGCCACCGGCATCGTCTCCCTCCACCTCTCCGCCGAGCTCTCCGGCACCTACGACGCGGCGGTCGTCGCGGCCCGGCAGGCTCCGGTGCCGGTACGGGTGGTGGACACCGGCATGATCGCGATGGCGCTCGGGTTCTGCGCGCTGGCGGCGGCGGAGACCGCGGAGGCGGGCGGCACGGTGGACGAGGCGGTCACGGCCGCGGAGAAGCGGGC
The DNA here is from genome assembly GCF_055585405.1 of Streptomyces sp. NPDC053426. Taxonomy (NCBI): domain Bacteria; kingdom Bacillati; phylum Actinomycetota; class Actinomycetes; order Kitasatosporales; family Streptomycetaceae; genus Streptomyces; species Streptomyces sp. NPDC053426. Next base: position 45,031 of record NZ_JBVJKE010000021.1, on the reverse strand, counting down.
GGCGGACACGTCCGCCTACTTCTACGTCGACACGCTCGACTATCTGCGCCGGGGCGGCCGGATCGGCGCCGCGCAGGCCCTGCTGGGCTCGGCCCTCGCGGTCAAGCCGCTGCTGCAGCTCGCGGGCGGCCGTATCGAACCGCTGGAGAAGGTGCGTACGGCGTCGAAGGCGATCGCCCGCCTGGAGGAGATCGCGGCCGAGCGGGCGGGCGGGGCGGAGGTCGACGTCGCCGTCCACCACCTCGCCGCGCAGGAGCGCGCGTCGGCCCTCGCCGACCGGCTGCGGACCCGGCTGCCGGGCCTGGCCGACCTGCACGTCAGCGAGGTGGGCGCGGTGATCGGGGCGCACACGGGGCCCGGACTGCTGGGGGTCGTGGTCTCGGCCCGGTGAGGCCGGTGTGCTCGTACGGGTGACGGAGTTGTCCACAACCAGGCGGTGGTCCCCGGAAAACGAGCAAGATCATCGCGAATGGGCCGATGTGCCGGATCCTCCTGGCATGGCACTTCGATCACGCTCACGCACAGCGACGGCGACCAGCGGCCCGGGCCGCCCACCCGCCTCCGACGGCCGTGCCCGCCACCGCAGGCCGACCGGGCCCCGCGGCCGGACCCCGCGCCGGGACCACCCGGCGGCGGCGGAGCTCCGCCGCCGGGCGGAGTCACTGTTCGACGGCGACGACCACTCCGCGCACGCCAGGCGACCACCGGCCTGGGCCCTGACCGGCACCCGCCGCATCAGGCGGGCCGGCTCTTCGGCGACCGTGAACCGGCCGGCGGCTGTGGATCGGCCGGCCGCGCGAGGGCGGGTGGCGGCTGCGGGCCCTCCCGTGACGGGGCCCGGTGGCGGTGCGGTCGAGGTCGGCGAAGAGGACGAGGTCGCGGGCCCGGAGGAACCCGGCGGAGGGGCCGAACGGGGTCGGCGGCTGCGTGAGAGGGCCGGGCTCGCGTTACGAGAGCGCCTGCCGCTGTGGGTGCAGACACGCTGCGGGCTGGAACGGCGGAGCGTGATCGCGCTGTCGGCACTGCTGGTGCTGGCCGTGGGATTCGCGGCGCAGCACTTCTGGTCCGGGCGCACCCAGCCGGTACGGGCGCCGGAGGTGGTACGGGCGGCAGCGCCTCACGGGGAGCGGAGCACGGACGGCGAGGGAGGCCGGTCAGCCGGTCACACGGCGAAGGCGGGCACCTCGGCGGGCCCCGAGATCGTGGTCGACGTCAGCGGCAAGGTGCGGGACCCGGGAATCCACCGCCTGCCCGCCGGTTCACGCGTCGAGGACGCGCTGCGAGCGGCCGGCGGTGTACGGCCCGGCACCAGGACCGACACCCTGAACCGCGCCCGTTTCCTCGTCGACGGCGAGCAGGTGGTCGTAGGCGGCCCGGCACCGGCCGCGGCAGCCCCCGGCGGCGGTACGGGTACGGCGGCGGGAGCCGGTCCCACCGCACCGGTGTCCCTCAACACCGCCACCCTCGACCAGCTCGACACTCTCCCCGGAGTAGGCCCCGTGCTGGCCCAGCACATCCTCGACTACCGCACCCGCAACGGCGGCTTCCGCGCGGTGGACGAACTCCGCGAGGTGAACGGCATCGGCGACCGCCGTTTCGCGGAGCTGCGAAACCTCGTACGGCCATGAGGACGGGGACGACGGCCGCGCCACCGCCCTTGCCCCCGCACCCCACCGTCCGCCGCCGCGTCCACGCCGCCTCCGGGAAGCGGCTCGGAGCCGCGCACCCGAGGCAGGAGGGACCGACGGACCTGCGACTGGTCCCGCCCGCCCTGGCCGCCTGGGCCACGGCCGCCGTGATGCTGCACGCCCCGCCCGGCCGGGCGGCGGGCGCGGTGATCGTCTCCCTGCTGACGGCCGGCGCCCTCCTCATGGCGCGCAGCCGCCTGACCGGGCGGGGACGGGCCACCGCCCACGCCACCGCCGCCGTCCTGCTCTGCGTCGCGGCGGCCGCCGGATCGGCGGGGCTGCACGGCGCGGACCTGCGACGGGGCCCCGTGCCCGCACTGGCGCGGGAGTACGCCCCGGTGACCGCCGAGGTCGAGATCACCTCCGATCCCCGGCTCACCCGGCCCAGGGTCAGCGGCAACCACATGGCCCCGGCATCCGTACTGATCGAGGCCGACGTACGACGGGTGGAGCGGGCCGACGGCACGACGGAGGCGACCCGCGCGCCCGTGCTGCTGATCGTCGGCCCGGGCTCGTCCGAGCGCACCGCACCGGACGCCGAGAACCGCTCCCCTTGGCTCGCCCTCCTGCCCTCCACCCGCCTCCGCGTCGAGGCACGGCTCGCCCCGGCGAGGGCGGGCGGCGACCGGTTCGCCGCCGTGCTGCGGGTGAAGGGCGGGGACGGCGGCGGCCCGGAGACCGTGGGCCGGCCGTCGGGTCCGCAGCGGCTTGCGGGACGCCTGCGGGCCGGACTGCGGGAGGCGACCGACGGACTGCCGGCGGACGCGCGGGCGCTGCTGCCCGGCCTGGTCGTGGGCGACACCGCGAGGATCACCCCGGAGCTGGACGAGGCGTTCCGGGAGACCGACCTCACCCACACGCTCGCCGTCTCCGGCGCCAACTTCACCATCCTCCTCGCCCTGCTCCTCGGCCCGCCCGGCCTGGCCCAGCGGGCCGAGCGACGTGGACTCGCACCCCGCCTCGGCATCCCCCTGCGGGCCACCGCACTCCTCGGCGCGGCGCTCTCCCTCGCCTTCGTCGTCGTGTGCCGGCCCGACCCCAGCGTGCTGCGGGCCGCCGCCTGCGGATCCGTCGCCCTGCTCGCGCTCGCCACCGGCCGCCGCAGATCACTGGTCCCGGCGCTGGCGACGGCCGTCCTGCTCCTGGTGCTGTACGACCCGTGGCTGGCCCGCAGTTACGGCTTCCTGCTCTCCGTGCTGGCCACCGGCGCGCTGCTCACGCTCGCGCCGCGCTGGAGCGCGGGACTGCGGCGGCGCGGGATGCCGCCCCGCCTCGCGGAGGCGCTGGCCGCCGCGGGCGCCGCGCAGGCCGTGTGCGCGCCGGTGGTCGCCGTACTGGCGGCGCGGGTCAGCCTGGTGGCGATCCCGTGCAACCTGCTCGCGGAGTTCGCGCTCGCGCCGGCCACGGTGCTGGGCTTCCTGGCCCTGGCCACGGCACCGGTGGCGATGCCGGCGGCGAAGGCACTGGCCTGGTGCGCGAGCTGGCCGGCCCAGTGGCTCGCACAGGTCGCCAGAACGGGCGCCGCGCTGCCCGGCGCGGGAGTGGACTGGCCCGGCAGCTGGGCCGGCGCGGCGGCACTCGGCGCCCTCACCCTGGCGGCGCTGCTCGTGGGCCGCCGCCTGCCGAGCCACCCCTGGTGGTGCGCCGCCTGCGCACTCCTGCTGGTACTGGTGGTGCTGCAGCCACGGCCCCTCACCCGGGTGATCACGGGCTGGCCCCCGCCGGGCTGGCGGATGGTGATGTGCGACGTGGGCCAGGGCGACGCACTGGTACTGGCGGCGGGCGAGAACACCGGCGTGGTCGTGGACGCCGGCCCCGACCCCACCCTCGTCGACCGCTGCCTGCGCTCCCTGGGCGTCACCAGCATCCCCCTCGTGGTCCTGACCCACTTCCACGCCGACCACGTGGCGGGCCTCCCCGGCGTACTGCGCGGACGCGCGGTGGGCGCCGTCGGGACGACGCCCTTCGAGGAACCCGCCGACCAGGCCGCGTTCGTCCGAGGACTCGCCGCGGCCCGGCACATCCCGGTGACGCACGCCGCGGCCGGTGAGGTGCGGCGCGCGGGAGAGCTGTCCTGGGAGGTGGTGTGGCCCCCACCGGGCGCCCACTCCGCGCCGGAAGGCCCGAACGACGCCAGCGTCGCCATGCTGGTCCGCACGGCCGGTCTGCGCCTGCTCCTCCTCGGGGACCTGGAACCCCCGTCCCAGCGAGCCCTGGCGAGATCACCGGCGGCCGGGAGACTGGCCGGCGTGGACGTCCTGAAAGTCGCCCATCACGGCTCCGCGTACCAGGACCCGGACCTCATACGCCGCGCGGCCCCACGGCTGGCGCTGATCAGCACGGGGGAGGACAACACGTACGGGCACCCCGCCCCGAGCACGGTCACCGCCCTCCGCACCGGCGGAGCGACGGTACTGCGGACGGACCGGGACGGGGCGCTGGCCGTGACCGTCGGCGAGAACGGGAGCAGGGAACTGCGGGTGGCGCGCCACTGATGTCTCCCGCCCCGGCTGCCCCGACTGTTCCGTCCGTGGACGTCCACAGGCCCCCGGCCTTCTCCGGGCGGCGTTGCTCGAAGGGGTAACTTCTGGCGCCTGTACGGGCATTCCGGCAGGGCGCCGTTGTAAGGCTCCGGAGCCGACCCGTATCGTCCGGATCCGGTTGCGGGCGGGGAATGCCGCGGTGAGCAAGGAGTTTGTTGTGCGAGTGGGTGGCCGGGAGAACGCGAACGAGCGGTCTGACACGAAGGCGGCGGCGAACTCCGGACGGCGTCAGCCGTCCGCCGCGCCGCACGCCGGGAGTCTGCTCTCGCTGCAGTCGGACATCGGCAACCAGGCTGTCGTGCAGATGCTCCGGCAGGCGGGACATCCGTGGGCGCGGGAGGAGCACCGGCACGGTGCGGGCTGCGGCCACGAGAGCGCGCAGCAGCCCGCGGTGCAGCGCTCGACCGTGCCCGAAGTGCTGCGCGGGGCCGGTCGTCCGCTGGACCCGGCCCTCCGCGCCGACCTGGAGCCCAGGATGGGCGCGGACTTCTCCGGCGTCCGGGTCCACGACGACGCCGCTGCCCAGGCGTCGGCCGCCGAGCTCAAGGCCGGTGCCTACACCGTCGGCAACCACATCGTCATCGGCAAGGGCGGGGCCGACCGGCGCACCATGGCCCACGAGCTGACCCATGTGATCCAGCAGAGCCAGGGTCCGGTCGCGGGCACGGACAACGGCTCGGGGCTGCGGATCTCGGACCCCTCCGACCGCTTCGAGCGCGAAGCCGAGGCGAACGCGGCGCGCATCGTGTCGGGCCCGGCCCCGGTCCAGCGCCAGGCGGACGATGCCGCGCACGAGACCGCGCACGACGCCGCACCCCTCCAGACCGCCTCGGGAGCGTCCGAGGTCATGGTGCAGCGCACCGTGGAGGAGGACCTGATCGACGATCCGCGGGACTTCCTGGCGGCCAACATGCTCTCCATGGACGTGGTGACGGGCATGAACGCGCGTTGGAACCACAAGGATCTGAAGGACGCCTACAACGAACTCGGGTCGAAGCTGGGCGAAATGCCCCGTCACTGGTTCGTCCTGACGCCCGACCCACGGCGACAGAGTTCCGGCCCGGCGTACCTGTTGACCCCCGCCCTGGAGAAGTACGTGGCCGACCAGGAGTGCCGGGCGGCGCACCCGTTCCTGCAGGAGCTCGTCGGGCGCCCGTATCTGCCGCCCGTCCAGCCCGAGGACAGCTACCTCCACTCCTCGTACGTCCCCTACCTCACGGGCGGCGCGCGCGACCCCGAGACGCAGGTGGGTCACAAGGAGATCCCGCGGGAGCCGGGGGACGCTCCGGGCGCGGGCCTCGTCTTCACGGCCACGATGAACGGATGCGCTTTCGCCGTCACCGGGAGCTCCCAGGGGCCGGACACGTTCCGGGCCTGGCACTACCAGTCGCCCGGCAGCCGGATGGCGGACGCGCTGGGATTCCAGCACGCTCACCGCCCCATGGACTGGTTCGGCGACGAGGAGTACATGGGCCCCGGGGCCGACAAAACCCTGCCCGAGGTCACGAACATGCTGAGCTTCGGGCCGAACGGCTGGGAGATCCTCAGCCAGGAGGTTCTGGCATCCACGTCCGACATGAATGACGCGCGCATCGGCCGGACCTCCGCTCGTCCGCTCGACCTGGAACCGGCTGACGGCGACAGGAGATTCAGCCAGGCCGGCGCGGTCTACAAGAGCCTGGCCCATAAGCACCTGGGCATCGTCACCCGCGCGGGCGAGGCGATCAAGAAGCGCAAGGCGCCGAAGGACGTGCGGGACGCGGTCACCGAGGCCCAGGGGAAGGCGGCCGCCGGTGCGGGGGGAATCCTCATGGCCGGGGATGCCACCCGACTGCTCGAGTCCGCCGGTTCGGCCGTACGCCTTTCCGGTGTCACATGGGTGTCGCTGCAGACCGTACGCAACAAGTACGGGGACAGCGGGGAGGAGTGGTTCGGCAAGCTGGTGTACTTCGTCGAGACGTTCGAGAACTACCGCCGGTGGCTGTCGGAGCTGCGGACCGCCGCAGAGCGCCTGCGGCAGCCCGCCGGCTAGAGCCCGAGATCTTCATCAGTCCTCCAGCGCGCCAGGCCGGCCGGCCGTGGTGTCGAGTCGCCGCAGGAAGTCCGCCAGGGCCGCGTCGAACGCGTCGGGGCGTTCCAGGTTGGGCAGGTGGGCCGCCCTGTCGACGACGACGAGGGTGGAGTCGGGGAGGAGGCCGTGCAGCGACTCGGCGTCGCTGACGGGGGTGTACTCGTCCTCGGCGCCGACGACGACCAGCGCGGGCACCGTGACCCCGCTCAGCAGCGGGCGGTAGTCGGGCCGCTCGGCGCGGCCGCGCAGGGCCGCCGCGGCGCCCCGCGGGTCGGTGCCGGTCATCATGCGGTGGACGTGCGCCGCGACGGCCGGGGGCGCGTGGGGCGCGACCATCTTGTACAGCACCTCGTCGGCGTAGCCCCGCATGCCCTCGCGCAGCAGCCGGTCCGCCATGGCGTTGCGGGCCCGGTGTCCTTCCGGGGTCTCGGGTGCGGCGAAGGTGTCCGCGAGCAGCAGGCCGCGGACGCGCTCCGGGAACCGGGCGTAGTACTCCATGACGATCTGCCCGCCCATCGACAGTCCGCCGAGGACGCACGCCTCCACGTCCAGGGAGTCGAGCAGTTCATCGATGTCGTCCGCGAACACGGACAGCTCCGTGACGCCCGGGGTGACGGGCGAGGCGCCGTAGCCGCGCAGGTCGGGCGCGATCACCCGGCGCTCGGGCGAGAAGGTGTCGATCTGCGGGGCCCACATGGTGTGGTCGAAGGGGTGGCCGTGGACGAGGACGAGGGGCAGCGCGGAGGCGCCGGCGTTCCCCTCGGCCCGGTGTGCGAGACGGGATGCCATGCGGACGACCCTAGGAGCACGCCGCTACTCGGTGCAATCAAAACATTGCCCTCGGTGCAATGTGGTGCCGTGGCCGGACTCAGGACGGGAGGGCCGTGATCCCCTGCGGTGTGGTGTCGCGCGCGAGGGAGGCGAGTGTCCGCAGGGCCTGCTCCAGCGCCTCCGGCGGGGCCGACGCCAGCCCGAGCCTGACGCAGTCGGCGGCGCCGGACGCGGAAAGGTCCGGCGACCGGGCCGGCGCGGGCCCGGTCGCCGGCACCGCGAAGGACGGTCCGGGCGTCACCGCGATGCCGCGGGCGGCCGCGGCCGCGGTGAAGGTGTCCGCCCGCCACGGCGCGGGCAGGCGCCACCACGCGTAGTACGTCCGCGGGTCGGCCTGGACGGCGAAACCCCGCAGGTGCTCGGCGACCAGTCGCTGGCGGCGCGAGGCGTCGGCGCGCTTGGCGGTCGTCAGCCGGTCGACGGTTCCGTCCGTCATCCACCGCAGGGCCGCTTCGAGCGCGAAACGCCCCGCCGTCCAGCCGCCGGAGCGCAGTGCCTCGCCCGCCCGCCCGGTCCGTCCCTCGGGTACGACGAGGAAGCCGACGGTGAGGCCCGGCGCGACCCGCTTGGACAACCCGTCGACCACGTAGGTGAGTTCGGGGGCGAAGGACGCGAAGGGTTCGCTGTCGTCCGAGAGGAAGGACCAGATGCGGTCCTCGACGACCGGCAGCCCCCAGGGGCGCAGCTCCGCGGCGAGCCGGCGGCGGCGGGTCTCCGGCATGGTCGCCGACGTCGGATTGCGCAGGGTCGGTTGCAGGTACAGGGCGGAGAGCGGCGCCGTGCGCTGGGCCGCGGCGACGGAGTCGGGGAGGATGCCGTCGGCGTCCCCGGCGAGCGGGACCAGGGTGACGCCGAGCCGGGCCGCGATCTCCTTGACCAGGGGATAGGTCAGGGCGTCGATCCCCACCCGGCCGCCCGGCCGGACCAGCGCGGCCAGCGCGCCGGCGATCGCCTGACGGGCGTTGCCGCTGAAGAGGACCTGACCGGGGGAGGGCCGCCATCCGGCCGTCGCCAGCAGTCCGCAGGCCGCCTCACGAGCGGCCGGTGTGCCGGCGGCCGGAGCGGTACGGGTCGCCTCGGACAGCACGTCCGGGCGCAGCAGCGGTGCCAGGGCGGGCGCGAGGAGGGCGGCCTGGTCCGGCGCCGTCGGGTAGTTGAGCTCCAGATTGACCGGCGCGGTGGTGGCGGGCTCGGCGAGTGCCCGGCCGGACGGCACGGGCGCGGCGCGCACGAACGTGCCGCGGCCGACCTCGCCCACCACCAGCCCGCGCCGGACGAGTTCGGCGTAGACGCGGCCGGCCGTCGACGCGGCGATCCCGCGACGGCGGGCGAAGGACCGCTGCGGGGGCAGCCGCTGACCGGGCTTGAGCCGGCCGCTCAGAATGTCGGCGGCGATCCGGTCGGCGATCCGCTGGTAGTCGTGCACGGGCTGGTTCCTCCGCCACTCGGGGACCGGAGAGCGTACCCGCGCCACCGGCGGGAACGGAGGGCGAGGAGCGGCGGGTGGCGCGACACTGAAGGCATGACTGAGGGGATGAACACCGCGGGAGTCGACGCCTATCTGCGCCGTCTGGGCGTCGAGCAGCCCGCCTGGCCCACCGTGGACGCGCTGCGCGAGCTGCACCTGCGGCATCTGGAGACCGTGCCGTTCGAGAACCTGTCCATCCATCTCGGCGAGGAGATCGTGCTGGAGGAGAAGCGGCTGCTGGACAAGGTGGTGGGGGCGAGGCGGGGCGGGTTCTGCTACGAACTCAACGGCGTCTTCGGAGCGTTGCTCGCCGCCCTCGGTTACGACGTCCAGCTGCTCGCGGCGCGGGTGTACGGCGACGGGGGCCGGCTCGGCATCCCGTACGACCATCTCGCGCTGCGGGTGCGGACGGTGGACGGCGGCGACTGGCTGGCCGACGTCGGCTTCGGCGCCCACTTCCACCTGCCGCTCGCCTTCGGGGAGCACGGGGAGCAGGAGGACGCCGGGGGCACGTTCCGGATCGCCGAGGCGGGCGCGGACGCGGCCGGGGTGCGCGGCGGGTACGACAGGGTGGAGGCGGCGGACCTGGACGTGAGCCGGAACGGGCGGCCGGTCTACCGGCTGGAGATCCGGCCGAGGGCGCTCGCCGACTTCACGGTCGGGGCGTGGTGGCACAGCACCTCACCGGCCTCCCACTTCACGCGGTCGACGGTGTGCTCGCGGATCACCCGGGACGGGGGCAGGATCACGCTCAGCGGCCGGCGGTTCACGGTCACCGCGCCGGACGGCACGCGGCGGGAGCACGGGACCGGGACGGACGAGGAGGTGCTCGCGCTCTACCGCGACCGGTTCGGGATCGCGCTGGACACGGTGCCGACGGCGCGCGGCACCGGGACGGGTGGCTGACCCCGGTGCCGGGACGGGTGGCCGGCCCCGGTGCCGGACAATGGCCCGTGTGAGTGATGTGCGACATGCGCTGGTGCTGCCCGACCGTGATGCCGCGGAGGAGGTGGCCGAGGCCCTCGGGGAACGGTTCGGCGTGGACGAGGAGCCGCGGCTGGTGCGGGACGCGCTCGCCGGTGAGGACGACGCGGAGGACGCGCAGTGGCTCGTCGTCCTGCGGGACGAGCCGGCCCGGCTGGACCCCGCGGAGCTGAACGAGTTCGTGGCCGAGTGGGACGGCTGGCGGGAAGAGCCGTAGCCCGGCGGCCGCCGGCCGAGGAGCCGTAGCCCGGCGAACCATCGGCCGGGCGGCGGTGTCAGTGGCGCGTGGGATGCTTGTCGCGATGGCCAGGAAGACCGCATCCGACGACCTCCTCGCCCCGGTGACGCTCGCCGTGGGCCAGGAGGACCTGCTGCTCGACCGTGCCGTGCGGGAGGTGGTGGCCGCCGCGAGGGCCGCCGACTCCGACACGGACGTGCGCGACCTGACACCGGACCAGCTCCAGCCCGGCACCCTCGCCGAGCTGACCAGCCCGTCGCTCTTCGCGGAGCGCAAGGTCGTCGTCGTACGCAATGCGCAGGACCTGTCCGCCGACACCGTCAAGGACGTGAAGGCGTACCTCGGCTCGCCGGCCGAGGAGATCACGCTCGTCCTGCTGCACGCGGGCGGCGCCAAGGGCAAGGGGCTGCTCGACGCGGCGCGCAAGGCGGGGGCGCGGGAGGTGGCGTGCCCGAAGATGACGAAAGCCACGGACCGGCTGGCCTTCGTGCGGGGAGAGTTCCGCACCGTCGGGAGATCGGCCACCCCGGAGGCGTGCCAGGCGCTCGTGGACGCTCTGGGCAGTGATCTGCGGGAGCTGGCCTCGGCCGTTTCCCAGCTCGTTGCCGACATCGAGGGGACGATCGACGAGGCGACCGTAGGGCGGTACTACTCCGGGCGGTCGGAGGCGTCGAACTTCACCATTGCGGATCGGGCCGTCGAGGGCCGGGTCGTGGAGGCCCTGGAGGCGCTGCGTTGGTCGATCGCCACCGGAGAACCGCCGGTGAAGATCGTCAGCGCGCTGGCCCAGGGCGTACGGGCGATCGGCAAGCTCCAGTCGTCGCCGAACGCGCGCCCCGCCGATCTCGGTATGCCGCCCTGGAAGATCAACCAGGTGCGGCAGCAGATGCGCGGCTGGTCCCCGGACGGCGTGGCCGTCGCGCTGCGCGCGGTCGCCGAGGCGGACGCGGGCGTGAAGGGCGGCGGGGACGACCCGGAGTACGCCCTGGAGAAGGCGGTCGTCACCATCGCCCGCGCGGCCCGCTCGCGGGGACGGGCTTAGCGGAACGGAACGGGAAAGGCCGAAGGCCCCGCCCACCACCCGGGGAAGGGTGTGGGGCGGGGCCTTCGGTTGAAGCGTGTGAGCCCGTACCCGCGTGGCGAACGCAGGCCGCGTACGAGCTCGGGGTGCCGGCCGGGGGGCGGATGAGAGAGGGCCCGCCCGGGGTCCCGCCGGCGGTCAGATCAAAGGGTTGTTCAGCCCTTGACGGCCGCGACCTTCTGAGCCAGCGCCGACTTCTTGTTGGCGGCCTGGTTCTTGTGGATGACGCCCTTGGAGACGGCCTTGTCGAGCTGACGCGCGGCGGCGCGCTGGTACTCGGTGGCCTTCTCGACGTCACCCGCGGCGGCGGCCTCGCGGGCCTTGCGGATCGCGGTCTTCAGAGAGGACTTGACGGCCTTGTTGCGCAGCCGGGCCTTCTCGTTGGTCTTGTTCCGCTTGATCTGGGACTTGATGTTCGCCACGAATGAGCCTCTACAGGTTCTGGCACGGGACCGCTCGGGACCCGCGCCGGTGATTTCTTGGGGTGTGCCTCGCGCTGAGAGGGCATGAGACACAGCCCCCCACACTACCAGCGGCCCATTCAGTGGCCCAAACCCGTCCCCGGTCGCCACCCGTGGGACCATGGAAGCTACGTATCGATCCGACCCGAGACCGCAGACGCACAAGCACACGTATGCGGACGCCTCAAGAATCAGGACCCTGCGTGCCCGCGATCCCTAGCCATGTGCCCGAGCCGAGCCGTACCGACCCGGCGCTGATCCGCAATTTCTGCATCATCGCGCACATCGACCACGGCAAGTCCACGCTCGCCGACCGGATGCTCCAGCTGACCGGAGTGGTCGAGCAGCGGCAGATGCGCGCTCAGTACCTCGACCGCATGGACATCGAGCGCGAGCGCGGCATCACGATCAAGTCCCAGGCGGTGCGATTGCCGTGGGCCCCCACCCACGACGAGGGCAACACGCACATCCTCAACATGATCGACACGCCGGGGCACGTCGACTTCACGTACGAGGTCTCCCGCTCGCTCGCCGCCTGCGAGGGCACGATCCTGCTGGTCGACGCCGCCCAGGGCATCGAGGCCCAGACCCTCGCCAACCTGTACCTGGCGATGGAGAACGACCTCACGATCATCCCCGTACTGAACAAGATCGACCTGCCGGCCGCGCAGCCGGAGAAGTTCGCCGAGGAGCTGGCGAACCTGGTCGGCTGCGACCCCGACGACGTGCTCAAGGTCTCCGCGAAGACCGGCCTCGGCGTCGAGGCGCTGCTGGACAAGGTGGTCGCCGAGATCCCCGCCCCGGTCGGCGTCAAGGACGCCCCCGCCCGCGCGATGATCTTCGACTCGGTCTACGACTCCTACCGCGGTGTCGTCACCTACGTCCGTGTCATCGACGGCCAGCTCAACAAGCGCGAGCGGATCCGGATGATGTCCACCGGCGCCACCCACGAGCTGCTGGAGATCGGCACCAACTCCCCGGAGATGCTGCCCGCCGACGGCCTCGGCGTCGGCGAGGTGGGCTACCTCATCACCGGTGTGAAGGACGTCCGCCAGTCGAAGGTCGGTGACACCGTCACCAGCCAGCACAAGGGCGCCGAGGAGGCGCTCGGCGGCTACAAGGACCCCAAGCCGATGGTGTTCTCCGGCCTCTACCCCCTGGACGGCTCGGACTACCCGGAGCTGCGCGAGGCGCTCGACAAGCTCCAGCTCAACGACGCCGCCCTGGTCTACGAGCCGGAGACCTCCGCCGCCCTCGGCTTCGGTTTCCGCGTCGGCTTCCTCGGCCTGCTGCACCTCGACGTGATCCGCGAGCGGCTGGAGCGCGAGTTCGGCCTCGACCTGATCGCCACCGCGCCCAACGTGGTCTACCGCGTGGTCATGGAGGACGGCAGCGAGCACACCGTCACCAACCCGAGCGAGTTCCCCGAGGGGAAGATCGGCGAGGTGTACGAGCCGGTCGTGCGCGCCACCATCCTGGCGCCCAGCGAGTTCATCGGCTCGATCATGGAGCTGTGCCAGACCCGGCGCGGCGTCCTGCTCGGCATGGACTACCTCTCCGAGGACCGCGTCGAGATCCGCTACACCCTCCCGCTCGCCGAGATCGTCTTCGACTTCTTCGACCAGCTGAAGTCCAAGACCCGCGGCTACGCCTCCCTGGACTACGAGCCCACCGGCGAGCAGACCTCCAGCCTGGTCAAGGTCGACATCCTGCTGCACGGCGACAAGGTGGACGCGTTCTCCGCGATCACCCACAAGGACCAGGCGTACGCGTACGGGGTACGGCTCGTCGCCAAGCTCAAGGAGCTCATCCCGCGGCAGGCCTTCGAGGTGCCGGTGCAGGCCGCCATCGGCTCCCGCGTCATCGCCCGCGAGACCATCCGCGCCATCCGCAAGGACGTCCTCGCCAAGTGCTACGGCGGTGACATCTCCCGTAAGCGGAAGCTGCTGGAGAAGCAGAAGGAAGGCAAGAAGCGGATGAAGATGGTGGGTTCCGTGGAGGTTCCGCAGGAGGCCTTCATCGCCGTCCTCTCCAGCGACGACAGCGCGGGATCGGCCAAGGGCAAGAAGTAGCCGGGGCGGTGACCGGGGAAGCGGCCGGGAAACGACCGGACGTTACCGCGGGTCACTCCGCGAACCGGGCGGAACGGGGGCCCGTCACGCGAAAGCGTGGCGGGCCCCGCGCGTTCTCCGGGTAGCCCTCTGTGCGAAATGACAGGCCGCAGGCCCTTACGCCATCGCCGGTCGGCCTTTACTCTGATCCCCACTCGATAGTTACTCGCCAGTTAAACAACGCGCGAGGAAACCCAGCCGCACTGAGCCAGCCGCACCGTCGCGGGCCCCGGAGGATGTCGTGAGCGACACACAGACACTGATCGAGAACCGTCCGCCGAGCGTGGCGACCCTCTTCCTGGAGCGTGTGGCGGCCACACCGGACGCCGAGGCCTACCGCCACCCGGTCCCGGCGGCCTCCGGCGAGGGCCCGGACGACTGGAAGTCCCTCACCTGGGCGGGCACCGCCGAACGGGTCCACGCCATCGCGGCCGGCCTGATCGAGCTGGGCGTCGAGCCCGAGCAGCGGGTCGCGCTCGCCTCCTCCACCCGGGTCGAGTGGATCCTCGCCGACCTCGGCATCCTCTGCGCCGGCGCCGCCACCACCACGGTCTACCCGCAGACCAACGCCGACGAGTCCGCCTACATTCTCTCCGACTCCCAGAGCCGGGTGCTCGTCGCGGAGAACGCCGAGCAGGTCGCCAAGGCGGTCGAGAAGCGCGCCGAGCTGCCCGAACTCACGCACGTCGTGGCCGTCGACCCGGCCGGCGTCGAGACCGACGACTTCGTGATCACCCTCGCCGACCTGGAGAAGCTCGGTACCGCCCGGCTCCAGAAGGAACCGGAGCTGATCAAGGAACGCGTCGCCGCGATCACCAAGGACCAGCTCGCCACCCTCATCTACACCTCCGGCACCACCGGCCGCCCCAAGGGCGTACGCCTGCCGCACGACTGCTGGTCGTACATGGCCAAGGCCATCCCCGCCACCGGCCTGGTCGGCGCCGACGACGTGCAGTACCTGTGGCTGCCGCTCGCCCACGTCTTCGGCAAGGTGCTCATCTCCGGCCAGATCGAGGCCGGCCACGTCACCGCCGTCGACGGCCGCGTCGACAAGATCATCGAGAACCTTCCGGTGGTCCGGCCGACCTACATGGCGGCCGTGCCCCGCATCTTCGAGAAGGTCTACAACGGCGTGGCCGCCAAGGCGAGGGCCGGCGGCGGCGCCAAGTACAAGATCTTCCAGTGGGCCGCCGGCGTCGCCCGCGAGTACGCCAAGGTCACCCAGGACAACTTCCGCCGCACCGGCACCGCGAGCGCCCCCTTCGGCCTCTCGGCGAAGCACGGCATCGCCGACAGGCTCGTCTACGCCAAGATCCGCGAGGCCTTCGGCGGCAACCTGCGCGCCTGCGTCTCCGGCTCCGCCGCCCTCGCCCCCGAGATCGGCTACTTCTTCTCCGGCGCCGGCGTCCACATCCTGGAGGGCTACGGCCTCACCGAGTCCTCCGCCGCCTCCTTCGTCAACCCCGGCGAGGCCTACCGCACCGGCACCGTCGGCAAGCCGCTGCCCGGCACCGAGGTGCGCATCGCCGACGACGGCGAGATCCTGCTGCGCGGCCCCGGCATCATGCAGGGCTACCACAACCTGCCCGAGAAGACCGCCGAGGTCCTGGAGGAGGACGGCTGGTTCCACACCGGCGACATCGGCGAGCTCTCGCCCGACGGCTACCTCCGCATCACCGACCGCAAGAAGGACCTGATCAAGACCTCCGGCGGCAAGTACATCGCCCCCGCCGAGGTCGAGGGCCAGTTCAAGGCGGTCTGTCCCTACGTCTCCAACATCCTCGTCCACGGCGCCGACCGGAACTACTGCACCGCCCTCATCGCCCTCGACGAGGCCGCCCTCGCCCCCTGGGCGGCCGAGAACGGCCTGGCGGGCAAGCCGTACGCGGAGATCGTCGCCGCCCCCGCCACGGTCGAGATGGTCGACGGCTACGTCAAGCAGCTCAACGAGGGCCTCCAGCGCTGGCAGACCATCAAGAAGTTCCGCCTCCTGCCCCGTGACCTCGACGTCGAGCACGGCGAGATCACCCCGAGCCTGAAGCTGAAGCGCCCGGTGGTGGAGCGCGAGTACAAGCACCTCATCGAGGAGATGTACGAGGGCGCGCGCGAGGCGTGACCATCACGGTGTGACCGTAGGGGCGGGGTCCCGGGCCGGTGCGGCGCGGGACCCCGCCCCTTTTCCGCGTTCTCACGATGACCGGAAAGGAACGGCTTCCTGTCCGTTCCTGACCGCACACCTGACGCTGTTCTCACCCTTGACGGTCCACTTCGGTGACTCGGCGCTTATGGGCGGGTCCGGTCTGTCACCCTGTCGGCATCGATCGAGTTCTCTTCGTACGAACTGCCCGGGGAGCTGCCCATGGGGGCCATTCCGACCCAACGGGAGACCGCCTCGTGCGCCTCCGGCGCGCGGGAGTGCGCGTGGGTGGACGCGACCCTGCCCGGGAGCCCCCTCGCACCGGGCGCCGCACGCGCCCTGCTGCGCAAGGCGCTCACCGAGTGGGCGGAACTCGCCCTGCCCGGCGCCGAACACCTCACCGGCCGCGTCGGCGACGACGCCACGCTGATCGCCAGCGAACTCGTCACCAACGCCGTCGTGCACGCCGGTACCGAGGTGCGGGTGGCGTGCAGGCTGGAGGAGGAGACCGGCGCGCTCGTCGTCGAGGTCGCCGACCAGCACCCCTCCCGCGCGCCGCGCGGCAGCGAACCGGAGGGACCGCCGTACGACACCCCCGAGTACGGGCGCGGCCTGCGCCTCGTCGCCGCGCTCTCCGAGGCCTGGGGGATCACCTACCGTCCGGGCACGAAGACGGTGTGGGCGCGCCTGGCCGCAGGGGGATGCGCGGCGGGCGACCAGATCGAGGCGTACGCCGGGGAGCGCACGCTGGCGCGGGATCTGCGGGTGGCGGAGATCCTCGCGCCGGAGCCGCCCCGGACGGAACAGGGCACCCCCGACCCGCTGCTGGTCTCCCGGACCCCGCCCGGCCACCGGGAAACGCCCGGTCACGCCCGGGACACCTGGCGCGGCGGCTCGTACGGCGACGACTGGCTCGCCCGCCGGCCCGGGCGGGACGGGACCTGGCTGGGGCGCGGCGCCCTGTCCTTCCTCGCCGAGGCCTCCGACCTGCTCGCCGGGCAACTGGACGAGGACCTGGTCACCTCGCTCACCGGCCAGCTGATCGTGCCGCGGCTGGCCGACTGGTGCGCGGTGTGGCTGGAGGACGAGACCACCGGCCACGGCGGCGGCTGGGGCGAGGGGAGCCGGACCGACGGCTCCCGCCTCGCCCGCGTCTGGCACGCCGGCGAGGACCGCATCGAGGACCTGACCCGGACCCTGGAACAGAACCCACCCCGCCCCGGCGACCCGTCGCACCCCGGACCCGCGCCCTACCCGTGGCCGAGCGGGGCGCTCGACGCCCCCGCCGACGGTGCCCCCGGCACCGCCCCCGGTACCGCCCTCGCCTACCGGCTCGTCGCCGGTGGGCGTCCGCTCGGCACGCTGGTGATCGGGCGGGGCGGGATCGACCGGTTCCCCGACGAGATCACCGGGCTGGTCGAGGACCTCGGCCGGCGCGTCGCCCTCGCCATCGGGGCCGCCCGGCAGTACTCCCGCCAGGCCACCATCAGCGCCGTGCTCCAGCGCGGACTGCTGCCCGGCGCCGTCGCCGAGATCCCCGGCGTGCGCAGCGCCCTCGTCTACGAACCCTGCGACAAGGGCGGACCCAGCGGCGACTTCTACGACCTCTTCCCGGCCGGCCAGGGCCGCTGGTGCTTCGCCGTCGGCGACGTCCAGGGCAAGGGACCCGAGGCCGCCGTCGTCATCGGACTCGCCCGCCCCTGGCTGCGGCTGCTCGCCCGCGAGGGCTACCGCGTCGCCGACGTCCTCGACCGCCTCAACCAGCTCCTCCTCGACGACGCCACCGAGGCCGCCGACGCCGCCGCCCGCGCACTGGTGGCCGCCGGCGCCCGTCCGACCGCCCCCGGCGACGGCCCCCAGACCCGCTTCCTCTCCCTCCTCTACGGCGAACTCGTCCCCTTCGACGGCGGCGTCCGCTGCACCCTCGCCTCCGCCGGACACCCCCTGCCCCTGCTGCTCGCCCCCGACGGCTCGGTCCGCGCCGTCGCCCAGCCGCAGACCCTGCTCGGGGTCGTCGAGGACGCCACCTACACCAGCGAGACCTTCGAGATGTACTCCGGCGACACCCTGCTCTGCGTCACCGACGGAGTCACCGAGCGGCGCTCCGGCTCCCGCCAGTTCGACGACGGCGACGGGCTCGCCACGGCCCTGTCGGGGTGCGCGGGGATGGACGCCGAGCTGATAGCGGAACGGATCACGCAGCT
This sequence comes from Streptomyces sp. NPDC053426, assembly GCF_055585405.1. Classification (NCBI taxonomy): domain Bacteria; kingdom Bacillati; phylum Actinomycetota; class Actinomycetes; order Kitasatosporales; family Streptomycetaceae; genus Streptomyces; species Streptomyces sp. NPDC053426. The sequence continues at coordinate 27,214 of NZ_JBVJKE010000021.1, read as the reverse complement.
CGTGCACGAGTTCGGGGCCCGGCCACCCGCCGACGATCTCGCCCTGCTGGTGCTCCAAGCGGAATGACACGGCCGGTGCGGGACAATGGAGCACATGCCTTCCGCACTCCCCGACGGCGAGCCCGTCCCCGCCGACGGCGCGCTGCCCGCGTCCGCGCTCGCCGGGGCCGCCGACCGCCCCCTCGGGTTCTACCTGCACGTCCCGTACTGCGCGACCCGCTGCGGCTACTGCGACTTCAACACGTACACCGCGACCGAGCTGCGCGGCAGCGGCGGCGTGCTGGCCTCCCGCGACAACTACGCCGAGACCCTGATCGACGAGGTCCGCCTGGCGCGGAAGGCGCTGGGGGACGACCCGCGGCCGGTCCGCACGGTCTTCGTCGGGGGCGGTACGCCCACCCTGCTGGCCGCCGACGACCTCGTACGGATGCTGGGGGCGATCCGTGAGGAGTTCGGGCTGGCGGCGGACGCCGAGGTGACGACGGAGGCGAACCCGGAGTCGGTCGACCCGGCCTACCTGGCGACCCTCCGCGCGGGCGGCTTCAACCGGATCTCCTTCGGCATGCAGAGCGCCCGGCGGCACGTACTGAAGGTCCTCGACCGCACGCACACCCCCGGCCGCCCCGAGGCATGCGTCGCGGAGGCCCGCGCGGCGGGCTTCGAGCACGTCAACCTCGATCTGATCTACGGCACGCCGGGGGAGTCCGACGACGACTGGCGGGCGTCCCTGGACGCGGCGATCGGCGCCGGTCCCGACCATGTCTCGGCGTACGCGCTGATCGTCGAGGAGGGCACGCAGCTCGCCCGCCGCATCCGTCGCGGCGAGGTCCCGATGACGGACGACGACGTCCACGCGGACCGCTACCTGATCGCCGAGGAGATGCTGTCGGGGGCGGGTTTCGACTGGTACGAGGTGTCGAACTGGGCCACGTCGAAGGCCGGCCGCTGCCTGCACAACGAGCTGTACTGGCGCGGCGCCGACTGGTGGGGCGCGGGTCCCGGCGCCCACTCGCACGTGGGCGGGGTGCGCTGGTGGAACGTCAAGCATCCGGGGGCGTACGCGGCGGCGCTCGCGTCGGGGCGGTCGCCGGGGGCGGGGCGTGAGCTGCTGTCGGAGGAGGACCGGCGGGTGGAGCGGATCCTGCTGGAGCTTCGGCTCGAGGAGGGGGTTCCTCTCTCGCTCCTCCGCGAGGAGGGGCTCGCGGCCGCTCGTCGGGCTCTGACGGACGGGCTGCTTCAGCGTGGCCCGTACGAGGAGGGCCGTGCGGCCCTCACCCTGCGGGGGCGGCTGTTGGCTGATGCCGTGGTGCGTGACCTGGTCGATTGATCTCGCCCCCGCCGCCCCTTCCCGTTCCCGTCCCCCGGGGGCGCTGCCCCCGGAACCCCCGCTCCTCAAACGCCGGAGGGGCTGACTTCAGCCCCTCCGGCGTTTGAGGAGCGGGGTCTGGGGCGGAGCCCCAGGTTCGGGACGGGAAGGGGCGGCGGGGGCGGAAAACTCATGCCGTCACGTGATCGATCAGTTCCTCCACGCGGCCCAGGAGCTGCGGCTCCAGGTCCTTGTACGACCGCACCGAGCCGAGGATCCGCTGCCACGCCTCGCCCGTGTTCGCCACCCGCCACCCCAGCGCCGCGCACACCCCCGTCTTCCAGTCCTGCCCCCGCGGCACCCGCGGCCACGCCTCGATCCCCACCGACGCCGGCTTCACCGCCTCCCAGACGTCGATGTACGGGTGACCCACCACCAGCGCGTGCTCACTCGTCACCGACTCGGCGATCCGCCACTCCTTGGAGCCCGGGACCAGGTGGTCCACCAGGACCCCCAGCCGCGCGTCCGGACCCGGCGCGAAGGACTCGACGATCGACGGCAGGTCGTCGACACCCTCCAGGTACTCGACGACCACCCCCTCGATGCGCAGGTCGTCGCCCCACACCTTCTCCACCAGCTCCGCGTCGTGCCGCCCCTCGACGTAGATGCGCCCCGCGCGGGCGACGCGCGCCCGCGCGCCGGGGACGGCGACGGAACCGGACGCCGTACGGGCGGGCCGCCGAGGACCGGCGGCCGGCCGCACCAGCGTCACCACGCGCCCCTCCAGCAGAAAGCCCCGCGGCTCCAGCGGGAACACCCGGTGCTTGCCGAAGCGGTCCTCCAGCGTCACCGTGCCCGCCTCGCAGCGGATCACCGCGCCGCAGAAGCCGGTGCCGGGCTCCTCCACCACCAGGCCGGGCTCGGCCGCGACCTCGGGAACCGGCTGCGGTTTCTTCCACGGAGGGGTCAGATCGGCGGAGTACTGGCGCATTCTGACGACGATACGAGGAGTGCGCCCGCCCGGTTCAGTCCGACACGCCGAAACGGGCCGCCAGGGCGTCGCGCTGGGCCCGTACGAACGCCGCGTCCACCACCGCTCCGTGACCGGGGACGTACAACGCGTCCTCGCCGCCCAGCTCGAGGAGCCGGTCCAGCGCGGCCGGCCAGTGCGACGGCACGGCGTCGGGGCCGGCCTGCGGTTCGCCCGACTCCTCGACCAGGTCGCCGCAGAAGACCACCTCCGGGTCGCCGGGGACGAGGACCACGAGGTCGTGGGCGGTGTGCCCGGGGCCCACGTTCGCCAGCAGCACCTGCCGGCCGCCGGCCGGGCCGAGGTCGAGCGTCCACTCGCCGGACACCGCGTGCCGCGGCGGGACCAGCGCGTCCACGGCCTCCTCCGCCACCCGCGCGTCCAGCCCCCACCGCACCGCGTCCGCGCGCAGTTCCTCACGCCCGCGCCCCGTCAGTACGGTGTCCATGCCCACCGCGCCGAACACCTCCGTGCCCGCGAACGCCCCCGCCCCGAGGACGTGGTCGAAGTGGGGGTGGGTGAGCGCGAGATGCGTCACACGGCGGCCGGTGAGCGCCTGCGCCTCCGCCCGCAACCGCGCGCCCTCGCCCAGCCCGGAACCCGCGTCGACGAGCAGCACGCCCTCCGCGCCCACGACGAGCCCCGCCGTGCAGTCCCACCCCGGCAGCCGGCACCGCCCCACCCCGGCGGCCACTTGCTCCCATCCCGACTCTTCCCAAGTCACGGTCATGACGGGACGCTATCGGTGACGACGCCGTCCGGCGCGACGGCGCGGGGACCGGCCTTGCCCGGTGCGTACCCCCCGGCCGTACACTGGGCGGGGAAGTCTGGCACTCGCGTGCGAAGAGTGCCAGGCGGACAGGGAAGGTACCGCGCGGAAGGCTTCTGGAGGTGTGCGCGATGCTCAGTGAACGCAGGCTCCAGGTGCTGCGCGCCATCGTCCAGGACTACGTGGGCACCGAGGAGCCCGTCGGCTCCAAGGCCCTCACCGAGCGGCACAACCTCGGCGTCTCCCCGGCCACCGTGCGCAACGACATGGCGGCCCTGGAGGACGAGGGCTTCATCGCCCAGCCGCACACCAGCGCCGGGCGCATCCCCACCGACAAGGGCTACCGGCTGTTCGTCGACAAGCTGGCCGGCGTCAAGCCCATGAGCCCGCCCGAGCGGCGGGCCATCCAGAACTTCCTCGAGGGCGCCGTCGACCTCGACGACGTGGTGGCCAGGACCGTACGGCTGCTCGCGCAGCTCACCCGGCAGGTCGCCGTCGTGCAGTACCCGTCGCTGACCCGTTCCACGGTGCGGCACGTGGAGCTGCTGTCCCTCGCCCCCGCGCGGCTGATGCTGGTGCTGATCACGGACACCGGGCGGGTCGAGCAGCGCATGGTCGACTGCCCGGCGCCGTTCGGCGAGTCGTCGCTGGCGGACCTGCGGGCGCGGCTCAACAGCCGGGTCGCGGGCCGCCGGTTCAGCGATGTGCCGAGCCTGGTCGAGGACCTCTCCGAGGCCTTCGAGGCGGACGACCGCGGTACGGTCTCGACGGTGCTCTCCACCCTCCTGGAGACGCTCGTCGAGGAGAACGAGGAGCGGCTGATGATCGGCGGCACCGCCAATCTCACCCGCTTCGGACATGACTTCCCTCTCGTGATCCGGCCCGTCCTGGAGGCGCTGGAGGAGCAGGTCGTGCTCCTCAAGTTGCTCGGCGAGGCGAAGGATCCGGGCGTGACCGTCCGTATCGGTCATGAGAACGCCCACGAGGGACTCAACTCCACGTCCGTCGTGTCGGTCGGCTACGGTTCGGGCGGCGAGGCGGTTGCCAAGCTCGGCGTGGTCGGACCGACCCGCATGGACTACCCCGGAACGATGGGAGCGGTACGCGCAGTGGCACGGTACGTCGGACAGATCCTGGCGGAGTCGTAGTGGCCACGGACTACTACGCCGTACTCGGCGTGCGCCGCGACGCGTCGCAGGAGGAGATCAAGAAGGCCTTCCGGCGGCTCGCCCGCGAGCTGCATCCGGACGTCAATCCTGATCCCAAGACGCAGGAGCGGTTCAAGGAGATCAACGCCGCCTACGAGGTGCTGTCGGACCCGCAGAAGAAGCAGGTCTACGACCTCGGCGGCGACCCCCTCTCGCAGGCCGGCGGCGGTGGCGCGGGCGGCTTCGGGGCCGGTGGCTTCGGCAACTTCTCCGACATCATGGACGCGTTCTTCGGTACGGCGTCGCAGCGCGGGCCGCGCTCGCGCACCCGCCGGGGCCAGGACGCGATGATCCGCATCGACGTCGAGCTGGACGAGGCCGCGTTCGGCACGACCAAGGACATCCAGGTCGACACGGCCGTCGTCTGCACGACGTGCAGCGGCGAGGGCGCGGCTCCGGGCACCACGGCCCAGACCTGTGACATGTGCCGCGGCCGCGGTGAGGTCTCGCAGGTCACGCGGTCCTTCCTGGGCCAGGTCATGACGTCCCGTCCCTGCCCGCAGTGCCAGGGCTTCGGCACGGTCGTTCCCACTCCGTGCCCGGAGTGCGCGGGCGACGGCCGCATCCGCTCCCGGCGCACCCTCACGGTGAAGATCCCGGCCGGTGTCGACAACGGCACCCGGATCCAGCTGGCCGGCGAGGGTGAGGTCGGGCCCGGCGGCGGTCCCGCCGGTGACCTGTACGTGGAGATCCACGAGCTCCCGCACACCACCTTCCAGCGGCGCGGCGACGACCTGCACTGCACGGTCACCATCCCGATGACGGCGGCGGCCCTCGGCACCAAGGTGCCGCTGGAGACGCTGGACGGCATGGAGGAGGTCGACATCCGGCCCGGCACCCAGTCCGGCCAGTCGATCCCGCTCCACGGCCGGGGCGTCACCCACCTGCGCGGCGGCGGCCGGGGCGACCTGATCGTCCACGTCGAGGTCCAGACCCCGACCAAGCTCGACCCCGAACAGGAACGCCTGCTCCGCGAACTGGCCAAGCTGCGGGGCGAGGAACGGCCCACGGGGCAGTTCCAGCCGGGGCAGCAGGGGTTGTTCTCGCGGTTGAAGGACGCGTTCAACGGGCGTTGACCGGTTGGTGCCGGGTGTGGTTGGTGTTTGCTGCCGGGGGTCCGGGGGTCGTCCCCCGGGCGGGCACGGTCAGTCGGGGCGGCAGGGGTTGTTCTCGCGGTTGAAGGATGCCTTCAACGGGCGTTGAGGCACGTGTTCGGCGGGTGCTGACGTCCTCTGCGCCGCCCTGTCGAAAAGTGGCTTATGCCAAGGGGAAGGGCAGATTCGGTGTTGGTCGGGGGACGTGACAACATGCCGTCATGTCCTCCGTACTGACCGATATCTGCCCGCACCCGATCGTGCAGGCACCCATGGCGGGCGGTGTCGCCGTGCCGCAGCTCGCCGCGGCCGTGTCCGAGGCGGGCGGGCTCGGTTTCCTGGCCGCCGGGTACAAGACCGCGGACGGGATGTACCAGGAGATCAAGCAGCTACGGGGACTGACCTCCCGGCCCTTCGGCGTCAACCTCTTCCTGCCGCAGCCGGAGACGGCCGACCCGGCCGCCGTCGGCGTCTACGCCCACCAGCTGGCCGGTGAGGCCTCCTGGTACGAGACCCGGCTCGGCGACCCCGACAGCGGCCGCGACGACGGCTACGACGCCAAGCTCGCCGTGCTGCTGGACAACCCGGTGCCGGTGGTGTCGTTCCACTTCGGTGTGCCGGCCCGCGAGGTCCTGGACTCCCTGCGCCGCGTCGGTACGTTCACGCTGGTCACCGCCACGACCGCGGAGGAGGCACGGGCCGTGGAACGGGCCGGCGCGGACGCGGTGATCGCACAGGGCGTGGAGGCCGGCGGCCACCAGGGCACCCACCGCGACGTCCCGGAGACGGACGGCTCCGGCGTCGGACTGCTCTCCCTCGTCGCCCAGGTCCGGGAGTCGGTCGGCATCCCGGTCGTCGCCGCCGGCGGCATCATGCGCGGCGGCCAGATCGCCGCCGTCCTCGCGGCCGGTGCCGCCGCGGCCCAGCTCGGCACGGCCTTCGTCGCCGCCCACGAGTCCGGCGCGCACGCCCTGCACAAGCGGGCCCTCACCGACCCCCTGTACGCCCGCACCGAGCTGACCCGCGCCTTCTCCGGCCGCCCGGCCCGCGCCCTGGTCAACCGTTTCCTGCGCGAGCACGGCCCGTACGCGCCCGCCGCCTACCCGGACGTCCACCATCTCACCGCGCCCCTGCGCAAGGCCGCCGCCAAGGCCGGTGACGCGCAGGGCCTGGCGCTGTGGGCGGGGCAGGGCCACCGGATGGCCCGCGAACTGCCCGCCGGGCAACTGGTGGAGGTGCTGGTCGCCGAACTGGCCGCCGCCCGGACGGCGTTGTCGGCGGGAGGTGCCCGATGACCGCGCCGGTGTTCGTCGTCGACCACTTCGACACGGACGGCTCCGGCCGTTACGTGCTCGACGGACCCGAGGGACGGCACGCCGTCTCCGTGAAGCGGCTGCGGGCCGGCGAGGGCGTCGTCCTCACCGACGGCGCCGGCCGCTGGGCCGAGGGGGAGGTGGACGCCGCCGAGGGCAAGGACCGGCTGATCGTGCGGCTCGGCGAAGTCGTGGAGGAGCCCGAGGAGTTGCCCCGGCTCACCGTCGTGCAGGCCCTGCCCAAGGGGGACCGGGGCGAGGTGGCCGTGGAGACGATGACCGAGGTCGGCGTCGACGTGGTCGTGCCGTGGGCGGCGGCGCGTTGCATCACGCAGTGGAAGGGGGAGCGTGGGCTGAAGTCCCTCGGCAAGTGGCGGGCGACGGCGCGGGAGGCGGGGAAGCAGTCGCGTCGGGTGCGGTTTCCGCGGGTCGCGGACGCGGCGACGAGTAAGCAGGTTGCCTCACTTCTCGCCGAAGCGGAGTTCGCGGCCGTGCTGCACGAGAGTGGTACGGAGCCGCTGGCGACCGCCGGACTTCCCACCTCCGGCGACATCGTTCTGGTCGTCGGGCCCGAAGGCGGTGTCTCCCCGGAGGAGTTGGCCCTCTTCGAGGCGGCCGGGGCGCGGGCCTACCGGCTGGGGCGGAGTGTGCTGCGCACGTCCACGGCCGGTACGGCTGCGGCGGCGCTGCTGCTCGGGCGTACGGGGCGTTGGTCCTGACCTGAGGGTTTTCGCCCCCGCCGCCCTTACCCGTCCCGACCTGGGGCTCCGCCCCGGACCCCGCTCCTCAAACGCCGGAGGGGCTGACTTCCAGCCCCTCCGGCGTTTGAGGAGCGGGGGGCCGGGGGCAGCGCCCCCGGGATGGGACGGGTAAGGGCGGCGGGGGCGAACAACCAAGTGGCCATATGCGCCCTACCGCCCCGCCGGTGACGGTGGCAGGCTGCCGTTCATGGGGGCGATGAAAAGGGTTCCACGCCGGTGGCGACGACAGGTGCTCGCCGTCGGCTTCGCCGTGGCCGCCGTAATCGGGGCCACCGCGTGCGAAGGCGGCGGACTCAGCTCCGCAGCCGTCGCGTTCACGACCGACGCGACCGTGACCGAGGAACTCAACCGGCGGAAGGCCGACGTGCGCTGGCTCAGCTGCACCGGCTCCTTCGGGGACGAGAAGGGCCAGGACACCGTCGCCTCCGTCGACTGCAAGGGCGAGACCCAGGACGGCAGGGAGATCACCGTCACCGGGAAGATCACCCACGCCGTCAACAACGCCTGCGTACGCGGCAACCTCACCGCGAAGGTCGACGGGAAGCAGCTGTTCCGGGTCGACGGCCTGGGCGACTGCGACTCCACCAGCCCGCCGCGCGTGGGCGAACCCACTCGGCGCGGACAGGACCCCGGCCCCGATCCCACCGTCACCGTGACCGTCACGACGACCGTGTGGTGCGAGCAGTACCCCTCCTGTCGCCCCGTCGAGGGCAAGTGATCCAAACCTCTGTCCAGGCGCCTCCCCCGTGCATAGGGTGATCGGGTGACACAGCCCGCATCGGTCGCATCCGCCGCTTATCTCCGGTTCCCGCATCTGCACGGCGAGTTGGTCGCCTTCACCGCCGAGGACGACGTGTGGCTCGCCCCGCTCGACGGCGGCCGGGCCTGGCGGGTCAGCGCCGACAACGTGCCCGTGACCCAGCCCCGTATCTCGCCCGACGGCACCACCGTCGCCTGGACCTCCACCCGCGACGGCGCTCCCGAGGTGCACATCGCGCCCGTCGACGGCGGCCCCGCCAGACGCCTCACCCACTGGGGCAGCACCACCACCCGGACGCGCGGCTGGACGGCGGACGGCCGGGTCCTGGTGACCAGCTCCCAGGGCCAGGCCAGTTTCCGCCGCACCTGGGCCCGCGCCGTCCCCCTCGACGGAGGCCCCGCCACCACCCTGCCCTACGGCCCCGTCGGTGACGTCGCCCAGGGACCGCACACCGTGCTGCTGTCCGCGCCGATGAGCCGCGAGGCCGCCTGGTGGAAGCGCTACCGGGGCGGTACGGCGGGCAAGCTGTGGATCGACCGCGAGGGCGACGGCGAGTTCGTACGGCTGCACGAGGACCTCGACGGGAACATCGAGTGCCCGCTGTGGGTGGGGGACAGGATCGCGTTCCTCTCCGACCACGAGGGCACCGGCGCCCTGTACTCCTCCCTCGCCGACGGATCGGACCTGCGCCGGCACACCCCGCTCGACAGCTTCTACGCCCGCCACGCCTCCACCGACGGCACCCGCGTCGTCTACTCCAGCGCCGGTGAACTGTGGCTGCTGGACGGCCTGGACGGGGACGGGCCGCGCCGCCTCGACATCCGGCTCGGCGGGCAGCGCGTCGACCTCCAGCCGTTCCCGGTGAACGCCGCCCGCTGGTTCGGCGCCGCGGCCCCCGACCACACCGCGCGCGGCAGCGCCGTCTGCGTGCGCGGCACCGTCCACTGGGTCACCCACCGCGCCGGCCCCGCCCGCGCGCTCGCCGCGACCCCGGGCGTACGGGCCCGGCGGCCCCGCGTCTTCCGCGCCGACGGCGAGGAGTGGGTGGTGTGGGTGACCGACGCCGAGGGTGACGACGCCCTGGAGTTCGCCCCAGCCACCGGACTCGCCCCGGGCGCCACCCCGCGCCGGATCGCCGCCGGGCGGCTGGGCCGCGTCGTGGGGCTCGCCATGGCCCCCGACGGCAGCCGCGCCGCCGTCGCCTCCCACGACGGCCGGGTCCTCCTCGTCGAGCGGGAGACCGGTGAGGTCCGCGAGGTCGACCGCAGCGAGGACGGCGACGTCTCCGGGCTGGTCTTCTCGCCCGACTCCGCCTGGCTCGCCTGGTCCCATCCCGGCCCGAGCCCGCTCAGCCAGCTCAAGCTCGCCAACACCACCGACCTGTCGGTCACCGAGGCGACCCCGCTGCGCTTCCGGGACTACGCGCCCGCCTTCACCCTCGACGGCAAGCACCTCGCGTTCCTGTCGACCCGCTCCTTCGACCCGGTCTACGACGAGCACGTCTTCGACCTGGCCTTCGTCGAGGGCGTACGGCCGTACCTGATCACCCTCGCGGCGACCACCCCGTCGCCGTTCGGCCCGCAGCGGCACGGCAGGCCCTTCGAGACACCGGACCGCGACGAGACACCCGACAGCGAGGGCACCCCCACCACCCGCATCGACCTCGACGGCCTCGCCGACCGCATCGTGCCGTTCCCGGTGGAGGCCGCCCGCTACACCAACCTGCGCGCCGCCAAGGACGGGGTGCTGTGGCTGCGGCACCCGGTGCGCGGCGTGCTCGGCGCGTCCCGCGCCACGCCCGACGACCCGGACCCCAAGACCGACCTGGAGCGCTACGACCTCGCCCAGCAGCGCATCGAGCACCTGGCCGTGGACGCCGACCACTTCGAGGTCAGCGGCGACGGCAAGCGGGTGCTGCTGTGGACGGACGGGCGGCTGAAGGTCGTACCCAGCGACCGGCGCGCCTCCGGCGACGACGACAGCGACACCAACATCACCGTCGACCTGGACCGCGTACGCCAGTTCGTCGACCCGGCCGTCGAGTGGCGGCAGATGTTCGACGAGAACGGCCGCATCATGCGGGACAACTTCTGGCGTCCCGACATGAACGGTGTGGACTGGGACGGGGTCCTGGACCGGTACCGGCCCGTGCTCGACCGGCTCGCCACCCACGACGACCTGGTGGACCTGCTGTGGGAGGTGCACGGCGAACTCGGCACCTCGCACGCCTACGTCATCCCGCGCGGCGGCTACGGCGACGGGGCGCGGCAGGGGCTGCTCGGGGCGGACATCTCCCGTCACGAGGACGGCGGTTGGCGGGTGGACCGGATCCTGCCCGCGGAGACGTCCGACCCGGACGCCCGGTCGCCGCTCGCCGCGCCGGGGGTCGCCGTACGGGTGGGGGACGCGATCGTCGCCGTCGCCGGGCAGCCGGTCGATCCGGTGACCGGGCCGGCGCCGCTGCTGGTCGGGACGGCGGGGAAGCCGGTGGAACTGACGGTGTCGCCCGCGGGGGGCGGCGAGCCGCGGCACGCGGTGGTGGTGCCGCTCGCCGACGAGGAGCCGCTGCGGTACCACGCGTGGGTCGCGGACCGGCGGGCGTATGTGCTGGAGAAGTCCGGCGGACGGCTGGGGTACATCCACGTCCCCGACATGCAGGCGCCCGGGTGGGCGCAGATCCATCGCGACCTGCGGGTGGAGGTGCTGCGGGAGGGGCTCGTCGTGGATGTGCGGGAGAACCGGGGCGGGCACACGTCGCAGCTCGTGGTGGAGAAGCTGGCCCGGCGGGTCGTGGGGTGGGATCTGCCCCGGGGGATGCGGGCGGAGAGCTACCCGAGGGACGCGCCCCGGGGGCCGGTGGTGGCCGTCGCCAATGAGTTCTCCGGGTCCGACGGGGACATCGTCAACGCGGCGATCCGTGCGCTGGGGATCGGGCCCGTGGTCGGTACCCGTACGTGGGGAGGCGTGATCGGCATCGACAGCCGGTACCGGCTGGTGGACGGGACGCTCGTCACTCAGCCGAAGTACGCCTTCTGGCTGGAGGGGTACGGGTGGGACGTGGAGAACCACGGGGTCGATCCCGATGTGGAGGTCGTGCAGCGGCCGCAGGACCACGCGGCGGGGCGGGACGTGCAGTTGGACGCGGCGGTGAGGCTGGCGCTGGAGGCGCTGGAGGCCACGCCGGCGAAGGTGCCGCCGACGTTGTCGTGAGCGGGTGGGCGCAGCTATGGCGTTCCCGCGGGCAATCGTGCCGCAGGGCGGCACGGGTGGGCGCGACGGCATCCGGCGAGCGCCGGTAAGCGAGACTGCCCCCGCCCCGGCACGACTGCCCGCGGGTACGATGCTTCGTACTTGATCAGCTGGCTTGAGGAGGGTGTATGGCTGGGGAGCCTCAGGACGACTGTCTGTTCTGCAAGATCGTCGACGGGAGCATTCCGGCGACGATCGTGCGGGAGACGGAGACCACGGTCGCGTTCCGTGACATAAACCCCCAGGCGCCCACCCATGTGCTGGTGATCCCGAAGGCGCATCACCGGGACGCCGCCGCCCTCGCCGCCGCCGCGCCCGGGCTCGCCGCGGACGTGCTGCGGGAGACGCAGGCCGTCGCCGACGACGAGAAGCTGGAGAGCTACCGCATCGTCTTCAACACCGGCAGCGGCGCCGGCCAGACCGTCTGGCACGCGCACGCCCACGTCCTGGGCGGCCGCGGTCTCGAGTGGCCCCCCGGATAAGCCGCCTTGTCCGCACGCGAACTGGTGGTGCTCGGCACCGCCAGCCAGGTCCCCACCCGGCACCGCAACCACAACGGCTACCTGCTGCGCTGGGACGGCGAGGGCATCCTGTTCGACCCCGGTGAGGGCACCCAGCGCCAGATGCTGCGCGCCGGGGTGGCCGCCCACGACCTGAACCGGATCTGCGTCACCCACTTCCACGGCGACCACTCCCTCGGTCTCGCCGGGGTGATCCAGCGCGTCAACCTCGACAAGGTGCCGCACGAGATCACCGCCCACTACCCGCGCTCCGGGCAGCGTTTCTTCGACCGGCTGCGCTACGCCACCGCCTACCGCGAGACCGTCGCCCTCACCGAGGCCCCGGTCGACACCGACGGCCCCCTCGACCGCACCCCCGGCTACACGCTGGAGGCGCGGAAGCTGTCCCATCCCGTCGAGGCGTACGGTTACCGCCTGGTCGAACCCGACGGCCGGCGCATGCTGCCCGAGCGGCTGGCCGCGCACGGCATCAAGGGCCCGGACGTCGGCCGCATCCAGCGCGAGGGCGTGCTCGACGGGGTTCCGCTGGAGGAGGTCAGCGAGGTGCGGCGCGGGCAGCGGTTCGCGTTCGTCATGGACACCCGGCTGTGCGACGGGGTGTACGCGCTCGCCGAGGGCTGCGACATGCTGGTCATCGAGTCGACGTTCCTCGACGAGGACGAGGCGCTCGCCGTCGACTTCGGCCATCTGACCGCCGGGCAGGCGGCCCGGGTGGCGCGCGAGGCGGGCGTACGGCATCTCGTCCTCACCCACTTCAGTCAGCGCTACTCCGACCCGGAGGAGTTCGAGCGGCAGGCGCGGGCGGCCGGGTACGAGGGCGAGCTGACCGTGGCGCGTGATCTGCAACGGGTGGCGCTTCCGAAGCGTCGGTGAAAACGCCGTACGATATTTCGATGCCCGTACCAAAAGCCGAACTGCACCTTCATATCGAAGGCACCCTTGAGCCCGAGCTGGCCTTCGCCCTGGCCGAGCGCAACGGTGTCGAGCTGCCCTACGCCGACACCGACGCGCTCCGTGAGGCGTACCGCTTCGAGGACCTGCAGTCCTTCCTGGACCTGTACTACGAGCTCATGGCCGTCCTGCGCACCGAGCGGGACTTCGAGGACCTCGCCGACGCCTACCTCGCCCGCGCCGCCGCGCAGGGTGTGCGGCACGCGGAGATCTTCTTCGATCCGCAGGCGCACATGGCGCGGGGGGTCGGCATGGGCACGGTGGTCGAGGGGCTGTGGCGGGCGCTGGGCCGGAGCGGGGAGACGCACGGTGTCTCGACCCGGCTGATCATGTGTTTCCTGCGGGACGAGTCCGCCGAGTCGGCGCTGGCGACGCTGGACGCCGCGAAGCCGTATCTGGACCGGATCACCGGGGTCGGGCTGGACTCGGCGGAGGTCGGGCATCCGCCGGTGAAGTTCCGGGAGGTGTACGAGGCCGCTGCCGCGCTGGGGCTGCGGCGGGTCGCTCACGCGGGGGAGGAGGGGCCGCCGGAGTACATCACCGAGGCGCTGGACGTCCTCGGGGTGGAGCGGGTCGACCACGGGCTGCGGTGTGTGGAGGATCCGGTGCTGGTGGAGCGGCTGGTGCGGGAACGCGTGCCGCTGACGCTGTGCCCGCTGTCCAACGTCCGGCTGCGCACCGTGGACACCCTCGCCGACCACCCGCTGCCCGCGATGCTCGACGCGGGGCTGATGTGCACGGTCAACTCCGACGACCCGGCGTACTTCGGCGGCTACGCCGGGGACAACTTCGACGCGGTGCGCGAGACCCTGGGCCTCGGCCCGGAACGCCTGCGCGAGCTGGCCCGCAACTCCTTCCTGGCCTCGTTCCTGGAAGACGACGAGGACCTACGGACCCGGTACCTCGCCGAGGTGGAGGCGTACGACTTCTCCTGACCACGCAGCTGCGGCAGTCGTGCCGCCGCCGCTGCGGGCAGTCGTGCCGCTGGGGCGGCACGGGTGGGCGCAGCGGCACCCGGCAAGCGCCGGCGAGCGAAACCGACCCCCGTCCAGCCCAAGCGGGCGCCCGCGTTGCCGCCGCCGTGTCGTAGGCGCGCCGGGTTTCGGCCGGGCGGGGGGTGTTGCGCAGCCCGGCGTTCGCGGGGTGCCGTCGCGCCCACCCGTGCCGCCCTGCGGCACGATTGCCCGCGGAAGCGCGGAAGCGCGGGGGCGCGGAAGCGCGGAAGCGCGGAAGCGGGGAAGCGCGGGGGCGCGGAAGCGCGGAAGCGGGGAAGCGCGGGGGCGCGGAAGCGGGGGAGCGCGGGGGCGCGGAAGCGGGGGAGCAGGGGAGCGGGGGAGCGGGGGAGCGCGGGGCGCGGAAGCGGGGAAGCGGGGGAGCGGGGGAGCGCGGGCGCGCGGGGTGGTTCAGTGGGCGCCCGGCGCCCGGGTTGCCGCTGCCGTGTCGTAGGTGCGCTGGGCCGGGGCCGGGGTGCCGTCGAGGGGGATCTCGACGACCGGCTGTTCCGGGGCGCCGACCTCGGGGACCGTGCCCGTCGGGGTGCCCGGCGCCGCCGCGACCACCGCCGCCGCCGGGTGACCACCACGGCGGCGGACCGCCCCCGGCAGCAGCGGACGTCCCCCCGTGTGCAGCGCGACCGCGGTCATCGGCAGCGCGACCAGCAGCAGACCGACCCCGAGCACCGCGCCCATCACCGGGAACCCGGCCTGCGCGGACAGCACGCTGCCGGTCAGCGGTCCCGCGGCGGTCCCCAGCGACGACGCCGAACCGACCAGCACCGCCCACCGCCCCCGCGGATCCAGCGAGGCCGCCAGCCCGATCAGGTACGACAGCACCACCGGGTAGATCGCGTTCCAGGCGATCTCACCGGTGGCGAAGCTGCCCAGACCGGTCGCCGAGGCGCTGAGCGCGATGCAGCCGGCGATGAGGACCGTGCCGCCTCCGATGGGCAGCGCCCGCCCCAGCCGCGGCCCCAGCGCGCCCGCGCCCAGGACGCCCAGCAGCCCGGCGCCCAGCGCCACCGCGAAGACGACGCCCACGGTCGGCTCGGACAGGTGCGCCTGGCCGACCCCGATGCGCCCGCTCACGCCCCACAGCGCGTTCTGGGCGAGCGACCACAGCAGCATGGTGCCGGCGAGGACCATGCCGGAACGCCGGTGCGGCAGCCGGGCGGCGGCGGTGTCGTCGGGCCCGGTGCGGCGCGGACCGGGCGTGCCGGCCGGCAGCCGGGACGTCAGCGGCCACACGGCCAGCGCGGTCAGGGCGATGGCGGCCAGGGTGAGCCCGTGTCCCGGCAGCCGCGGCACCGTCAGGTACACCGTCCCCGCGAGCGCGGAGACACTGAGCAGCCCGAGGGCGGACGCCCGGTGCGGGTCGCGTTCGGCGGCGATCCGGGTGGCGGCGACCGTCGTGGCCGTGCCCGAGCCGAACCCGCCGATCACCGCGCCGGCGACGACGGCCGGTACGGAGGTGGTGAGGGCGGCCCCGCCGTAGCCGACGGCGGCCAGCAGCAGACCCAGCCGGGCCAGGGTCCGCGCCCCGACCCGTTCCACGCGCGACGCCAGCAGGAACCCGGCGGTCGCCGAGCTCAGCAGCAGCGCGCTGCCGACGGCTCCGGCCTGGGTGGCGGAGAGTCCGAGCCCGCGTTCCAGCCGGCCGACGGTGGTCGGCAGCAGGTACGGGGCGAGGTACCCGGCCGTGAAAAGGGCGACGAGGGGCCAGGGGGCGGTGCGGGGGGCGAACACGGGCGTTCCCAGGGCGTGCGAAAGGGACGGTGCGAGGACCGTGGGGAGGGAGGGGGCGACGACCGTCGACTGACAGGAGCGCGCGGGCAATTTGTATCAAGCGGGGGGAGGGCAACGGGAGCGCGCGAGGTGTGATCTGAACCACTCTTGCGTTTGGGGTTCGGCGAGGCCGGGTAGCGGCGTCCGCTACCGCCAGTGAATGGCCCCGCCACCTGCGGGAATCGTCGTCTCCACCTTCGTCCGGATCTCCCGCATCACGGCGACGATCCGCTCCTCCCGCTCCGGCGTCAGCCGGGCCACCGGCACCGAGCAGCTGATGGCGTCCTGCGCGGGCGAGGCGTACCGCAGGGCGAACCCGAAGCCGACGATCCCGGGCACGCCCTCCTCGCGGTCCACGGAGTAACCGCGCTCCCGCACCCCGGCCAGATCGGCGGCCAGCGACTCCCGCGAGGTGTGCGTGTTCGGCGTGGCCGCCTCGTACGGCCCCTCGGGCAGCTCCTCGTCCGGCCGCTCCGCCAGCAGCGCCTTGCCGAGCGCGCCCACGTGCGCCGGCAGCCGCCGCCCCACCCTGCTGATCGTCCTGAGGTATTCGTGCGACTCGCGGGTCGCCAGGTACGCCACGTCGTGGCCGTCCAGCCGCCCCATGTGGATCGTCTCGCCCAGCGCGTCGGACGCCTCGTCCAGATACGGGCGCACGGCCCGCACGCGCGGGTCCGAGTCGAGGTAGCTGGTGCCGGTGAGCAGGGCGCGGATGCCGATGCCGTACAGCGAGCCGGTGACGTCGGTACGGACCCAGCCGCGCGAGATCAGGGTCTGCAGCAGCGCGTACATCGAGCTGCGCGGCACCTTCAGCGCGTCCGCCAGCTCCTGGAGGCGCGCCGGACGGTCACCGCGCGCGGCGAGCAGTTCCAGTACCTCCATCGTGCGCGCGGCGGACTTGACCTCGCGCACGCCCCCTGTCTCCGACATGCGCCGATCGTAGTCCGGCCGTGGTCCGGCGGGAGGAGGTCCGTGCCGGGCCATTGACGGTTGTCGTTCGCCTACTTAACCTTCATTTTCATACATGGATGACGTCTACATGGGGAGATGAGTGAGGGTGAGTCCCGATACGGACCAGAGCGGTACGGCCGCCGTGGCGCGACGCCTGAAGGACGGGATGGCGAACGGGGTGCTGTCCTTCCCGCTCACCGCCTTCCACGAGGACGGCTCCCTCGACCCGGACGGCTTCCGCGCCTACGTCGCCGAACGGATCGCTACCGCCCCCGGCGCCGTCTTCCCCGCCTGCGGCACCGGCGAGTTCTTCTCCCTGGACGAGGACGAGTACCGGCAGGTCGTCACCATCACCGTCGAGGAGAGCGCGGGCCGGGCGCCGGTCGTCGCCGGCGTCGGCTACGGCTGGGCGCAGGCCACCCGCTTCGCCCGCATCGCCGAGGAGGCCGGCGCCGACGCCCTCCTCGTCCTGCCGCACTACCTCGTCGCCGCCCCACAGGACGGCCTCGTCGCCCAGCTCGAAGCCGTCGCCGCCCGCACCCGGCTGCCGCTGATCACCTACCAGCGCGGCCAGGTCGCCTACACCGCCGACTCGCTCAGGCGGATCGCCGCCCTGCCGAACGTCATCGGCCTCAAGGACGGCCACAGCGACCTCGACCGCCTCCAGCGCCTCACCCTCGCCGCCCCCGAGGGCTTCCTCTTCTTCAACGGCGCCGCCACCGCCGAGATCCAGGCCCGCGCCTACGCCACCGTCGGCGTCCCCGCCTACTCCTCCGCCGTCCACGCCTTCGCCCCCGAGATCGCGAACGCCTGCTTCACCGCGCTGCGCGACGGCGACCACGGCACCGTCGACAAGCTGCTGCGCGACTTCTACGTGCCGTTCGTCGAACTGCGCGACCGCGTCCCCGGATACGCGGTGTCGCTGGTGAAGGCGGCGGCCCGGCTGCGCGGACGCCCCGTGGGCCCCGTGCGCGCCCCCCTCACCGACCCCACGCCCGGCGACCTCGCCGACCTCCGGACCCTCCTCACCACCGGACTCGACCTCGTAGGAGCCGCCCTGTGACCACGCCGACCTCCCGCGACCTGACCGTCACCGAGGTCCGCCTCACGCCGATCCTCGTCGCCGACCCGCCCCTGCTCAACACGCAGGGCGTCCACCAGCCGTACACCCCCCGCCTGATCGTCGAGGTGGTCACCGCCGACGGCACCACCGGCCTCGGCGAGACCTACGGCGACACCAAGTACCTGGACCTGGCGCGGCCCCTCGCCGACCGGCTCGTCGGCCGTCAGGTGGGCGAGCTGAACCGGCTGTTCACCGAGGCCGACGAGGTCGCCGTCGACGCCTCCCAGGTCTCCGGGCAGGTCGACGTCGGCGGACTGCGCGGCGTGCAGACCGCCGACAAGCTGCGCCTGTCCGTGCTCTCCGCCTTCGAGGTGGCCTGCCTCGACGCCCTCGGCAAGAGCCTCGGCCTGCCCGTGCACGCCCTGCTCGGCGGCAAGGTCCGCGACGCCGTCGAGTACAGCGCGTACCTCTTCTACAAGTGGGCCGACCATCCGGACGGCGTGACGGCGGAGAAGGACGACTGGGGTGCCGCCGTCGACCCGGCCGGCGTCGTCGAGCAGGCCCGGATCTTCACGGAGCGGTACGGCTTCACCTCCTTCAAGCTCAAGGGCGGCGTCTTCCCGCCCGACGAGGAGATCGCGGCCGTACGCGCCCTCGCCGCCGCGTTCCCCGGACACCCCCTGCGCCTCGACCCCAACGGCGCCTGGTCCGTGGAGACCTCGCTGAAGGTGGCCGGGGAACTCGGGGACGTCCTCGAATACCTGGAGGACCCCGCGCTGGGCACCCCCGCCATGGCCGAGGTGGCCGCCCGCACCGGGGTGCCGCTCGCCACCAACATGTGCGTGACGACGTTCGCCGAGATCAAGGAGGCGTTCACGCGGGGCGCCGTCCAGGTCGTCCTCTCCGACCACCACTACTGGGGCGGACTGCGCAACACCCAGCAGCTCGCCGCGATCTGCCGCACCTTCGGCGTCGGCGTCTCCATGCACTCCAACACCCACCTGGGCATCAGCCTCGCCGCGATGACCCACGTGGCGGCCACCGTGCCCGACCTGCACCACGCCTGCGACTCCCACTACCCCTGGCAGTCGGAGGACGTCCTCACCGAGCGCCTCACCTTCGAGAACGGCGCCGTGAGGGTCTCCGACGCGCCCGGCCTCGGCGTCGAGCTCGACCGCGACCGGCTGGAGGTCCTCCACCAGCGCTGGCTCGACGACGACGGTTCGCTGCGGGACCGCGACGACGCGGCGGCCATGCGCGTCGCCGACCCGGAGTGGGTCACACCGGCCGTGCCGCGCTGGTGACCCTCCGACGGGTGGACGTGGAGTGACGGCCGTCACGCTGTCAGTGGTGTGGTGCACACTGGCCTGAACCGCACCACGTCAGGGAGCGCACCGTGATGGCGTCCACCCGGAAAGCACGCATCGAGGGACCGCACTGCTCGTCCCAGGTCGATCCCCTCGCCGCCCTGCGCGCACCGGACGACCCGCCCTGGGACGTCTACCTCACCGGCACCGTCTTCCTCGACATCGTCTTCACCGGGCTCGACTCCGCCCCGGTGCGCGGGACCGAGTCCTGGGCACGCGGGATGGGGTCGAGCCCCGGCGGCGTCGCCAACATGGCCACCGCCCTGGCCCGCCTCGGCCTGCGCACCTCCCTCGCGGCGGCCTTCGGCGACGACCACTACGGCGAGTACTGCTGGGACGCGCTGGAGCAGGGCGAGGGCATCGACCTCTCCCTCTCGCGCACGGTCCCCGGCTGGCACTCGCCGGTCACCGTCTCCATGGCGTACGACGGTGAGCGCACGATGGTCTCCCACGGCCACGAACCCCCGCCCGAGGAGCCCGCCCCCGACTGCCCGCCCCGCGCGCGTGCCGCCGTCGCCTCCCTCACGCCGGGCCGCAGCGCGCCGTGGATCGCGCAGGCCGCGCGCAAGGGGGCGCGCGTCTTCGGTGACGTCGGCTGGGACGACACCGGGGCGTGGGACCTGGCCGCGCTGCCCGACCTGCGGCACTGCGAGGCGTTCCTGCCGAACGCGGAGGAGGCGGTGCGGTACACCGGCACGGACTGCCCGCGCGCGGCGGCGCACGCCCTCACCGAGCACGTGCCGGTCGCGGTCGTCACCCTGGGCGCGGAGGGCGCGTACGCGGTGGACCGGCGTACGGGGGAGACGGCGTCGGTGCCGGCGATCGAGGTGGAGGCGCTGGATCCGACCGGGGCGGGGGACGTGTTCGTCGCCGGGTTCGTCACGGGGTCGCTGGCGGGGTGGCCGTTGGCCGACCGGCTCGCCTTCGCGGGGCTCACGGCGGCGCTGTCCGTCCAGGAGTTCGGGGGGTCGCTGTCGGCGCCGGGGTGGACGGAGATCGGGGCGTGGTGGCGGCGGGTGCGGTCGGTCGAGGGGCAGGACCCCTCGGCTCTGGGGCGGTACGAGTTCCTGGCGGGGCTGGTCTCGGGGGAACTGGTGCGGCCGTGGCCGCTGCGGCGGGCGGTGCCGACGATCGGCTTCCGCCGGTCGGCATGAAACGGGGGCCCGCCCCCACGTTTTTGTCGCCGGGGGCCGCCCCGCACTTTTGTTGTCGGGGCTCCGCCTCCACGCCCCGCTCCGGGGGCTCCGCCCCCGCACCCCCGCCAGGGGGCTCCCGCCCCCTGGACCCCCGGCCTGTGCCCACCCACCACCCGACTCGGTGGGCTGAGAAGTGGGCCACGGGGCCGGGGTGTCGTCCCGGCTCGGTGGGCTGGGAGGCGGGCCATGGGTTCGGGGCGCGGTTCCGGCTCGGTGGGTTGGGAGGCGGGCCATGGGTTCGGGGCGCGGTTCCGGCTCGGTGGGCTGAAAGGCGGGCCGCGGGGCCGGGGCACGGTTCCGGCTCGGTCCGTTAAAAGGCCTACGGAGTTGTCACCCCTGCGTCGTACCCTGGGAATCGCGAGGTCGCCCTCAGCCAGGCGGCCGTGACTAGGAGGATCCGCAGGCCTTCAGAGCCGGCCCATGACTCAGACACCCACAGCTCACACCCCCGCGCAGGGGCAGGCGAGAGTGCAGTTCACCGTCCCCGCCCAGCACCCCATGGTGACCGTACTGGGGTCCGGAGACGCCCTCCTGCGCGTGATCGAGAAGGCCTTCCCGGGGGCCGACATCCACGTCCGGGGCAATGAGATCAGCGCGGTCGGCGACGCGAACGAGGTCGCCCTCATTTCGCGCGTGTTCGACGAGATGATGCTGGTGCTCCGCACCGGGCAGCCGATGACGGAGGACGCAGTGGAACGCTCGATCGCCATGCTCAAGGCGAGCGACAACGGGGAGAGCGACGGCCAGGAGACCCCGGCCCAGGTGCTCACGCAGAACATCCTGTCCTCGCGCGGCCGCACGATCCGCCCCAAGACGCTCAACCAGAAGCGCTACGTCGACGCGATCGACAAGCACACCATCGTCTTCGGCATCGGCCCGGCCGGCACCGGCAAGACGTACCTCGCCATGGCCAAGGCGGTGCAGGCCCTGCAGTCCAAGCAGGTCAACCGCATCATCCTGACCCGGCCGGCCGTCGAGGCCGGCGAGCGGCTCGGCTTCCTGCCGGGCACGCTCTACGAGAAGATCGACCCGTACCTGCGCCCGCTCTACGACGCGCTGCACGACATGCTCGACCCCGACTCGATCCCCCGGCTGATGGCGGCGGGCACGATCGAGGTCGCGCCGCTCGCGTACATGCGCGGACGCACGCTCAACGACGCGTTCATCATTCTCGACGAGGCCCAGAACACCAGCCCCGAGCAGATGAAGATGTTCCTCACCCGCCTCGGGTTCGACTCGAAGATAGTGATCACCGGTGACGTGACGCAGGTCGACCTGCCGAACGGCACCAAGTCCGGCCTGCGGCAGGTGCAGGACATCCTGGAGGGCCTGGACGACGTCCACTTCTCCCGGCTGTCGTCCCACGATGTCGTCCGGCACAAGCTGGTGGGCCGTATCGTCGACGCGTACGAGCAGTACGACAGCACGCACGGCACCGAGAACGGCACCCACAAGGGCGGCCGGGGCAAGTCCGGGCACAAGGGGAAGTAGACCGAGCACCAGATGTCGATCGACGTCAACAACGAGTCCGGAACCGAGGTCGACGAGCAGGCGATCCTCGACATCGCCCGCTACGCGCTCGCGCGGATGCGTATCCACCCGCTCTCCGAACTCTCGGTGATCGTCGTGGACGCCGGCGCCATGGAGCAGCTGCACATCCAGTGGATGGACCTGCCCGGCCCGACGGACGTCATGTCGTTCCCGATGGACGAGCTGAGGCCCCCGTCCAAGGACGACGACGAGCCCCCGCAGGGGCTGCTCGGCGACATCGTGCTCTGCCCCGAGGTCGCCACCAAGCAGGGGCAGGAAGCGGAGACGCGGCACACCATGGACGAGGAGCTCCAGCTGCTCACCGTCCACGGTGTGCTGCACCTGCTGGGCTACGACCACGAGGAACCGGACGAGAAGGCCGAGATGTTCGGCCTGCAGGCCGCCATCGTGGACGGCTGGCGCGCGGAGAAGGGCCTCACCGGCCCGTCCCCGGCCCCGACCGTGTCATGAGTCCGACACTCGTCCTCGGCGCGATCGCCCTGGTCGTCGTCGCGTGGCTGGCCGCCTCCGCGGAGGCCGGCATCGCGCGCGTCTCCAGCTTCCGCGCCGAGGAGGCCGTACGCTCCGGCCGCCGGGGCGGCGCCAGACTCGCGCAGATCGCCGGCGACCCCACCCGCTACCTCAACGTGGCGCTGCTGGTCCGCGTCGCCTGCGAGATGGCCGCCGCCTCCCTGATCACCTACGGCTGCCTGCGCGAGTTCGACGGGACCGCCGAGGCACTGCTGATCGCCATCGCGATCATGGTCCTGGTGTCGTACGTCGCCGTCGGGGTCTCCCCGCGCACCATCGGCCGCCAGCACCCGCTGAACACCGCCACGGCCGCCGCGTACGTCCTGGTGCCGCTCGCGCGGGTCATGGGACCGATCCCGAACCTGCTGATCCTCATCGGCAACGCGCTCACCCCCGGCAAGGGCTTCAGGCGCGGACCGTTCGCCTCCGAGGCGGAGCTGCGCGCGATGGTGGACCTCGCGGAGGCGGAGTCGCTGATCGAGGACGAGGAGCGCCGCATGGTGCACTCGGTCTTCGAGCTCGGCGACACGCTCGTGCGCGAGGTGATGGTGCCGCGCACCGACCTCGTGGTGATCGAGCGGTACAAGACCATCCGCCAGGCCCTCACCCTCGCCCTGCGCTCCGGTTTCTCCCGCATCCCGGTGACCGGCGAGAGCGAGGACGACATCGTCGGGATCGTCTACCTCAAGGACCTGGCCCGCAAGACGCACATCAGCCGGGACGCCGAGAGCGAACTGGTGTCCACGGCGATGCGTCCCGCGTTCTTCGTGCCCGACACCAAGAACGCCGGCGACCTGCTGCGCGAGATGCAGAAGGAACGCAACCACGTCGCCGTCGCCGTCGACGAGTACGGCGGCACCGCAGGCATCGTCACCATCGAGGACATCCTCGAGGAGATCGTCGGCGAGATCACCGACGAGTACGACCGTGAGCTGCCGCCCGTGGAGGAGCTGGGCGAGGACCGCTACCGGGTCACCGCCCGCCTCGACATCGGCGACCTGGGCGAGCTGTACGGCCTGGAGGAGTTCGACGACGAGGACGTGGAGACCGTCGGCGGACTGCTCGCCAAGCACCTCGGCCGGGTGCCGATCGCGGGCGCCTCGTCCCTGGTCGCCCTCCCCGACGCCCGCGAGCTGCGGCTCACGGCCGAGGCGGCGGCCGGCCGCCGGAACAAGATCGTGACGGTGCTGGTGGAGCCGGTGGCCCCGGCCGATCCGGCGGACCCGCCCGCCGACGGGGAGGAGCGGCCGGAGTGACCCCGCAGCAGCTGCGCGCCCTGTGCCTGTCCTTCAACGCGGCGGTGGAGGAGTTCCCCTTCAACCCGGAGACCTCCGTCTTCAAGGTCAGGGGCAAGCTCTTCGCCCTGACGGACCTGGAGGCGCGGCCCCTCAAGGTCAACCTCAAGTGCGACCCGGACGACGCGATCCGGCTCCGCGCCGAGCATCCGGACCTGATCGTCCCGGGCTGGCACATGAACAAGAGGCACTGGAACACGGTGACGGTCGACGGAACGCTTTCGGACAGCCTGGTCCGGGAGCTGGTCGAGGACTCCTACGACCTGGTCGTGGCGGGACTGCCGAGGGCGGAGCGGCTGAGACTCGACCGGGCGTGACATACGCGGAAGTGCTCCCGGCGCACACTGAATTGGCCCGACTGGCCCCTCGCCAATGCCGGTGCGCGGCGGCAGAATGTACTCACGGTGCGCTACGACGCCACCGCTCCGGGCCGCCTGCCAGGGAAACTCGGAGCGGAAGCGTCTTCCTAGGGCGTCCGCCGCTCTCGGCCCCGGCCGCTCAGGTCGGGGCTGACTGCTGTCACACGAACGGGAGAACCCACTCGTCGACGATCTTGTGGATCGCGATGAGGAGGTTGATCAGCGGGAGGGCCAGGGCCACCCGCTTCCCCCACGTGTGCTTGATCCGTTCGAGGCGGCGCTCTCCTTCCTGTTCTTCCTGACGGTCCGACATCGGTGATCGGCTCCTCTCGGCTCCGTCCGTCGCCGTGTCTCGGCGAGCCGCGAACGGGCTGTGTCCGGAGTGGGACCGACGGCTTTGACGTGCACTCACTGCGTCTGCTGGGCGTCCTGATGGCTGATCAACCCCCTTACTGAAGCGGGTCGTTCGTCGAGAGTTACGCTTGAGAGCGTAACCCGACGGGTGCGTATCGGTATAGAGCCTGTTGTGAGTCGGCTATGCGGTGGGTCCTATCTGCCATGTAGCAGATTGAAGGGTGACTGAACGCCTGGAGTCCATGTGCGTATGCGCGATCACTGTGGTAGTCCTCTACCTGGAGAGACTCGCATGTCCTCGGTCCGACGCATCCTTCCCGAAAGGTCTCGATGAGCAATATGCGTATCTGCTATGTTGCACACTGCTGGATCCGATGGGGGGTGACGCAACCATGCCCGTGAAGAGTGCGGCATTGCTGCGCCTGCGGCTGCGCACTGAACTCCGCAAGGCCCGCGTGGTCGCCGGCCTGACACAACGTGAGGTCGCCGACCGGATGGAGTGGAGTCCGTCCAAGCTCATCCGGATCGAGGCGGGAGAGGTCGGCATCTCGGTCAACGACCTGCGCCCGCTCGCCACGGCCTACGGGATCACGGACCGGCGCAAACTCGATGAGCTGCTGGACATGGCCCGGGGCAGTCGACGGATGCCGTTCACCGAGTACCGGGATCTGTACAGCAAGGACTTCATGCAGCGCCTCGCTCTGGAGTCGGCGGCGTCCGTCCACCGCGAGTTCGGGTCGCTGCTCCTGCCGGGTCTGCTGCAGACCGAGGAGTACATGCGGGCCGTGATCGGCACGTACGGCAAGGACATGCCCGAGGAGAACGTCGACCGCATCGTCGAATCGCGCCTTGCGCGTCAGGAGGTGCTGGAGGGGGAGGAGCGAGAGTTCTCCTTCGTCCTGGACGAGTCGGTGGTGCGCCGTGTGACCGGGGGCCGCGGGGTGATGCGGGCTCAGCTGGAGCGCCTGGCCGAGCTGTCCACGCGTCCGCACGTCGCGATTCGGATCCTGCCGTTCAGTATCGGTGCGCATCCCGGCATCCAGGGACCGTTCACGCTGTTCGAGTTCCAGGCCGAGGGGATGGAGGACTCCCTGTTCACCGAGGACTCCCGGGGGCTGACCACCGCCTCGACATCCGCGGAGGAGACCCGGCAGTACCTGGAGCGTTTCTGGGAGCTGGAGGACCTGTCGCTGAAGGACGGAGCCGACGTGGTGCTGCGACGTCTCGCGGAGCGCGTCACGGAGGGAGGAGACGAACTGGAGGTGCTGCTGCAGCAGGACTCCGCCTGAACGGAACTCGTCACCAACTTGCCGCCTTCGGAGGTAAGTTGGCGAGAATTGTCATGCCCGCGTGTGTGGTTTCTGCACGTACCATGGGAGTTCTGCCGTGTGACCCACGGCACTGTACGGGGGACGCCCCCGGCTGGGCGGTCCACAACCGGGGTGGAGGTCGAGGGTGACTCAGGCATGGGCATGGCGCAAGAGCAGCAGGTCCGCGCAGACGGACAACTGCGTCGAGGTCGCCTGTACGGGCGTCGAGGTCCGCGTCCGTGACTCGAAGCGCCGACGCGGCGACATCGTCGCCGTCACCCCTGCCGTATGGGACTCCTTCCTCCGCTCCCTCGTCGAAGCGTCGTCCGCTCGCCGTGCGGAGTCGTGAGGGGGTGCCCCCGCCATCAGGTGGCCTCCACCCCCCTTCCTTATGCTCACCCCATGACTGAGAGCACCGACCTGAATCCCGAGGACCGCAAGATCGTCACCCTGGCCCGTTCCGCGCGGGCCCGCAACGGCGTGCCCGAGGGTGCCGCCGTACGCGACGAGACCGGCCGTACGTACGTCGCCGGGACCGTCGCCCTGGACTCCCTGAAGCTCAGCGCCCTGCAGACGGCGGTCGCGATGGCCGTGGCGTCCGGCGCGACGTCGCTGGAGGCGGCGGCCGTGGTGACGGAGGCGGAGTCGGCGTCGCCCGAGGACCGCGCGGCCGTACGGGACCTCGGCGGCCCCTCGACCCCGGTCCTGGTGGCCGGTGCGGACGGTACGGTCCGGGAGACGGTCACCGCGGGCTGAGGCCATGGAGGGTCCCACTTGTTACCGGCGGTAAGTAGGCCGGAATCCCACCTTGTCGCGCACTGCCTCTCGCGCATCAATGGAACCCGCCGGTGCTGACGGCGCGTCAGCCGGCGTGATCGCGGCGGGTCCGGACCCACGCTGCCGAGCAGTTCCCCCCACACGGAAAGGGACCGGGATCCTATGAGAGGCAAACGATTCGGAACAGGTGTGTCCCTGGCGGCAGGCGCTCTCGCCGTCTGCGGCCTGGCCTTCGCCCCCACCGCCGCCGCCGTCGCCCCCGGGGCGGCGACCGTCGACGCCGACTGCGGAAGCTGGGGCGGCGGCGACGCCACCCTCACGGCCACCCAGAACGGCACGTCCGCCACCGTCACCATCACCACCTCCGCGGTGACCGCGCCCCTCGCGATCGGTCAGGACTCCCTGGTCTCCAGGCTCACCCTGGTGAAGGCGGGCGGCGGCACGGTCACCTTCAGCGGCACCGAGAACCCGGCCATGGCGACCGGCGACGCGCTCGAGGTCGGCCCGCTCACCGGGACCGTGGCCTCGGGCGACAGCCTGGAGGCGTTCGGCGGCACGCTGAAGGTGACGGCGTTCGGCTTCATCACCATCACCTGCACGGCGACCGCACCGCAGGCGCCGGGCCCGTTCGTCTTCGACTGACCCCGCCGGGGGGGGGGGGGGGGGGGGGGGGGGCAGGGGGGGGGGGGGGGGGGGGGGGGGGGGGGGGGGGGGGGGGGAGGGGTGGCGGGGGGGGGGA
>NZ_JBVJKE010000020.1:0-133857 GCF_055585405.1 Streptomyces sp. NPDC053426 | reverse complement strand
ACCCTCCCTCTACGCCTCGACAGGGCCCCCCACTCCCCCCCCCCCCCCCCCCCAACCCCCCCCCCCCCCACCCCCCCCCCCCCCTCCCCCTTCTCCCCCCCCCCCCCCCCCCCCCCCCCCCCCGCGCCGGGAGACACGGGAACAGCAAGGAGACAGCGGTGCCAGGAGTGCGCAACGGAGTGCGGGCCAGCCAGTTGGACGCCCGCTGGATCAAAAGCCGGCACAGCAACGCCGAGGGCAACTGTGTCGAGGTGGCCCCGCTGACCGACGGGGGGATCGCGATGCGCAACTCCCGTGACCCCGACGGCCCCGCCCTCGTCTACACGGCCGCGGAGCTGGCGGCGTTCCTGGCCGGCGCGAAGGACGGCGAGTTCGACCACCTGGTCTGAACACCCGTGACGAACCGGCGCCGGCCGCCCGGACCGGTGCCGGTGAAACGGAGCCCGACTCGCCACTTCCTCGGGGCTTTCGCACGCGGATGCGGTGAGGGAAAGTCAGATGCGATAGTGTAAAGCGCCCTTGTGCCGGTCTGCTGGGAGTCAGGATGTCCGCCGCGTCGCATCGAATCTCCCGTCTGGAACCCTATCTGGACAGGCCCGAGCCCGCTCCGACCCTGCTGAAGATGCTGGTCGGCGTGCAACTGGCGGGCTTCCGCGACGACGCCGGACTGTCCCAGGACCAGGCGGCCCGCTCCGTCGGCTTCAGCGCCGCGAAGCTGTCCCGCATCGAGTCCGGCAAGGGCCGCCGCCCGCCGACCGAGGGCGACGTCCGGGCCCTGCTGACGCTGTACGGCACCGACGGGTACGAGGCCTCGGTACTGCTCAAACTGCTCCAGCGGGCCGGAGAACCGGGCTGGTGGCAACGGTACGACAAGCGGCTGATGCCCGAGTGGTTCGACCGTCTGGTCGGACTCCAGGAGGCCGCCGCCACCATCCGTACCTTCGAGATCCAGTACGTCCCCGGACTGCTGCAGACCGCCGCCTACACCCGCGCGGTGGTCGAGCGGGGGCTGCCGAACGCCCCGGCCGGCGAGGTGCAGCGCCGGGTCGAACTGCGCATGCGCCGCGCCGAACTGCTGCTGCGCGAGGCCGCGCCGCAGCTCTGGGCCGTCATCGACGAGTCGGTCCTGCTGCGCGTCCTGGGCAGCCCCGCGGTGATGCGCGAGCAGCTCGAGCACCTGGTGACGATGGCCGAGCGGCCCAATGTGACGGTGCAGATCGTGCCGCTGGACGTGACGAACGCGTCGGCGCCCGCCATCCCCGTGACCTATCTGCGCTTCGGCGGGCTCGACCTGCCCGACGTGGTCTACCTGGAGCACATCAGGAGCGCCAACTTCCTGGAGGACCTCGACGAGACGGAGGAGTACCGGATCGCGCTGGACCGCCTCGCCGACGAGGCGCTCAAACCGCGAGACTCGGTGGAACTGCTCCGCAGGACGATCGAGGGACGCTACGCCACGGCGTAGCGGCGGTCCCGGACACGCCGACGCCCCCGTGGGACCCGAGCGGTCCGGCGGGGGCGTCGCGGCGTCGGGGGTTACAGCGGGAGCCGGCCCACACCGCCGAACTCGATCCACTCCTGGGTGAGCTGACGGGGCGCCACCTCGGTGTCCGGACGCCAGGTGGACACCTCCACCAGACCCGGCTCCAGGACCTCCAGGCCCTCGAAGTACGACTCGACGTCCTTCCGCTCGCGCACCCGGCCCCAGTTCCCCTGGGTCGCCTGGTCCATGAAGTCGGTGACGAACTTGCGGACCTCGGCGTCCTCGCTGACGAGCTGGCACATCACCATGAAGCTGCCCGGCGCCAGCCGTTCGCGCACCCGGCGGGCCAGGGCGAGCGGTCCGTCGGCGTCGTCGTCCGGGATGCAGTGGAAGACCGAGTTGAACAGCACGCACACCGGCTCCGAGAAGTCGATCAGCCGCCGGGTCTCCGGATGGCCGAATATCCCGTCGGTGTCGCGCATGTCGGCCTGGATGACCACGGTGCGCTCGTCCTGCTCCAGCAGGGCACGGCCGTGCACCAGCACCATCGGGTCGTTGTCGGCGTACACCACGTGGGCGGTCGGGTCGACGCGCTGCGCGACCTGGTGGACGTTGTCCTGGGTGGGCAGGCCGGAACCGTGGTCGACGTACTGCCGTATCCCGTACTCCTGCGTGAGGGTGCGGACCACCCGCTGGAGGAAGCGCCGGTTGTTCAGCGCCAGACGGCGGGTGCTGGGCACCACCTTGTCGAGTTCCTCGGTCGCGGCACGGTCCGCCGCGTAGTTGTCCTTGCCGCCCAGGTAGTAGTCGTACATGCGCGCCGCCGTCGGCACGGTCGCGTCGATCTCGGTGGACAGCTGCTTACCGGTGTGCATCGTTCCCCCTGCGGGCCGCGCCAACTGGACTGGCTGGACAGGGAGTACATCCTAGGGAGCCGCGAAGGGGCCGTGCCAGCCCGTCGGTGAACGTCGCCGGAAGGAAGGACGCGCCGGTCGCCCGAAATAACCCATGGTGTCCTACCGGGTGCCTAGGGTGAGTGCTTGCGTTCCGGAGAGGGGGTACTCGCGGGGCGTCGCCGTTTCCCCGTGGGAGGTCGGACCTTGGACAGCTCGACGGACCGGATCGCCAATCCCTGGGGTCCGCGCACCCCTTACGCGCCCGGCACCCCCTGGCCGGCCCGCACCGACACACACCTGGCGGAGGGGGTCACGGAGGGGGACGTGGAGCGCTGGGTGCGGTCCGCCTCCATCCTGCACTCCAACGGCGACGCGCTGGACATCGCGGTGCGCGACGGGCGCATCGTGGGCGTACGGGGCCGCGCGGTCGATCGGGTGAACCGCGGCCGGCTCGGGCCCAAGGACCTCTACGGCTGGCAGGCCAACCACTCACCGGACCGGCTGACCAGGCCCCTCGTGCGGGAGAACGGGCGGCTGGTGGAGTCGGACTGGGACACCGCCATGGAGCGGATCACGGCCCGCACGAAGGAGCTGCTGGACGAACGCGGTCCGGGCGCCGTCGGCTTCTACACCACCGGACAGCTCTTCCTGGAGGAGTACTACACCCTCGCCCTCATCGCCCACGTCGGCATCCGCACCAACCACCTCGACGGCAACACCCGCCTGTGCACGGCGACGGCCGCCGAGGCCCTCAAGGAGACCTTCGGCTCCGACGGCCAGCCCGGCTCGTACGAGGACGTCGACCACGCCGACACCATCGCCCTGTTCGGACACAACGTGGCGGAGACCCAGACCGTGCTGTGGATGCGGATGCTGGACCGCCTGGAGGGTTCCGACCCGCCCCGGCTGCTGTGCGTCGACCCCCGGTACACCCCCGTCGCCCAGCGCGCCGACGTCCACCTGGCGCCGCGCCCCGGCACCAACGTCGCGCTGCTCAACGCGCTGCTGCACGAGATCATCCGCACCGGCCGGACCGACCGCGCCTACATCGACGCGCACACCGTCGGCTTCGACGAACTCGCCGCCCGCGTCGAGGAGTGCACCCCGAAGTGGGCCGCGGAGATCTGCGACGTCCCCGCCGCGCAGATCGAACGGGCGGCGGAACTCCTCGGCGGAGCACGGCGGTTGCTCTCCACCGTCCTGCAGGGCGTCTACCAGTCCCACCAGGCCTCCGCCGCCGCCGTCCAGGTCAACAACCTCCATCTGATCCGGGGCATGCTGGGCCGCCCCGGCTGCGGACTGCTGCAGATGAACGGCCAGCCCACCGCCGAGAACACCCGCGAATGCGGCGCGAACGGCGATCTGCCGGGCTTTCGCAACTGGCAGAACGACCAGCATGTGGCGGAACTCGCCGAGATCTGGAACGTCGAGCCGGACGCCATCCCGCACTACGGCCCGCCCACCCACGCCATGCAGATCTTCCGCTACGCCGAGCAGGGCTCGCTGGGCATGCTGTGGATCACCGGCACCAACCCGGCCGTCTCCCTGCCCGAACTGGCCAGGATCCGCTCGATCCTCGCCCAGGAGCGGCTGTTCGTGGTGGTGCAGGACCTGTTCCTCACCGAGACCGCCCAGCTCGCCGACGTCGTCCTGCCGGCCGCGACCTGGGGCGAGAAGACCGGCACCTTCACCAACACCGACCGCACCGTGCACCTGTCGGAGAAGGCCGTCGAACCGCCCGGCGAGGCCCGGTCCGACCTCGACATCTTCCTCGACTTCGCCGCCCGCATGGACTTCCGCGACAAGGACGGCGGCCCGCTGATCGGCTGGCGGGACCCGAGGGGCGCGTTCGCCGCCTGGCAGCGGTGCAGCGCCGGACGCCCCTGCGACTACACCGGGCTGAGCTACGACAAGCTGCGGCACGGCAGCGGCATCCAGTGGCCCTGCACCGAGGACGCCCCCGACGGCACCGCCCGCCTCTACACCGACGGCATCACCTACGCCCACCCCGACGCGTGTGAGAGTTACGGCAAGGACATGGTGACCGGTGCCACCGTCACCCCGGTCGAGTACCGCTCCCTCAACCCGGACGGCAAGGCGGTGATCAAGGCCGCGGAATACCTCCCGCCGCACGAGGACGCCTCACCCGAGTACCCCCTCCAGCTCATCACCGGCCGCACCGTGTACCACTTCCACACCCGCACCAAGACCGGCCGCGCGCCCGAGCTGAACGCCGCCGCGCCGGACGTGTGGGCGGAGATCTCACCCGCGGAGGCCGCCGCGCAGGGCCTGGCCGACGGCGACCTGGTCCAGGTCACCACCCCGCGCGGGGCGATGCGGGCCCGGCTGCGGACCACCGCGATCCGCGACGGCGTGGTGTTCGTGCCCTTCCACTACGGCTACTGGGACACCCCGCAGGGCCACCGGCCGCCCGACGACCGGCCCGGCCGGGCCGCCAACGAGACCACCATCACCGACTGGGACCCCCTCTCCAAACAGCCCCTGTTCAAGACGGCCGCGGCCCGCGTCACGCTGGTCGCCCGGCGGGACACACGGCGGGGCACGGACACCGACGGCACCGGGACGGCGGGGAGCGGCTCATGAACGGCATCGGCATCACACTCCGCGTCCTGCACGACGACGAACGGGACCTGGAACAGGACCTGCTGGCCGCCGCCGAACGCCATCGCACCGAGCACGAGTTCCACCACGTCGCCACCGACGTCGCCCGCTGGTCCCGGGAACACGCCACACGGCTCGCCGCCCTCGGCCCCGACCACGGCGTCCATCTCCCCGGCCCCCGCGACCACCCCTCGCCCGGAGCGCTCACCGCCCTGCGGGAGAAGGCCTCCCAGGCCCTCGGGCGCCGCCCGGAGACGGGCCTGCTGCTCCTGCACGACCTGCGCGACCTGCATCTGGCCGCCTCCCGCAGCTCGCTCCACTGGGAGATGCTCGCCCAGGCGGCACAGGCCACCCGGGACCAGGAGCTGCTGGAGCTGGTCTCCTCCTGCCATCCGCAGACCCTCCGCCAGATGCGCTGGACCAACACGATGATCAAGGTGCTGTCGCCGCAGCTCCTCGTCAGCGCGTAACCGGCACGGGTGGCGGTCCCCGCCGACGCCTGCACCGACGCGTGTGCCCCGCTATCGTCGGGTTCGTCCCCACCGGACGCCCGCTGCCCCGGGAGGCACGCATGGACGACTACTACGACCTCGGCGACCACCGCAGGACCGTGACGACCTCCTCCGCCGACGCCCAACTCTGGTTCGACCGCGGGCTGGTGTGGACGTACGCGTTCAACCACGAGGAGGCGGTCGCCTGTTTCGAGAAGGCGGCCGAGGCCGACCCGGACTGCGCCATGGCCCACTGGGGCATCGCCTACGCCCTCGGCCCCAACTACAACAAACCCTGGGAGGCCTTCGACGGCGACGAACTCGCCGGCACCGTCGCACGCACCCACCGGGCGGTGGAACGGGCGCACGAGAAGGCCGTCCGCGCCACCCCCGTCGAGCGGGCCCTCATCGAGGCCCTGCGCGCCCGCTACCCGCAGGCGGAGGCCGTCGAGGACTGCTCGGTGTGGAACGAGCCCTACGCGGACCGGATGCTCGCCGTCCACGAGAACGCCCCCGGCGACCCGGACGTGGCCACGCTCTGCGCCGACGCCCTGATGAACCTCACCCCCTGGCGGCTGTGGGACCTCAAGGCCGGCCGTCCGGCCGACGGGGCCCGCACCCTGGAGGCCAAGGCCGTCCTCGACGGCGCCCTCGCCACCGCCGCGGGCGCCCGGCACCCCGGCGTCCTCCACCTGTACGTCCACCTGATGGAGATGTCCCCCACGCCGGAAGCGGCCCTCACCGTCGCCGACCGGCTGCGCGGCGCCGTGCCCGACGCCGGGCACCTGCTCCACATGCCCTCGCACCTGGAAGTGCTGTGCGGCGACTACCGCCGGGTCGTCTCGGACAACACCGCCGCCGTCGCCGCCGACGAGAAGTACCTCGAGCGGGCCGGCGCCATGAACTTCTACACGCTCTACCGCGCCCACAACCACCACTTCCGGATCTACGGCGCCATGTTCGCCGGACAGTCGGAGGTGGCCCTGGACGCCGCCGCGCGGCTCGAGGCCGCCGTCCCCGAGGAACTCCTGCGGGTGCAGAGCCCGCCCATGGCCGACTGGCTCGAGGGGTTCCTGGCGATGCGCGTCCACGTCCTGGTCCGCTTCGGCCGCTGGGACGACATCCTGGCGCTGCCGTTCCCCGCCGACCCGGAGCTGTACTGCGTGACCACCGCCATGCTCCACTACGCACGGGGCGTCGCCCTCTCCGCGACCGGCGCCACCGACGGGGCCGAGGCGGAGCGGACCGCCTTCCACGCGGCCGTGCGCCGCGTCCCCGGGACCCGGATGCTCTTCAACAACACCTGCCACGACGTCCTCGCCGTCGCGTCGGCGATGCTGGACGGCGAACTCGCCTACCGCAAGGGCGAGTACGACACCGCCTTCGCCGCGCTGGAACGCTCGGTCGAGCTGGACGACGCCCTGCCCTACGACGAGCCCTGGGGCTGGATGCAGCCCACCCGGCACGCCTACGGGGCGCTGCTGCTGGAGCGGGGCCGCGTCGAAGAGGCCGAAGCCGTCTACCGGGCCGACCTCGGCCTCGACGACACCCTGCCCCGGCCCCTGCAGCACCCGGGCAACGTCTGGGCGCTGCACGGGTTCCACGAGTGCCTGCTGCGCACCGGCAGGACCGGTGAGGCGGCGATCGTCGCCCAGCAGCTCAAGCGGGCGACCGCGCTGGCGGACGTACCCGTCGAGTCGTCCTGCTTCTGCCGGCTGGAGACCCACCACCCCTGCCACTGAACCGGCCCGGGCGCTCGCCCGGGCCGGTTCGGCGGGCCGGACGGCGTCCGGCCTCAGCGCGCCTCGACGACGTCCTGGAACGTCTTCATGCAGGAGAAGCAGTGCCGGTCCGTCATGTGCCGACGAGTCGACTCGTCCTGCTTCTCCACTCCGCAGAGCGTGGATGACTTGTCCGACGTGAGGACATGCCACACCAGCTCCCCCGAAGTGTCTGCACCGCACCACATCTCGTGCATTCCCAGCTCCCTCCGGGTAGGCATGGAGGCCGCTTCCATACGAGCACGACCCGGGCCCGGACGGCTCGTCCGGCGAGGCAGTCGGGTGATGTGCGGGGCCGGAACGCATACCGGCGGTGCCGGCCGGATCCTGGAAGGACGACGAAGGCGCCGGTCGCGGTGCGTCCGCCGCCCGGGCCGGGTGGGCCCGGCGGCCGGGCCCACGTCCACGACGCGGCGCAAGGGACTCCGCGCGACCGCCACGGAGGTGCTCTCCACGCACCGCGGTCACCGTCGGCGCCGACTCCGACGGTGACCGCGCCTGTCCGTGTACCCCCGCTTCACACCGTCATGCCGGGGGCGCGGACACGGCTGCCTCCTGGGGCCCGAGGGGTGCCCGGGCCCGTCGCGAAGCCCCGCGGCCCGGCCCCCGGGACGCCCGGCGCGGCGCACGAGACCGGTGAGATTGCCGGTCCGCACCGGCCCCCTCCTCTCCGACAGTGGCACCGCCAGTCAATCGGCGGCGCCCCCGGCCGGGGCACGGCCCCCACCACGCCGTGCTCCCCGTAACACCGGCCAAACGGGCGGCCCGCCGCGACAGAGAGGACTCCCCGTCGTGCAGCAGCACCCCCACACCAGCAGGCGCAGGACCGGCAGGCTCGCCGCACTGACCGCGGCGGTCGCCGTCGTCGTCGGCCTCACCACCCTCAACGGCCCCGGCGCCCAGGCGGCCGACAACCCCTACGAGCGCGGCCCGGCACCGACCGAATCGAGCATCGAGGCGCTGCGCGGCCCCTACGCCGTGTCGGACATCTCCGTCTCCTCGCTGTCCGTCACCGGCTTCGGCGGAGGCACCATCTACTACCCGACCAGCACCGCCGACGGCACCTTCGGGGCGATCGCCATCTCGCCCGGCTTCACCGCCTACCAGTCCTCCATCGCCTGGCTGGGCCCACGCCTGGCCTCCCAGGGTTTCGTGGTGTTCACCATCGACACCAACACCACCCTGGACCAGCCCGCCTCCCGCGGTGACCAGTTGCTCGCCGCGCTGGACTACCTCACCCAGCGCAGCGCGGTCCGCGGCCGCATCGACAGCAGCCGGCTCGGCGTCATGGGCCACTCGATGGGCGGCGGCGGAAGCCTCGAAGCCGCCAAGGACCGGCCCTCGCTCCAGGCGGCGATCCCGCTGACCCCCTGGAACCTCGACAAGACCTGGTCCGAGGTCAGGACCCCCACCCTCCTCTTCGGCGCCGACGGCGACACCATCGCCTCCGTCTCCAGCCACGCCGAGCCCTTCTACAGCAGCCTGCCGTCCTCCCTGGACCGGGCCTACATCGAGCTGAACGGCGCCACCCACTTCACGCCCAACTCGTCGAACACGACGATCGCGAAGTACAGCGTCTCCTGGCTGAAGCGGTTCATCGACAACGACACCCGCTACGAGCAGTTCCTGTGCCCGCTGCCCCAGCGGAGCCTGACGGTCGAGGAGTCCCGGGGCAACTGCCCGCACACCTCCTGAGATCGGCGGCTCCCGCCGAACGACCACCCGGTGGCGGTCCGCGTACGACGCGGGCCGCCACCGGCGTTGTGCGCGCGCACCGCCGGACGCCGGGCGCCCTGGGCCCCGGCACACTCGTGGACGCGTCCCCTCCACTCGACCTTACGCGTGAGTAACGTCGAGTGAATGACCGGACAGACGATCCCGCGGCGGCAGGCGATCCACCGGCTGCTGGACGGGCTGCGCACCGACGGCGGCGTCCACGTCGTGACCGGTGAACCCGGTTGCGGCCGTACGGCGTTCCTGGAGTACGCCGCCGGCTCCTTCCGCGCCGGACCGGTGTGGCACGTACGCGCCGAACCCGGCCGAGGCGCGCCGCCGCTCAGCGGCCTGCACACCTTGCTGCGTGCCGCCGGCCGTACCGTGCGGGCCGCGGGGGACGGTACGGCGGGGGAGGCGCTGTTCGACGCCCTGCGCGCGGCGTCCGGCGCGTCGCCGCTCCTGGTGTGCGTGGACGACGCGCACCTGTGGGACGCCGCGTCGCGCGCCGCGCTGGGACACGCCGCCGCGCGGGTGCGTGCGGCGGGGGTCCCGGCGGGACTGCTCCTCACGGTTCCCGGACACCGGCCCGTCGACCGGGAGTTGGCGGCACTTCCCGTGCTGCGGCTGGACCCGCTGACACCCGGGGACGCGGCCCGTGTGGTCGACGACGTGACCGGCGGCGCCGTCGACCCCCGCGTGCGCGAGGAACTGGTGACGGCGGCGGAGGGCAACCCCGCGCTGCTGCTGGCGCTGATCCGCCGGCTGTCGCACGCCCAGCTCCGCGGACGCCGGGCACTGCCCCGGCCGCTGGCCGACGGGGAGGCCCTCGGCGGGGTGACCGGCGGCTGCCTGACCGGCGTACCGCCGGACCGGGCCGGCCTGCTGCTGACGGCGGCGGCCGCCGTGCGCGCGACGGGGGAACCGGACGCCGACGCGGACCTCGTACGGCGAGCGGCCGGGGCCGGCGCGGTGCGGCCGTTGCCCGAGGTGCTGGTCCTGGCCGAGGGCCGCCTGCGGTTCCGCAGCGCGCTGCTGGGGAGGGCGGTGTACGCCGGCGCGCCGCCCGAACGGCGCCGTGCCGCGCACCGCGCACTGGCCGCGTGTCTGACGGACACCGGTGCGGACGGCGTCCTCGCGCTGCTGCACCGCTCCTGGACCGCCACGGGCCCCGCCCCCGCCCTCGCGGCCGAACTCGCGGCGGCCGCCTCCGTGTCACCGCCGGGCCTGCG
Organism: Streptomyces sp. NPDC053426; assembly: GCF_055585405.1. NCBI lineage: Bacteria > Bacillati > Actinomycetota > Actinomycetes > Kitasatosporales > Streptomycetaceae > Streptomyces > Streptomyces sp. NPDC053426. Next base: position 123,639 of record NZ_JBVJKE010000020.1, on the reverse strand, counting down.
CCGCAGGGCGCTCACCCGCGCCGCCGAACTGACGGCGGACGGGACGGAGCGGGCACACCGCTACACCGCCGCCGCGGCACAGGCCCTGCTCGCCGGGCACTCGCCCGAGGCGCTGCGCCTGCTCGACGCCGCCCGGAGCCGTCCGGCCCCCGCCTCCGTACGCGGCGGCGCGGAACTCCTGCGGGGAGCGGTGCTCCTCGCCGACGGGCCGGTGGACGACGCCCGCGAGTCCTTCCTGCTGGCCGCGGGCCTGCTCGCCGAGACCGACCACGAGGCCGCCGGCAGGGCGACCCTGGCGGCGGCGGAGGCGGCCTGGGCCGCCGGCGACCCCGCCTCCTGCCTCCACGCCCTCACCGACCCGGCACCGGCCGCCGTCCCCACGGAGGCACCGCCCGCCAGGACCCCGGCCCACGCCCCTGCCACCCGCCCCGCTGCCATCGGCGCCGCCCCCGGGACGGAGGCGTCGGGCGCCGTCGGCGGGGTGGCGGTGTCCGGTCCGGGTGGTTCCGGGACAGGGATGCCGGGTGGCGGGTGGGCTGTCGGCGGTGACGCGCGTGGTGTCGCCCATGTGCGGTCAGGGCCGCTCCGGGATCACCGGGACGGGATGCGGGCCGTGCTGCTGGGGCGGTTCGACCGTGCCGCCGGCCCGCTGCGGCGGGTGGTCGAGCACGGGCTGTCCGGCGACGACCCCGAGCCGCTCCTGCGGTCCGCCTCCGCCGCGCTCATGCTCGGTGACGTGACCACCGCCCGCCGCGCCGGCGCACGGGCACTCGCCGCGGCCCGCACCCTCGGTTCCAGCGCCCTCGAACCGAGGGCGCTGGAGTACCTGGCCTACGCCGAACTGCGCGCCGGACGCCACCAGCTCGCCCGGACCCACGCGGAGGAGGGGCTGCGCACCGCGTCGCGGACCGGACAGCGCAACACGGCCGCCCACCACCATGCGGTACTGGCGCTCGCCGCGTCCATCGAGGGGGAGCGGGAGATCGTCGCCGAGCACGTCGCCGCGGCCCTGCGCACCGCCCGCCGGCACGGACTCGCGCAGGCCGCGACGCTCGCCCAGTGGGCCGCGGCCCGCGCCGACCTCGGCGCCGGACGTCCCCGCGAAGCCGCGGACCGGCTGGGCCCCCTGGTCCGCCCCGGTGCCCGCCGCGGCCACTTCGCGGTGTGGATGCTCGCCGTCCCCTGCTTCGTGGAGGCCACCGTACTCGCCGGACGCCCCGAGCACGCGGCCGCGGCCGTCGAGGACTTCGACCTGTGGGCCGCCTGCGGAGCCGACCCGCAGGCCCCCGCCCAACTCCTGCGCTGCCGCGCCCTCCTGGCCGCCCCGGACGCGGCCGACACCCTGTACCTGCGCGCCCTGGACCGCCACGAGGAGACGGCCGGGGACTTCGAGCGGGCCCGAACGGAACTGCTCTACGGCAAGTGGCTGCGGCGCAGACGCCGGCTGCGCGAGGCGCGCAACCGCCTCGGGGAAGCCCTGATGGGCTTCGAGCGCTGCGGCGCGCACCTGTGGGCTCAGCAGGCCGCCGCCGAGTCGCGGGCGGGCGGCGCGGCCCCCGGCCCGCCCGGGGCCGGGGAGCTGTCCCGGCTGACCCCGCAGCAGCTGCGCATCGCACGGCGCGTCGCCGAGGGCGCCACCAACCGGGAGGTGGCCCTGAGCCTGTCCGTCAGCACCCGCACCGTCGACTACCACCTGCGGAACATCTTCGCCATCCTGGGGGTCCGTTCCCGCGTCGAGCTGGTCCGCCTCGTCGGTCAGGCGGAAAAGACCGGTGCACAACCCTAGGGACCGACCGGACGGTATGTCATCCTTCGGGGCAGGACGAGTCCGATGGCGGCCGGCCCACGGGCTCCCCCGTACCGGCCGGGCGCCGGTACGGGGACCGCCGCCGCACGGGCGCCGCCGGGAAGCCGACCCTGGGGGAGATGCGCGATGCAATACGCCGTACGGCCACGTACCCTGCCGCGTCCTGGACCCGCGCCCGCCGCGCGGCCCCGGACACCGCGCGTGCGGTCGCTGATCGACGCCGACGCGCTGCGCGTGCTGCACCGGGCCGCCCGCGTCCTGCTGGACGACCTGCCCCAGCTCACCGACGGGCTGGTCGCCGTACTGCAGGAGCAGGAGCCCGCGTACCGGTCCGCGGTCGAGGGGGACGCCACCACGACCTGGCAGGAGGTGCACCGCTCGCTGCGGCACAGCATCTCCTCCCTGCTCGACCCGCGGGGCGCCCGGGACGCGGCGCGCCGCTGCACCTGGAAGATCGGCGCCACGCGCGCCGAGCAGGGGCTGCCGCTGGACGCCCTGCTGCACGCCTTCCGGCTGGGCGGCTCGCTGGTGTGGCAGGGCCTGGTCGACGAGACCTCCCGGACGGCGCCCGAGGACGTACGGCTGCTGGTGCACGTGGCGTCCGACGTGTGGAACTTCGTCGACGAGCACTGCACCCTCGTCGCGGACGCCTACCGGCAGACCGAGCGACAACTGGCGTGGCGGAGGGAGAACAGGGTGCGTCTGCTGGCCGCGGCCCTGCTGGACGGCACGAGCAGGATCGCCGACCTGCCCGAGGCCGCGCAGGCGCTGGACCTGCCCGAGCACGGGCGGTACGTGGTCGTCGCGGTCGCCGGCGGCGGGCCCACCGGTTGTCCCGGTGCCCAAGCGGCCCTCGCTCCGGGTGTGCGCGTGCACTGGCACACGGGCGTGGACGCCGATCACGGCATCGTCCTGGTCGAGGACGGTACGGAGCCCGTGGTGCTGGAGGAGCAGGCGGCGGGGGTACGGGTGGGCGTCAGCAGCGCGGTCGAGGGGCTGTCCGCCGTGGGGGAGGCGCGGCGGCTGGCGGACACCGCGCTGAGCCTGTGCCCCGAGCAGGGCGGCACGGTCCGCCTGACCGAGCACCTGCCGGCGGCGCTGGTGGTGTCGAGTCCCGAACTCGGCGCCGCGCTGGCCGAGCGGCTGCTCGGCCCGCTGGCCCACCTCGAACCCGCCGACGCGGAGGTCCTGCTGGACACCCTGGCCACCTGGCTGGCCTGCGACGGCTCGGCCCAGCGGGCGAGCCGCCGCCTCTACTGCCACCGCAACACGGTCCTCAACCGCCTCCGCCGCTACGAACAACTCACCGGCCGCTCCCTCTCCCGCCCCACCGACCTGATAGAAGTCAGCCTCGCCCTGACAGCCCGCACCCACCTCCCCCGCCCCCGCCCAACCTGACCCCCCCAGCCGGCGCCGCGGCTGCGGCTGTGCCGCCCCCCCCACCCGGCCGCGTGCGGCGCTGCCGCCCCAGCTGCGGGCAGTCGTGCCGCTGGGGCGATGGGGGCACCTCCCGCTCGAGCGGAGCCGAGAGTGGGGGAGGGTGGGCGCAGCGGCACCCCTTCCGGAGGCGGCAAGCGACATCCGGCCCCGGTGCCGCCACGGCCGGCGCCCACCTGGGCACCCGCACAACTCCCACCCGCCCCCATTGGTACGCCGCAGCGTACGGGCGCCGAAACCTGTACCGCCCGCCCACCCCCGTGCTGTCGTGAGGCACCCCTTCCCCCGAAGCCGCAGCCGCGCCCCGCGGCCCGGCCCCGAGGAGCCGTGATGCCCGAAGCACCACCGGACAGCCCGCCCGCGCTGCACGTCGAAAACGTCGACGTGACCTACGGCCGAGCCCTGTCCGCCCTCCGCTCCGTGTCCCTGACCGTGCCGCACCGCACCGTCGTCGCCCTGCTCGGCGCCAACGGCGCCGGCAAGACGACCCTGCTGCGCGCCGTCTCCGGCACGCTGCGCCTGCACCGCGGCGCGATCACGGCCGGCCGCATCCGCTACGGCGACACGGTGCTCGACGGCAAGGACCCCGTCGCGGCGGTACGCGCCGGAGTCGTCCAGGTCCCCGAGGGACGACGGGTGTTCGCCGGACTCTCGGTCGACGAGAACCTGCGCTCCGGCGGCCTCGGCCTCGGCCGGCGCGGCCGCGCCCAGGTCCAGGAGGCCCGCGACCGGGTCTTCACGCTCTTCCCCCGCCTCGCCGAACGCACCCACCAGGCAGCGGGCCTGCTCTCCGGCGGCGAACAGCAGATGCTCGCCATCGGCCGCGCCCTGATGGCCGCCCCGCGCCTGCTGCTCCTCGACGAGCCCTCCCTCGGCCTCGCCCCGCAGATGGTGTACCGCATCGCCGAGGTGATCCGCGAGATCAACGCCCAGGGCACCGCCGTGCTCCTCGTCGAGCAGAACGCCGGCATGGCGCTCTCCCTCGCCGACCACGCGCACGTCCTGGAGGTCGGCGAGACCCGCCTGTCCGGCCCCGCCGACGAACTCGCCCGCACCGACGCCGTACGCCGCCTCTACCTGGGCGAGGCGGCCGAGGACCAGGGGGCGGCGTGACCGACCGCACCACCACCGCACCGCCCGTGCTCGACGTACGGGACGTCACCGTGCGCTTCGCCGGACTCACCGCCCTCGACGGCGTCTCCTTCACCGTCACCCCCGGCTCGGTGCACGCGCTCATCGGACCCAACGGCGCCGGCAAGTCGACCTGCTTCAACGTGCTGTCGGGCCTGTGCCGCCCGGCCGCCGGCACGGTGACGCTCGGCGGCACCGAGCTGACCCGCCTCGCCCCGCACCGCATCGCCGCACTCGGCGTGGCCCGCACCTTCCAGAACATCGTCACCACCCACGGCACCGTCGCCGACAACCTCATGCTCGGCCGCCATGCCCTGTCCCGCGCCGGGTTCGCCGCGAGCGCGCTGCGCCTGCCGGGCGCCGTACGGGAACAGCGCGAGCACCTCGCCAGAGCGCGCGAGATCGCCGAACTCACCGGCCTGGGGGGCCACTTCGACAGCCCCGTCGCCCTGCTGTCGTACGGCGACCGCAAGCGCGTCGAGCTCGCCCGCGCCCTCTGCCTGGAGCCCCGTGTGCTGCTCCTCGACGAACCCGTGGCCGGCATGAACGCCGCCGAACGCGCCCGCACCGCCGAGGTGGTGGGCGAACTCCGTGCCGAACTCGGCCTGTCCATCGTCCTCGTCGAGCACGACATGGGCCTCGTCATGCGCCTCGCCGACGACGTCACCGTGCTCGACTTCGGCAAGCCCATCGCCCACGGCACCCCCGACGAGGTCCGCCAGGACCCCGAAGTGCTGCGCGCCTACCTCGGCACCGACGCGACCGGGGAGGACGCGGCATGACGGCATTCCTCGACAACATCCTCGGCGGACTGGCACTCGGCGCGGTCTACGCGCTGGTCGCCCTCGGCTTCGTCGTCATCTTCAAGGCCTCCGGCGTCCTCAACTTCGCCCACGGCTCCCTGCTCCTGCTCGGCGGCTACCTCACCGCCGTACTCCACGACGACCTCGGCTTCGCCGGAGCGCTCGCCCTGGCGGTCCTCACCACGGCCGCCCTGGCCGGCGCGCTCGACCGGTTCCTGCTGCAACGCGGCGGCCAGGACGCCCACTCCGCCCATGTGCAGACCATCGTCACCATCGGCATCGACATCGTCCTGCTCACCGATCTCTCCCGGCGCATCGGCGGCGACCTGCTGTCCCTGGGCGACCCGTGGGGAGACGCGGTGACCGAGCTGGGCCCGGTGACCGTCGCCGACAGCCGGCTCGCCGCGATCGTGGTGTCGGCCGTGGTCATCGGCGCGGTGTTCGCGCTCTTCCGGTTCACCTCCTGGGGGCTGTCCCTGCGGGCGGCGGCCGAGGACCTGGAGGCCGCCGCGCTCATGGGCGTACGGCTCGGCCGGGTGCGCGCGGGCGCCTGGTGCCTGGCGGGCGCGCTCGCCGCGCTGGCCGCCGTGTTCCTCGCCGCGTTCCCCGCGCCCGGACTGGAGCGCACCACCGGGCAGATCGCCCTCAACGCCTTCCCGGCCGCGATCCTCGGCGGCCTCGCCTCCCCGGCCGGCGCCCTCGCGGGCAGCCTGATCATCGGCCTGACCGAGGCGCTCGCCGTCGGCTACCAGTCCGAACTGCACGTCCTCGGCGAGGGGTTCGGCGACGTCGCCCCGTACGCGGTGATGCTGCTCGTCCTTCTCGTACGGCCCACCGGGCTGTTCGGCGCGAAGGGGGCGGCCCGTGTCTGACCGACTCCTCGGGGCCCTCACCCGCCGCCGGGCCTGGCTCCTGCTGCTCGCCGTGGCCCTGTGCCTGCCGCCGTTCTACCTGGACGCCTTCTGGCTGCGCATCGGCCTGTTCTCCATGGCCGCGGCCATCGGCGCCACCGGCCTCGCCCTGCTCAGCGGCACCGCCGGACAACTCTCCCTCGGCCACGCCTTCTTCCTCGCCGTCGGCGCCTACGGCTACGCCTGGCTGGCCGGCGAACCCGGACCCGGACTGCCCCCGGCCCTCGCCGCGCTCCTCGCGGTCCTGCTCGCGGGAGCGGCCGGCGGACTGTTCAGCCCCGTCGCCGCCCGGGTCAAGGGCATCTACCTGGGCATCGCCACCCTCGCGCTGGTCTTCCTCGGCCACCACGTCCTGCTGACCGCCGACTCCGTCACCGGCGGCTTCAACGGCCGCTCCGTGCCCCCGCTCACCCTCGGCGGGTTCACCTTCGCCGAGAGCGACCCTGAACTCACCGTCCTCGGCGTGCCGTTCGGCGCGGAGGAACGGCTGTGGTTCCTGGGCCTGGCCCTGTTCGCGTTCACCTGGTTCACCGCCCGCGGCCTGCTGCGCTCACGCCCCGGCAGGGCGCTGGCCGCCCTGCGCGACAGCGAGACCGCGGCCGCCGTGATGGGCGTCGACGTCGCCCGGCACCGCTCGGCGGCCTTCGTGGTGTCGTCGATGTACGCGGGCCTCGCGGGAGTGCTCCTGGCGCTCGCCTTCCGCCGCGTCGTCCCGGACTACTTCTCCCTCGCGCTCTCCGTCGACTACCTCGCCATGATCGTCATCGGCGGCCTCGGGTCCGTCGCCGGAGCCACCGCCGGCGCCGTCTTCGTCACCGCCCTGCCGCTGCTGATGACCCGGTACGCCGACCAGCTCCCGCTGGTGACCGCCCCGGGCTCCGCCGAGGGCGCCGTGGGCCCCACCGAGGCGGCCCGCTACCTCTACGGCGCGGCGATCGTCCTGGTCCTGCTGTACGCCCCCGACGGTCTGCACGGCCTGGCACGCCGGGCCCGGGACCGCGTACGGCGCCGCCGATCCCGTACCCCCGCCCCGGAAACCGTCGTCCCCTCGCCTCCGCAACCGGCCGCACGACCCAAGGAGCACACTCCGTGAACACCACGCACCGCACCCGCCGCGACCGGCACCGCACCGCCGGGACCGTCCTCGCCGGCGCCCTCGCCCTGCTGCTCGCGGCCACCGGATGCAGCTCCAAGGCGGACGGCGGCGACAAGGGCGGGGAGGCCGCCGACGGCGTCCGCACCGGGCCCGGCGTCGGCGCCGACACCATCAGGCTGGGCGCCCTCACCGACCTGACCGGTCCCTACGCCACCCTCGGCAAGAGCATCGTGCAGGCCCAGCAGATGTGGGCCGACGAGACCAACGCCAAGGGCGGCATCTGCGACCGCAAGGTGGAGATCGTCGTCAAGGACCACGGCTACGACGTGCAGAAGGCGGTCACCGCCTACGCCGACATCGCCCCGGACGTCGTGGCGCTGCCCCAGGTCATCGGCTCCCCGGTGGTCGCCGCGCTGCTCGACGACATCGAGCGGGACAAGATGCTCACCTTCCCGCAGGCCTGGGCGGCCTCCCTGCTCGGCAAGGACGCCATCCAGGTGCTCGGCACCACGTACGACGTCGACATGATCGCCGCCGTCGAGTTCCTCACCCGCGCCAAGGGCCTGAAGAAGGGCGACACGATCGGCCACGTCTACTTCGAGGGCGACTACGGCGCCAACGCGCTGGAAGGGTCCACCTGGGCGGCCGAGAAGGCCGGGCTGAAGGTGGCCGGGCAGAAGATCAAGGCCACGGACACCGATCTGTCCGCCCAGGTCTCGGCCCTGCGCGAGGAGGGCGTGAAGGCCATCCTGATCAGCGCCGGACCCGCGCAGACGGCCTCCCTCGTCGGCGTCGCCGCCTCCCGCGGTCTGAAGGTCCCCGTCGTCAGCAGCGCCCCCGGCTTCGCGCCCCAGCTCATGAAGACCCCCGCCGCGCCCGCCCTGGCGGCGATGCTCAACATCGTGAGCGCCGCGCCCGCGGTCAGCTCCGACCTGCCCGGCGTGAAGAACATGGTGGCGTCGTACCGGAAGAAGTACCCGGACTCGCCGGTCGACTCCGGCGTGCTGTCCGGGTACAACGCCGCCCAGCTCATGGGCGCCGACCTGAAGAAGGCCTGCGAGGCGGGCGGCCTCACCCGTGAGGACGTCGTCAAGGCGCACCGCGCGCAGACGAACGCCGACACCGGCCTCGGCACCCCGCAGAACTTCTCCGACGTCGACCGCCCCGCGAGCGTCGAGACGTACGTGCTCAAGCCCGACGCCGAGGCGGTCGGCGGCGTGGTGAACGCGGAGGACGCGCACGCGGCGCCGGGAGTCGAGGAGTACCTGTCCTCGCACTGACGGCCCGCACCGTCCGGATGCCCCGGCGGACCCCGGAAGGGGGCGCCGGGGCGTCGTGCGCCCGGAACCGGAAGGCGACGGGGGCGGCGAGGGCCCCGGCCCGGCGCGGGCGGGTCAGCCGGCGGCCGCCTCCGGATCACGGTCGGACGACGGCCAGACGTACGGCAGGTCGTCCGGCTCCCCGGGGAAGAGGTCCGCGTAGACGGCCGGGTCCTTGCGGACCAGCGCCGAGCGATGGCTGCGGTGCACGGCGTCGTCACCCAGCCAGGGCGGCAGCTCACCGGCCCCGGCCAGCTCCCGCTGACCGCGCACCGGCGCTCCGGGCCGCACCCCGGCGAGGTCGGCGACGAGGGTGGCCGCGCAGCTGTCCTGGTGGCCCCGGTCGCGCCAGACCCGGCAGATCTCCAGGCCGTACCGCACCAGCGCCTCCTCGTAGCCGGTCCACATGCGGACCGCGGGATGGCGGCGCCACCCGTAGCCCGGCACGATCAGGCCGCGCAGCACCTGGAGCGCCTCCACCCGCTGCTTGCCGAGCCGACGCCGGTCGAGCACCAGCGCCGACTCGTGGAAGTCGGGGTACGGCATGAAGGTCTGCATACGACCGTCCGAGGGTCCGGGGGCCGCTGGGTTTCGGAGCGCGGCCCACCGCACCGCAGTTCCCCTTCCCCGGCGGCGCACACCTCGTGGCGGCTGCCGGGGCTCAGCCCAGCGTGCCCAGCCGGGCCTCGCGCCACAGGTCGACGCCGCCGTCGGTGGCGTACTCGTCGATCTCGGCCAGCTCCTCGGCGCCGAAGTCGAGGTTCTCCAGCGCGGCGACGTTCTGCTCCAGCTGCTCGATGCGGGAGGCGCCCATGACCAGCGAGGTGACCCGCGGGTCCCGCAGCGCCCAGGCCAGCGCCATCTGCGCGAGGGTCTGCCCGCGCCGGGCCGCGATGCCGTTCAGGGCGCGCAGCCGGTGCAGCATGTCCTCGGTCAGCCACTCGGTGTCGAACGACTTGCCGGCCGCCGCCCGCGAGTCCCGCGGGACGCCGTCCAGATAGCGCCCGGTCAGCATCCCCTGCGCGAGCGCCGTGAAGCCGATGACCCCGAAGCCCTCCTCCTGGGCCACGTCCAGCAGGCCGTCCGTCTCGATCCAGCGGTTCAGCATGTTGTACGACGGCTGGTGGATCAGCAGCGGGGTCCCGAGGTCCCGGAGGATGGCCACGGCCTCGCGGGTGCGCTCGGCGTCGTACGAGGAGATGCCGACGTAGAGCGCCTTGCCCTGGCGGACCGCCGTGTCGAGGGCGCCCATCGTCTCCTCGAGCGGAGTGGTGGTGTCCAGCCGGTGCGAGTAGAAGATGTCCACGTACTCCAGGCCCATGCGCTTCAGCGACTGGTCCAGCGAGGCCAGCAGGTACTTGCGGGAGCCGCCGCCCTGGCCGTACGGGCCGGGCCACATGTCCCAGCCGGCCTTGGTGGAGACCACCAGCTCGTCGCGGTACGGCGCGAGGTCCCGCTTCATCAGCCGGCCGAAGTTGATCTCGGCGGAGCCGTAGGGAGGGCCGTAGTTGTTCGCCAGGTCGTGGTGGGTGATGCCCAGGTCGAAGGCGCGCAGGGCGATCTCGCGCTGCGTCTCGAACGGCTTGTCGTCGCCGAAGTTGTGCCAGTAGCCCAGGGACAGCAGGGGGAGGTCGAGTCCCGAGCGGCCGGTGCGCCGGTAGCGCATGGTGCCGTCGTAACGCTCGGGGCGGGCGATGTGGTTCATCGGCGGTTCTCCGGTGATGCGAGTGGGGGTGTCCCGTGGGATGGTGTTGATCCTTGCCACAGTGCCCCCGCCCGATCGGGAAGTCCAACCGATCCCTTCCATGGAATTCAGCAGCACGGCTTCTGAATCGGCGGGTGGCCGCGACGACGGATTGGAGTCCGCGCCGACGGGCAGGCGAAAGCGGAAGCGGCATGAGCACGACCGCCCGCTCCTCCCCCCCACAAGGAGATCGACCATGAGAGTCCGTACGCTGACCGGCGGCCTGGCCGCGGTCCTCGTGTTGTCCGGCCCGCTGTTGAACGGCCCGGCCGTGGCCGTCGCGCCCGCCGACGCGGCCCGGCGTCAGGCGGCCGACGACGTGGTCACCTACGACACGAGCGGCGCCGCGGAGTTCAAGGCCGCGGTCGAGAGGGGAGCGGCGATCTGGAACGAGAGCGTCGAGACCGTCGAGCTGCGTCCGGCCGCGGCCGGACAGCGCGCCGACGTGCGGATCGTGGCGGACAACGGCTGGCCCCGCTCCGTCCCCACCTCGATGGGCAACGGCACCGTCTACATCGGCCGTCAGGCCGTGGACCAGGGCCACTCCACGATCCGTATCGCGGCCCACGAACTCGGTCACATGCTGGGCCTGCCGGACCGCAAGCCCGGCCCCTGCTCCAGCCTGATGTCGGGCGCCAGCGCCGGAACCTCGTGCACCAACCCCTACCCGAGCGCGGCGGAGAAGGCGCAGGTCGAGCGGAACTTCGAGGGAGCCCCCAGCGGGGCGCTCCTGGGGCGGATGTGACGACCGGGGCGATCACCGCTATGGTTGTCCCAGGTCGAGGCGACGGAAATCTCCCAAGCCCGACCGTGCGTTGGTGGTCCAAGGAAAGACGCCCCGCTTCCTGCGGGGAGATGCAGGTGCAAGGCCTGCCCGGCGCTCCGTCCGAGCCCCGTCCCGAAGCTTCGGGACGGGGCTCGTCGCGTTGCCGCCGGTTCAGGGCTGGACCGGCATGGTCCAGCAGTTGGAGCGCGCCGGCTCGCCCTGGAGCCGGTCGGTCAGCCACTCCACCGCGTCACCCTGGTCGGTGAGCAGCGGCACGAGGTGGTTGGTGAGGATCTTGTCGCCGAGGTCGGGCAGCACGACGGCCTTGTAGGTGACGTCGGCGCCCTTGCGGCACCAGTCCAGGGCCAGTTGACGGGCCTGTGCGTGCGGCACGATGTCGTCCTGGACGCCGGTGGCCAGGCGGACCGGGCCGGTGGGCTCGAGCCTGCCGATGCGCTGCTCGTCGAGGACGGCCCGGGCGTCCGGCTCGTCGGCGATGACGTCGGCGAGCGAGCCGCCGTCCTTCGTCCACTCGGTGCTCTTGGTGAAGCCGTGGCTGAGGATCGCGTCCCCGACGCAGCTCGTGGCGATGGAGTCGAGGGCGGTCCGGCCGGTGGCGTTGACGTGCTGGTCGACGATCTCCCGCAACGCGGGCTCCGCCTGGGCGAAACCGTTGATCGACCAGCCCAGCGCGGCCGCCAGGGCGCTGCCGTCGATGCCCTTCATGACCGCCGTCAGGTCGGCGGGCGGCGCGCCGGCGTAGGTGCCGACGAGGTTCACCTCGGGCGCGTAGGCGGAGTGCAGTTCGGCGGCGGACGCGCTGGCCCCGCCGCCCTGGCTGTAGCCGTACAGGCCCACGCGCGAGTCGGCGGTGACCGACGCGCCCGGCACGGAGCGGGCCGCGCGGGCCGCGTCCAGCATGGCGTGCCCCTGGTCGAGCCGGTTGACGTAGGTGTGCAGCCGGTCGGTCGCCCCGAGCCCGACGTAGTCGGTCACCACGACGGCGGCGCCGGTGGCCAGGAGCCGGTAGACGGCCAGGTTGTCGTATCCGACCGACAGCGTCTCCCCGGTCAGGGTCAGCGGGTTCTGCAGGGCCAGCGAGGGCGCGCACTGGTCGCCCTGGCCCATGGTTCCGGAGCCGACGACCACCAGGGGGCGGGGGCCGTCGCCCTTCCAGCCGGCGGACGGCTCGATGTAGGCCCCGGTGACGGCCACCGGCCGCCCGCCCGAGTCGGTGGAGGTGTACATCAGGCGGGTCGCGGTGCCGGGCAGGGTGCGGCCGTCCAGGCCGGGCAGGCTCAGCCCGAGACGCAGTGGCTCGTGGCGGACCAGTACGCCCTGGCCCGCGGGGAGTTCGGCGGGCGGGGTGTAGAAGGCGGGGATGGTGACGCCCCGCGACACCACGGGGTCGCTCGCGGCGGCGGGCGGCGCGGACACGCAGACACAGGCGGTCGTGGCGACCACGGTGGTCAGCACGGTGCTGATACGGCTCACGGCTCACTCCTCGCTCTGCTCCAGGAAGGTGAACCGGAAACTAGCAGTGCTTACTTACCGCCGGTAACCCGCGAGTAAGTTACGTCACGGTAACTTTTGTGGGGGTGCCGGGCGCACACAGGAGCGGGCCCCGCCGGTCGCCCGGCGGGGCCCGCTCCCGGTCGTGACCGGTCAGGCCGTGTGCAGCGTCAGCCCGTAGCGGTTGAGGATCTCGTTGACCGGCTGGAACCAGGTCTCGCCCCCGCTGGAGCAGTTGCCCCAGCCGCCGGAGGTGACGCCCTGCGCCTGGTCACCGCTGATGAACGAACCGCCCGAGTCGCCGCCTTCGGCGCAGACACTGGTCTTCGTCATCTGATGGACCGCGCCCTGGCTGTAGTTGACCGTCTCGTTCTTGGCCAGGACCCTGCCGCAGTGCCAGTGGGTCGTGGAGCCGGAGCGGCAGATCGAGGCGCCGACCGGTGCCTCCGCCGAGCCGCGCACCAACTGGTCCGGCACCGTGCCCCAGCCGAGCACCACCGGCACCGTCCACCAGCCGCTGCCCACGTTCACCCAGGCGTAGTCGTTGCCCGGGAACGAGGAGCCCTGGAAGTTGCCGATGTACGAGCCGTCCCAGCCTCTGACCTGCTGGCCCGCCCCGCCGCAGTGCCCGGCGGTGACGAAGCCGCCGTGCACCGAGAAGCCTATGGAGCAGCGGACGTTGCCGGTGTAGTACGGGTCGCCGCCCACCGTCCCGGCGGCGAAGGTCTCCGCCGCGGCCTCCACGGTCCGCACGGTGACCGGGCCGGCCTCGCGGGCCTCGTCCACGAAGGAGCGGACATCGTTGTCAGCGCGCTTGTCGGCGACGACGTTCACGACGACCGTGTTGGCGGTCGGGTCGACGGCCCAGCTGCTGACGCCCGAGGGCGCGTCGAGGCGGTCGATACGGGACTTGGCCGCGTCGAGCTGCCGGGCGCTGTGCTCGACGGTGCGGACGGCCGCGCCGGACGCGCGCAGGGACCGTACCGTCGAGGCGTCGGCGTCCGGGGTGACGGCCACGGTCAGTTTCTCGCTCTTCGCGTCGAACCAGGCGCCGCCGTACGCCGGTCCGGCGGTCTTGCGGGCCTCGGGCGCGAGCTCGGTGGCCTCGCGCTCGGCGGCCAGCCGGTCCTCCGCCTCGGCGCGGGTCAGCCCGAAGTCCCGCTGCATCGCCTGGAGCAGACCGTCGGAGGCGGGCGCGGAGCGGGCGGTGGGGGAGTCGGGGGCGTCCTGCGCCGAGGCCGGCAGGGTGCCGGCCGCGGTCCAGCTGCCGATCATGAGCAGAGCGGCCACGCCGGCGTGCGTGAGTCGGGTGCGTCTCATGGAAGGTGCCCTTCGTCGTTCCAGCAAGGTGGGGGTGGAACAACCGCAGTGTGAGAGCGCTCTCAGTCTGAGTCGAGCAGAGCGTAGCGGGCCGAGCGGTGTCAGGTCTATGCCAATGCGGGGACTGATTCCCGTACGGCTCGGGCGTGACGGTCGCTGTCCGCGGTCACCCGGCGGTGCTCGCGTGCCCACTCCACCGAGGCGTCGGCGTCCCCCTGCTCCGTGCGTCGGTCACGGAGCCGTTCCTCGGCAGGGCGGCCCGGGACGTGAGTCCCCTCCCTCCGGGGAGAAGGGTGGTCAGAGGCGTTCGCCCGCCACCTCGTCCTCGTCCGGCTCCGGTTTCGTACCGCCGGCCCGGGCCCGGTGGGCCCGCAGCCGGTCGAGGCGTGAGATGACGGGGGTGGCGCTCACCCCGTGCAGCACGACGGACGCCAGCACCGTGAAGGTCACCACCGCCCACAACCGCTCGGCCGGGACGCCGAAACCGGGGGTGCCGAGCGCGTGGGCCAGGTAGAACAGCGAGCCGATGCCGCGGATCCCGAAGAAGGCGATCACCACCCGCTCCCGCGGCCCGGCGGACGTACCGAACTGAGCGGCCCACGCCGTCAGCGGCCGGACCGCCAACAGCAGCAGCAGACCCACGACCGCCCCCTGCCAGGTCAGCGACGCCAGACCGCCCTGCGCGACGAACACACCGAGCAGGAACAGCAGTACGGCGGTCAGCAGCCGTTCCACCTGCTCCACGAAATCGTGCAGCACCCTGTGGTAGCCGTGGGCGCGCTCCGCCCTGCGGATCCGGCAGGCGGTGACGAACACGGCCACGAAGCCGTAGCCGTGCAGCAGCTCCGTCACCCCGTAGGTGAGGAACGTGGTGCCGATGGCGACGAACCCCTCCCGGTGCTCGGACAGCCGCATCGCCCGCCGGCCCGCCCGGAAGAACAGCCACCCGAGCAGCGTGCCGACGACGAGCCCCGCGGACACGCCCACCACGCACTTGTACAGCACCTCGACCAGCGCCCAGTGGGTGACCCCGTCACCGGTGGGACGCCCGCCCGCGGCGGCGAGGGCGACGGCCGCCATGACGAAGGGGAAGGCGAGACCGTCGTTCAGCCCGGCCTCGCTGGTCAGCGTGAAGCGCACCTCGTCCTCGTCGTGCTCGGAGTCGGTGGGCGCGCCCACCCGCACCTCCGAGGCGAGCACCGGATCGGTCGGCGCCAGCACGGCCGCCAGCAGCAGCGCGGCGACCGGCGGCCAGTCGAGCAGACCCCACGCCAGGAGACCCACGGCCGCGATGGTCAGCGGCATGGTGACGCCCAGCTGCCGCCAGGTGCCCTGCCAGCGCCGGCGGCCGAACGGCCGGTTCAGGGCGAGGCCGGCGCCCATGAGGGAGATGACCACACAGATCTCGGTGACGTGCTCCACCCACGTCCGGTCCGCCACCGGGTCGATCTCCGGCATGGGCAGGGGCATGGGCAGCAACTGGAGGGCGACCCCGCAGACGAGGAACACCAGCGGCAGCGACAGCGGTCTGCGGGCCACCAGCCGGGGCAGTACGGCCGCGCCGAGTGCGCCGGCCCCGAGCAGGGTGAAGAGGTAGTCAGGGGAGGTCACCGATCACAGGTGCCCGGAGCCGGCCGGGGGCACGCCGTGGCTTCGGCCGAAACATCATCCCGGCGGCGGGAGCCCGCCCGAACGGACGGACGGACGGGTGCGGTCCTCGCCGTCCGCCGGGACGCGCGCTCCGGCGTGAAGGGCGGGGCCCGCGGGAGACACCGCGGCCGGTGCGCGCCGAGTGCGCCGCCTCGCGACGCGGAGGACTTGACGGAGCGGGACGCGCTCGGCGCTACTGGAAGACGTGCCGGGCGCACATGCGTGGGGGGCCCGCCCGGCGCCGACCCGGTGTACCCACCCCCGCCGGACGCATGCCGAAGGGGTGACCGGTGCGGTCTCGATGGGCGGCGGCAGTCGCACTGCTGGCCTCGGTGCTGCTCTGGACCCTGTGCTCCCCGGTGCCGGCGGCGGACCGGCCCGCCCCGGCGCATCCCGCCGCACAGCAGCACGGTCCGGCCGAGGCGGCTCCCGGGGCCGTCGACATGCCCGAGACCGTCAGCAAGCCCTTGCCCGGCGAGGGCGAAGCCTCGCTCCACCGGCCCCTCGTCCGCCCGCCGAGGGCCTCGGAAGCGGCAGGGGCGGCCGGCCCCGCCCATCCGACGGCCGGCGCACGGCGACGATCCGCTCCCCGGCCGTACCCGGTGGGACCGCCACCGGGCCGGGGCCCGGCCGATCCGGCCCCCAGCACCGCCGGCCTGCAGACATTCCGCTGCTGAGCGACCGCGGTACCGCCCAAGGCCTGCGCCGTGCGGCCGGGTACCGCCCGTCGCGCGCTCCCCGAGCCGGTCCACGGTGACGAGCAGGCCTTCTCGTGTCCCGGAAACCGTGACGACACAGGAGGCACACACATGCACGGAAAGCGCGTTCTCGTGGTGCGGCCCGACGAACTCGGGCCGAGCGAGCACAAGACGTGGAGAGACCTGCGCGCCGAGTCCGGCGCACCGGAGAACCCGTTTCTCGACCCGGCGTTCACCACGGCCGTCGGACGGGTCAGGCCCGGCGCCAGGGTGGCCGTATTACAGGACGACGGGACACCCGTCGGATTCCTCCCGTACGAGAAGGGGCCGCTGGGCCAGGGCCGGGCCATCGGGCTCGGGGTGTCGGACAGCCAGGGCGCCGTCCTGCGCCCCGGCCTCCGGCTCGACCCGCGCACCCTGCTCGCGGCCTGCGCGCTCTCCTCGTGGGAGTTCGACAACCTGGAGGCCGGTCAGCACCTCTTCGTGCCGCACGCCGTCGAGGAACTCGCGAGCCCGGTCGTCGACCTCGACCGGGGATACGAGCACTACACCGACGGGCTGCGCGCCCGTTCCCCCCATTTCCTCAAGCAGACCCTGGCCAAGGAGCGCAGGCTCGCCCGGCAGGTCGGCGAGGTGCGGTTCGTGTACGACGCCCGGGACCCCGAGGCGTTACGGGCGCTGATGCGCTGGAAATCCGCCCAGTACCGGCGGACGGGCCGCCGGGACCGGTTCGCCCAGCAGTGGATCACCCGGCTGGTGGACCTGCTGGCGCACGGCGACGATCCCGAGTGCCGCGGACTGCTCTCCGTGCTGTACGCCGACGGCCGCCCCGTGGCCGCCCACTTCGGCCTGCGCTCGGCCACCGTGCTGTCCTGGTGGTTCCCCGCGTACGACCGTGACCACGGCCGGTACTCACCCGGACTGGTGCTGCACCTGCGGATGCTCCGGGCCGCCGCCGCGGACGGCATCCGCACGGTCGACCTGGGCAGCGGCCCCGCCCGCTACAAGGACTCCCTCAAGACCCGTGAACTCCCGGTCTACGAGGGTGCCGTGGTGCGTCCGGGACCGGGCGGGGCCGCGTACCGGCTGGGCCGGGAGCCGGCGCGGGCCGCCCGTCGCTTCGTGCGCGGCCGTCCCCTGCTGGCCGACGCGGCCCGGCGCGCCCTGACGGGGGTGGGCCGGCTGCGCGAGCGCTGACCGCGTCCGGCGTACGCCGACGTCAGTACGCGGGGTTACTCCCGCCGTCAGATGTCCGCGCCGCCCGGGCCCGGCACCGTGGGTCGGGTGAAACTCAGCCGCCCCGCACGCCGGGCCCACCTCGTCATCCATGTCCTCGCCTCCGCCGGCTGGCTCGGACTCACCGTCGGGCTGCTCGCGCTCGGCATCACCGCGAACACCACCGGGTCCGCGGCCGTGGTGGAGGCGTCCGTCCGGGCCATGAAGCTCTTCGCGGACTGGCTCATGCTGCCGGTCGCCTTCCTGACGCTCCTCAGCGGTCTCGTCCTGTCCCTGGGCACGCCCTGGGGACTGGCGAGGCACCGCTGGGTGTGGACGAAGTTCTGGCTGACCCTGGCCACGACCACCGCCACGGCCTTCGTGCTGCGGCCGGGCGTGAACGCCGCCGCGGCGGCCGTGTCCGCCGGGCACCCCCTGCCCGACGGGGGCGACGTCCTCATGGGGCCGATCGTCTCCCTGACCGCCTACGTCTTCATGACGGTGATCTCGATCCTCAAGCCATGGGGGCTGACCCGCCGCGGCCGACGCCTCCGCGAGGCCGCCCGGAGGCCGGGGCGGGCCGAACCGGCACGCCTCTGATCAGGGGCACGTCACAGGGTGCGCTCCAGCCGGTCCGCCATCAGCCGCACGAAGCGCGCCGGGTCCTTCGGCCGGCCGCCCTCCGCCAACACAGCCAGGGAGTGGAGGAGTTCGGCGGTGTCGGTGAGGTCCGAGCGGTCCTCGCGCTCCCCGTACGCCTCGTTGAGGCCCTTCACCAGCGCGTGATCCGGGTTGAGCTCGAGGATGCGCTTGGTGCGCGGCATCTCCTGGCCCATGGCCCGGTACATGTTCTCCAGCGCCGGCGTGAGATCGTTCGCGTCGGCGACGAGACAGGCCGGGGACACCGTCAGCCGCGTGGACAGCCGCACCTCCTTGACGTCCTCGTCCAGCCGCTCCCGCATCCAGTCGAGCAGACCCGCGTACTCCTCGGCCTGCTGCTGCCGTTCGCCCTCGCTCCTGTCGTCCTCCCGCGCGCCGAGGTCGACCTCGCCCTTGGCGATCGACCGCAGCCGCTTGCCCTCGTACTCGCCCACGGCGTCGACCCACATCTCGTCGACGGGATCGGTGAGCAGCAGCACCTCGATGCCGCGCTCCCGGAACGCCTCCATGTGCGGGGAGCTGTCGATGCTCTCCCGCGACTCGCCGGTGATGAACCAGATGTCGTCCTGCCCGTCCGGCATCCGCTCCACGTACTGCTTCAGTGTGGCCGTGCCGTCGTCCCCGCGCGTGGTCGCGAACGAGGTCACCGCGAGGAGGGCGTCACGGTTGTCGGGGTCGGTGACCAGGCCCTCCTTCAGCACCGCGCCGAACTCCCGCCAGAACGTGGCGTACCGCTCGGTGTCACCGGTCATCATGCTCTTGACCGACGCCAGCACCTTCTTGGTGAGCCGGCGCTGCATCATCCGGATGTGCCGGTCCTGCTGGAGGATCTCGCGGGACACGTTCAGCGAGAGGTCCTGTGCGTCGACCACGCCCTTGACGAACCGCAGGTACGGCGGCAGCAGCGCCTCGCAGTCGTCCATGATGAAGACGCGCTTCACGTACAGCTGCAGCCCGTGCCCGGAGTTCCGGGCGAACAGGTCGTGCGGGGCGTGCGACGGGACGAACAGCAGGGCTTGGTACTCGAAGGTGCCCTCGGCCTGCAGCTGGATGGTCTCCAGCGGTTCGCGCCAGTCGTGGCCGATGTGCTTGTACAGCTCGTGGTACTCCTCCTCGGACACCTCCTCGCGCGAGCGCGCCCACAGCGCCTTCATCGAGTTCAGCGTCTCGGGCCCGGCCGCCTCGCCGTCCCCGCCCGTCTCCCCGACGAGCCTGATCGGCCAGGTGATGAAGTCCGAGTAGCGCTTGACGATCTCCTTGATCTTCCACACCGAGGTGTAGTCGTGCAGCTGGTTGTCGGGGTCGGCCGGCTTGAGGTGCAGCGCGACCGAGGTGCCCTGCGGCGCGTCGTCGACCCGCTCCAGGGTGTACGTGCCCTCGCCGCGCGACGTCCACCGGGTGCCCTGCCCCTCGCCCGCGCGCCGGGTGAGCAGGGTGACCTCGTCCGCGACCATGAAGCCCGAGTAGAAGCCGACGCCGAACTGGCCGATCAGCCCCTCCGTCCCGGTCCCGTCCTGCGCATCCCGCAGCTCCCGCAGG
Source organism: Streptomyces sp. NPDC053426 (assembly GCF_055585405.1). Classification (NCBI taxonomy): domain Bacteria; kingdom Bacillati; phylum Actinomycetota; class Actinomycetes; order Kitasatosporales; family Streptomycetaceae; genus Streptomyces; species Streptomyces sp. NPDC053426. Next base: position 104,031 of record NZ_JBVJKE010000020.1, on the reverse strand, counting down.
AGCTGAGCGGTGCCCGAGTTGGCGATCGTGCCGATGAGCTGCCCGACCTCGTCGTACGACATGCCGACGCCGTTGTCCCGCACGGTGAGGGTGCGGGCGTCCTTGTCGATCTCGAGCTCGATGTGCAGGTCGGAGAGGTCGGCGTCGAGGGAGTCGTCCCGCAGCTTGGCCAGACGCAGCTTGTCGAGCGCGTCGGAGGCGTTGGAGACGAGTTCACGGAGGAAGACGTCCTTGTTCGAGTAGACCGAGTGGATCATCAGCTGGAGCAGCTGACGGGCCTCTACCTGGAACTCAAACGTTTCGGTCGGCATGATGCGTGATTACCTCACTGATCCACGGATCACCGGATACTGACGCGATCACTTTAGTGAATGAGGGCGTCAGCCGGGCGTGTTCGCCGCCGAGTCCAGGAGGGGGCCCAGTTCGCGGGACACCGTCGTCAGGGGGCGGATGTCCCGCTCCGCGCGGGCCATGAGGATCGCCCCCTCCAGGGAGCTGATCATCAGGGTGGCGAGGGGCCGGGCGCGTTCGGCGGGGACGCCCATGTCCGACAGGGCCAGGGCCACCGCACCGGTCCACCCGGCGAAGGCGGCCGACACGGCCTCACGGGTCGACGTGGCGGACTCGGCGCAGTCCACCGTGGCGGCGGCGACCGGACAGCCGCCGCCGAAGCCCTTGCTCTCGTACTCGTCGGTCCACTGCCGGACCATCTGCGCGAACAGCCCGCCGGGCGTGGGCTCGGGCAGCGCGGCGAGGAACCGGGCGACGCGCCCGGCCGCGTACCGGCCCGCCCACCCCACCGCCTCGTTGACGAGCTGCTCCTTGCCGCCCGGGAAGTAGTGCTGGAGCGATCCGCGCGGCGCCTCCGCGTGCGCGGCCACCTCGCGCATCCCCGTCGAGGCGACCCCGTCGCGCCGGATGAGCTGGGCCGCGCTGAAGACCATCCGCTCCCGTGGTCCCCGTTCGGACACCGCCATCCCCGACCTCCCGCGATTTCCCTCCCTCACCCTATGACGGCTGTCATGACGGCGGCTACTATGACAGTGGTCATAGAGCGGGTGCCGCGTGAGCGCGGCCCGGAAACGGCGGTGCGTCGTGCGCGTGGGTTTCATCGGACTCGGAGTCATGGGCCGGCCCATGGCGCTCAACCTCGCCCGCGCCGGAACACCCCTCGTCGTCTGGAACCGCACCCCCGCCCGGTGCGCCCCTCTGCGCGAGGCCGGGGCCGAGGTCGCCGGGAGCGCCGGCGAGGTGTTCGAGCGGGCCGGCACCGTGCTCCTCATGCTGGCCGACGAGACGGCCGTCGACGCGGTGCTGGGGCGCGGCACCCCGGACTTCGCCGCCCGCGTCGCCGGACGCACCGTCGTTCACATGGGCACGACCTCGCCGGAGTACTCGGCCGCCCTGGAGGACGCCGTCCGCGAGGCGGGCGGCGCCTACGTCGAGGCCCCGGTCTCCGGCTCCCGGGCCCCGGCGGAACAGGGGCGGCTGGTCGCGATGCTGGCGGGCGACCCCTCCGCCGCGGCGGCCGTACGGCCCCTGCTCGCCCCGATGTGCCGCGAGGCGTTCGACTGCGGCGCGGTGCCGGGCGCGCTGCTGATGAAGCTCTCGGTGAACCTGTTCCTGATCACCCAGGTCACCGGACTGACCGAGGCGTTCCACTTCGCCGACCGGCACGGGCTCGACCGCCGCCGCTTCCTCGACGTCCTGGACGCCGGCCCGATGGCCAGCGCCGTCTCCCGGATGAAGGCGCCCAAGCTGCTCGCCCGTGACTTCGCGGTCCAGGCCGCCGCCGCGGACGTGCTGAAGAACAACCGCCTGATCGCTCAGGCCGCTCGCAAGGCCGGCCTGGCCTCCCCGCTCCTCGACGTCTGCCACGCCCTCTTCGGCGAGACCGTGGCCGGCGGTCACGGCGGCGAGGACATGGTGGCCGTCCTGCGCGCACTGGAGACCAGGACCGATGGGACCCCGGCCGGCTGAGTCACCTCTTTTGACATACCTATAGGTCCATATCTATCCTCCTCGGGTGACCGACTCCGCCAGCGTCCCCAGCCGGGACATCGACCGCACGGCCTCCGGCCTCGCGGCGTGTCTGCCCGCGCTGCACCGGGCCCTGGACCGGCACGTCGCGGCCTCCTACCCGCACCCCAAGCCCCCCGAGGGGCAGCTCGCGCTGCTGCGGTTCGTCGCGCGGAACGAGGGCGCCACCGTGCGCGAGGCCGCGCGGGCACTGCTGATGAAGCCCAACAACGTCAGCACCCTGGTCTCCCAGATGACCGAGGCGGGGCTGTTGGAGCGCCGGCAGGACAGCGCCGACAAGCGGGTCGCCCACCTGTACCCGACCGACACCGCCCGTCGGCGGGTGGCCGAGGTGCGCGAACTGGAGACCGCCCACATCAGGCAGGCCCTGATGTCCCTCACCGACGGCGAACTCGGCGCCCTCGGTTCCGCCGTCGGGGCGCTCACCGCCCTGACGAGCCGGCTGCACCCCGCCGCCCACTGACGAGCCGCGCGCTCCCGGCGCCGCCCGCCGTCCCTTCGTTCCACGTGTTCCACCTCATCAAGAGAAGGCTCACCCATGCCCTCGTCCACATCAGTGGATCGCTCCCCCCTGCCCGCGACCGCCCCGGCGCCCGCGCCGGCCGGCCGGCTGCGGTCCAACCCCTGGCTCACCCTGTGCGCCGTCGCGTTCGGCCTGTTCATGGTGCAGCTCGACGCGTCCGTCGTCGCCATCGCCAACCCGGTCATCGGCAGCGAACTCCACGCGACCACCGCCCAGTTGCAATGGGTGACCAACGCCTACCTGCTCGCCCTCGCGGCCACCCTCATCCTCGGCGGCAAGCTCGGCGACCGCTTCGGACGGCGCACGTACTACCTCGCCGGCGTCGTCGGATTCACCCTCGCCTCGGTCGCCATCGGCCTGTCCGGATCCATCGAGGGCGTCGTCGTCTTCCGCGCGCTCCAAGGCGTCTTCGGCGGCCTCCTCATGCCCAACACCCTCGGCCTGCTGCGGGCGGTGTTCCCGCCGCGCAGGTTCGGCATGGCGGTGGGCATCTGGGCCATGGTCTCGGCCGTGTCGACGGCCCTCGGCCCCATCGTCGGCGGCCTGCTCGTCGAACACGTCAGCTGGGAGTCCGTGTTCTACATCAACGCGCCCATCGGCGTCGCCGCGCTGATCTTCAGCGCCTGCGTGCTCCCGCAGAGCCGCAACGGCACCGGCCGCCACCGCTTCGACCTCCCCGGCGTCGTCCTGCTCGCCCTGGGACTGCTGTGCGTGGTCTTCGGCGTGGTCAAGGGCGAGACCTGGGGCTGGACCTCGGCGGGCACCCTGGGCGCCGTCGCCGCCGGTGTGCTGCTCCTGGCCGTCTTCGGCCTCTACGAGACCCGCGTCGAGCACCCGCTGCTGCCGATGCGCCTGTTCCGCAGCCGGACGCTGACGGTGGGCGCGGTCATCACCGCGCTCAACTTCTTCGTCATGCTCGGCGTGATCTTCTTCGTGATGCTGTACCTGCAGAACGTACGCGGCCTCACCCCCGTCGAGGCCGGCGTCCACACCCTGCCGCTCAGCCTGGCCTCCCTGGTCGCCTCCCCGCTCGGCGCGGCCCTGACCCAGCGCCTCGGCGCCCGGTTCACCATGCCGCTCGGCATGCTGCTCCAGGCCGCCGCCTGCTTCGGCATGCTGACCTGGCAGACCGACTCGTCGTACGCCACGATGTGGCCGCCGTTCGTCGCGCTCGGCCTCGGCGTCGGCATGGTGATGGCCGCGTCCTCCGAGGCCATCGTCGGCAGCGCCCCGGTCAGCGACGGCGGCGTGGCCGGCGGACTGCAGGCCACCACCCTGCAGATCGGCGGCGCGCTCGGTACGTCCGTCCTGGTCTCCCTGATCAGCGGCAGGGTCGGCGCGACACTCACCGGGGAACTGACCGCGGCGGGCGTGCCCTCGGCCCTGGCGCAGCGGCTGCGCGAGGCCAAGGACGCGGTCGCCATGGGCGTCGCCCCCGTCTCCGCCGACATGCCGGCCGGCCTGCGGGCGGCCGTCGCGCAGGGCAGCGGCCAGGCCTTCCTCAACGGCGTCCACACGGCCGTCGTCGTCACCGGTCTGCTGTGCCTGGCGGGCGCGGCACTGGCCGCCGTGGGCGTCTCCCGCCCCGCGCGGGAGCCGGCGGCGCACTGACACGGAGGTGACGGGCACCCCGCCCGGGGGTGCCCGTCACCCCGCCACCGGACCAACGCACCGCGCTGACCAGGCAGAACCCGCAGTTCACCGTCGCGAGGCGGGCTTCCCGCCGACCACGGCGACCCGATGTCGGAGACACCTGTCACACTTCAGTGGCGTGCGGGGGAGCGATGCGGGTAGTCGCGCGGTGTGATCGGTGAGTGAAGGCGGACCGGATGGAACCAGTTCCAGTCGACGAGGGGGACACGGTGCCAGGCGCACCGCGGCTGCGGGCTTCGTACGCCCTGGACGACGACGGAGCCTGGATAGCCCAGGCACGCCGTCTCGCCGCCGCGTTCCTGACCCGGGCGCGGGCGGAGGACGGCCTGCCGGTGTCGACCCGCGCGGTGGAGGTCACCCAGCTCGTGGTCAGTGAGCTGGTCACCAACGCCCGCAAGTACGCTCCGGGCCCCGTCGGCCTCGACCTGCGGGTCGCCGGCGACGCCGTCGAGGTGATCGTCCGGGACGGCAACCCCGCGCCACCGGTGGCCCGGGACGCGGACCCCGGCCGGGTGGGCCAGCACGGACTGGAGATCGTGATGGCCGTGGCCCAGGCACTGGACGTACGGCAGGAGCCGGCCGGCAAGAGCATCACGGCCCGCATCTCGCTCCTCGCCTGAACCGCCGGACCCCGGGGCTCACCCGCCGTCCCCGGCCGGCAGCGGCTGTTCCGTCCGGATGACCTTGCCGTCCGCCGTGTACCGCGTGCCCCGGCGTTCGGCGAACCCGGCGACGAGGAACAGCCCGCGTCCGTCCTCGTCCGTGGTGGTCGCCCGGCGCAGGGGCGGGGAGGCGCTGCTGCCGTCGGACACCTCGCGGATCAGGGCGCGGTCGCGGACGAGCCGTACCCGGACGGGCGGCGAGGCGTGGCGGACGCCTCGCGCCGCCTCGGCCCGGGGCCGCGGCACCGCACCGGGGTCCTCGGTGGCCGGCGCCGTGCACACGCCCCGGCGCCCGGGCGGAGGTCGCGGTCACCACCGGGCGGAGGCGGCCCGGGAGACCGGCCGTGTCCCTTTTCCGGCACCGCCGCGCGGGCGGGAGCGAACGCGTCGGCGCGCCGCCGTCCGGCCCGCTGTCCGGCGGGGCCGGCACGGCCGGAACAATGGGGTCGCCGGTGCGGTTCTCACCGATGAACGCCGCAGGACATGTGGGAGAAGGGCGAGACGAAGATGACGACGAACGAGGAGAGGGCGCTGCTCGCGGGCGGCTGCTTCTGGGGCATGCAGGAGCTGATCCGCACGTTCCCGGGCGTGCTGACCACTCGGGTGGGCTACAGCGGCGGTGACGTGCCGAACGCGACGTACCGCGACCACGGCACCCATGCCGAGTCGATCGAGATCACCTACGACCCCGCCGTCACCGACTACCGCACGATCCTGGAGTACTTCTTCCAGATCCACGACCCGAGCACGAAGAACCGGCAGGGCAACGACATCGGGACGAGCTACCGCTCCGCCATCTTCTACGTCGACGACGAGCAGAAGCGCGTCGCCGAGGAGACGATCGCCGATGTGAACGCCTCGGGGCTGTGGCCGGGCGCCGTGGTGACCGAGGTCGTGCCGGCCGGCCCGTTCTGGGAGGCCGAGCCGGAGCACCAGGACTACCTCCAGCGCTACCCGGACGGCTACACCTGCCACTTCCCGCGGCCCGGCTGGCGGCTGCCGAAGCGCGCGGAGGGCTGACCGGACGCCCGCCCCGGCCCGGCCCGTCGTGGGCCGGGGCGGGCGCGGCGGGTCAGCCGAACTGGCCGGGCCGGTAGTCGCCGGCGGGCTGCCGGTTGATGACGTTGACGCGGTTGTAGGCGTTGATCACGGCGATCAGCGAGATCAGCGCGACGAGCTGCTCCTCGTCGTAGTGCTTGGCGGCGTTCGCCCAGGCCTCGTCGCTGACGCCACCGGCCGCGTCGGCGAGCCGGGTGCCCTGCTCCGTCAGTTCCAGCGCGGCGCGCTCCGCCTCGGTGAAGACCGTGGCGTCCCGCCAGGCGGCGACCAGGTTGAGGCGGACCGAGGTCTCCCCGGCCGCGGCGGCGTCCTTGGTGTGCATGTCGGTGCAGAAGCCGCAGCCGTTGATCTGGCTGGCGCGGATCTTCACCAGCTCCTGGGTGGCGTCCGGCAGCCCGGAGTCCGCCACCGCCTTGCCCGCCGAGTTGACGTGCTTCATCACCTTGGCGGCGAGGGGGTTGGTGAAGAAGTCGAGGCGCGCTTCCATGATGGTCTCCCCGGTCGTTTTTCGTGGTTGCACAGCACTGACGGACGGGCTCCCCCGTGTGTGACCGGAAGGGGAGTGTGACCTGCGTCTCACCGTCGGGTGACACCGGGCAGCGCGCCGTTCTCGGGGTGCCGGACGACCGATAGCCTGGCCGGATGAACGGGGAGCGGAGCGTCGGTGAGTGAGCGTCGGGAACGCGACTGGACGGACATGACGCCCGGGGACTTCGACCTCGACGCCCCGCTGTGCCTCAACGTGGGAACCGGTCCCGTCGTGGTGCCGGCCGAGCCGGACGAGTACGGCACGGCGCCGCTGTTCGGGGAGGAGACCCCGGTCCCGGGCCCCGGACCGCGCCGTACCCCGCGCCGGACCGCCCCCGACGGGCAGGGGCGGCTTTTCTGAATCCGGCGCGGGGCACTGTCACGTTCAGGGGAACCGGACGACCTTGGACGGGATGGTGTCCGTCCCCGATGTCGGGGCGCCCGTGTCGTTGATGACGTGGCGGTACTGCCCCTTGCCGCCGAGCGAGATCACCTGCAGGTGCCGCATCCTGATGCCGGGCTTCACCGGCACCTGGAATCCGTGGTGCTGCACGATGGTGTCGTCGGACGTGTAGTTGCAGTAGCTGCCGAGCGCCCAGGCCTCGTGCTCGTTCACCGAGTCGGCGACCTTGTAGGCCGCGTATCCGACGATGCCGTCATGGGTGATGGCGGCCTCGTTCGGGGCGTCGTACGCCTTCTCGTTCTGGAAGAAGACCGTGCGGCCGCGTTCGCCGCTCCAGACCACGTCGTACTTGTTGAAGTGCTCGACGAACAGGCCCGTGGTGAGGACGTCGTCGCCGTTGACGCGCAGTCCGTAGTCGGCGCGGTTGGTCTCCCAGCCGACGCCCTCGCCGTGGTCGGCGCGCCAGATCCAGGTGTGGTCGATGAGCACGTCGTCGCTGTTGACCACGACGGAGTCGGTGGCCCGGCCCGGACCCGCGCCGCCGATGCGGATGAACACGTCCTGCATGGTGGTCGGGTTGGCGGAGTGGTCCGCGGAGGAGCCCTCCTCGCCGATCCGCAGCAGTGTGTCGGAGTTGACCGGGCCCGCGTCGATCAGGAAGCCGGCCAGCCGGACGCCGTCGACGTCCGCCACGTGCATGGCGTCGATCCCGTTGTCCGGGATGATCGTCGCCAGACCGAGACCGAGCACGACCGTGTCGGCACGGTCGACCTCGATGGTCTGATCGATGTGGTAGACGCCGGGCGTGAACAGCAGGTTGAGGCCCTGGTCGAGCGCGGCGTTGACGGTCGCGGCCGTGGCACCGGGCTTGACCACGTAGAACCGGTCGAGCGGCAGCGAGGTGCCGCCCGCGTTGGCCGGCCAGGACACACCGCGCGCGTCGGTGCGCTTGGCGGGCACGAACACCCTGTACTCGTCGCCGTCGAGGTACAGGAACGGCTTCTCGCGCGAGATCGGCGTGGTGTCGAACGTGGTGTACGGGCCGGTCTCGAAGTTGCTCGCCGGAGCTCCCTGGACGCCGGTGAACGTCATGTTCCACACGCCGTTGGTCCAGCCGCCCACCGAGCTGTCCCGGGTGTACCACTGCTGCTGGGAGTACGGGCCGACGGTGCCGTCGATCTTCGAGTCGGCGATGTAGCCGCCGGAGGCCCAGCCGTAGCCGTTCGGGGCGAGGTTGAGGCCGCCCTTGACGTGGATCCGGCGGAACGGGGCCGCCTGGGCGACCGCCCACCGGTTGGTGCCGTTGACGGGGTTGACGGCGAGGTTCTCCGCCGAACGCCAGAAGTTCTGCGTGGCGTTGCCGTTGAACCAGCCGGCGTCCACGGTGATGTCGCCGTTGATCTGGACGTCGTCGGGGTTGAGGCCGAGCCCGGAGACCGAGGTGTAGAAGCCGAGTTGGGCGTTGATGCCGTTGTACGTGCCCGGCTTCAGCAGGAACTGGTAGCGCCCGCTGCCGAACTGGCTCGTCTCCTGCTGGGCGAAGACCTGGTCGAACTTCTGCTGGAGGTCCGGCGTGGACGGGTCCACGACGATGACGTTCGGACCCAGGTCGCCGCCGCCCTCGATCGGACCGCCGCCGTCGTCCGACGTGGTGTGCACGGCGACCTCCCACAGGGAGTAGCCGTAGCCGGTCGCGCGGGCCGTGCCGAGGACGCGTACGTACCGGCCCGAGCCGCTCACCCCGTAGGACGCCCGGCCTCCGGTGGCGCCGGTGACGGACTCCAGCGTGGTCCAGTTCTGCCCGTCGGCGGAGGCCTCGATCCGGAAGTCCTCGGCGTAGGCGGCCTCCCAGTTCAGGTCCACCCCGCACAGGTCGCGCACCGCGCCCAGGTCGACCCGCACCCACTGCGGGTCCGAGGCCTGGCTCGACCAGCGGGTGCCGGCGTCACCGTCGAAGGCGGCGGAGGCGGGGGTGCCCGCGTTCTCCGTGGAGGAGGCGGTGGCGGGCTTTCCCCGGGCGGCGTTGGCCGTGCCGCAGGAGGCGGGCGGGTCACCGTCGCCCGTGGTGCCGAAGACCTGGAACTCCCACAGCGAGTAGCCCCACGCGGTGGCCCGGTCCAGGCCCTGCATACGGACGTAGCGGGCCTGCCCCGACACGTCCACGGTGTCGGTGCCGCCGTCGCTCCCGGTCACGGTCCTGGCGTCGGACCAGCTCCCGCCGTCCTGCGAGAGCTGGATCTTGTAGTCCTTGCCGTGGGCGGCCTCCCAGTTCAGGACGACCCGGGTGACCGACGCCGTGGCGCCGAGGTCGACCTGCAGCCACTGGTCGTCGCTCGCGGCCGACGACCACCGGGTGCCCGTGTCGCCGTCCACCGCGCCGCTCGCGGGGGTGCCGGCGTTCTCGGTCGAGGAGGCGGTGGCCGCCTTGCCCTGGGACAACGGGGTCTCGGCCGCGGCGGCCGGGGCCTGGGCGGCGGGCAGGGTGACGAGCGCCGCCGTGGCGACGAGCGCCGTACCCAGGGCTCTGCGTCTCAGGCGGCTCGAGTGCTTCATGTGTCTCATGCGTCAGCCTTCTGCTGGTGCGATGTGGGGATGCGGGCGAGCCCGCGTGCGGACGGGCATGCCGGAGGACTGAACACGGCCCCGCGACCGCTTAGTTCAGGGTTTGATTTAAGTGGTGAGACATGACGCGGGCAAGCCCTCGGACGGGAATTGGTGAGCGGGTGCCCGTCGGTGGGGCGGCACGCCGGGCCGGATCCGCATGCCTTGACCGCCGGGCCGGGGGTACGCGGGCTGGGCGGTCGGATCCGGCGGGGGAGAGCGGAGGGGAAGTGCGGGTGTGCCGAGGCGCGGGGCGCGGCGTTCCGGGGCGGGGGCTTCACCCCAACGGCGGGTGCCCGCTGCGAGGGCGTGCCCGCCGTGAGACGTTGACGGCACCCGATGCCCTTTTCGAGCGCTTTGTTCTCCTGGATCGCCCGCAGTCGGCAACTGAACGCACGGCCACCCCGTCCGTGGCCGGTCTGAAGCGGAGGAGTGTCACCCCATGAGCGAGGCCAACCCCGTCAAGCGGGCGGCGAAGAAGATCGCCGAAAAGCTGCAGGACGACGGATCGGCCCCGGCCGACGGCGTTCCCGGACGGCCGGGCTCCCGGCCGCCGTCCGTGGCCGAGCCGACCGAGCCCCGCGAGCCGCTGCCGCCGAAGCCGGACCAGAGCGGCCCGGCCACCGTGTCACCCACCGGCCAGCCCACCGGCGCCGACCAGGCCAGGGTGGCGCAGTCCGGGAGCTATCTGACCAACGCGCAGGGCACCCGGCTGTACGACACCGACCACTCGCTCAAGGCGGGTCCGCGCGGCCCCGTACTGCTCCAGGACCACCATCTGCGCGAGAAGGTCATGCACTTCGACCACGAGCGCATCCCGGAGCGCGTGGTCCACGCCCGCGGCGCGGGCGCGCACGGGGTCTTCCAGAGCTACGGCACGGCGGCCTCCGTGACCAAGGCGGGGTTCCTCGCCGCGGACGTCGAGACGCCGGTGTTCGTACGGTTCTCCACCGTGGTCGGCTCACGCGGGTCCGCCGACACCGTGCGCGACACCCGCGGCTTCGCCACGAAGTTCTACACCAGTGAGGGCGTCTTCGACCTGGTGGGCAACAACATCCCGGTCTTCTTCATCCAGGACGCCATCAAGTTCCCCGACGTCGTCCACGCCGCGAAGCCGCACCCCGACAGGGAGATCCCCCAGGCGCAGAGCGCGCACGACACCTTCTGGGACTTCGTCTCCCTGCACACCGAGGCGACCCACCACACCATCTTCTTCATGGGCGACCGCGGCATCCCGCGCTCCTTCCGGATGATGGAGGGCTTCGGCGTCCACACCTTCCGGCTGGTGAACGCCGAGGGCGCCACGACACTGGTGAAGTTCCACTGGAAGCCCAAGCTGGGCGTGCACTCCCTGGTGTGGGACGAGGCGCAGACGATCAACGGCGTCGACCCGGACTTCCACCGGCGGGACCTCGCCGACGCCATCGAGGCGGGCGCCTACCCGCAGTGGGAACTGGGCATCCAGACCTTCCCCGACACCCCGGAGCAGACCTTCGAGGGCATCGACCTGCTGGACCCGACGAACATCGTGCCCGAGGAGATCGCCCCGGTGCAGCCGGTCGGGCTGATGACCCTCAACCGGAACCCGTCCAACTTCTTCGCCGAGACGGAGCAGGTCGCCTTCCATGTCGGTCACCTCGTGCCCGGCATCGACGTCACCGACGACCCGCTGCTCGCGGGACGGCTGTTCTCGTACCTGGACACCCAGATCACGCGCCTGGGCGGCCCCAACTTCCCGCAACTGCCGATCAACCGGCCGCAGGCACCGGTCAACGACATGCTGCGCGACGGCATGCACCAGACGGCCGTGCACCGGGGGGTGGCCCCCTACCGGCCCAACTCCCTCGACGGCGGCTGCCCGTTCACCGCGGGCGCGGACACGAGCGCGTTCATCGAGGCGCCGGTGCGCATCCCGGAGGCGTCGAAGGTGCGCGAGGCGCCGGAGTCGTTCGCGGACCACTTCAGCCAGCCCCGCCGGTTCTGGCTGAGCATGAGCCCGGTGGAGCGCGAGCACATCATCGGCGCCTACACCTTCGAGCTGGGCAAGTGTTACGAACAGGCCATCAGGGAACGGACCTTGCAGGTCCTCGCCAACATCGACCCCGAGCTGTGCGCCGGTGTCGCCGAGGGGCTCGGCCTGCCCGCGCCGGAGCCCACCGTGCCGCTCGCCGACGTCGAACCGAGCCCGGCCCTCTCGCAGATCGGGCGGACCTGGCCGGTGGACGGCCGTGTCATCGGCGTCGTCGCCGGCCCGGACGGCGACCTCGACGGCGTCCACGCGGTACGCGACGCGGTGCTCGAGGCGGGCATGGTCCCGCTGATCGTGGCGCCGACCGGCGGCACGCTCGGCTCGGGCGACTCGGCCCTGACGGTCCAGCGCAGCTATGTCACCGCGCGTTCCGTCGAGTTCGACGCCGTACTGCTGGCCGGGGTGCCGGCCATGGGCGACGACACGGCAGGCGTGCGCGACGGCAAGGGCGCGGCCTCCGCCGCGCAGCGGACGGCGATCGATCCGCGGATCGGGCTGCTGCTGACCGAGGCGTTCCGGCACGGCAAGGCGATCGGCGCGTGGGCGGGCGGCGAAGCCGCCCTCGAAGCGTCCGGCGTCCCCACCGACGCCCCCGGCATCGTGGTCGCCGACTCCGGCCCCGCCGTCCTCGGCGAGATCCGTGAACTGCTGGCCTCACACCGGGTCTGGGAACGCTTCACGACCCGGGCCTGACACCCGGCCACGACGGGAGCACCCGTCAACCCGGTCCGAAAGCGCACCGGCGCCACAGGCCGTGCCCAGCCGTTCCGCCCTGCGGGGCGGCTGCCCACGGCGGTCGCGGGGGACGCCGGTGTTCCCGTGGCCTGCTCGGTGGTGGGGTGCCGGCTCCGTCGCCGTACAGTGGGGAGGACGGCCCTCACCTGCCGGATTCCACGGAACCCGGCAGGCGGGCGTTCCGTATCGTCTCCGCGCCCGAGAAGCCGACCCGCACATGCGCCACCACCCGTCCTCGTCCCCCGGCTCCCAGGAGCCCCTCTTCGGTCTCGACGAGCTGCCGGCGGCACCGGCGGCAGGGCCGGCGGCGTCCGCTTCCGCCTTCCGGGACTCCGCGCAGGCGCGCCGGCTTCTCGCGATCCGGGAGATCCACGCCGAACCGGCCGCCGCCGCCTCGCCCCGCGGGCGGCAGATCCTCGCCCGGTTCCCCGGGGCCCGGCTGATCGAGACGGACTCCCACTGGCGCATCCCCGAGCTGCACGGCAACGAGGGCAGCGCCGACCGCTGGATGCGGATCAAGCGCGAGACCCTCGTCCTGGGCGTGAAGAAGACGCTCACCACCCGCCCCAACGGCCGCTCCGCCGACTGGATCGCCCCCGGCCCGTCCAACGGCTGCGCCCTGTCCTGCGTGTACTGCTACGTCCCCCGCCGCAAGGGCTTCGCCAACCCGATCACCCTCTTCACCAACATCGACCGGATCATCGCCCACCTCGGCCGCCACGTCGCCGCCCAGGGCACCAAACCGGAGCCCAACCAGTGCGATCCCGAGGCATGGGTGTACGACATCGGGGAGAACGGCGACTGCTCCGTCGACGCCCTCGTCTGCGACAACACCGCCGACCTGGTGCGCGCCTTCCGCGACTGGCCCACCGCGAAGGCGTCCTTCGCGACCAAGTTCGTCAACCCCGACCTGCTGGAGCTCGACCCGCGCGGCCGTACCCGTATCCGGTTCTCGGTGATGCCGGCCGACGACTCACGCCTGCTGGACCTGCGCACCAGCCCGGTCGACCGGCGGATCGCCGCCGCCGCGGACTTCCTCGACGCCGGGTACGAGGTGCACTTCAACCTCTCACCCGTCGTCGTCCGCCCCGGCTGGCAGGACGCCTGGGCCGGACTGCTGCGGCACATGGACGACGTACTGCCCGAGCGCGTGAAGCGGCAGGCCCGCGCCGAAGTCATCACGCTCACCCACAACGCGGACCTGCACGAGGTCAACCTCCGCTGGCACCCGCGCGGCGAGGACGTGCTGTGGCGGCCCGCCGCGCAGGAGACCAAACGCTCCCAGAACGGTGCCCTCAACCTCCGCTACCGCGCCGACATCAAGCGCCGCGCCCTCGCGGACCTGCGGGAACTGGCCACCCGGCACACACCGTGGCTCGATATCCGCTACGCCTTCTGACGGCCCGGCACCAACCCGTTCCGGCTTTCTCCCAGGTCACCCCCTGATAACGGGAATTAAGGGTAGGCTAACCTTGCCACGTGATTCCTGCTGAAGAGGCGGCCCTGGGCCCGCGCGGCCATCAACTGTCGGCCACCGATGTGACCGTGGCGTACGACGGCGCCGACGTCGTGCACGACGCGGCGCTGACCCTGCGCCCCGGCGAAGTGACCGTCCTGGTGGGCCCGAACGGCAGCGGCAAGTCGACCCTGCTGCGCACCGTCGCCCGGCTGCAACGGCCGCGGACCGCCACGCTCACGATCGACGCCGGCACCGACGCGCTGGCCCTCGGCCCCCGGGAGTTCTCCCGCCGCGTCGCCCTGCTGCTCCAGGGACGCCCCACCCCCAGCGGTCTCAGCGTGCGGGACGTCGTCGAGTTCGGCCGCTACCCGCACCGCGGCCGATGGGGCGGCACGGACCCCGGCGGCCGCGCCGCCGTGGACCGCGCCCTCGCCCTCACCGGCGTCGCCGAACTCGCCGACCGCGGAGCCGAACACCTCTCCGGAGGACAGCTCCAGCGCGTGTGGCTGGCCGGCTGCCTCGCCCAGGAGACCGGCGTCCTCCTCCTCGACGAACCCACCACCTACCTCGACCTGCGCTACCAGGTCGAACTCCTCGACCTCATGCGCGACCTCGCCGACGAACACGGCATCGCCGTCGGCGTCGTCCTGCACGACCTCGACCAGGCGGCGGCCGTCGCCGACCGGATCGTGCTCCTCGCGGCCGGACGCGTCGTCGCCGAGGGCCCGCCCGAGGACGTCCTCACCCCGGAGCGCCTGACCGAGGTCTACGGCATCCGGATCGAGGTCGACACCGACCCCCTCACCGGCCGGCTGCGCACCCGCGCCATCGGCCGTCACCACACCCGAAGCGAAAGGCTCGGCACCACCTCATGAGACGCCTCCTGCTCACCGCGCCCCTGGCCACCGCCGCCACCCTCCTGCTGGCGGCCTGCGGCACCACCGAACCCGCCGCCGACGACGCCGGCGCCAAGGAGTCCGCGCAGGCCATCACCCTCACCGACGCCACCGGCGCGAAGGTGGAACTCGACGGCCCCGCCAAGAAGGTCGTCGGCACCGAGTGGAACGTCGTCGAGCACCTGGTCTCCCTCGGCGTCGACCCGGTGGGCGTCGCCGACGTCAAGGGCTACAAGACCTGGGACACCGCGGTTCCGCTCAAGAACGAGCCCAAGGACATCGGCACCCGTGGCGAGCCCAGCATGGACACCATCGCCTCGCTCAAGCCCGACCTCATCGTCGCCACCACCGACCTGCAGCCCGACGCCGTCAAGCAGTTGCGCAAGGTCGCCCCGGTCCTGGAGGTGAAGTCCGCCGACGCCGCCGACCCGATCGGGCAGATGCTGAAGAACCTCGACCTCATCGCCGAGGCCACCGGCACCACCGAGCGCGCGGCCACGCTGAAGAAGGACTTCGACGCCAAGCTCGCCGAGGGACAGAAGGCCCTCGCCGACGCCGGCCTGGACGGCGCGGGGATCGCCTTCGCCGACGGCTACGTCGCCTCCAACCAGGTCTCCGTCCGCCCCTACACCTCCGGTTCGCTGATCGGCGCCGTCAACGAGCGGCTCGGCCTGAAGAACGCCTGGAAGCTGAAGGGCGACGAGGCCTACGGCCTGGCCTCCACCGACGTCGAGGGGCTGACCGACCTGGGCGAGGTCCACTTCGCCTACATCGGCAACAAGGACGACGCCAGCAGCGACCCGTTCGGCAAGGAGCTCGCCGACAACTCCGTGTGGAAGTCGCTGCCGTTCGTGAAGTCCGGTGACGTCCACCGGCTGGACGACGGCATCTGGATGTTCGGCGGCACCGGCTCGATGGAGGCGTACGCCGACGCCCTCGTCGCCTCGCTGACGAAGTAGCGCGATGGCCGTCACCGCCACCACTCCCACCGCCCGTCCGGCGACGGTGTCGTCCCGGACGGGCGCGGCCGCGGTGACGACCGCGCTCGTGCTCCTGGTCGCGGCCCTCGCCGTCGTCGACATCACCCAGGGCACCGCCGCGGTCGGCCCGGCCGAGGTCCTCAAGGCCCTCACCGGACGGGCCGACCCGGCCGACGCGTCCGTCGTCATCGCCTCACGGCTGCCCCGCATGACCGCCGGGCTCCTCGTGGGCGCGGCCCTCGGCATGGCCGGCGTCGCCCTGCAGGCCGTCAGCCGCAACGTCCTGGCCTCCCCGGACACCCTCGCCGTCAACGCGGGCTCCTACTTCGCCCTCGGCATCGCCGCCGTCACCGGAGTGTCCCTGCCGCTGCTCGCCTCCTCGGGCGTCGCCTTCGCCGGCGGGCTCGCGGCGGCGGCCGTCGTCCTCGGACTGTCGGGGCTCGGCGCGGGCACCGTACGGCTGGTGCTCGCCGGCACCGCGCTCGCCCTCGGGCTCACCGCCGTCACCGAGGGGCTGCTCCTGCTGTTCCCGCAGCAGACCGAGGGCCTCTACCAGTGGAACCAGGGCAACATCGGCCAGAACGGCTTCGACGGTGTCCTGCAGATGCTGCCCGTCGCCGTCGTCGGACTCGCCGGCCTGCTGCTCATCGCCCGCCGGGTCGACGCCCTCGCCCTCGGCGACGACGCGGCCCGCGGACTCGGCGTCCCGGTGCGGGCCACCCGCGTCACGGCCGTCGTCCTGGCGACCCTGCTCTCCGCGGCGGCCGTCACCCTGGCCGGCCCGATCGGCTTCGTCGGCCTGTGCGCCCCGGCCCTCGCCCGCCCGCTCGCCCGCCGCGTCCGGGGACTGCGGCTGCTGCGGGCGGGCGTGCCGGTCGCGGGCCTCGTCGGCGCCGCGCTGGTGCTCGGGGCGGACGTGCTGCTGCGGACGTTCGTCGACGCGGACACCGCGGTCGCCGTCCCCACCGGCGTGGTCACCAGCCTCGTCGGCGCGACGTTCCTGGTGGTGATGGCGGCCCGGCTCCGCGACACCGCCGGCGTCGCCGCGCCGGACAAGCTGCGCATCCGCAGCCGCGCCGTCTTCCTCACCACGCTCACCGTGCTGACGGTCGTCCTGGTCGGCGTCACGATCGCCGCCGTCCTGCTGGGCGACAGCAAGCTGCTGCTGGGCGACGTGGTCAACTGGGCGCAGGGCAGGGCGGGCAGGACCGTCTCCTTCGTGCTGGACACCCGTATGCCCCGGGTGTTCGCCGCGCTCCTCGCCGGGGCGGCGCTCGCGCTGGCCGGAACCCTGGTGCAGGCCGTCACCCGCAACCCGCTGGCGGAACCCGCCGTCCTGGGCGTCTCCGGCGGTGGCGCGCTCGGCGCGGTGATCCTGGTGACGACGGTTCCCGTCGTCGGGGGGTGGGGCGTCGCCGGGGCGGCCTTCGCGGGATCCGCGGTCACCGCGGTCGTCGTGTTCGGCCTCGCCGCACGCGGGGGCTACCAGCAGAACCGGCTGGTACTCGTCGGAATCGGCACCGCGACCGCGACGACGGCCCTGATCAGCCTGCTGATCGTGCTCACCGACCCGTTCAACGCGACCAAGGCCCTCACCTGGCTGTCGGGCTCCACGTACGGCCGGACCATGCCCGACGTCCTCCCCCTCGCGGCCGTCCTCGCCGTCGGTGTCGCGGTGGCCGGCGTACGGCACCGGGAACTCGACCTGGTCTCCCTCGACGAGGACACCCCCCGGCTCCTCGGACTCGACCTGGCGCGCGGGAGGCTGGGCTTCCTCGTGCTGAGCGTGCTGCTCACCGCCGCAGCCGTGGCCGCCGCGGGCACCATCGGCTTCGTCGGCCTGGTCGCCCCGCACGCGGCGCGCGCCCTCGTCGGGCGGCGGCACACCCGCGTCCTGCCGGTCGCGCTGCTGCTCGGCGCCGTACTGGTGTGCACGGCCGACCTGTTGGGCCGCACCGTGATCGCCCCCGCCCAGCTGGGCGCCGGCCTGATGACGGCCGTGATCGGAACGCCGTACTTCCTGTACGTGCTGGTGCGCAGCCGCCGGTAGGCCCCGACGTACCGACCGCCGGTCGCCGCCCGCCCGACGGGGCCGGCGGCGACCGGCGGTCGGACCGGTCGGCGCGGGCCGCGCCGCGTGCCGGCCGGTGAACCGTGGTCTCCGGGACGCGCGCGTCCCGATCACGCCCCCCGAATCAAGGGATGAAATCCTTTTCAACGGCAAGGTAGGGTGAGAGCCACAGACGGTGAAAGGATGCGTACGCAGGTGGTGACGATCCATGATGTGGCGCGAGCCGCCGGAGTGTCCCCGGCCACGGTCTCGCGAGTCTTCAACGGCGGCAATGTCACACCGGCACGTGCCCAGTCCGTTCAGGAGGCCGCCGCGGCCCTCGGCTTCGCGCCCAACCGGGTCGCCAGGTCGCTGCGCAAGCAGCGGTCCAGCGTGATCGCCCTGATCATCCCGGACATCGAGAACCCGTTCTTCACCTCGCTCGCCCGGGGCGTCGAGGACGCCGCACAGCGCACCAGCCTGTCGGTCGTCCTGTGCAACTCCGACGAGGACACCGACAAGGAACGCCGCTACCTCGAGGTCGCGCTCGGCGAGCAGATGGCCGGCGTGATCGTGGCGGCGGCGTCCCGGGACGAGACGGACCTCGGCCCGCTGACCGCCCGGGGCGTGCCCGTGGTCGCCGTCGACCGGCGGCCCCGCGACGCCGAGGTGGACGCGGTCAGGGTGGACGACCGGCACGGCGGTGAGGTGGCCACCCGCCATCTCGTCCGGGCCGGCTACCGCAGGATCGCCTGCATCACCGGCCCCGCCGGCGCCTCGACCTCCGAGGAGCGCCTGGCCGGCTACCGCGCCGCCCTGCACTCCGCGCGGGAGGAGGGAGTGGCGGGCGACGACGCCTACGTACGGCACGCCGACTTCCGGGTGGAGGGGGGCCGCGCCGCGATGTGCGATCTGCTGGCCCTGCCCGAGCCGCCCGACGCGGTGTTCGTCGCCAACAACCTCATGACCATCGGTGTCCTGGACGCCCTCGGCGAGGTCGGCCGGACCCCGCCCGGCGTCGGCGTCCTGTCGTTCGGCGACGTGCCGTGGGCGTCACTGGTCCGTCCCTCGCTGACCGCCGTGGAGCTTCCCTCGTACGAACTCGGACGCACCGCGGCGGATCTGCTGCTGCAGCGGATGGAGGGGAGCGCGTCTCCGCTCCAGACGGTCGTTCTGCGCACGACCCTTCAGGTCCGCGAGAGTACGGCGGGGCCGCCGACGAGCTGACCGGCCCGCCGCCGAACGCACCGGCGCCGCACCGGACGTCATTCGTCCGGTGCGGCGCCGTTCGTGCGGGTGGGCGCGGAGACGGCGGCCGGGGTTACTTCAGGCCGGACGTCTTGACGGATTCCACGATCTGTCGCTGGAAGGCGAAGAACAGGATCAGCATCGGGAGCGCCGCGATCGTCGCCGCCGCCAGGATGTAGTTCCAGTTGGAGGTGTACTGCGTCTGGAACGAGGCGATACCGAGCTGGACCACCGTCAGGTCCTGGTCGCTGGTGGCGACCAGCGGCCAGACGAAGGCGTTCCAGTTGGCGAGGAAGAAGAAGATCGCCAGCGCCGAGAGGATCGGCCGGGACATCGGCAGCACGATGTTCCAGTAGACCCGCCAGTGACCGCATCCGTCGATCACCGCCGCCTCCTCCA
This sequence comes from Streptomyces sp. NPDC053426, assembly GCF_055585405.1. Classification (NCBI taxonomy): domain Bacteria; kingdom Bacillati; phylum Actinomycetota; class Actinomycetes; order Kitasatosporales; family Streptomycetaceae; genus Streptomyces; species Streptomyces sp. NPDC053426. Next base: position 84,766 of record NZ_JBVJKE010000020.1, on the reverse strand, counting down.
GCTCCTTCGGCAGCCCCAGGTAGAACTGGCGGAGCAGGAAGATGCCGAAGGCGTTGAAGATCGCCGGGATGATCAGGCCGGCGTAGCTGTCCAGCATGCCCAGCTCACGCACGACCAGGAACAGCGGGATCAGCACCACGGGCGCCGTGACCAGCAGAGTCGCGAAGATCGCGCCGAACACCTTCTCGCGGCCCGGGAAGCGCAGCCGGGCCAGCGCGTACGCGGCCATCGAGTGGAAGAACAGCGCCACCACGGTGATCACCGCGGAGGTGAAGAAGCTGTTCCACAGGTAGCGGGCGAACGGCACCTCCGTGAAGACGTACACGAAGTTGTCGAAGGTGAAGTCCGTGGGGATCAGCTTGCCGTCGGTGACGGTCTCCCGCGTCTTGAAGGACGACGTGAGCATCCACAGCACCGGGAAGAGGCTGATCAGCGACACGACGACGGCGAGAACCGTCAGTCCCGTGCGGGAGGAGAGCGGCCGGCGCCGGCCGGCCGGTGTGGTGGACCGGGCCGCCGTGGTGTCACTCGCCATCGTCGAACCTCCCGCCTCTCGTGAACTTGAAGACGACCGCGGAGACGGCGACCATGATCAGCACCAGGAACGAGCCCATGGCCGACGCGTAGCCGTACTCACCGAATCCGAAGGCCTGCTGGTAGATGTAGAAGATCGCCAGCGAGGTGCCGTTGGCGGGACCGCCGTTGGTCAGGACGAAGATCAGGTCGAGACCGCCGGTGATGGCGGCGACCGTCGACATCAGCAGCACGAAGAAGCTGGTCGGACGGAGCAGCGGCCAGGTGATGGTGCGGAACGTGGTCCACGGGCCCGAGCCGTCGAGCTTCGCGGCCTCGTAGTACTCCTTGGGGATCTCCTGCAGACCCGCCAGGAAGATGATCATGTAGTAGCCCATCATCACCCACACCATGACGGCGATGACGCAGGCGAGGGCGAGGGACGGGCTGCCGAGCCAGGACTCGCCGTCGAAGCCGGCCGCCCGCATGGCCCGGTTGACCGCGCCGGTCTGCTCGTCGAGCAGGAACTTCCACAGCACGCCGACCACCACGAGGCTGATGACGTACGGCAGGAAGAGCACGGTGCGGTACACGCCCATGCCGGGCAGCTTCTGCTTGACCAGCAGTCCCAGGGCGAGGCTCACGCAGAACAGCACGGGGACGAGGATCACCACGTACAGGCCGGTGATCTTCATGGAGTCCCAGAAGAGCGGGTCGTTCATCATCCGCTCGTAGTTGCCGAGCCCGATCCACTCGTAGCTGCCGAAGCCGCTGACCTGGAAGAAGCTCAGGACGATGGACAGCACCATCGGGACGGCGACGAAGACCAGCAGCCCGAGGGCGTCGGGGGCGAGGAACAGGCCGGCGGCCAGCCACTCGCGGTGCTTGCGGCTCAGTCTCCGCCCGGGGGAGGAGGCCGGTGCCTCCGCCGGGGCCGTGGCGGCGGACCGTCGGTCCTGTGCGGCGACGCTGCTCATATCAGGCTCGCCCCCTTGTAGCTCTTGGTGTAGGCCTCGATGGACCGGGCCGCCCGTTCCGCGGCGCCGTCGACGCCGTGGCCGGCCAGCATGGTGCCCTGGATGGCGTCGGAGATCGCCTTGTAGACCACCGGGGGATAGCGCGGCTCGGCGCGGCCGCCCGGGAAGATCTCGTCCTTGAACTTCCTCATGATCTCGGAGTCGTAGCCGCCCTTGGCGGCGCCCCGCTCCAGGGCCGTGGCGCGGGGCGCCACATCGGACTTGGCGCCGGTGCACCAGTCGACCATCCGGTCGATGGAGTCGTCCTTCATCGACCCCAGCGCCCAGACGCAGAACTCGGCCGCCGCCTCGGGGTTGCGCCCCTGGGCGTTGGCGCAGAACGACCAGCCGCCCAGCGTGGTGACGTACTCGCCGCCGTCGGGCACGGGGAGCTTGAACACGCCGTACTCGTAGTCGGGGGCGAACGCCTTGAAGCTGGAGACCTGCCAGATGCCCTGCTGCCACATGGCGACGTTGCCGGCCTTGAAACCGCCGATCACGTCACCGGCCGCGGGCAGGGTGCGGGGCGTGATGCCGTGGCGCACGGCGTCCTGCCAGAACGACAGGGCCCGCCGGGTGGCCTTGGAGTCGAAGGCGACGTTGCCCTGGGCGTCCAGCACGTCGCCGCCGCCCTGCCACATCCACGGGTACCAGGTGAAGTTCTGGTAGTAGCCGGGGTTGGTCTCGAAGACCAGGCCGGCCGTGGTCCTCGACCGCAGCTTGTCGCCGATGTCGAGCATCTGGTCCCAGGTGGTGGGGATGTCGGCCTCGGACAGTCCGGCCTTCTCCCAGATGCTCCGGGAGTAGAACATCGCCAGCGGCTCGATCTCCATGGGGAGGGCGTAGACCTTGCCGTCGACCTTGCGGCTGTCCAGCGCGGAGCCGAAGTCGTCGATGGCGGCCTGCTCCATGTGCGGAGTGAGGTCTTCCAGGACGCCGCCGTTGTAGTAGCGCAGGAAGTCGCCGGGGGAGAGCATGAAGATGTCCGGGCCCTCGCCGGTGGCGAAGGCGGACGGCAGCTTGAACCCGTTGAGATAGGTGGGCTGCGGCAGGTACACGAGGTCGATCTGCTGCTTGTGGGTGGCGTTCCACCGGTCGACCATGTCGACGAACCACTTGGACTGCGCGTTGATCGCCGGGTCGGGCGAGCGCTGGGGTCCGTAGAAGTTCCAGAACTGGAGGTTGCCCCCCTTCGCCTGTGCGGTGCCGCAACCGGTGAGCAGTGCCGGGGACGCCACCGCGGCTCCCGCACCCGCCATGGCGGTGAGGACGCGGCGGCGCGGGACGCCGGGGGAGGTGGCCGGGTGCCCGGCTTCGTTGCCGTGCTGGAGCATGCGTGCGCTCCTGTCGGAGTGTTATAGGGCCATGTGGGAGCGGATCCTGGGGGGCGGGCCGTGGGTGGCCGGCCCTCGTGTGCGGAGGGCCGGCGCATCCGGCGGGCGGATCCGCGGTGACCGGCGGCTGTCGCCGGCCGTCCGTGGACGACGTGCCGTACGGGGACGGTCAGTCGACTTCGAGCGTGAGCAGGTCCGGCGTGGCCGGGAGGGACGCGGAGCTCGGGGCGTCCAGGTAGAACAGCGAGGTGCTGGCGATGTCGTCGCTGGTGTGCCGGTAGCGGTGCGGCAGGCCGTTGCCCTGGCCGGGGCCGATGCCGAGGCTCTGCACGGTGACGCGGAGGTCCTCGGAGAAGCGGATCGGGTCCAGGACGTGCCAGCGGTACATCCCGAACCGCTGCTGGCTGCCGTACAGCCCGTCGGGGCGCAGGATCTGGTTCAGGCCGAGGTACGGCGTGGTGTACGCGGTGTATCCCTGGCCGGGGACGTCGAAGTTCCAGGCGCCGCCGAAGTAGTCCTCGGTGCCGGTGCCGCAGATCGTCGGGAACTCGTCGTCGCCGTCGAGGTAGAACTTCAGCTCGCCCTCGCCCCACCAGCCCGGGCTGTTGACGCCCCACGCCATGTACGTGCCGACGTAGGAGCCGGCGCCGGTGACGCCGTCGAGCAGCGTGTGCACCTCGCCGAACGGCACCGGGTGGCTGCGCCGCCACTGGGCGTGGAAGTACGAGGCGTCGTCGCCGACCTCGTCCAGTTCGTAGTCCACCTGGTAATAGAGCGTGACCTTCTCGGCGGTCAGGTTCTCCAGCGTGATGCGCGCCTTGCGGCGGAACGGCATCGGCCAGTACGCGTTGAAACCGCCGTTGGGGTTGGCCGCGACCGGCACGGACGACACCTGGCTGAAGGTGTTCCAGCCGTTGCAGAAGAAGTCGCCGAGCGGGACCTCGACGGCCGGGGTCTCCTCGCCCTCCCAGTACATCCGCAGCAGGGTGCCGCGCCACGCCCGGTGCGGGTCGGTGGTGCACCACAGATGGCGGATGGTGCCGGGGCCGTCGATGTCCGCGAGCACCGCCGTCTCGCCGGCGGCGATGTCGATGCTGGGGGAGATCTTCCAGCCCGGTCCCAGCCGGCTCGCCGCGACCGCTCCGGTGCCCTCGGTGGCACGGCCGCCGCCGGACTTGACGCCGGTGAAGTTCTCGGCGCTGATGGAACGGCTCACGGCACGCGACCTGCGCGAGATGCCGTCGAGTCCAAAGGTCGTCATCGTGTCTTGCCTCAAGTGGTGGGGTTACGGTGCGCCGGACGCCCCGGGGCATGGTGGCGCTCGGTCGAGGCGCCGCCGGACCGGCTGGTCCGAGCACCTCTGAAATCCATTTCACCGAAACGTAGAGCGGGTCCCAGGGGGTGTCAAGAGGTGAGACGGCTGGTCGTTTCCCCATCCCCCTTCGCCCGCCTGACGTGCCTTTCTCCAGGAGAGTGACCGCTCGCACATGGCCTCTTGACGCTGAAATCGATTTCTGCAACCGTGCGGGTCATGCCTCGCAACGCAGTCATCGGTGTGGACATCGGCACCTCGAGCAGCAAGGGCGTCCTCGTCGGCCTCGACGGCACGCTGATCCGTTCCGCCGTACGGGAGCACACTCCCGAAAGGCCCGGACCCGGCCGCTTCGAGATGGACGCCTCGGTCTGGTGGCGCGAGTTCACCGAGCTCGCCCGGGAGCTGACCGCCGCCGGTGACGCCACGGTGGTCGCCGTCGGCGTCAGCGGCATGGGCCCCTGCGTCCTGCTGACCGACGAGCACGACACCCCGCTGCGGCCGGCCGTCCTCTACGGCGTGGACACCCGCTCCGTCGCGCAGATCCACCACCTCGAGAAGCGGCTCGGCGCCGACGAGATCATCCGCCGCTGCGGCTCCGCCCTGACCACCCAGGCCGCGGGCCCCAAGATCGCCTGGATCGCCGAGGAGGAACCCGGGCTCTACGCGCGGGCCCGCCGCCTCTACATGCCCAGCTCCTGGCTGGTCCGGAAACTCACCGGGGCCTACGTCCTGGACCACCACTCGGCCAGCCAGTGCACCCCGCTGTACGACACCCACGCGGGCGACTGGTACGCCCCCTGGGCCGCCGAGGTGGCGCCCGGCATCGACCTGCCACCGCTGCGCTGGTCCGGCGAGACGGCCGGCGTGCTCACCGCCGAGGCGGCCCGCGAGACCGGACTGCCGGCCGGCATCCCCGTCACCACCGGCACCATCGACGCCTGGGCCGAGGCCCTCAGCGTGGGCGCTCAGCATATTGGTGACCTGATGCTCATGTATGGCACCACCATGTTCCTCATCCACACGGTGCCCGAGCCGCTCACCAGCCCGTCCCTGTGGGGCACCGTCGGCGCGCTGCCCGGCACCCGCAACCTGGCCGGCGGCATGGCCACCTCCGGCGCCGTCACCAACTGGCTGCGCGACCTGTTCACCGGCGCCGACCACACCGAGCTCACCCGCCTCGCGACCGAGTCCGGACCCGGCGCCAACGGACTGCTGATGCTCCCCTACTTCTCCGGCGAACGCACCCCGATCATGGACCCCGACGCCCGCGGAGTGATCGCCGGACTGACCCTCTCCCACACCCGCGGCGACCTCTACCGGGCCGCCCTGGAGGCCACCGGTTTCGGCGTCCGCCACAACATCGAGGGCATCGAGGCGGCCGGCGGCGACATCCGCCGCGTGGTCGCCGTGGGCGGCGGCACCCAGGGCGCGCTGTGGACCCAGATCGTCTCCGACATCACCGGCCGCCCCCAGGAACTGCGCACCATCACCATCGGCGCGAGCTACGGCGGCGCACTGCTGGCCGCGCAGCTCGTCGCGGACGTCTCCATCGACGACTGGAACCCGGTGCGCGAGACGGTCACCCCCCGCGCGGAGCACACCGGACGCTACGACGAGCTGTACGCCCTGTACCGCCGCCTGTACCCGGACACGATGGCGACGGTGCACGCCCTGGCGTCCTTCCAGGACCGCTGACACCCGGCCGCGAGGCCGCCGACGGCAGCGGCGCCCACCTCCCCGTGCGCCGACACGGCGACCGGACACCGACCACCGACCGCAAGACCCTCCGCCCGCACCCCGGGCCGGACGCACTACCAACGGAGAACGCATGACCGCGTACACCCTGCCCGAGCTCCACCGGCCGCCGGCCGCCGAGCCGAACACCGTCCACACCGTCGCCAGCGGCGATCTCCGCCCCGCCGCCAACACCACCTGCTGGCCCACCCAGGAGAAACTGGAGAGCGACCTCGCCGCGGCCGTCACCGACCTGGGGTGGACGGTCCGCCGCGGCCACCCCGTCGACCAGGCCAAGGGGCACGGATTCATCGACAGCCAGCGCGCCGGCATCGAGGTCTTCAAGAACATCCCCAAGGACGCCCCGCTGATCGTCGTCGAGGCCGTCTGGCAGTACAGCCACCACGTCCTCGCCGGCCTGCGCAGCCACGAGGGTCCGATCCTGGTCGTCGCCAACTGGAGCGGCGAGTTCCCGGGCCTGGTCGGCCTGCTGAACCTGGCCGGCAGCCTCACCAAGGCGGGCCGCGACTACTCGGTCCTGTGGAGCCCCGACTTCACCGACGACTGGGCGCGCGAGGGCCTGCGCACCTGGCTGGAGACGGGCACCCTCACCCACGACCAGAGCCACGTCCGCCCGCTGCCGCCGCTGGCGAAGGACGCCGAGACCGAACTCGGCACCGCCCTCGCCCGGCAGCTGCGCGAGGAGAAGGCGATCATCGGCGTCTTCGACGAGGGCTGCATGGGCATGTACAACGCCATCATCGACGACGAACTCCTCAACCCCCTGGGCATATACAAGGAGCGTCTCTCGCAGAGCGCCCTCGTCGCCGAGATGAACAAGGTCTCCGACGCCGAGGCCCAGGCCGTCCGCGCCTGGCTCGACGACGCCGGCATGACCTTCCACACCGGCACCGACGAGGCCACCGAACTCACCGACGCCCAACTGCTCAGCCAGTTCAAGATGTACATCGCCGCGCTGCGCATCTCCGACGACTTCGGACTCGACGCGGTCGGCATCCAGTACCAGCAGGGCCTCAAGGACACCGTCCCGGCCAGCGACCTCGCCGAGGGCCTGCTCAACAACGTGCAGCGTCCGCCCGTACACAGCCGGGACGGCTCCCGCGAGCTCTACGCCGGCGCTCCGCTGCCGCACTTCAACGAGGTCGACGAGGGCGTCGCCGTCGACTCCCTCGTCACCAACCGCATCTGGACGGCCATGGGCCTGGACCCGGCCACCACGCTGCACGACATCCGCTGGGGCGAGGAGTACGACGGCCGGTTCGTGTGGGTCTTCGAGATCTCCGGCTCGGTCCCCGCCTCCCACCACGGCGGCTACGACAAGTCGTACAGCATGCGCCAGCCCCCGATGTTCTTCCCGCTCGGCGGCGGCACCCTCAGCGGCGTCTCCAAGCCCGGCGAGATCGTCTGGTCGCGCGTCTTCCTGATGGACGGCCGCCTCCACGTCGACCTCGGCCGCGCCAGCGCCGTCGAGCTGCCGGAGGAGGAGACCCGGCGCCGGCTCGACGCCACCAACCACCAGTGGCCGATCATGCACGCGGTGCTGCACGGCGTCACCCGTGACCAGTTCATGGCCCGCCACCGCGCCAACCACCTCAACGTCGCCTACGCGCCCGACGCGGACACCGCCGACAAGGCGCTGCGCGCCAAGGCCGCCCTCTTCGCCGAACTCGGCGTCGAGGTCCACCTGTGCGGTGACGTGACGCTCTGACCCCAGCGGCGGCGTCCCCCGACGCGCCGCCCTTCCCATGGTCCGCCCGCCGCCCGCCCCCCGCGCGCGGCGGGCGGACCCGCACCGCACGTACCGGAATCCGCCGAGGAGTACACCGTGTGCACAACCAGAGTCCTGATCACCCTGGTGACCGGGCTGGCCGCCGTCACCACCATGACCGCCCCCGCCGCGCCCGCCGCCCTGGCCGACGGCCGGAAGGTCCCCGCCGCCAAGGCACTCGCCAACGCCCCCGAGAGCACCTACTTCTCCACCGCGGAGGTGGCCCCCGGCGCCACCGTCGGTGCCCCCGCGATCGGCGACAACAAGGAACACGGCGACCTGTGGCCGTCCTGCTGGTCGGACGACGACCACGTCTACTCGGCGTACGGCGACGGCGTGGGCTTCGCCGACACCTGGCACGACATCGGCGTGGCCAGGATCAGCGGGATGCCCGGCGACCTGAACGGCACCCAGAAGGCCGTGGGCGACGAGGTCGGCCGGATCTGGGGCGACCCCGCCCAGTACTACCGCAAGCCCACCGGCATGGTCTGTGTGAACGGCGACCTGTACCTCGCCGTCCAGGACCTCAAGCGCGGCACCCTGGACCACGCGCCCAGCGCCACGATCGTCAAGTCCACGGACAAGGGCGAGACATGGACGTCGGACAAGACCAGCCCGATGTTCTCCGACGAGAAGTTCACCACGGTGATGTTCCTGGACCACGGCAAGGACAACGCCGGCAGTCCCGACGGATACGTCTACGCCTACGGCATGGACCACAACTGGCGTGACACCTTCGACCCCGACCCGGACCCGACCGACCTCTACCTCGCCCGCGTCCCCGCGAACTCGATCCAGGACCGCTCCACCTGGCGGTTCTACGCCGGCGACAGCGGCGGCAGGCCCCAGTGGACCTCCAGCCTCGACCGGCGGGTCCCGGTCCTCCACGACGACCGCCGCATCTACCAGAACGTGGGCACGCCCGGCCGGGTCAGGGACCTGAGCAGGATCAGCCAGGGCGGCGTCGTCCACAACAAGCCGCTCGACCGGTACATCTACACGTCCTGGACGGAGTACACCTTCGAGTTCTACGAGGCGCCCACCCCCTGGGGCCCGTGGAAGCACTTCACCCCCAAGGACTTCGGCGGCTACCCCTGGACCCACACCAAGCACGGCGGCTACGCCACCACCATCCCGTCCAAGTACATCAGCGCCGACGGCAAGTCGATGTGGCTGCAGTCCAACGTCTGCCCCTGCGGCGGCGGTTACGCGCCCGGTGACTTCTGGGCCTACACCTACTCGCTGCGCAAGCTCTCGCTCACCCCGGCCGTCCCCACCACCCCGGACAACACTCCTGACGCCACCCGCAACCTCGCACGCGAGGACGGCACCGTGCCCGTCGAACGCGCCACCCACTTCGGCACCGCGGTCCACAACGACGGCGACAAGGCCCAGAACGAGGACGACTGGAACGACGAACGCAAGACCACCAGCTGGTGGGGCTACACCTGGCCGCGCGAGTACCGGGTCAACCGGGTCGCCTACACCACCGGCACGATGTTCGGCGACGGCGGCTGGTTCAGCGACGCTCCCCGGATCCAGGTACGGCGTAACGGAGTCTGGACCGACGTCACCGGCCAGAGCGTGACCCCGTCCTACCCGACGTCACCGGCCGCCGGCACCAACCGGACCTACGTCTTCGACTTCGACACCGCCAGCGGCGACGGCGTACGGATCACCGGCGGCAGCGGAGGGACCCAGACCTTCACGTCGATCGCCGAACTGGAGGCCTACTACCGCTGACGGCGAAAGGCACCTGACAGATCGTCGCGCGGCGGGCTACGCTCGCCGCGATGACCACTCACTCTGTTCTCGGATTGGGGGTCCCGTCCGCGCAAGGTGATTGCTGATGCACTCACAGACCGCGAACGGGAATCCCCGCCTTTCCCTCTGGCGCCGCGTACGGGAGTACGCCGTACCGCCCTCCATGATCGAGACCGCCACCGCCCGCCGACAGGTCGGCGACTGGGCGGGCGCCTGCGCCGCGGCGGGTATCGACGTCGACCTCCGTCTCCGTCCCCTGGCCCACACCCGCGGCCGGGAGCTCGCGGCCCAGGTCCGGGCCGATCTACGTCACTTGGCGCCCGACCTGCTGCGCTGGCACATGCCGAGAGTCGCCCCCGACGGACTGCTGCGTCCCGGCCTCACCGTCGCCCTGGCCCGCTACGGCCGTCAGGACCCGGTGTACCTCGTGGTCCGGACGCCGCCCGCCTGGGCGGACGGCGGCCAGCGGATCAGCCTCGCCCTGTGGGACGCCGGCCGGCTCGGCGCCGACGCCCGGCACCATCCGCATCCGCGTCCCGGGCCCCGGTTCCGCCTGGATCTGCACCGCCACCTGTGGGACGCCCGCAGAACCGGTGAACTACGGGCCCGCTCCGGCGCCGACCGGCCGACGGCCGAACCCGAACCGCCCGAACCGCCAGGACTCCTCCCGCCCGGACACCACTGCGCCGTGGACCGCTGGGCCGACGAGGCACGCATCGTCCTGCGCGACGCCGGGCGTACGGCCGGCACCCTCATCGTCCGGATCGGCGCCGCGCACCGGCTGCTCCTGACCCTCCCCGACGACGGCGACGGACCTGCCCCGCCCGAGGCGCGGATCGCGCCCGCCGACACCGCCGGCTCCGCCACCCCACTGCCCGTCCTGCCCGACGCGGCCACCCATGTCCTGCCCGACCTCGACCTGCTCCGCACCGGCGCGATCGAGGCCGGGCGGCTGCATCCACTGGTGGCCGCCGCGCTGGTGCCGGGCCGTACGGCGACCGGTCCGCCCCGGACACCGGAGCGGACCGGGCAGCCCCACATCGTGGAGTGCCGCGGAGCACGGCACCGGATCGGCCTGGTCGACGGCGTACTGGTCCCCCTGGACCACGACCCGGACGAGATCCGGCGGGAGGAACTGCTGGCCGAACTGACCGGCACCCCGCTTCCCTGCCTCCAGGCCGTCGACCGGGCACACCGGCGGCCGGACTGCCTCACGGGCGTACGCGAACGCCTCGACCACGGCGACATCGCCGGGGCGCTCGCCGTCGTCGAGAACCTGCTGGGACCCGACGCGCGCCTGCGCGGCGGACCCCTGCGGGACGAACTCGAGGCGGCCGCACGGCGGCGGATCACCTACGGGCTGTACCGGTCGGGTCTCAGCGGACCCGCACCCGGGTGGCTCCACCCGGCTCGCCCCCGCCCCGACGACCGTCGCTCCCACCCGCGCCACGCGACGCGCGGCTGACTCCCCGGGGACTCGCGTTCCCGCCCACTTACCCACACAGGTGATCACCCATGTCTTCCTCCGCCCTTTCCGCGCCCTCCCGACTCGATGTCGCCGGTGACCTGCTCACCCTCCTGCGCGACACCTCCACCGAACCGCGCCCCGACGTCCAACTGGAGGCCCTGACCCTGGCCGTCGCCGCCGACCTGCCCGTACTGCTGTGGGGCGAGCCGGGGATCGGCAAGACCGCCGCCCTGAACCAGTTGGCCGCCTCCCTGGACCTCCCCCTGACCACCGTGATCGCCAGCGTGCACGAGCCGTCCGACTTCTCCGGGCTGCCCGTCGTCGGCGACGACCCCGCCGAACAGGGCGTGCCGATGGCCCCGCCGGACTGGGCCGTGCGGCTGGTCCGGGCCGGCCGGGGCCTGCTGTTCCTCGACGAGCTGTCCACCGCGCCGCCCGCCGTGCAGGCCGCCCTGCTGCGGCTGGTGCTGGAACGGCGGATCGGCGCCCTGCGGCTGCCGCCCGGCGTACGGATCGTGGCCGCCGCCAATCCGCGCGCCTCGGCGGCCGACGGCTGGGAGCTCAGCCCGCCGCTGGCCAACCGGTTCGTGCACCTGAACTGGACCCACGACCACGAGGTCGTCGTCCGCGGCCTCGGCGGCACCTGGCCCCGCGCCACCCTGCCCCGGCTCGACCCCGGGAAGCTGCCCGAGGCGGTGCGCTTCGCCCGCCGCGCGGTGTGCGAATTCCTCACCGCCCGGCCCCCGCTCGTGCACCGGCTGCCCAACAGCGAGACCCGCCGGGGCGGCCCCTGGCCCTCCCCGCGCAGCTGGGAGATGACCCTCACCCTGATCGCCTTCGCGACCGCGGCCGGCTCCACCCGCGACGTCCTCTCCCTGCTGGTCCGGGGCACCGTCGGCGACGGACCCGGCCTGGAGCTGCTGGCGAGCCTGGACCGGATGGACCTCCCCGACCCCGAGGTACTGCTCGCCGACCCGGCCGGCGCCGACCTGCCCGAGCGGGGCGACCTGCGCCAGGCCGTGCTCGACGCGGTGGTGGCCGCCGTACGCGCACGCCCCGAGAAGTCCCGCTGGGACGCCGCCTGGGCGCTCCTCGCCCGCGCCGTCGACACCGGGGCGCCCGACCTGGTCGTCGTCCCCGCGACCACCCTCGCCACGCTGCGCCGCGAGGACTGGGACGTACCGGCGACGATCGAACGGCTCGCCTCGGCCGTGTCCCTGTCCCGGCGCGCGGACCGGGCCGCCGCCCGCGTCGCGGTCGGGACGACGGCGGGCCGATGACCACGCACCCGCCTCGGACACCGGCCCCCGCACTCGACCTCGGCAAGCTCCTCTCCGCCCGGCTGCAGGCCGCCCGCGCCCGGCCCTACCTCGCGACGGCGCTGTTCGCGCTGCACCCCGTCGAGTCCCGGCGCGTCCCCACGATGGCCGTCGACCGGCACTGGCGCTGCTACGTGTCGCCGGCGTTCGTGGACGCCACACCGGTGGAGGAACTGGCCAGCGTCTGGGTGCACGAGGTGTCGCACCTGCTGCGCGACCACCACGGACGCGGCGACCGCGTCGCCCGCGAACGCGGACTGCACGGCCCGGGGGAGCGGCTGCGGATGAACATCGCCGCCGACTGCGAGATCAACGACGACATCTACGGCGACGGGCTGGCGCGCCCCGACGACGTGGTCCTGCCGGAGACCCTGGGGCTGTCCGGTGGGGAGCTGATGGAGGACTACCTGCGCCAGTTCCGGCTCGGACCGTACACCCAGGGCATGGTCTGGCTGGACTGCGGCAGCGGCGCCGACGGACTCGAACGGGACTGGGACCTGGGCCCGGACGGCGCCCACGGGCTCAGCGAGCAGGAACGCGACGCCGTGCGCTTCCGGGTGGCGCGGGGCATCACCGCACGGCCGGGCAACGCGTCGAAGGGATGGCGGCGGTGGGCCGAGGAGGCGTTCCATCCGCCGCAGCCCTGGCGGGAGTTGCTGGGCGCGGCACTCCGCTCGGCGGTCTTGGGATCGGGCGCGGGGGACGACTACAGCTACGGGCGGCCGGCCCGGCGCTCGGCCGGGGTGCCCGGTGCCGTACTGCCGAGCCTGCGGCGCAGGCCGCCCCGGGTGTCGGTCGTCATCGACACCTCGGGCTCGGTCAGCGACGCCGAACTGGGCAGCGCGCTGCTGGAGGTCACCGCGATCTCCCGGGCCGTGGGCGGCCGCCGCGACATGGTCTCCGCGGTGTCCTGCGACGCGGCGGCCGGCCGGGTGCACCGGCTGTGCCGTGCCGAGGGCATACCGCTGACGGGCGGTGGCGGTACGGATCTGCGGACCGGCTTCGCCGAGGCCCTCGGGTCCCGGCCCCGGCCGGATGTCGTCGTCGTCCTCACCGACGGACAGACACCGTGGCCGGACACCCGGCCACCGTGCCGGACGGTGGTGGGCCTGTTCCCCCGCGCGCGGACGTCATGGGACGAGGACGACCCCGACTACGTACCGGACACCCCGCCCGACTGGGCCCGTGTGGTGACCCTGGGCGCCGACGCCCGATGAGGGGCGGCGGGAACCGTTCAGCTCCGCGCGGTACCCGGCGGCCGGTACGTCCACTCCCGGTCCGCGTCGGTGATCGGCCGCAGTACGCGGGCCGGGGTCCCGGCGACGACCGTCATCGGCGGCACATCGGCGGTCACCACACTGCCGGCCCCGACGACCGAGCCCCGCCCGACGGTCACCCCGGGCAGGATCACCGCGCTGGCGCCGATCCACACGTCGTCCTCGATGCGCACCGGCGCCGAGAACTGGCTGCCGTCCCGGCGCAGTCCGGGGTGGACGGGATGGCCGGTGGTGCTGATGGTGACATGGGGCGCGAACATCACGCGGTCGCCGACGAAGACCTCGACGTCGTCGACCAGGGTGAGACCGAAGTTGACGTACACGTCGTCGCCGAGGTGCGCATGCCGGCCGTAGGCGACGTACAACGGCGGTTCGATCCACACGCCCCGGCCCACCGAGCCGAGCAGTTCGCCCAGCAGGGCGCGGCGGGCCTCCTCGTCGCGCGGCCCGGTGGCGTTGTACTCGGCGGCGAGTTCCTTGCCGCGCAGCCGCTGCTCCTCGAGCAGTCCGAGGCCGGGCGCCGAGTCGGTGTACAGCTCGTGGGCCGCCATGCGGCGGCGTACCTCGCGCTCGGCGTCGTCGTCGTGTGCCACTGGTTCTCCATGGGTGTCGTGGAAGCGGTCCGGCCGCACCACCGGGCGGTGGTGCGGCCGGATGCGGGTGGATCGGTCAGTCCGTGACGTCCGTGACCGTCCAGCGCTGGTTGGAACCGGAGTTGGGCTGCCAGGTCGTGACCGCGGCGCCCTCGTGCGTGGCCTGCCCGCCGACCTCCAGGAGGCGCCCGGTGGCCGCGTTGACCAGGGTCCAGGTGCCGTCGCCCGTGGTCGACATGATCCACTCGGCGGCCGGGTCGCGTTCACCGGTGTCGGGCTCGGCCACCGGCACGTCGTCCCGTACGGTCAGCCGCCTGCCGTCCACCGGGTTGGTGAACTCGTAGCGTTCCCGCACGCCGTCGTCGGGGCGCACCGCGCTCAGCCGCCACTGCCGGGCGGCCGGGTCGTCACCGGTGCCGATGACGAGGTGCGTGCCGTCGTCCGCGACGGTGACGGCCTTGCCGCTCTGCACACCGGTCAGGGTGTAGGTGTGGCCCTTGCGCAGTTGCGGGGCGTCCTCCGCGACGCCGGAGACGCCCTTGACCTCGAAGGACGTCACCGACTGGGCGGGCACGGCGAAGGTGGCCGCGCGGTCGGTGACCTTGACGGCCCGGTGCCGTTCCAGCTTGCCGTCGGCGCTGGTCACCACGGGCGTGACGGTCGCGTTCCGGCTGATGTGACGGAACTTGGACAGGTCGACGGTGACGTCGCGCGCCTCGGTGGTGCTGTTGACGTGGACGACCGCGGCGCCCCTGCCGTTCTTCGTCACCGCCGCCGCGCTGGAGGTGTCGTCCACCTTGATCAGCCGGTCACCGGGCTTGATGAAGTGGGTGAAGTTGCGGGCGGTGTCGAACTTGGTGTTCGTGTGGATGGGGCAGGTCTCGAGGGTGTCCTCGGAGGTGCAGCTGAAGGGGAGCTGGATCTCGCCCCAGTTGCCGCCCTTGGCGGACTCGCCGCCGGGCTTCATGTTGTCGTAGTCCTCGACGGGCTGCCAGAACACCCAGGCGCGCGGCTCCAGTTCACGCAGGTCGTCGACGATGCGCTGGGCGAGGCCGAGACCGGGACGCATGTCCGTGAAGCTCTGTCCGTCGCCCCAGTCGCCCTCGACCTCGCTCATCCACAGCCGCTTGTCCTCGGCCTTGGCGATGTCGCGCACGGTGGTGCGCTGACCGGTGCCGTAGGTGTGGACGTTCATCTGGCCGACGAGGTCACGCGCCTCGGGCGAGTAGGTGTTCCAGTTCCGCGCGAAGATGGACGGGTTGGTCTCGTCCATGGCGGAGATCTCCGCCTTGGTCTTCGCCTTCTTCAGCGCCGGGGCGAGCGCGTGGAGCACCTTCTCCTGGAGCTCGGGACCGATGTGGGCGCCCTCCTGACGGCCGCCGACGGGTTCGCCGTCCGCGCCGAGCCGGGTGCTCCAGTAGTCGGTGTTCGGCTCGTTGAAGGGGTCGACGGTGTCGACCTCGATGCCGTGCGCCTTCTCCAGCCGCTTGGTGGCGCCCGCCATGTAGGCGGCGAAGTCGTCGACCGACTCGGTCTTCAACTGGTCGGCGGTCGCGTCGAACCCGCCGGACACATAACCGCTGACCGTCATGAACCAGGGCGGGGAGTTGCTGAAGGTCTCCCAGTGGGTGATGTCCTTCTTGATGCGGTCCACCCACCACCGCTGGGTGGCGTCGGCGTTCTCGTTCCAGTCGGCGGGATCCTCGGCGTCCCACCAGTCGGTGTCCTCGCGGGTGGTGCCCGCGGGCGCCTTCCACCAGCCCTCGACCGCGCCGCCGGCGCGCAGGTAGTCCTGCACGTCGGGGGCGTTGCCGCCGCCGACGTTGTACCGGGCGATGTTCAGGGCGAGACCGTCGTCGCCGAACAGCAGCCGTGCGAGCTTCTCGCGGATCTCCGGCGGGTAGTCGCCGGTGGCGTTGGCGAACCAGACGAGACTGGTGCCCCAGCCCTCGAACTCCTCCTGCTGGTAGGAGGGGTCGGGCCGGACGGTGACGGAGGGGAGGTCCGCTGCCTGGGCGGCGGCGGACGTCGGCCCGGGGATCAGGGCGGCCCCGGTGGCCAGGGCTGCGGTGAGCCCGGCGGCGGTAAGGAGCCGTCTGTTGCGGGTGCGGCGTGCCATCGGTGTGCTCCCAACAATGAGGTGTGGTCGCGCTTCGGTGGACCCTCCCGTCGCAGTCGCTGCCGGCGGGAGGGGACGGCCCCCGGAACGGGTGCGTGCCGTTCCGGGGAGTGGTGGGGGTGGGTGTCAGGCGGGCGGCTGCCGCAGTACGGCGACCGCGCGGGGCCCGAGCGTGAGGGCGCCGTCGGTGCCGGTGGTGCCGACGAGCACCTCTCCGTCGAGGCCGGGCACCACAACGGTGTCGTCGGTCCGGTTCACCAGGAACAGGAACCGTCCCTCGGCACCCCGGCGTACGACCGGCTCGACCGACCCGCGTACCGGGACGGGCAGTTCGCTCTCCACCCCGGCCCGTTCCAGCAGGCGAGGCAGCAGCGAGGTGAGCCCCTCGACACCGAGCCGGGTGGAGACGTACGTGGCGGACCCCCCGCCCGCCGGCCGCCGGGTGACGGCGGGCCTGCCCGACTGCTCGCCGGTGCGGTAGCGGGCCAGCACCTCCGTCCCGGCGCCGGTCACGGTGATCCGGTCGGTCCACAGGGCGCCGCTCGTGCCGTCGTCGAGCTCCACGCTGTCACCGGCGAGCAGCGGGCCGAACTCCTCGATGCGGATGCCGAGCAGGTCCCGCAGGGCGCCCGGATAGCCGCCGAGCCAGACGTGGTCGTGCTCGTCGACGACACCGGAGAAGTACGTGGTGATCAGATGGCCGCCCTGTTCGGCGTACCGGGTGAGGGTCTTCGCCAGGTCGGCCGGGACCACGTGCAGCACGGGGGCGATCAGCACCTGGTGGCGGTGCAGGTCGGCCCGGGTGGTGACGAGGTCGGCGCGGACGCCGAGGGCGAGGAGCGCCGAGTACCAGTCGAGCGCCTCCTGCCGGTAGTCCAGCAGGGAGGTGGGGTGGGAGTCCTGCTCGCTCGCCCACCACGACTCCCAGTCGTAGAGGATGCCGACCCGGGCGGGCTCCCGCTCGGACCCGGCGATCGGGGCGAGGTCCTTGAGGGTGGCGCCGAGGCCGGTCACCGCGCGGAACAGCTCGCTGTCCGCACCGGCGTGCGGGACCATCGCCGAGTGGTACTTCTCGGCGCCCGCCGCCGACTGCCGCCACTGGAAGAAGCAGACCGCGTCGGCGCCGTGGGCGACGTGCAGCAGCGAGTCGCGGGCCAGGTCGCCGGGGCGCTTGGCCACGTTGACGGGCTGCCAGTTGACGGCGCTGGTGGAGTGTTCCATCAGGAACCAGGGCCGTCCGCCGGAGATGCCGCTGGTGAGGTTGGCGGAGAAGGACAGCTCGTCGCGGTCCTGCGGGCCGGGGTGGACGTAGTGGTCGTTGGAGACGAAGTCGATCTCGTCCGCCCAGTCGGGGTAGTTCATGCCCTTGGTGCCGCCCATCACCATGAAGTTGGTGGTGACGGGGACGTCCGGGGTGAGCTCCCGCAGGATCTCCCGCTCGGCGCGCAGATGGTCCTTCAGCGCGTCCGAGGAGAACCGCTTGAAGTCGAGCTGCTGGGTGGGGTTGGGGTGGGAGGCGGCCAGCCGCGGCGGCAGGATCTGCTCCCAGTCGCCGTACCGCTGCGACCAGAACGCCGTGCCCCAGGCGGTGTTGAGCGCGTCCACCGTGGTGTAGCGGGCGCGCAGCCAGTCCCGGAAGGCGCGGGCCGCGTCGTCGGAGTAGTCGTAGACGTTGTGGCAGCCCAGCTCGTTGTTGACGTGCCAGGCGACGAGCGCCGGATGACCGGCGTACCGGGTCGCCAGCTCCCGGACCAGGCGCAGCGCGTACGCGCGGAAGACGGGCGAGGTGGGGCGCCAGTGCTGGCGCGCCCCCGGCCACAGGGTCTCGCCGGTGGCCGTGACCGGGAGGATCTCCGGGTGGGCCGTGGTGAGCCAGGGCGGCGGGGAGGCGGTGGCGGTCGCGAGGTCGACGCCGATGCCGCCCTCGTGCAGCAGGTCCATCACCTCGTCGAGCCAGGCGAAGTCCCAGGTGTCCTCGGCCGGTTGCAGCCGGGCCCAGGAGAAGATCCCCACGGACACGAGGTTCACGCCGGCCTCGCGCATCAGCCGGACGTCCTCCTCCCACACGGTGCGGGGCCACTGCTCGGGGTTGTAGTCGGCGCCGTAGACGAGACGGGGGGCGGGGTCACCGTCCGCCCCGCCGGTGCGGGACAGGAGGGTGGAGATCATGGCGGTCCTTCCGGATGGGGCGGCGCGGGACGTCCGCGCCGCCCGACAAGTGCTACTTCTCGACGGTGAAGCCCTGCTCGTTGCCGTACTCGACGGAGGCCTCCTGCCAGGTCTTCAGGCCCTCGGCGAGCGTGGTGTCCGAGACGTAGGCCTTGCCGACGGTGTCGTTGAAGATCGAGTTGGCGTACACCTGGTACGGCAGGTACGACCAGTCGTCGGCGACGTTCGCGGCCGACTCGGCGAATATCCTGTTGGCCTGCTGCCCGCCGAAGTACGGGAACTCGGTGTTCTGGAACGCCTCGGAGTTCAGCTGCTCGGTGGTGGCCGGGAAGGCGCCGCCCTTCACCCGTGTGTCGACCCCCTCGCCGGCGCCCGCGTACTCGACGAAGGCGTAGGCGAGCGCCTCGTTCTCGCCGAGCTCGGGCAGGGTGAGGGCGCTGCCGCCGTTCTCCGCGCTCGCCTTGCCGCCGGCCTTCCACTGGGGCAGCGGGGCGACGCGCCAGTCACCGGCGGCGTCCTTCACCCCGGAGGCGAGGTTGGCGGGCATCCAGGCGCCGATGGCCAGGGTGGCGATGGTGCCGTCGCCGAGGCCCTTGTACCACTCGTCGGACCAGCTGGTGACGGGCGCGACCAGCTTCTCGTCGAGGAGCTTCTGCCAGGTGCCGGTGTAGGCCTTGGCGCCCTCGTCGGTGAAGTCGATGCCCACCTCGGTGCCGTCGACCTGGTACGGGCGTGAACCGGCCTGCCACAGCAGGCTGGTGGTGAAGCCCGCGTCGCCGGCGTCATTGGTGATGTACGCCTTCGGGTCCGCCTTGTGCAGGGCGCGGGCCGCGTCCACGTACTCGTCCCACGTCGTGGGCACCTCGATCCCGTACTTGTCGAAGACCTTCTTGTTGTAGAACAGCGCCATCGGACCGGAGTCCATCGGCAGGCCGTAGACGCCCTCGCCACCGGCCTTCACACCGTTCCACGGACCGGGGGAGAACTTCTCGGCGAGCTTGTCGGCGCCGAAGCCCTTGAGGTCGGTGAGCTGTTCGGTCAGCGCGTACTGGCCCATGGCGTAGTACTCGACCTGGGCGACGTCGGGGACGCCCTTCTTCGCGGACATGGCGTTCTGCAGCGCCTTGTACTGGTCGTTGCCGGTGCCCGCGTTGACCAGGTTCACCTTGACGTTCGGGTGTTCCTTCTGGAAGTCGGCGGCCACCTGCTTCAGCGTGGGTTCCCACGCCCAGACGGTGAGGGTGCCGCCCTTCTTCAGCGCGGCCCGGACGTCCGACTCGGAGACCGTCTTGGGACCGGACCCCTCGTCGTCGGATCCGCCGCAGGCGGTGGCGCCCAGGGCGAGGGCGCAGACGAGGGCTGTGCCGCGCAGCAGGCGGCGGGAGGAGTGCTTGCGCATGGACGTGCTTCCACTTCTTCGTGGCCGAAACCGTGACCGATGGGCAAAGAGAGGGGGCGGAGGGGGAGTCATTCCTTGACGCTTCCGGCGGCGAGACCCGACTGCCAGTACTTCTGCAGCATCAGGAACGCGGCGATCAGCGGGACGATGGTGACCAGTGAGCCGGTGACGACCAGATGGAAGACGGGCTGGCCGCCGGCGGTCGCGGCCTGGGCGTTCCAGCTGTGCAGGCCCAGGGTGAGCGGATACCAGTCCGGATCCTTGATCATGATCAGCGGCAGGAAGAAGTTGTTCCAGGTCGCGACCATGGTGAACAGCGAGACGGTGACGATGCCCGGCGCCAGCAGCGGCAGCGCGACGGTGAAGAAGGTGCGCACCTCGCCCGCCCCGTCGATCCGCGCCGCCTCCAGCAGCTCGGTCGGGATGGCCTCACTCGCGAACACCCACATCAGATAGAGACCGAACGGGGAGATCAGCGAGGGGATGATCACCGCCCAGGGCGTGTCGGTGAGACCCATGTTGCTGAACATCAGGAAGGTCGGCACCGCCAGCGCGGTCCCCGGCACCGCCACCGCGCCGATGACGACGGCGAACACGGCCCGGCGCCCGGGGAAGTCGAACTTGGCGAGCGCGTAACCGCCGAGCACCGCGAGGAAGGTGGCACCGCCCGCGCCCACCACCACGTACAGCAGGGTGTTGAGCAGCCAGCGGGTGAAGACGCCGTCGTCGTAGGTGAACGTCTCGGCGATGTTGTCCCAGAGGGCGAAGTCGCCGTCGAACCACAGGCCGAACGAACGGGACAGCCCCTCCTGGGTCTTGGTGGCGCTGATCAGCAGCCACACCAGCGGCACCAGGCTGTAGAGCAGCACCAGGGAGGTGAGCACGGTCAGCAGGACGCTGCGCCGGGGGCGGCCGGGGGAGTGCGCACGCCGGGGCGTGCGCAGCCGTACGGCGGAGCCCTGCGGGGACGCCGCCGGTCCGGCGGAGGCGGGGGTGACGGTACTGGTCATCGCTGCTTCACACTCCCTTGCGCATGCCGCGGAGCTGGACGACATAGGCGATGACCATGGTGATCAGCCCCATGACGATGGCGACCGTCGCGGAGTAGTTGTGCTGCTGGCCGGAGAAGGACAGCGAGTACGTGTAGTAGTTCGGGGTGTAGTCGGTGGTGATGGCGTTGGGCGCCAGCTTCTGCATGACGCTGGGTTCGTTGAACAGCTGGAAGCTGCCGATGACGGAGAAGATCGTCGCGATGACGAGCGCACCGCGGATCGCGGGCAGTTTGATGGCGGTGATGACGCGGATCTG
This sequence comes from Streptomyces sp. NPDC053426, assembly GCF_055585405.1. Classification (NCBI taxonomy): domain Bacteria; kingdom Bacillati; phylum Actinomycetota; class Actinomycetes; order Kitasatosporales; family Streptomycetaceae; genus Streptomyces; species Streptomyces sp. NPDC053426. The sequence continues at coordinate 63,649 of NZ_JBVJKE010000020.1, read as the reverse complement.
CCCGGCGCCGTCGATCTCCGCCGCCTCGTAGAGGGAGTGGGGGATCACCCGCAGCGCCGAGTAGAAGATCAGCATGTTGTAGCCGACGAACTCCCAGGTGACGATGTTGCCGATCGCGGCCAGCACCAGGTCGGGGGAGAGGGGGTCGGGCAGCGAGAGGCCGAAGGCGTCGTTGAGGTCACTGACCAGGCCGAACCGGGTGCCGTACATGAAGCTCCACATGAGCGTGGCCACGACGGCCGGCACCGCGTACGGCAGGAAGATCGAGATGCGGAAGAAGTTCTTTCCGTACAGCCGGCCGCTGTCCAGGGCCAGGGCCACCAGCAGCGCGATGCCGAGCATGATCGGCACCTGGACGCAGAGGAAGAGCGAGACCCGGCCGAGGGCGGCCCAGAACCGGTCGTCCTGGAGCGCCTGTTCGTAGTTGTCGAGGCCGACGAAGGTGGTTCCGCCGATGAGCTGGTCACGGAAGAGACTCAAGTGGACCGAGTACGCGATCGGCGCCAGGAAGACCAGGGCGAACACGGCCACGAAGGGGCCGATGAAGCCCCACCCCGTCCAGGAGCGGCGGTCCCGTCTCACCGGGGGCGGGGCCGGCCGCGGCTCCGCGGCCACCGGCGGTTGCAGCGTCGTCATGTCGTTCCTCGCTCGTCAACATTTCCGAACCGGTGGCTCCGCCCCCCGGCGCGCAGCCGGGCGGCCTGGCCTCCCACACTCGATGTTTACGCAAACATCACCCACCGCGAAAAGAGGGCTGAGCTGTTATGTTTACGTAAACATCCGGTGGCGGCATGTCTACACTGCCCCGAGGACGACGGTCAAGGGTCCCCTGGGGAAACCGTGACGCGAGCAGCGACAGGAAGGCGGCTGACGTCGAGTGGACACGGTTGAGAGAACGCCGGTGGACCTGCCCGGCCCCGACGCCGAGCCGGCCGGGACCGCGCGGGACACGGCCGGCGGGGCCCCGGCCCACCGGCGCACCCGTGCCCGCGCCACGGCCTCCATGGCGGACGTGGCCCGGCTCGCGGGAGTCTCCTCGCAGACCGTCTCCCGCGTCTCCAACGGCTACGCGGGGGTCACCGAGGAGACCCGCCGTCAGGTGCTGGCCGCGATGAAGGAACTCGGCTACCGGCCCAACAGCGCGGCCCGCGCCCTCAAACGCGGCGAGTTCCGCACCATCGGCGTCATCACCTTCACCCTGTCCACCACCGGCAACGTCCGCACCCTGGAGGCGATCGCGACCTCCGCCGCGCACGAGGGGTACGCGGTGACGCTGCTGCCGGTCGCCGTACCCACCCAGGACGAGGTGCGCGGGGCGTTCTCCCGGCTGGAGGAACTCGCCGTCGACGCCGTGATCGTCATCATGGAGGTCCATCTGCTGGACGCCGCGACGGTGAAACTGCCCCCGCACGTCCAGGTGGTGGTGGTCGACTCCGACGCCGGCGACCACTACACGGTCGTCGACACCGACCAGGCGGGCGGCACCCGCGCCGCGGTCCGGCACCTGCTCGGCCTCGGCCACCGCACGGTGTGGCATCTGGGCGGCCCCGAGGGGTCGTTCGCCGCGCAGCGCCGCACGGACGCCTGGCGCGCGGCCCTCACCGAGGCCGGACGGGTGCCGCCGCCCCTCATCCGGGGCGACTGGTCGGCGGACTCGGGCTACCGGGCCGGCCTCGAACTCGCGGCCAGGGACGAGTGCACGGCCGTCTTCGCCGCCAACGACCAGATGGCGCTGGGCCTGTTGCGCGCCCTGCACGAACGCGGCCGGCGCGTGCCCGAGGACGTCAGCGTCATCGGCTTCGACGACATCCCCGAGGCCTCCTCCTTCCTGCCCCCGCTGACCACCGTCCACCAGGACTTCGCCGAGGTGGGCCGGCTCTGCGTCCAGGCGGTGCTGAGCAAGATGCGCCAGGACGGTCCCGAGCGGGGCACCACCCTCGTCCCGACCCGGCTGGTGCCACGCGCCAGCACGGCACCGCCGCCGGGAGCCGTCTGACGATCGAACTCCTGCCCTCCACGAGCCAGTTGGTGTGCGAGACTTGATGATCGTCAGGCACCCTCGATCCACTCCTGGGACGGATTCAGCCATGCCGACCGGCACACCCGACGACCTTCCGCGGATCGACACCGGCAAGGCGCACCCGGCACGGGTCTACGACTGGCTGCTCGGCGGCAAGGACAACTACCCGGTCGACGAGGCCGTGGGGGAGAAGCTGCCGCCCGAGGCGCGGGACGCCGCCCGGCAGAACCGCCGGTTCATGCACCGGGCGGCCGCCTGGCTCGCCGGGCAGGGCGTCGACCAGTTCCTCGACATCGGCACGGGCATCCCCACGGAGCCGAACCTGCACCAGATAGCGCAGGCCGTCGTCCCCGCCGCGAAGGTCGTCTACACCGACAACGACCCGATCGTGCTGCGGCACGCCGAGGCCCTGCTGATCAGCAGCCCCGAGGGCGCCACGGACTACATCCAGGCCGATGTGCGCAGCCCGGGCGACATCATCCGGCACGCCCGCGGCGTGCTCGACTTCCAGCGCCCGATCGCACTGTCCCTGATCGCCCTGCTGCACTTCCTCCCCGACGACCAGGACCCCCTCGGCATCGTCGGCGAGCTGCGGTCCGCGCTGCCGCCGGGCAGCTACCTCGTGCTGTCGCACGCCGCCTCCGACCTCCACTCCGAACTGGCCGAGCAGGTCACGGCCGAGTACGCCCGCGCCGGCATCCGCCTCGGTCTCCGCACCCGCGCCGAGGTCGCCCGCTTCTTCGACGGCCTGGACCTCGTCGACCCCGGCCTGGTGACCGCGCCGGAGTGGTTCCGGACGGCTCCGGCGCCGTCGCCCGAGGACAGCGACATCTACGCGGGTGTGGCGCGGCTCTCCTGACCCTTCGGTGATCACCGAAGGGTCCGCGGGCTAGCGTCCTCACATGAACGTTTCCTCGGACCGGGGCCGGCACCGGGCACCCTCGGGCGGCGACGACGCCACCGGAGCCACGGCGTGACGCCGCTGGAGATGGCCGGCGTCTTCGCGGCGGGCGTCGGCGCCGGCGCCATGAACGCGGTCGTCGGCTCGGGGACGCTGGTCACCTTCCCCGTGCTCCTCGCCACCGGGCTGTCCCCCGTCACCGCCACGGTCTCCAACGCGCTCGGACTGATCCCCGGCTCCGTCAGCGGCGCCATCGGCTACCGCAGGGAACTCGCGGGCCAGGGCCGGCGCGTCCGCAAGTTCGGCGTCGGCGCCGCGCTGGGCGGGCTCTGCGGCGCGACGCTCCTGCTGGCCCTGCCCGCCGAGGCGTTCGAGACCATCGTGCCGACCCTGGTGGGGCTCGCCCTCGTCCTCGTCGCCTTCCAGCCCCTGATCGGCAGGAAGGTGCGCGCCCGCCGTGCGAAGGGACACTCCTCCCGCCGCGACGGCGGATGGCCGCTGTCCGCCGGCATGGCCCTGGCCAGCGTCTACGGCGGCTACTTCTCCGCCGCGCAGGGCATCATCTACATGTCCCTGATGGGGCTGTTCATCGACGAGCCGCTGCAACGCCTCAACGCCGTCAAGAACGTGCTCGCGGCGATCGTCAGCACGGTCGCGGCGGCCTTCTTCGTCTTCGTCGCCGACTTCGACTGGACGGCCGTCGCGCTCATCGCGGCCGGTTCCGCCCTCGGCGGCCAGCTCGGCGCCAGGACCGGCCGCAAGTTCAGCCCCGCGGTGCTGCGCGCCCTCATCGTCACGATCGGCACCCTCGCCCTCGTCCAGCTCCTGCGCTGACCACCGCCCGCTCTCAGGGCAGGATCGAGTCGACGTAGCCGCCGTCGACACGCAGCGCCCCGCCGGTCGTCGCGGAGGCCTGGTCGGAGCCGAGGTAGACGACCATGTGGGCGATCTCCTCCGGCTCGATCAGCCGCTGCAGCAGCGACTGCGGCCGGTGCTCGCGCATGAAGGCACGCTGCGCCTCGTCCCACGGGAGGTCGCGGTCCACCAGCTCGTACACGAAGTCCTCCACCCCGCCGGTGTGGGTGGGTCCGGCGATGACCGAGTTCACCGTGACGCCCGTGCCCGCCGCCTGCTTGGCGAAACCCCGGCTCACCGCGAGCAGCGCCGTCTTGGACATGCCGTAATGGATCATCTCGGCGGGAGTGACGATCGCCGAGTCGCTGGCGATGTACTGGACGCGTCCCCAGCCGCGCCCGGTCATACCCGGCAGGAACAGCCGGGTCAGCCGCACGGCGGCCAGGACGTTCACCTCGAAATAGCGCCGCCACTCGTCGTCGGTGATCTCCAGCGGGTCCGCGGAACCGAAGACGCCGAGGTTGTTGACGAGGATGTCCACCCGCGGCAGCGCCTCGGCGACCTGCCCGGCGCCCGCCTCGGTGGTCACGTCCGCCGCGACCGGTACGACGTCGGCGCCGGGCACCTCCCGTTCGAGGGCGGCGGCGCTCTCCCGTACGCGCTCGGCGGAGCGCCCGTTGACCGCGACCCGGGCGCCCGCCCGCGCCAGCCCGGTGGCGATCGCCGCGCCGATGCCCTGGGTGGAACCGGTGACCAGCGCCGTACGGCCCTTGAGATCGATCTGCACGTCGTGCCTCTCCTCCACCTGGGTACCAGTGCCTGCATGCGATGCCCGAACACGGACGGAAGGCGCTGCCCGCGCACACGCTCCGCCTGCTCCTGCTCCTTCCCCGCGAAAACGGTCGAATCACCGCGAACCACCTGTTGGGCATACGCTTCTGATAACGCACTCGTGAGGAGGCGGGAGGCGACGTGACGGCCGAACACGCGGACGCACCGGACGGCCGGACGGGGGCCGGGACCGGTGCGAACGGTGACGATCTGCTCCACGGGCTGGAGGTGGACGACCGGCGCCCGGAGCGGCCCGTGCTGCTCGACGCCGACGGCACCCCGATCGAGACCTGGCGGGAGAACCACCCCTACGACCGCAGGATCCGCCGGGCGGAGTACGACCGCACCAAGCGCATCCTGCAGATCGAACTGCTGAAGATGCAGCGGTGGGTCAAGGACACCGGCCAGCGCATCGTGGTGGTCTGCGAGGGACGGGACGCGGCCGGCAAGGGCGGCACCATCCAGCGGTTCATGGAGCGCCTCAACCCCCGAGGCGCCCGCGTGGTCGCGCTGGAGAAGCCGACCGAGCGGGAGTCGGGCCAGTGGTACTTCCAGCGCTACGTGGCCCATCTGCCGGCCCGCGGCGAGATCGTCTTCTTCGACCGCTCCTGGTACAACCGCGCGGGCGTCGAGCGGGTCATGGGCTTCTGCACGGAGGCCGAGTACCGCCAGTTCCTCCAGCAGACGCCGATGTTCGAGCGGCTGCTCACCGACGACGGCATCATGCTGGTGAAGTTCTGGTTCTCCGTCTCCCGGGCCGAGCAGCGCACCCGGTTCGCGATCCGCCAGGTCGATCCGGTGCGCCGCTGGAAGCTGTCGCCGATGGACCTCGCCTCGCTCGACCGCTGGGACGACTACACCGAGGCCAAGATCGAGATGTTCCGGGCGACGGACACGCCCCACGCGCCGTGGACGGTGGTGAAGAACAACGACAAGCGGCGGGGCCGGCTGGAAGCCATGCGCAGTCTCCTGGACCGGTGCGACTATCCGGCGAAGGACCACGAGGCCCTGGGCAAGCCGGACCCGCTGATCGTGGGCGCGGCGGACACCCTGCTGGAGGCCGGTGAGGAACCCGCGGTCCTCTCACCGACCCCCCTGGCGGGACCCGGTCACGGCCCGGGCAGTCACCCGGACGCGTGATCCCGTCATCCCAGTGGCAGCGTCACCTCGCCCGAGCCCTGTGCCTCGGCCCCGCCGGGCACGCGCACCGTGAACGGGCGGTCGGTGCCGGACGCCGTGACCCGCAGCACGTCGCCGTCCCGCCGGACCCGGAACGTCGCGGCCGGCAGCCCCGCCGTGTCCGGCACGGTGACCTCGGCCGCGTAGTCGGGCGCGGCCGAGGGGTGCGCGAGCAGCACCGGAGCGTCCAGCCAGTCGCCGTCGGGCCGGGAGTCGTCGCCGGCCAGCGGCAGCACGGCGCCCTCGCGGACGTACAGCGGAAGGCTGTCGTAGCCGTGCCGCTCGGTGCGCCAGCACGGGCCGGTGACCCGCTCGCCGCTCAGCAGGTGGGTCCAGGTGCCCTCGGGCAGATAGACCTCCACCTCGCCGTCCTCGCTGAACACCGGCGCGACCAGCAGGTCGGGGCCCAGCATGTACTGGCGGTCGAGCGGGCGGCACGCCGGGTCCCGCGGGAACTCCAGCACCATGGGCCGCATCATCGGCACGCCCGTGCGGTGGGCCTCGGTGGCGGCGCCGTACAGGTACGGCATCAGACGGTGCTTGAGCAGGGTGAACCGCCGGGCGACGTCGACCGCCTCGTCGCCGAACTCCCACGGCACCCGGTACGACGTGGAGCCGTGCAGTCGGCTGTGCGAGGAGAGCAGGCCGAAGGCGAGCCAGCGCTTGAACACCTCGGGGACGGGCGTGCCCTCGAAGCCGCCGATGTCGTGGCTCCAGAAGCCGAACCCGCTCAGCGACAGGGACAGACCGCCCCGCAGCGACTCGGCCATCGCCTCGAAGGACGACCAGCAGTCGCCGCCCCAGTGCACCGGGTACTGCTGGCCGCCGGCGGTCGCGGACCGGGCGAAGAGCACCGCCTCACCCTGCCCGCGCTCCTTCTCCAGGAGCTCGAACACCGTCCGGTTGTACAGGTGGGTGTAGTAGTTGTGCATCCGCTCCGGGTCGGAGCCGTCGTGCCAGACGACATCGGTGGGGATGCGCTCGCCGAAGTCCGTCTTGAAGGTGTCCACGCCCTGGTCGAGCAGCGGCTTGAGCTTCGACTGGAACCAGGCGCGGGCGTCGGGACTGGTGAAGTCGACCAGGCCCATGCCGGCCTGCCACAGGTCCCACTGCCACACGTCGCCGTTCGGACGGCGCACCAGGTGCCCGAGGGCGGCGGCCTCGTCGAAGAGCGGGGACTTCTGCGCGATGTACGGGTTGATCCAGATGCTGATCCGCAGGCCCTTCTCCTTGAGCCGGGCCAGCATGCCCTCCGGGTCGGGGAAGACGTCCGGGTCCCACTGGAAGTCGCACCACTGGTACTCGCGCATCCAGAAGCAGTCGAAGTGGAACACCGACAGCGGGATGCCGCGCTCGGCCATGCCGTCGACGAACGAGGTCACCGTCGCCTCGTCGTACGACGTGGTGAAGGAGGTGCTGAGCCACAGGCCGAACGACCAGGCCGGCGGCAGGGCCGGGCGCCCGGTGAGGGCCGTGTAGCGGCCGAGGACGTCCTTCGGGGTGGGCCCCGCGACGACGTAGTACTCCAGCGCCTGGTCCTCGACGCTGAACTGGACCTGCCCGACGGACTCGGAGCCGATCTCGAAGGAGACGGCGCCGGGGTGGTTGACGAAGACGCCGTAGCCGCGGGACGAGAGGTAGAACGGGACGTTCTTGTAGGCCTGCTCGCTGCTCGTGCCGCCGTCGGCCTGCCAGACGTCGACGGTCTGGCCGTTCTTGACGAACGGGGTGAAGCGCTCGCCCAGGCCGTAGATCTGCTCGCCGACACCGAGCGACAGCCGGCTCAGCACATGGTGGGCCCCCTCGCCGGTGGTGGCGAAGGCGGTGCTCTTGGCGCCGGCACGGGTCAGTTCGCGTCCGTCCGCGTCGTGGAAGGAGAGCCCGAAGGGACCGGCCCCGTCCAGGCGCAGGGTCAGGGGACCGCTGGTCAGCTCGGTGACGGTGCCGTCCTGGCGTACCGCCCCCGCGCCGTCCGCGTCCCCGGTGAGGGCGAAGTCGGGGCCCGGCCGGTACTTGCCCGCGTGGTGGGTGACCCGGACGCCGATCACACCCTCGGCGGGGGAGAAGCACTCGACCGTGATCAGCGGCGCGTTCAGGGTGTCGCCCCTGCGCGTCACTTTCTTCACGGCGGCGTAGCCGGTGAAGCGCTTCGATTCCGGGCGCACATCGCGCACTTCGGTGGCGTACGAGATCTGGACACCGTCGCGGATGCGCCAGAAGCCGTCAGTGAATTTCATGGTCTTCCTCGGAGGGGGAGGTCGGCAGAGGCTCGGAAGGAAGCTTCTGACCAGGAACTATGACAGGAGACGCAGAACCTGTCACGCCTTGGCACAAGCAGATCGTATCGCTGGGGGTCTAGCGCGACCGGCTTCCGCTGGCGTATTAGTAATCAGGCAAAACAAATTACACCCGGTGCAGCGCCAGGCAACACCTCGGCGAGAGCCGCCTCGAGTCGAAGCGCTTCACCTGCCTCCTGAAAGAGTCACCAGCTCAGCGCACGTTGAGCCGGTCCCCACGCAAGGGCACCCACCGTGACAGCACATCCTCCGGTTGCCGTACACCGCGCGCGCGGACGTTCGCGCGGAGCCGTCACGTCGCTCACCGCCGTCTCCGTCCTCATCGCCGGAGCGGCGCTGACGGGCTGCGCACAGCAGCGCGACAGCGACGTGTACACCGTGATGAACTCCTCGACCGACGAGACCTACCACCGCTGGGACGCCGAGGCGATGGCCCGCTGCGGCAAGCAGCTGGGCGTCACCATCGAGCAGCAGAGCGTCCCCGCCTCGCAGGTGATGACGAAGGCCCTGCGCATGGCCTCGTCGAAGTCGCTGCCGGACATCGTGCAGTTCGACGCCTCCGAGATGCCGACCTTCGCCGACGCCGGCGGCCTCGTCGACCTGCGCACCCTGGGCCTCGCCACCGACGACGTCCCCGAGGGCATCGTCGACTTCGGCTCCTACCGGGGCACGTACTACGGCGCGGCCCGCTCCGTGAACACCCTCGCGCTCTTCTACAACAAGGACATCCTGGACGAGGCGGGCGTACAGGTGCCCACCACCTGGGACGAACTGCGCGAGGCGGCGAGGAAGCTCACCGAGGGCGACCGGTACGGACTGGCGCTCAGCGCGGGCGGCGCCGAGGACGGCGTCTTCCAGTTCACGCCGTTCATGTGGTCCAACGGCGGCGACGAGACGGACCTCGACAGCCCTCAGGTCGTCGAGGCGCTCGACTACTGGAAGGCGCTGCTCCAGGACGGGTCGCTGTCCAAGTCCACGGTCAACTGGACGCAGGCCGACGTGAACGACCAGTTCATGGCCGGGAACGCCGCGATGATGATCAACGGCCCGTGGCAGGTCGAGACCCTCAACACCAAGAAGTCGCTGAACTGGGAGATCGCGCAGATCCCCGTCCCCGAGGCGGGCGCCGACTCGGTGGGGCCGCTCGGCGGCGCCGTGCTCACCGTGCCCAACACCGGCGACACCGAGCGCGAGAGGACGGCCGGCCGGATCGTCTCCTGCCTGGCGAGCGAGAAGGAACAGCTCACCTACGCCCTCAACAGCTGGATGGTCCCCGCCAACGAGAAGGCCGCCGCGAAGTGGCGCGAGGAGGTGCCCGAGCTGGACGCGCTGGCCGACCAGGTCGCCGCCGCCCGCTCCCGCACCGCCAAGCTCGGCGCCGGCTGGTCGGGCGTCTCGCTCGCCCTGCAGAGCGCCTTCCAGTCCGCCCTGACCGGCCAGTCCAGCGAGACCGCCCTGCAGCGCGCCCAGCAGCGCGCCACGAGCGGGAACTGAGGTACGCGCCCATGACCACATCCACCGTCACCGCCGTGGCGCCGGCCGAGACGTCCGGCAAGGCCACCGCGCCGGACCCGGGCCGGCAGCGCCTGCGCCGCAGGCTCGCCCAGTGGGGCTTCGTCGCCCCCGCCGTCGTCTTCATGCTGCTGTTCTTCGGCTACCCGCTCGTCCGCAACGTCGTGATGAGCTTCCAGCACTACACCCCGAAGACGTTCTTCACCGGCGAGGCCCCCTTCAACGGCACCGACAACTGGTCGTCCGTCTTCCAGGACGTCCTGTTCGGCAAGGCCCTGTGGCACACCCTCGTCTTCACCGCCGGCTCCCTGCTCGGCCAGTTCTGCATCGGCCTCGCGCTCGCGGTCTTCTTCAACCGCAGGTTCCCCCTGAACGGCGTCCTGCGGTCGCTGATCCTGCTGCCCTGGCTGGTGCCCATGGTGGTGTCCGGCATCGTCTGGCGCCGCATCCTCGACCAGGACACCGGCGTACTGAACACCTTCCTGGACACCGTGGGCCTGGGCGGCAGCACCCCGTGGCTGACCAGCCCCGACATGGCACTGCTGTCGGTGATCCTGGTCAACATCTGGATCGGCATCCCGTTCAACATGGTCATCCTCTACGGCGGCCTCCAGGAGATCCCCAAGGAGCTGTACGAGGCGTCCGCCCTGGACGGCGCCTCGGCCTGGCGGACCTTCCGCTCCATCACCCTGCCGATGCTCAAGCCGGTGATCACGGTCGTCCTGGTGCTCGGGTTCATGTCGACGGTCAAGATCCTCGACCTGATCCTCGCCCTCACCGACGGCGGACCCGCCGACGCCACCCAGACCCTGGGCACGCTCACCTACCAGAACTCCTTCGTGGAGCTGGACTTCGGCGCCGGCGCGGTCGTCGGCAACGTCCTCATTCTCATCTCCGCGGTGTTCGCGGTGTTCTACCTGCGGGCCAACCGCACCGAGGGGAAGTGACCGACATGGCCGCTCACACTCCCGCCGCGTCCCGGCGCCGCTGGGGCTCGACCGCCGCCGGTGTGCTGATCCTGGGCGTGATGCTCTTCCCGTTGTACTGGATGCTCAACACGGCGCTCCAGCCCGAGTCCGGCCTGCTCCAGGTCGACCCGGTGCCGGGCAGCCTGGACCTCTCCGGGTTCTCCAAGGCCGTCACCGACCAGGGCGGTCACCTGCTGACCTCGCTGCTGGTCTCGTTCGGCGCCGTCGCCATCTGCCTGGCCGTCTCCGCCCCGGCGGCCTACGGCCTGGCCCGGTTCGGCCTGCGCGGCTCGCGCACCATCGTCTTCGGCACCCTGATCACCCAGATGGTGCCGGGCATCGTCATCGCCAACGCCCTCTACAACTCGTACGTCGACCTGGGCCTGGTGAACTCCTACTTCGGCCTGATGCTCGCGGACGCCTCGCTCGGCATCCCGTTCTCCATCGTCCTCATGCGCTCCTTCATGGTGTCCATCCCGGGCGAGGTCATCGAGGCCGCCGAGATCGACGGCGCGGGGCCGGTACGGGTCTTCCTGCGGGTGGTGCTCCCGATGAGCCGCAACTCGCTGATCACCTCCGGCCTGTTCGCGTTCCTGTTCTCGTGGAGCGACTTCATGTTCGCGCTCACCCTGAACACCACCGACGACGTCAAGCCGATCACGCTCGGCATCTACCAGTACATCGGCGCCCACGTCGGCGACTGGGGCGCGGTCATGGCCGCGTCCGTGCTCTCCGCCGTCCCGGCCGCGATCCTGCTCGTCCTCGCCCAGAAGTACATCGCCGCCGGCATCACCGGGGGCTCCGTCAAGTGATCACCGCACGTACCGAGATGGACTCGAAAAGCATGAGCGACTTCCCCGGTTTCCCGCCCGGCTTCGTCTTCGGCGCCGCGACCGCCTCGTACCAGATCGAGGGCGCGGCGTACGAGGACGGCCGCGGCCCGTCGATCTGGGACACCTACAGCCACACCCCCGGCCTGGTCGCGAACGGCGACACCGGTGACGTCGCCTGCGACCACTACCACCGCTACCCCGAGGACGTGGCCCTGCTGCGCGACCTCGGCGTCGGCTCGTACCGCTTCTCGATCGCCTGGCCGCGCATCGTGCCCGACGGCGCCGGCCCGGTGAACCCCAAGGGCCTGGACTTCTACTCCCGCCTGGTCGACGAACTCCTCGCCGCCGGCATCGAGCCCGCCGCCACCCTCTACCACTGGGACCTCCCGCAGGCCCTGGAGGACCGGGGCGGCTGGCGGGTGCGGGAGACCGCCGAGCGGTTCGCCGAGTACGCGGCCGTCGTCGCCGGGCGCCTGGGCGACCGGGTGCCCCGCTGGATCACCCTCAACGAGCCGTGGTGCAGCGCCTTCCTCGGCTACTCCGTCGGCCGCCACGCGCCGGGCGCCCGCGAGGGCCGGGGCGCCCTGGCCGCCGCCCACCACCTGCTGGTCGGCCACGGACTGGCCGTCCGGGCGCTCCGGTCCGCCGGGGTCCGCGAGGCCGGCATCACCCTCAACCTCGACCACCACCTGCCCGCCACCGACTCCGCCGCCGACCGCGAGGCCGTCGTACGCGCCGACACCCTGCACAACCTGGTGTGGACGGAGCCGATCCTCGCCGGGCGCTACCCGGACACCGAGGAGGACACCTGGGGCGAGCTGATCACCGCACAGGACTTCCGCCGCGACGGCGACCTGGAGCTGATCCATCAGCCGCTGGACTTCCTCGGCGTCAACTACTACCGCCCGATCGTCGTCGCCGACGCCCCGTACCGCGAGGGCGACCCCGCCCTGCGCGTGGCGACCGACAACCGTTACGCCGAGACGCCGATGCCCGGCGTCCGGCACACCGCGATGGGCTGGCCGGTGGCCCCGGACACCTTCACCGACCTCCTGGTGGACCTGAAGGAGCAGTACGGGGACGCCCTGCCGCCGGTCCACATCACCGAGAACGGCTCCGCAGAGGGCGACGAGGTGAGCGCGGACGGCGCCGTGCACGACACCGACCGGGTGGCGTACCTGCGCGACCACCTCACCGCGCTGCGGGCCGCGATCGACGCGGGCGTGGACGTACGCGGCTACTACGTGTGGTCACTGCTCGACAACTTCGAGTGGGCCTTCGGCTACGACAAGCGCTTCGGCATCGTCCGGGTCGACTACGACACGCAGGAGCGCACCCCGAAGGACAGCTACCACTGGTACCGGCGCATGATCGCCGCCCAGCGGCCCTGACGGACCGGCCGCCCTAGGCGGCGCCTTCGCGGTCGTCGAAGGTGCCGCCGGCGCCCGGTTCCGGCCGCGCCGTGAGCGGCAGGACGACGGGGGAGCCCGCGTCCGCCGCCCCGGCGGTGGCGGCGGGCTTGCGCAGCAGGAGCAGGGCCGCGTCGTCGTGCAGCCGGCCGCCCACGTGGTCCAGCAGCTCTTGGTGCAGCGCGGCGAGCGTGCGGGCCGGCTCGTCGCACAGATGCCGAGCCAGGCCCTCGGCCAGCGGGTAGAACTCACGGCCGGCGTCGCGGGCCTCCGTGACCCCGTCGGTGTAGAACAGCAGCTGGTCCCCCTCGGTGAAGGAGACCACCTGAAGGCCGGGGGACTCGCCCGACAGGGCGCGCAGCCCCAGGGGCGGCGCCGGGCTGACGGGGTCCACCGGTATCACCTCGGCGCCGCGGACCAGCAGCGGGGGAGCGTGTCCGCAGTTGACCATCTCCAGCCGCCCCGGCTCCGGATAGCCGGCGACCACGGCGGTGACGAAGTCGTCGTGGCCGAGGTTGCGGGCCAGGCTCCGTTCGATCCGGCAGACGACGTCCAGCAGATCGGGCTCGTCGTGGGCGGCCTCCCGGAAGACACCGAGCACCAGGGCGGCCGTCCCCACGGCCGGCAGCCCCTTGCCGCGCACGTCACCGACGATCATCCTGACCCCGTGCGGAGTGGGGATGAGGGCGTAGAGGTCGCCGCCGATCCGGGCCTCCGCGGCGGCGGCGCTGTAGTGGACCGCCGTCTGGAACGGGCCGACGGTCTCCGGGACCGGAGTGAGCAGGGCGTGCTGCGCGGTCTCCGCGACGGAACGGACGGCGGCGAGCACCCGCTCGCGGCGTTCCCGCAGGGCGCTGGCGAGCGTGCCGGCCAGGGCGACGGTCGCCAGCGCGCAGAGCACGACGGCCAGCTCCGAGGCCGGCATGCCGTGCCGGACGCCGATGCCCGCCCCCAGGACCGTGGCGAGGAGGCCGACCCCGAGGACCCCGGCCGGCCGGCTGGTGGCCGCGGCCAGCGCGGGACCGACGGCGAGCAGCGGCAGCCAGACCCGGCCCGTCCCGCCGACGAGGTCGACGAACACGATGAGGAAAACGATCAGTACGGGCAGCGCGGGCGTACCGGCGGCCCAGTGTGCGACGGCCCGTGCCCGGGGCGACGCCGTGTGGCCGGCCCCCCGCTTGTGCTGCCGTACCGATCGGTGGTCGCGTCCATGCTGACGGGCGTGACTCATGTGTCGTCCGCTGTCCTCACCTTTGCGCGGCACGCGCGCGTCCGTAATGTCTGACTTAATCAGGAAAGATGATCGTCGCGAACGTCACAAGGGTGCGCTTTTCAGATAGTGAGCGACAGGCCCCGGGTCACCCGCCCGGCCGCGGGCAGGAGACGCTCGCGGACCTCGTCGAGCCGGTGCAGCCGGTCCTTGCGCATGGACACGCCGAGTGAGCCCAGGGTGTTGCCGCTGTAGACCGGCACCGCGACACAGACGGTGCCCAGGGAGTACTCCTCCAGGTCGGTGACGGCCGGGGCCAGGGTGCTGCCCTCCAGCCGGCGGATCAGCTCCGGGGCCGTGGTGATCGTCCGCGGGGTGAGGTCGTTGAGGGGATGCCGGGAGAGGTACTCCTTGCGGGCCTCGTCGTCGAGCTCCCGGAGCACCGACTTGCCCAGCGCGGTGGCGTGCCCGGCGTCCTCGAACCCCACCCAGAGCTCGGCCCGCGGGGTGCGGGGACTGTCGACGATCTCGGCGACGCGGATCTCGCCGTCCTCGTAGAAGGTGAGGTAGGCGGCGGTGGACAGCTCGTCCCGGAGTGCGGCGAGCACCGGCCTGACCCGGCTGAGCAGCGCCTGCTCCCGGCTCGCCGTGGGCAGGGCCCGGAACCGGTCGCCCAGGACGAATCCGCCGTCGTCCAGCTTGCGCAGGTACCCGTCGTGCACCAGCGTGCGCAGCAGGTGGTAGGCCGTGCCCAGGGGCAGCCCCGTCTCCCGCGCCAGCTGTTTCGCCGGCGCGCCGTTCTGATGGGCACCCGCCGCCTCCAGCAGCCGGAAGGCACGCTGCACGGAGGTGATGAGCGTCGGGCCCGCACCCATGCGACCAGCCTGCGCCCGACACCCGCCACAGGCAAGTGAAGCCCCCGCCCCGCCCGCCGGAACGAGGGCTCCACCGAGCGATTCCCGCCGGCCGGCGAGCCGGGCTCAGTCCCTCAGGGTGCCGGGATCTCGTCCACGAAGGACGTGCCGGCGTTCCGGTACGTGTCGATCCGCGCGGTCACCTGGGCCGGGGTGAGTACCTGGTCCTTGACGTGCAGGACGTAGTCGACCTGCTGGTCGTAGGCGCGGGGGGTGGTCGACGTCTGGCCGTCGAGGTCGATCAGCCACTGGTTGAAGTTGATCGACATCGGGCGCTCCGGCAGGTACGCCGCGTCGTGCGTGCCGAAGTGCCGGCCGTCGACGTGGTAGGTGATGGCGTTGTCGTCGATGGTCACCACCAGGTCGTGCCAGCCGGCGAAGCTCTGCCGGCTCTCGCTGTGCTGGTTGACGGCCTGCCAGGGGTCAGGGGCGTAGGTCTCCCAGGAGGTCGTGTAGAGGATGTTGGACGGCTCGCCCCAGCCTCCGTTGGGCAGGTACTCGAAGTCGTACTCGGCGTAGTCGTCGGCCATCGGGGCCTTGAGGTCGTTGATGGTGAAGAAGGTCTGGACGACGCGGTCGCCGTCGGGACCGTACTTCGGGGTGTCGGAGAACCGCACGCGGGCCGCGTAGGTGCCGTTCCTGAACTTCATGCTCCTGGTGAGGACTTCGGTGTGCCGGGTGGAGGCGCCGGTGCCCGCGGTGGAGGTCTCCAGGTTCATCACCGAGTTGCCGCCCGAGGCGCTGAACGTGACCTTGGACGGGTCCCAGGTCGCGCCGGGCACACCGGGGCCGCCGGAATCGGACCGCACGCTCCAGCCGTGCGCGGAGATCGCCGGATCGGTGTGCGAGGTGTAGTCGAAGTCGTCGAACAGGGTCTGGCCGCCGTCGCCCGGCGGGTCCGTGGGGTCGGTCGGATCGGTGGGGTCGTTGCCCTCGGGGGCCGTGCCCCACACCGTGGCGCCGGCGAGCCGGGCGGTGACCTTGTCCCAGTCGGCGTACGAGGTCCGGGCGCCGTCGAAGGAGTAGTCGTCGCTCTGCCTGAGCGTCTGCCAGGTGGATCGGTGGAAGCGCAGTTGCATGTCCCCGGTGTCGGCGCCGGGAGCCAGTGACCCGGCGGAGGGGGTGAACCCGATCTCCAGGTAGCGGTCGGCCGTCGCGGTGGGGTGGGCGAGCGTTCCGAACGTGCCGGTGACGGCGGAGCAGCCCCTGACCGCCCAGGAGCAGGCGAAGCGGTACGAGGCGTCCGGGGAGTCGGCCTTGAAGTAGTAGCGGACCTTCACCTGGCTCAACTGCACGGTCGAGGAACCGGTGTTGCGGACCTTGAGCCAGGGCTCGCTCTGGTCGGCGGTGGCCCCGCCCGCGCCGGTGCGGTACTGCACGGTGACGGCGCCGTCCGCGGCGGCGGCGGTGGTGGCGGGGAGGCCGGCCAGGGCGGCGCTGCCGAGCAGCGCGGTCAGCGCGAGTGCCGCGCGGGTGCGGCGGCCGGTGGGACGAGTACTCATCCGTGTCCTTTCGCGGTGGGGGTGGCGCACGGTGGATCGTCTGTGCGGTAGGGCATGGAGCTCACGGTGGCGGCCCGGCCCGTCGTCGGGTTGACCAGTTGCCGCCGGAGCCTTACCAGTCGATGTCGGGAGAACGTGGCATAGACCAATGTGGGAGTCAACCCTCCGCGCGGATGTTCCAGGACGGACTCCCTTGCGGAGCACACCAGTTATGGTCGAGGCCATACCAGTGATCCGACGGCCGCACGGCCCGCCACGCCGCCCGACGACGAACGGGAGCCCCGTATGGAGATCGACCGCGCCGCCTCGGGTGCCGTGCTCAAACGCGAACGGGTCCGCGACGCGATCCTCGAACTGATCGAGGCCCGGCGCCCCGGCGACGCCATCCCCTCGGAACGCAGTCTGTGCGCCCGACTCGGCGTGTCCCGGCCGACGTTGCGCGCGGCCGTGGACGAACTCGTGGTCGCGGGGCTGCTGGTGCGCGAGCACGGCCGCGGCATGTTCGTCGCCGCCGAGAAGATCACCCAGGAACTGGTCTCCGAGCGGGGCTCCTTCGCCGTGCCGCGGGCCGGCGGTGTGTGGACCAGCCGGGTCCTGGAGTTCCGCACCCTGCCGGCCGGCGCCCGGGTGGGCCGCAGGCTGCGCGTCTCGCCCGCGGCGCGTATCCGTTACGTGGCCCGTCTGCGGCTGGTCGACGGCTCACCCATGGCCATCGAGCACCTGCACATCCCGGCGGACCTGGTGCCGGGTCTGACGGAGGGGGAACTGGAACGGGGCGACCTGTACGAGCACTTCCGCGACCGGCACGGCGTGCGGGTCGCGGAGGCGGTGCAGTCCATCGAGCCCACCGTCGTGACCCGCGCGGAGGCGGACCTGCTCGACGTGCCCGAGCTGTCACCGGCCCTGCTGTTCGAGCGCCTCACCACCGACACCGGCGGCCGCCCCGTCGAGTACGTCCACTCCCTCTACCGGGGGGACCGCTACCGCATCGTCTCCCGGCTCACGCTCGGCCCGGCCCCCGCGCGGCCCGAGCCGCCCGAGGGGCACCATCCGGGCATCCCGCCGGGCGACTTCACCTCCGGCGCTCCCGTCACCTCCTCGACCCGGGGCGTGGTGCAGAACGGCGGCTGACCGCCGTCCCGGCACACCGGGCTCCCGGACTCCACAACCGTTGACAGGTCCATACCAGGGCGAGACGCTGAGAGCGCTCTCAGAACGACTCCCCCACAGTCGAACGGAGAAGGAGCATGCTGCGCACACTCAAACGCCGGGCCATGGCGGTGGGGCTGAGCATCGTCACGGTGCTCGGCGGCTCACTGCTCGCCACCGGAGTGCCGGCACCCGCCCACGCCGCCGCGGTCCCGGACACCATCCCCCTGAAGATCACCAACAACTCGGGCCGCGGCGAGCAGGTGTACGTCTACAACCTCGGCACCCAGCTGTCGACCGGCAGACAGGGCTGGGCCGACGCGAGCGGCACGTTCCACCCCTGGCCCGCGGGCGGCAACCCGCCCACCCCCGCGCCCGACGCCTCGATGACGGGCCCGGCGGCAGGACAGTCCACGACCATCCGCGTCCCCAAGTTCTCCGGCCGCATCTACTTCTCCTACGGCCGGAAACTCGTCTTCAAGCTGACCACCGGCGGCCTGGTGCAGCCCGCCGTGCAGAACCCGACGGACCCCAACCGCGACATCCTCTTCAACTGGTCCGAGTACACCCTCGACGACTCGGGCCTGTGGCTCAACAGCACCCAGGTGGACATGTTCTCCGCCCCCTACTCGGTGGGGGTACGGCGCGCCGACGGCGGCACGACGAGCACCGGCAGGCTCAGGCCCGGCGGCTACGACGCGGTCCTCGACACGCTCAGGGGACAGCCCGGAGGCTGGGCCGGCCTGATCCAGACCCGCTCCGACGGCACCGTGCTGCGCGCCCTGTCCCCGCTGTACGGACTGGAGACGGGCGCCCTGCCGGCGTCGGTCATGGACGACTACATCGACCGGGTCTGGCGGAAGTACTCCGGCTCCACCCTGACGGTCACGCCCTTCACCGACCAGCCGGGCGTCAAGTACCACGGCCGGGTCTCCGGTGGCGTCATGAACTTCACCAACGGCGCGGGAGCCGTCGTCACCAGCTTCCAGAAGCCGGACGCCTCCTCCGTCTTCGGCTGCCACCGGAGGCTCGACGCCCCCAACGACCAGGTGCGCGGCCCGATCTCCCGCACCCTGTGCGCCGGATTCAACCGCTCCACGCTCCTGACCAACCCCGACCAGCCCGACTCCGGCTCCGGCGGCTTCTACCAGGACCCCGTCACCAACCACTACGCCCGCGCCGTCCACGCGCAGATGGCCGACGGCAAGGCGTACGCCTTCGCCTTCGACGACGTGGGCAACCACGAGTCGCTCGTCCACGACGGCGACCCGAGCCAGGCCTCCCTCTCCCTCGACCCCTTCGACTGACCGGGCCGGTGGCGGCGCGCGGACCGGCCGCGCCGCCACCGGACCACCGGAGGACGGCGGTCAGCGCGGCGGTACGGGCCGTACGGCCAGGACGGCGATGTCGTCGTCGCTGTCGGCGCCCAGCCCGATGAGCAACTCGTCGCAGAGCACGTCGAGCGGTTCCCGAGCCAGCGCCGACGCGTGCCGGCGGAGCCGCTCCATGGCGTCGTCCAGATGCTCCTCGCGGCGCTCGATGAGGCCGTCGGTGTAGAGCAGCACCGTCGAGTACGCCGGAACCGCGTTCCGGCCCTGGGGCCGGGGCGCATCGGGATCCACCCCGAGCAGCAGCCCCGAGCCGTCCTCCAGATAGCGGGTGCGGCCGTCCTCGTGGATGAGCAGCGGCGGCAGATGGCCCGCGGAGGAGTGCAACAGCCTCCAGGGACCGTTCTCGGCGCCCTTGACCAGGCCGTAGATGCAGGTGGCGGTGGCCTCGCGGTACAGGCTGTGGTTCGCCATGTCGAGGCGGTGCAGCACGGTCTCGGGCGGCTCCTGACGGTCCACGGCGATGCCGCGCAGCATGCTGCGCAACTGGCTCATGGCGATCGCCGCGTCCAGGTTGTGCCCGGTGACGTCACCGATGACCAGCGCGATGTCGCCGTCGGGCAGGACGAAGCTGTCGTACCAGTCGCCGCCGACCTGGGCGGTGGCGGAGGAGGCCGCGTAGCGGGCGGCGAGCTGCAGGTTCCCGGCATCGGGCAGCCTGGGCAGCAGCGAACGCTGGAGGCGTTCGGCGATGTTGCGCGTCTCCTGGTAGAGACGGAGGTTGTCCACCCCCAGGGCGAGGTTGCGCACCAGGTCGTCGACCAGCGGCAGATCCTCTTCGCCGAACGGCGCGTCCAGTCCGCGGCGGGCCAGGGTGAGGGCACCGAGGATCTGCCTGCGGGCCCGCAGCGGGGCGACGACCACACTGTTCGCGCCCATGGCCCGCAACAGTCCCAGGTAGTGGGCGTCGAGGGGGCCCGCGGCCTCGCTGGGCGCCGGGGGCTCGGTGAGCAGCAGCGGGCCCGCCCCGCGCAGCGCACGGGCCAGCGGACCCCGGTCGGCGTCGGACACCGGAGGGAGCACGCCCTGGTACTCCTCGGGCCTGGGATCGCGGGACGAATGGTAGACGATGGAGACCCGCTCCACCTGGGCGTCCTCCGTGAACAGGTCCACCACGCACCAGTCGGCCAGCCGCCCGGTGAGGACGCGGCCCACCTGCTCCAGGCCCTCGTCCAGATGCGGCGCGTTGCTCAGCGCGGCCGCGGTGTCGGCCAGCAGCGACAGCCGCTCCAGCGTGGGCAGGACCGACTCCCGGCCGGTGTCCGCGGCGGCGGCCGGCGGCAGCCGGTCCGGCACTCGCCGTGCCACGGACGGCCGGGCGACACCGGCCGGGCGGGCCGAGGGGGCGGGCACGGAGGCCCGCGGAGCGAGCTGGGCGACGAAGACGGTACGGCCGTCGGCCGTCTCCTGCGGCTGGATGAACAGCCGTACGGGAACCAGCCGGCCGTCGCGGTGCAGCGCGGGCAGCGGCACCGAGCGGCCCAGGATCCGGGGCTGCCCGCTGAGCAGCAGGGACGTGAACGCCGCGATGTGACGCCGACGGAGGTGCTCGGGGATGAGCGTGGTGAGCGGCCGCCCGACGAGATCGTCCGCGTGCCAGCCGAGCAGGTCCGCCGCCGGCCCGTTCGCCGCGATGATCCGGTTCCGCTCGTCGGCGGCGATCGTCGGAGTCCGGCTGGCCTGTACCTGCCCGGCGTCCCACGCCACCAGTTCCGAGGGACTGACGCCCGGTTCCCCGGGCACCACCGTCCACGCCGTGGGGTGCCTCCCGGCCAACTGTCCGACGATCTGGTCGAACAGCCACTGGTGGAAGAGGCGCTGCCGCGGCAGCGCCGGGAGCGTCAGCAGGCGCTCGTCACGGGCGCCCTCCTCGGCCAGGTCGAGCACCGCGCGCAGGGTCTGCACAGCCGGCTCGGCGTCCGGCGGCACCGACAGGGGCAGTGAGCGGATCGCCTGCCCGGAGGGCTCCCGCCGCAGCGCGGCCGTCACGGACGCGGTGATCAGCTGGCTCATGTCCAGCGCGACGGCCAGGTCCTTTGGGGGCACACCGAGATCGTGGCCGGCGGCGACGGCCAGGGTCACCTCGCGCAGCAGGGCGTGCCGGTGCTGCTGAGCCGCCGCGTAGAGCGCCGCCGGCACGTCGAGCAGCGTCACCGTCGTTCCCGGGACGGAGGGTGCCGCGGCGGGCTCCCAGTCGTCCGGGCGCCGGGGCGGTCCCTCGGGCCGCAGCTCGAACCACACCGTCTTGCCCCCGGCTCCGGTCTCGACGCCCCGCCGGGACGACAGCCCGGCGACCAGCGGCAGACCCTGTCCCGTACCGGCGTAGGGCGGGCATCCGTGCGGCACGAGCCCGCGGTCCGGCCGGCGGTCGCCGACCCGCACGTGGACCGTGCCGTCGTCGACGCGGGCCGTCACCTCGGCCTCGGTGCGGGCGTGCAGGACGACATTGGTGACCAGCTCACTGACCAGCAGCTGAGCCGTGTCCACCAGATCCGGTGCGGCACCGCCGAGGGCGGCCCGCACGAACCGCCGGGCCTCCGCCACGCTCTCCGGCGCCGGAGGGAACCGACGCGACGGTGTCCCGCGGGCATCGAGGTCGGCCATGACCTCAGTCTGCCTCACCGGCCCCGGCCGTCCCCCGGCCGACACGGTGGAACCCCGCCGGACATCCTTCCTGGCGTCCTCCCGAGCAGGTCCGGGGCGGGTCCCGGGTGATCACCGTGACCGGCGGGCCCCATAAGGTGCCTGTCATGTCTGCCACGTTGAACGCGGGGAGAACCCGCGCCGCGCTGCGCACGTCGGCGCGCGTCTCCGGTGAGCTGCTGCTGGTCCTGGTGGCGGCGGCGGTGGTGCTGTGGGTGCTGGGCCGGATGTGGTCGGTGGTCTGGCCGCTGATAGTCGGTCTCCTCCTCACCACGCTCACCTGGCCCCCGACCCGTTTCCTGCGCCGGCGCGGCCTGGCCCCCGCGCTCGCCGCTTCCCTGGTGACCGTGCTGTTCCTGCTGGTGGCCGCGGGCACCGTGGCGCTGATCGCGGTGCCCGTGGCGTCGGAGGCCGGCGAGCTGACCGACGGTGTCGCCGAGGGCGTCCAGAGGCTGCGCGAATGGGCCGCCGGGCCGCCGCTGAACATCGACGACGCCCAGATCGCCGATGCCTTCGACACCGCGACCGCCCGCATCCAGGACAGCGCCGGGGCCATCGCCACCACCGCCGTCACCGGCGTGAGCACCGTGTTCAGCGGTGTGGTCACGGCCGTCCTGGCGCTCTTCCTGATGTTCTTCTTCCTCAAGGACGGCCCGCGCTTCCTGCCCTGGCTCGGCCGGCAGCTCCCCGGCCGGCTCGCCACGGACGTGCCCGCCGTGGCCGAGCGGTGCTGGCTCACCCTGGGCTCGTTCGTACGGTCCCAGGCGCTCGTCGGCCTGATCGACGCCGTACTGATCGGCCTGGGCCTGTGGATCCTGGACGTCCCCCTGGTGCTGCCGCTGTCGGTGCTGACCTTCGTGTCCGCGTTCGTGCCCATCGTGGGCGCCCTGTTCGCCGGCTTCGTCGCGGTGCTGATCGCGCTGGTGTCCAACGGCCTGACGGACGCGCTGCTCGTGCTGGCCGTCATCGTCGTGGTGCAGCAGCTCGAGGGCAACGTGTTCCAGCCCATGATCCAGAGCCGCGGTCTCGGACTGCACGCGGCGGTCGTCCTGCTGGCGGTGACGCTCGGCGGCGCGCTCTCCGGCATCGTCGGCAGCCTGCTCGCCGTACCGGTGGCCGCGATGATCGCGGTCGTCTGGAACTATCTGCGCGAGCAGCTCTCCGACCCGCAGCCCGCACCGCGGGCCGACGGCTCGTCCACCTGACCGGCACGCCCACCTTCCGCATCGACAGGAGGCCCCGTGACGTACGACCTCAGCGCACTGCGCGCCCGGATTCCCGCGCTGGCCGCCGGCACCGCGCACTTCGACGGCCCCGGCGGCACCCAGATGCCGCTGCCCGTCATCGAGGCGATCGCCGCCACGCTGTCCCGGCCGCTCTCGATCCGCGGCGACGGCCTGCCCGGCGAGCGCAACGCCGAGACCGTCGTCGTCGAGGCCCGGCGCGCCATGGCCGACCTCCTGGGCGCCGACCCGGCGGGCATCGTCTTCGGCCGCAGCGCCACCCAGCTCACCTACGACTTCTCCCGCACCCTCGCCGCGACCTGGTCACCGGGCGACGAGGTGGTCGTCACCCGGCTGGACCACGACGCCAACATCCGCCCCTGGGTGCAGGCGGCCGAGCGGGCCGGCGGCACCGTCCGCCGGGCCGACTTCGACCCGGCCACCGGTGAACTGACCGCCGACGACATCCGCGCCGTGCTTTCCGGCCGCACCCGGCTGGTGGCCGTCACCGCGGCCTCCAACCTGATCGGCACGATGCCCCCGATCGCCGAGATCGCGCGGATCACGCACGAGGCGGGCGCCCTGCTGTACGTCGACGGCGTGCACTACGCCGCACACGCCCCGGTCGACATGGAGGCGCTCGGCGCGGACTTCGTCGTCTGCTCCCCGTACAAGTTCCTCGGCCCCCACCACGGTGTCCTGGCCGCCCGCCCCGAACTCCTGGAGACCCTGCGTCCGGACAAACTGCTGCCCTCCACGGACGCGGTGCCCGAGCGCTTCGAACTGGGCACGCTGCCCTACGAGTTCCTCGCGGGCACCCGTGCGGCCGTGGACTTCCTGGCGACCCTTCAGCCCCTCCGGGGGAGTTCGGGGAGCGGGGGTCCGGGGGCGGAGCCCCCGGGGGACGTGGAGGGGCGGCGGGGGCGGGAGTCCCGTCGCGGACGACTCGTCTCGGCGTTCGAGGCGATCGAGGAACACGAGGGCGTCCTGCGCGACCGCCTGGAGAAGGGCCTGGCGGCCCTCCCCGGCGTCACCGTCCACTCCCGCGCGGTCCGGCGCACCCCGACCCTGCTGATCACCCTCGACGGCCGCTCCACCACGGACGCCTACCGCTTCCTGGCGGAACGCGGCGTCCACGCGCCCTCCGGCAGCTTCTACGCGCTGGAGGCGTCCCGTCACCTCGGCCTCGGCGACACCGGCGGCCTCCGCGTCGGCCTGGCCCCCTACACCAGCGGCGAGGACGTCGACCGGCTGCTGACGGGCCTGTCCGACTTCCTGGAGCGGAGGACGGACGCACATGGGTGAGGACGGCGGCCTCACCTACGGCCCCCGCGGTGCCACCGCCCCGCAGGTCCCGGTCTGGCCGGTGTCCCCGCCCGGGTTCCGCCGGTTCGAGAGGACCGTGACGATCGGACGGGGAGAGGACGCCTGGAACGCCGCCGGCGAGGCGGTGCTGCGGTGGGAGGTCAAACGGCGCAGCGGCTTCGCCGTCGCCCCGGCCGACGGGGGCGGCACCGGCGCGCGTGAGCGCGGGCGGTACACCGTCACGGCGGGCCTCGGCCGGTGCGTCGTACGGGAACCGGTCGAGGTCGTCGCCGTGGTGGAGACCGGGGACCGGTGCGGTTTCGCCTACGGCACCCGCCGGGGCCACCCGGTCAGCGGCGAGGAGGCCTTCATCGTGCACCGGGACGACGACGGCCGGGTCCTGCTGACCCTGCGCTCCCTGACCCGGGCGGCGCCGACGGGCCCCTGGCGCCCGCTCTTCCCCGTTCTCCTGCTGGCGCAGCTCCTCGTCCGCAGGCGCTACCTCCGTGTCCTGCGGGACGCGGGGGTCAGGAGTACAGGGCCGCGATCTCGTCCGCGTACGCCTCCTGCGCCGCCCGCCGTTTGACCTTCAGCGAGGGGGTCAGCAGTCCGTTCTCCTCGGTGAACTCGCCCTCGACCAGGGTGAAGGCGCGGATGGACTCCGCGCGGGAGACGGCCTCGTTGGCGTAGTCGACGGCCTTCTGCACGTCGGCGCGCATCCGCGGGTCGCGGACGACCTCGGACATCGGGGTGCCGGCGGGCAGCCCCCGCACCGCCAGCCAGTGGGCGACCGTCTCGGGGTCGAGGGTGATCAGCGCGGCCACGAAGGGCCGGTTGTCGCCGACGACGAGGCACTGGCCGACGGGCGGGCGGCTGCGCAGCCGGTCCTCCAGGACGGCCGGGGAGACGTTCTTGCCGCCGGAGGTGACGAGGATGTCCTTCTTGCGGCCGGTGATGGTCAGATAGCCGTCCTCGTCGAGGGAGCCGAGGTCGCCGGTGGCGAACCAGCCGTCGTCGAGCGCCTCGTCGGTGGCGGCCGGGTCGTTCCAGTACGACCCGAAGACGATGCCGCCCTTGATGCGCACCTCGCCGTCGTCGGCGATGCGGACCGCGGTGCCGGGGACCGGGAGGCCGACCGTGCCGGGGCGGGGGCCCAGCGGCGGGACGACGGTGGCGGCGGCGGTGGTCTCGGTGAGGCCGTAGCCCTCGTAGACCATGATCCCGGCCGCGTAGAAGAAGAGGTTGAGGTCCCGCTCCAGCGGGGAGCCGCCGCTGATGGCGTAGCGCACCCGCCCGCCGAGTTCCTTGCGGACCCGGCGGTAGACCAGCAAGTCGTACAGGGCCCAGGCGGCGTACAGCCCGAGGCCGGGGCCCTTGCCGCGCCCCAGGAGCTTGTCGAGGTGGGCCTCGCCGAAGCGGACGGCGACGCGGTGGGCGCGTTCGAAGGAGGCGCCCCGGCCGATCTTCTCGGCGGTGGCCCGGCCGGTGTCGTGGATCTTCTCGAAGAGGTAGGGCACGCCGACCAGGAACGTCGGACGGAACGCCCTGAGCGCGGGCCGGAGTTCGTCGGGCTTGATGCTCGGGCAGTGGCCGGTCTCGATACGGGCGAGCAGACAGGCGATCTGGATGGTGCGGCCGAGGATGTGGGCGAGCGGGAGGAAGAGCAGGGTCGAGGCGACCTGGTCGGTGACCTCCTTGAAGACGGGGTGCAGCAGCTCGACCGTGTTGGCGGCCTCGGCGTACAGGTTGGCGTGGGTGAGGACGCAGCCCTTGGGGCGTCCGGTGGTGCCGGAGGTGTAGCAGACGGTCGCGACGGTGTCGGGGGTCAGGGCCGTACGGCGCCCGGTGACCTCCTCGTCGGGGACGTCCCGGCCGAGCGCGGTGAGTTCGGCGAGGGCGTCCGCGTCCAGTTCCCACACGCGCGGTGGCTCCGGGTGGGCGGCGGTGCCGGCGGTGACGGCGGCCGTGTTCTGCGCGGTCTCCGTGACGACGTACCGGGCGCCGGAGTCACGGACGATCCACTCCACCTGCTCCGCCGAGGAGGTGGGGTAGACCGGTACGACCCGGCCGCCCGCGGACCAGACCGCGAAGTCCAGGACCGTCCACTCGTAGCGCGTACGGGACATCACGGCGACCCGGTCGCCCGGTTCAAGACCGGCGGCGATCAGCCCCTTGGCCACGGCGGTGACCTCCCGGGCGAAGGCCGCCGCCGTCACCGGGCGCCAGGTGCCGTGCTCCTCGCGCCGCAGCACCACCGCGTCGGGGGCCTCGGCCGCGTTGGTGAACGGGATGTCGGCCGTGCTGCCGGTGGTCCGCCGCGGGGCCAGAGCCGCCGTACGGGCCTCACGCACGACACCGTGTTCGTCCCTGACGGTCTCGGCTCGGGTCCGGCTCGTCGGACCCGAGCGTCGTGTCGCCCGTTTCAGATCCCTGCGTACGCCCATGACGGCTCCCGGTCGCGGCTGATGCTCTCGTGCTGGTACTGCCGTACTTACTCCAGAGTAAACTTACCCGTGCGTAAGAATCAGTCAATGGGCGGGGGTCAGTCCAGCCGGTTCGCCGCGCGGATCGCCTCCGCCAGCCCGCGGATGTCCTCGTCCTCCGTCCGGTCCGCCAAGTCGTCCGCGCGCTCGGAGAGTTCACCGAGACCGGGAGCGCCCGGCAGCGCGCTGTAGCGGTGGTCGAAGGAGCGCAGGGCGTCGGCGAAGTAGGCCGCGGTCGCGGTGACCGTCAGACCGCGCCGCGCGCTCCACACGGAGCCGGCGAGACCGTCGGCCTCCAGGTCGCCCGTCTCCTCGTGCGGGGTGCGGCTGTCGGGGTCGAGCCAGCGCACGGTCGCCGTGGCGAGGTGCCCGTCGGCCCCGGGCCGGGTGCGCACGGCGTACAGGGCGGTCACGGTGTGGCCGGGGCCGACCTCGCCGCCGTCCACGCGGTCGTCACGGAAGTCCTCGTCGGCGACCCGCCGGTTGTCGTAGCCGACGAGCCGGAACTCGGCGACCGTCTCCGGGTCGAAGGCGACCTGCGCCTTGGCGTCACGGGCCGTCAGCTCGATGTTGCGGGGCAACTGCTCGCAGAACACCTCGCGGGCGTCCTCCTCGCCGGACACGTACACCGTGTGGCCGTCGCCCTCGTCGGCGAGCTTCTCCATGAGCGCGTCGCCGTAGTCGCTGCCGACACCGACGCCGAACAGGGTGATGCCGTGCTCGCGGCGGGACTCCGCGATGCGTTCGAGGATCGCGTCGGCGTCCGTGTCGCCGGTGTTGGCGAGCGCATCCGAGACGAGCACGACCCGGTTGGTCGCGCCCTCGCGCAGCCCCTCGACGGCGGTCTCGTACCCGGTCTCCACACCCGCCCCGAGGTTGGTGGAGTCGGTCGGCTCCAGGCTGTCGACGGCGTCGTGCACCTCGCCCCGGTTGCCGCCGAGCCGGGTCATCGGCAGGACGGTCTCGGCCTCGTCGCTGAAGGTGACGACGGCCACCGAGTCGTCGTCGCGCAACTGGTCCGTCATGGTCGCGAGGGAGTCCTGTGCGAGGTCGAGACGGCCCGGTTCCGCCATCGAACCCGAGATGTCGATGACGAACGTCAGGGCGGCGGGCGGGCGTTCACCGTCCGGATCGGCGGCCCTGGTGGCCAGGCCCACCCGGACCAGCGACCAGTCCTCCTCTTCGGTGCGGGCGCCGTCCACGGTGACCGTGAAGCCGTCGCCATCGGGACGCTCGTAGTCCTGCCGGAAGCTGTTGACGAACTCCTCGGGACGGACGGTCGACGGATCGGGCAGCCGGCCCTCGGCGAGGGTGCGGCGGGCATAGCCGTACGAGGCGGTGTCGACGTCCAGCGCGAAGGTCGACAGGTGGTCGGGATCGGGGGCGACCTCGCGGGAGTCCCGCTCGCCCTCGTCCCGTTCACCGTCGTACCGTCCTCCCGACCCCCGGTCGGGGGCGGGCAGCGGCGCCGAGCCGTCGCCCCCGCGGTTGTAGGAGGCGTCGCTCGCCTTGGAGCCGCCGTCGCTCCCCGCGCCGCAGCCGCCCACCAGCAGGCAGCCCGCCGCCGCGAGCGCGAGCAGCGCTCCGGCCGGCCGCCGTGTCCCGTGCCACTTCATCGTCCGTGTCCCCTCGGTCGGTTGACGTCGACTTCAGTGACTGTGACGGCGCGGCGGGCCGGAACGTGCGGTACGGAGCGTTGCAGGTGAGTCTCGAAGAGGGCACGGAGCGGCCCCGCCGAGACCGGTAGGTGATCTTCCGTTGACCCGCGGACCCGCGTTCCTGCCGCCGAAACCGCGCCGGGCCTGGGCGAACGGCGCGACCACGGACGTTATGCCGGGTGGTAGTGCCTGCACCACCGTCGTCCGGTCACTGGCTGCATGGCCGGCGGCCTCCGCGCCTCCTACCGTCGTTCGGGTCCCACGACGAGCTCCGCCCGGAAGGCGCCCCACCATGTCACTGACCCCGGCCGACATCGCCGTCGGCCTCGACCACGTGCACAAGACGTACGGCGGCGACCAGCCGGTCGTGGCGCTGGACGACGTGAGCGTCGTGTTCGCGCGCGGCACCATGACCGCCGTGATGGGACCGTCCGGATCGGGCAAGAGCACCCTGCTGCACTGCGCGGCCGGACTGGACCGGCCGGACTCGGGGACGGTGCGGATCGGCCCCACCGACCTGTCGTCGATGTCCGAGAAGCGGCTGACCGAACTGCGCCGCGGCCGGGTCGGTTTCGTGTTCCAGGCGTTCAACCTGGTGGGCGCGCTGAACGTGGAGCAGAACATCCTGCTGCCCTCCCGGCTGTCGGGCCGCCGGCCCGACCCGGCGTGGGTCGCCGAGGTGATCGGGAGGGTCGGACTGGGCGAACGGCTGCGGCACCGGCCGTCCCAGCTCTCCGGCGGCCAGCAGCAGCGCGTCGCGATCGCCCGGGCGCTCGTCACCCGCCCGGAGGTGATGTTCTGCGACGAACCCACCGGGGCACTGGACACCCGGACCGCGGCCGAGGTCCTCGCCCTGCTGCGGTCGGTGGTCGACCGGTTCGGGCAGACCGTCGTCAT
The DNA here is from genome assembly GCF_055585405.1 of Streptomyces sp. NPDC053426. Lineage (NCBI taxonomy): Bacteria > Bacillati > Actinomycetota > Actinomycetes > Kitasatosporales > Streptomycetaceae > Streptomyces > Streptomyces sp. NPDC053426. The sequence continues at coordinate 34,472 of NZ_JBVJKE010000020.1, read as the reverse complement.
GGTGACCCACGACCCGGTCGCCGCGTCCTACGCCGACCGCGTGACGGTCCTGGCGGACGGGCGGATCGTGCGGGACATGGCACAGCCCGGAGCCGAGCGGATCGCCGAACACCTGGCGCTGCCGGGCGGCCGCCGGCCGTCCGTCGCGAGCCGGGAGGGCTGAACGGTGCTCCGACTCGCAGCGCAGATGGTGCGCTTCCGCAAAGGCGGCTTCGTCGCCACCTTCGTCGCGCTCGCCGCGGGCGTCGCCATCCTGATGACCTGCGCCCTGCTCGTGGAGTCGGGATGGCGGTACAAGGGCGAGCCGCAGCGCTACGGCGCCACGCTCGCCGTCGTCGCCGACCGGGACCTGAGGGTGGCCGGCCCGGAGATGTTCGGCGAGACCGAGTACACCACCGTCACGCTCCCCGAACGCGGCAGCGTCCCCGGGGAACTGGTCGGCCGGCTGGCCGCGGTGCCCGGCGTGGAGCGTGCGGTGGGCGACCGCTCGATCGTCGTCACCACGACCGCCGCCCCGGACGTGCCGACCACGGGTCACGGCTGGGCGAGTGCCGCCCTGGCTCCCTACCGGCTGGTGTCCGGCGAACCGCCGCGCACCGACGGGGAGATCGCCGTCGACGCCCGGCTCGCCGACCGCGCGGGGCTCGCGCCCGGCGACACCACGGACATCGTCACCGGGGGAGAGAGCCGGCCGTACCGGGTGAGCGGGGTGGCCGGGACCGGCGAGGCGTCCGGGGAGCGCGCGGCGCTGTTCTTCACCGACGCGCGGGCCGCCGCACTCGATCCGCACCCGGGCCGCTTCGACGCCGTCGGTGTCCTCGCCGCGCCGGACGCCGACCGCTCCGCCGTACTCACCGCGGTGCGCCGGGTCGCGGACGGCGCGGACGCCAAGGCCTACACCGGTGACGAGCGCGGGCTGGCCGAACAGCCCGAAGCCGCCGCGGCGCGGGAGTTCACCCTCCAGGCCGGCGGCGCGTTCGGCGGATACGCCGCGATGATCATCGTCTTCGTCGTCGCCGGGACGGTCGGCCTGTCGGTACGGCACCGGCGCCGCGACCTCGCGTTGCTGCGCGCCGTCGCGGCCACCCCCGGCCAGGTGCGGCGGATGCTCCTCGCCGAGGTGGGCCTGCTCGGTCTGCTCGCCGCCGTCGTGGGCGTCCCGGCCGGACTGCTGGCCACGTCACTCGTCCGGGACGAACTGGTCTCCCGGGAGTTCGTGCCCGACGGCTTCACCGTCCGGGGCGGGCTGCTGTCCGGGGGCGCCGTGACCGTGGCCGTCGGCGCCACGGCACTGCTGGCCGCCTGGATCGCGTCGCTGCGCGTCACCCGGATCCGGCCCACCGAGGCCCTCGGGGAAGCGGCCGTCGAGCGCGGCCCGGGCGGCAAGGCCCGTGTGGTGACCGGCCTGGTGTGCCTCGCCGTCGCGGTGTCCCTGACCGGCCTCACCGGAGCCACCGACGGCCAGACCGCGCTGGGCGCCGCGATGGGCATGCTCTACGCGTTCGTGCTGGGGGTCGCGCTGCTGGCGCCCTGGATCAACCAGGCGGCCGCCCGGCTGCTGGGCCCCGTCCTGCGTGCCGTGTGGGGCGACAGCGGTTACCTCGCCGCGGCGAACCTGCGGGCCAACGCCCGCGGCATGGTCGCCGTACTCACCGCGCTCGTCCTCTCCGTGGGGTTCGGCGGCACCGTCTGGTTCCTGCAGGACAACCTCCAGCGGCAGACCGTGGTCCAGAGCCGTGACGGCATCCTCGCCCAGCACGCCCTGACCGGCGGCGCCGGACTGCCCGCCTCCGCCACCGCCGAGGCCCGCCGGATCCCCGGGGTGGTCGCCGCGACCGGGGTGCGCCGCACCTCCGTCGTCGTGCCGGGCGAGATCGAGGCCATGGCCGTCGTCGCCCAGGGCATCGACCCGAAGGGCGTGGAACGGACACTGGACCTGAAGGTGAGCTCGGGCAGCCTCGCGGCGCTGCGCGAGGACACCGTGGCCGTGTCCACCGCGCAGGCGGACGCCGCCGGCTGGGAGCTCGGTGACAAGGCCGGACTGTGGCTCGGCGACGGAACGCCCGTCACCCTGCGCGTCGTCGCCCTGTACGAACGCGGCTGGGGCTTCGGCGACGTCACGCTCCACACCCGGACCCTGGCCGGACACACCGTCACCGGACTCGACGACCAGGTGCTCATCCGCACCGCACCGGACGCCGAACCCGACGCCGCCCTGGCCGGACTCGCCCGCCGGTACCCGGCCGCCGCCGTGGTCGGCACCGACCGGCTCACCGGCGAACTCGCCCAGGACCTGGCCGTCAGCGGCTGGCTGAACAAGCTGCTCATCGCCGTCCTGGTCGGGTACGCGGTCCTCGCCGCCGCCAACACGCTGGTCATGGCGGCCCTGGCCCGCACCCGGGAGTTGTCCCTGCTGCGCCTGGTCGGTGTGACCCGCGGCCAGGTGAAGCGGATGGTGCACGCCGAACAGGCCGGTCTGCTGGGCGTGGCGATCGTCATCGGCGGAGCGATCGCGGCCGTCACCCTCACCACGATCGTCCACGCCGTGTCCGGGCAGCGCGTCCCCTACGTTCCGGTCGCGGGCTCGGCCGCCATCGTGGGCGGGACCGTCGTGCTGGCACTGGTCGCCACGGTGCTTCCCGTCGGCCGGCTCCTGCGCACCCCTCCGGCCGAGGGCATCGGCATCCGCGAGTGAGCACCGCCGGCCGGTCCCGGGCCCGGAGCGGTACCGGCCGAGCACCACGTGGCGGACGGCCGGGCGGGCCCGGGACCCGGCGTTCTATGCTCCGTGCCGGGGAGGTGCGGATGGCGGCGATCGACGACCGGCCGGCGGACGGCCGGGCGGGAGGGGCACGGGCCGTGTCCGCGCGGGCCCGGGCGGTGCTGGACGCCTTGGAGCATCTCGTCGGCGGGATGGGCACCGGTCTGCTGGCGCTGCTCGCGACGCTGTGGCTGGCCGTGACCGCCGTGGCCTGTCTGGCCGGGGTGGGCCTGTGGCTGCTGCCGTCCGCCCTGCACGCGGTACGGGCCGTCGCCGACCGGGAGCGGGCCCGGCTCTCCCGCTGGGGCCCGGAGATCATCGGGCCGGCGCCACCGCCGGCCGGGCTGCGGGCCGCGGTCACCGACCGCGCCGTCCGCCGCGAGGTGCGCTGGGTGGGCACGCACGCGGTCTTCGGCCTGTTCCTCGGACTGATCGGGGCGACGCTGCCGCTGAACGCGGCACACGACATCGGCTTCCCGCTGTACTGGCGCTTCCTGCCGGAGAGCGAGGCCACCGCGGCCGCGGGCTGGTGGATCGTGCGCGACTGGCCCGGCGCCCTGTTCGTCATGCTGCTCGGCGTGCTGTGGGTCGGTTGCATCGTGCTGTGTTCCCCCGCGCTCGCCCGGTTGCAGGCCTGGCCCGGGCGGCGGCTGCTGACCCCCGACCCCGGCACCGACCTCGTGCTGCGGGTCGCCGAACTCACCGCCACCCGGGCCGCCGCACTCGACGCCCACGCCACCGAACTGCGCCGTGTGGAGCGGGCGCTGCACGACGGCACACAGAACCGGATCGTCGCGGTCACCATGCTGATCGGCGCGGCCCGCCGCGCCCTGACCCGCGACCCCGCCGAGGCCGACGCCGTCCTCGGGCGTGCCCAGGAGGCCGCCGAACAGGCGCTGGCCGAACTGCGGGCGGTCGTCCGCTCCATCCTCCCGCCGGTCCTGGCCGACCGCAGTCTGCCCGACGCCCTCACCGCCCTGGCGGCCGGCTGCCCGGTGCCCTGCCGCGTCGACACCGACGTGGCGGGACGGTGCGCGGCGTCCGTGGAGGCGACGGCGTACTTCGTGGTCGCCGAGGCCCTCACCAACATCGCCAAGCACAGCGGTGCCCGTGACGCCGGTGTCGTCGTGCGCCGCCTGGACGACCGGCTGTACGTGGAGGTCCACGACGACGGCCGCGGCGGGGCGGACGAGCGCAACGGGTCCGGGCTCACCGGCATCCGCCGACGCACCGAGGCGCACGACGGAACACTGGAACTGGCCAGCCCGCCCGGCGGCCCCACCACTCTGAAGGTGACCCTGCCATGCGGATCGTGATCGCCGAGGACGACGCCCTGCTGCGCGAAGGGCTCGCGCTGCTGCTGCGCGCCGAGTCCCTGGACGTGGTGGCCACGACCGAGGGCCCCGACACCTTCCTGGACGCCGTGGACGCGGAGAAGCCGGACGTCGCCATCGTCGACGTCCGGATGCCGCCCACCCACACCGACGAGGGGATCACCGCCGCCGTGGAGGCCCGGCGGCGCCGGCCCGAACTCGCCGTCCTCGTCCTGTCCGCCTACGTCGAGCAGGCCTTCGCCACCGACCTGCTCGCCCAGGGCAGCGCCCGGCTCGGCTATCTGCTCAAGGAACGGGTCGGCCGGGTCGAGGAGTTCCTCGACGCGCTGCACCGGGTGGCGGACGGCGGCACCGCCATCGATCCCGAGGTCGTCGCCCAACTCCTCATCCGCACCCGGCCCGACGCCCGTCTGCGACGGCTCAGTCCCCGGGAGCGGGACGTACTGGCCCTGATGGCCGAAGGACTGGGCAACACGGCCATCGCCGAACGGCTCGTCGTCAGCGACGGCGCCGTCCACAAACACATCCGCAACATCTTCGCCAAGCTCGACCTGGCGCCGACCGACCGCACGGACCGCCGGGTCGCGGCCGTGCTGCACTATCTGGAGGACGCCCGGCGCCGGGCCTGACCCGGCGGCCCCGGCCCGGCGGGCCGGGGCCGCGTCGGGTTACGCCGCCAGCCGCTCGGCGAGGGACTTGGCCCTGATGGCGGCGTCGTGGTGGGCGCGCTCGCGGGAGCTCTCGAAGAGCGGGATCAGCTCGGCCATCGCCGGGTTCTGCGCGGCCATGGTCAGCTCCGGGACGATGAAGTCGAGGTCGAGGCCGAGGAAGTCGACCAGCACCGCCCGCAGGTAGTTCTGGACGTACTCGTAGCCCTCGCGCGGGGTGCCCGGCGCGTAGGAGCCGCCGCGACTGGCGATCACGGTGACCGGGGTGCCCTTGGCGGAGGGGTTCTCGCCCGCGGTGCGGCCCATCAGGGCCACGTTGTCCAGCCACGCCTTGAGCGTGGAGGGGATCGTGAAGTTGTACATCGGGGCGCCGATCAGCAGCGCGTCCGCCCGCTCGAACTCCTCGATCAGCTCCAGGCGCCCGGCGAAGGCGGCGGCCTGCCCGGGAGTGTGCGCGGAGGGGTCCGCGAAGCCCGCCGTGTGGGCGTCGGCGGTGAGGTGCGGGACGGGGTTCGCGGCGAGGTCGCGGTAGATCACCGTGCCCTCGGGGTGCTGCTCCTCCCACGCCTTGCGGAAGGTCTCCGCCACGGCGCGGGACGCGGAGGCGGACGCCGGGAAGACGGAGGAGTCGATGTGCAGAAGGGTGGCCATCCGGGGTTTCTCCCATGGGTGCGGGGGCGGAGGCGTCACGACGCCACCGCTGAAGTTTCGTACTCGACTATGAATAACACAGGTACTTACTTTTTTTCATCCCCTTGTGGGGGCGTAGTACCCTGGGCGCATGGCGGTCGAGCAGGCGCATGAGGCAGAGGCGTGCAAGAAGGTGGACGGCGGCATCACCCGCGTCTTCCAGCTGCTCGGAAAGCGCTGGACCGGCCCGATCGTGGCCGTGCTGGTGGAACAGCCGGCCTACTTCGCCGATCTGCGCCGGGCCGTCCCCGGCATCAGCGAGCGCATGCTCTCCGACCGGCTGACGGAACTGGGCGCCGCGGGACTCCTGGTCCGCGAGGTCGACGAGGGACCGCCGCTACGGGTCGCCTACCGTCTGACGGAGTCGGGCGCGGCGCTGGGACCCGCGCTCAAGGAACTCGGCAAGTGGGCCGAGACGCACCTGCCCGAGGGCAACCCCTGTACGGAGTCGACGGGCTGCTGAGGCCGCCGGCCCCTCGCACTACTCCTCGAACAGCGTCTCCTGCTCGCCCTCCTTGGCCCTCCGCAGCCGCCGGACGCGCGCCCCCACCGTCATCGTCGTGGCCGCCGCGGTCACCGCGAAGGCCGCCGGGATCATCCAGCTCCGGTTGACCGCGTGGCCGAGGGCGTGGTCCAGGGAGAGCCTGCCGGGGCCCGTGACGGCGAGTCCGGCGGCCGTCAGGCCCAGGGACGCGGCGTACTCGAAGCCGCCCTCCTGGTTGAAGAAGCCGTTGGGCGCGTGCACGGCGGACGCGCCCGCCATCGCGCCGGCCGCCGCGGCACCCGCCGCCGGGGTGGCCAGACCGAGCGCGAGCAGCACACCCCCGCCGGCCTCGGCGAGGCCCGCCGCCGTGGCGCTCGCCCTGCCGGGCACATAGCCGATGGACTCCATGAACTGGCCGGTGCCCTCGATGCCACCGCCGCCGAACCAGCCGAACAGCTTCTGCGCGCCGTGCGCCGCGAGCACCCCGCCCGTCCCCAGCCGGAGCAGCAGCAGGCCCAGATCACGTCGGTCGTAACAGGTCACGTCGTCTCCCGGAACAGTGGCTTGGCCCGACCACCGTCGCACCCCCACCACCGGCCCGGCGCGCCACCGGTCGCCGTTCGGGTGACGCGGGTGGCGGGCTCCGGCGGCCGGTACGACGCTGGCAGACATGACGATTCAGAGCACCCGTCTCAGCGACCCCGCCGTCCGCGCCTTCGTCACGGCCGTCAACAACCACGACCGGGACGGTTTCCTGTCCCTGCTGGCGCCCGGCGCGACCATGGCGGACGACGGTTCCGAACGCGACCTCACCGAGTGGATCGACCGGGAGATCTTCTCCTCCCACGGGCACCTGGAGGTCGACAACGAGTCCGGCGGCGGCCGCCGCCTCCTCGCCCGCTACAGCAACGACACCTGGGGCGAGATGCGCACCCGGTGGTCCTTCACCGTCGACGACGACGGCCGCATCTCCCGCTTCGAGACCGGCCAGGCCTGACCGTACGGGGCTGTCGGGCGAAGCCCGCGCGCGAACGCGGCGGTTCATGCCCGAGGATGTGGTCGACGCCGCGCCCGACATCCTGAGCGCCGCACGCCGGGGGTGAGTGGCCCGGCTCACATGGCGTACCGGACCCGCCACCGACACGATGGTCCCTGTCACCGGCAGGCTGAAGGGATCGAGAATGTTCCGCAAGGTGCTGGTCGCCAACCGCGGCGAGATCGCGATCCGTGCGTTCCGCGCGGGCTACGAACTGGGCGCCCGAACCGTCGCCGTCTTCCCGCACGAGGACCGCAACTCGCTGCACCGCCTGAAGGCGGACGAGGCGTACGAGATCGGCGAGCCGGGACATCCGGTGCGGGCCTACCTCTCCGTCGAGGAGATCGTCCGGGCCGCGCGCCGCGCGGGCGCCGACGCCGTCTACCCGGGCTACGGATTCCTGTCCGAGAACCCCGAACTGGCCAAAGCCTGCGAAGAGGCCGGCATCACCTTCGTCGGACCCAGCGCCCGGATCCTGGAGCTGACCGGGAACAAGGCCCGCGCGGTGGCCGCCGCCCGCGAGGCCGGGGTGCCCGTGCTCGGCTCCTCGGCGCCCTCCACCGACGTCGACGAACTCGTCCGCGCCGCCGACGGCATCGGCTTCCCCGTCTTCGTCAAGGCGGTCGCCGGCGGCGGCGGACGCGGCATGCGCCGCGTCGAGGACCCCGCCCAGCTGCGGGAGGCCATCGAGGCGGCGTCCCGGGAGGCGGCGTCCGCGTTCGGCGACCCCACGGTGTTCCTGGAGAAGGCCGTCGTCGAACCCCGCCACATCGAGGTGCAGATCCTCGCCGACGGGCAGGGCGACGTCATCCACCTGTTCGAGCGGGACTGCTCGGTGCAGCGCCGCCACCAGAAGGTGATCGAACTCGCGCCCGCCCCGAACCTCGACCCCGCGCTGCGCGACCGCATCTGCGCCGACGCCGTGAACTTCGCCCGGCAGATCGGCTACCGCAACGCCGGCACGGTGGAGTTCCTCCTCGACCGGGACGGCAACCACGTCTTCATCGAGATGAACCCGCGCATCCAGGTCGAGCACACGGTCACCGAGGAGGTCACCGACGTCGACCTCGTACAGGCGCAGCTGCGCATCGCCGCCGGCGAGACCCTCGCCGACCTCGGGCTCTCGCAGGAGACCGTCACCCTGCGCGGTGCCGCGCTGCAGTGCCGTATCACCACCGAGGACCCCGCCAACGGCTTCCGCCCGGACACCGGCCGGATCAGCGCCTACCGCTCACCCGGCGGCTCCGGCATCCGCCTGGACGGCGGAACCACCCACGCCGGTACGGAGATCAGCGCCCACTTCGACTCGATGCTGGTGAAACTCACCTGCCGGGGCCGGGACTTCGGCGCCGCGGTGGGACGGGCCCGGCGCGCGGTCGCCGAGTTCCGCATCCGCGGCGTCGCCACCAACATCCCCTTCCTGCAGGCGGTCCTGGACGATCCGGACTTCCAGGCCGGACACGTCACCACGTCGTTCATCGAGCAGCGCCCGGAGCTGCTCACCGCCCGCCACTCCGCCGACCGCGGCACCAAGCTGCTCACCTACCTCGCCGACGTCACGGTGAACAAGCCGCACGGCGAGCGGCCCCAGCTCATCGACCCGCTCACCAAGCTGCCGCCGCTGCCCGCCGGTGAACCGCCGGCCGGCTCCCGGCAGCGGCTCGCCGAACTCGGCCCCGACGGCTTCGCCCGCCGGCTGCGCGATTCCCCGACCACCGGCGTCACCGACACCACCTTCCGCGACGCCCACCAGTCGCTGCTCGCCACCCGCGTCCGCACCAAGGACCTGCTCGCCGTCGCCCCCGTGGTGGCGCACACCCTGCCCGGACTGCTCTCCCTGGAGTGCTGGGGCGGCGCCACGTACGACGTCGCCCTGCGCTTCCTCGCCGAGGACCCCTGGGAGCGGCTGGCCGCCCTGCGGGAGGCCGTGCCCAACATCTGCCTCCAGATGCTGCTGCGCGGCCGCAACACCGTCGGCTACACCCCGTACCCGACCGAGGTGACCGACGCCTTCGTCCAGGAGGCGGCGGCCACCGGCATCGACATCTTCCGCATCTTCGACGCGCTCAACGACGTCTCCCGGATGCGGCCCGCCATCGACGCCGTGCGCGAGACCGGCACGGCCGTCGCCGAGGTGGCCCTGTGCTACACCGCCGACCTGTCCGACCCGTCCGAACGGCTCTACACCCTCGACTACTACCTGCGCCTGGCCGAGCAGATCGTCGAGGCCGGCGCGCACATCCTGGCCGTCAAGGACATGGCCGGACTGCTGCGGGCCCCCGCCGCGGCGACCCTCGTGTCGGCCCTGCGCCGGGAGTTCGGCCTGCCGGTCCACCTGCACACCCACGACACCGCCGGCGGCCAGCTCGCCACCTACCTCGCCGCGATCCAGGCCGGCGCGGACGCGGTCGACGGAGCCGTTGCCTCCATGGCGGGCACCACCTCCCAGCCCTCCCTGTCGGCGATCGTCGCCGCGACCGACCACTCCGAGCGTCCCACCGGCCTCGACCTGACGGCCGTAGGCGACCTGGAGCCCTACTGGGAGAGCGTCCGCAAGGTCTACGCCCCCTTCGAGGCCGGCCTGGCCTCGCCGACCGGCCGCGTCTACCACCACGAGATCCCCGGCGGACAGCTCTCCAACCTGCGCACCCAGGCGATCGCCCTCGGCCTCGGCGACCGCTTCGAGGACATCGAGGCGATGTACGCCGCCGCCGACCGGATGCTCGGCCGCCTGGTGAAGGTCACCCCCTCGTCGAAGGTGGTCGGCGACCTGGCCCTGCACCTGGTGGGCGCGGGCGTCTCCCCGGAGGACTTCGAGGAGGAGCCCGACCGGTTCGACATCCCGGACTCCGTCATCGGCTTCCTGCGCGGCGAGCTGGGCACCCCGCCCGGCGGCTGGCCCGAGCCGTTCCGCAGCAAGGCCCTGCGGGGCCGCGCCGAACCCAAGCCGGTCCGGGAACTGACCGCCGACGACCGCGCGGGCCTGGCGAAGGACCGCCGGCCCACCCTCAACCGGCTCCTCTTCCCCGGCCCCACCCGGGAGTTCGAGACGCACCGCCAGTCGTTCGGCGACACCAGCGTCCTGGACAGCAAGGACTTCTTCTACGGGCTGCGCCCCGGCACGGAGTACAGCGTCGACCTCGATCCCGGTGTGCGGCTGCTCATCGAGCTGCAGGCGGTGGGCGACGCCGACGAGCGGGGCATGCGCACCGTGATGTCCACCCTGAACGGCCAGCTGCGGCCGATCCAGGTCCGCGACCGGGCGGCGGCCTCCGACGTCCCGGTCACCGAGAAGGCCGACCGCGCCAACTCCGGCCACGTCGCGGCCCCGTTCGCCGGTGTGGTGACCCTCGCGGTCGCCGAGGGCGACGAGGTGGCGGCCGGGGCCACGGTGGCCACGATCGAGGCGATGAAGATGGAGGCCGCGATCACCGCCCCGAAGTCCGGCACGGTCGCCCGGCTGGCGATCAACCGGATCCAGCAGGTGGAGGGCGGTGACCTGCTGGTGGAACTCGGCTGAGCCGGCCCGTCCGGCCGGCAGGGTGCTCACGCCGTCCGTCTGCTGCCAGAGGCGGTCATCGCCCCCGCCGCCCCGTCCCGTCCCCGAGGGCTTCGCCCCCGGACCCCCTTCGCGGCCACGCGGCGGAGCCGCATGCCGGCACGGCCCCGCGCCCCTGAAGGGGCGCGGGGAACTGCGCGAGCAACCACTCACCCACCCGCACGCCGGGATCAAAGGGGCAGCGCCCCTCGAGGACGGGAACGGGAAGGGGCGGCGGGGGCGAGGAACCAGTGGTCACCGGGCCGCGCGGTGCGAAGTCGCCCCGTGTCCCTGCCGGACAAGCCTGCGCAGCCGAGCTGTGGGACCGTAGATTATGCGTTGGCCAGAACAGCCCCCGAACGACTACGGACGGTACTCATGACCGACCCTGCCGCGGCACCCGGATCAGCGCAGCAGAAGATCGACACCTCGGTGCCGCACTCGGCCCGGATCTGGAACTACTGGCTGGGCGGGAAGGACAACTACCCCATCGACGAGGAGGCCGGTGACGCCTACACCGCCGTCTTCCCCGGGATCGTCACCATCGCCCGCAGCAGCCGCGCCTTCCTGCGCCGCAACATCACCTATCTGGCCGGCGAGGTGGGCATCCGGCAGTTCCTGGACATCGGGACGGGGCTGCCGACGGCCGACAACACCCACCAGGTCGCCCAGCGGATCGCCCCCGAGTCCCGGATCGTCTACGTCGACAACGACCCGATGGTCCTGGCCCACGCCCGCGCCCTGCTCTACTCCACCCCGGAGGGGGCGACCGCGTACGTGGACGCCGACATCCTGGACCCCGACCGCATCCTGGAGGTCGCCGCCGAGACGCTGGACTTCAAGCGTCCCACCGCCCTCATCCTCAGCAACATCCTGGGCCACATCGCCGACTACGACCAGGCGCGTTCCATCGTCACCCGGCTGATGGCCGCACTGCCCTCCGGCAGCTACCTCTCCGTCAACGACGGCTCGCGCGGCATCGATCCCGTCTTCGAGCAGGCCCAGGACGCCTACAACGAGAGCGGCGCCGTCCCCTACAACCTGCGCACCATCGATCAGATCGCGGCGTACTTCGAGGGCCTGGACCTCGTCGAGCCCGGCGTCGTCTCGGTCCCGCTCTGGCGCCCGGACAGCGATACCCCCGCCCTGGAACCCATCGGCGAGCACGGCGGTCTCGCCCGCAAGCCCTGATGTAATTCGCTGGACAACACCGGGCGCGGCGGCGAGCGTTGGAGGCATGGAGCAGAAGGAGATCTGGGACGCTGACGCCGCCCGGCGTTATGACACGCCCGGCACCGGCATGTTCGCGCCCGAGGTTCTGGACCCGGCGGTGGACCGCCTCGCCCGGCTCGCGGGGGAGGGAGCGGCACTCGAGTTCGCCATCGGCACGGGCCGGGTGGCCGTTCCGCTCGCCGGGCGCGGAGTGCCCGTCACCGGCATCGAGTTGTCCCCGCCGATGGTGGAGCAACTGCGCACCAAGGCCGACGAGGCGACGATCCCCGTGATCATCGGTGACATGGCGACCACGGTCGCCCCCGGTGAGTACACCCTGGTCTACCTCGTCTTCAACACCATCTCCAATCTGCTCACCCAGGCCGAACAGGTCGAGTGCTTCCGCAACGCCGCCCGCCATCTCGGCCCCGGCGGACGGTTCGTCATCGAACTCTGGGTCCCCGAACTGCGCAGACTCCCGCCGGGCCAGGCGGCCACGGTCTGGCATTCCGAGTCCGGGTACATCGCCCTGGACACCTACGACGTCCTGCGCCAGCACGCCGTGTCGCACCACTTCCACTTCGACGACAGCCGGGAGGCGAAGCTGTTCCGCAGCCCGCACCGCTACATCTGGCCGGCCGAACTCGACCTCATGGCCCAACTGGCAGGTTTCGAGCTGGAGTCCAGGCACGCGGACTGGGACGGCGCCGCGTTCACCGCCGAGTCGCGCTCCCACGTCTCCGTCTACCGCCTCCCGCCCTCCCCGTAACCGCGCACCGGTTCCACGACGCACCCATTACATCGATGAATGCTGCCCACCGGAAGGACTTTGAACTCATCGATGACAAAGTATGGACGGGTTGAGCAGAAGTCTCCTAGCGTGTCGGCCGCAACCGTTGGCGTTTCGCCCATTCGGCACCGGAGTTATCCGGCCCTCCGGTCGACTCAGCAGGAGGAAGCATGGACGCACGGCTGTACCGGCGCGCCCGAAGATCCCTGACAGGACTGCTCGTCGGCGCGTTCGTCGCGGGCGGGCTCTGGGGAGCCCCCCTGGCATCGGCCCGGCCGGACTTCGCGTCCCGGGCCGACGTCCCGCCCCAGGAGCCCGGAGTCACCCTGCGCGTCTTCGACGTCCAGGTCCCGCTCGAGAAGATCTGCACGCTCAAGCCCGGACAGACCCCCAACGTCGACAAGCTGATGCCGACCGTCGACTGGAGCACGACCGGCGACTTCGGCGGGTTCGGCGACAACTTCGTCACCCAGGTCACCGGCAACATCCATGTGCCGGCCGACGGTTCGTACACCTTCCGGCTCTCCAGCGACGACGGCTCACGGCTGCTGATCGGTGATCAGGTGGTCATCGACCACGACGGGCTGCACGGCGCCGAACCCAAGGACGGCACCGTCCAACTCACCGAGGGCATGCACGCGTTGCGCATCGACCACTTCGAGCGCGGTGGCGACCAGGTGCTCCACCTCGCCTGGCGGCCGCCGGGCGCGAGCGACTTCGCGACCGTGCCGAACGCGGCCCTGAGCACCGACGCCGGCGTGGTCCGCGTCACCGCCCCGGGCCGCAAGGAGTGCGAGGGCATCAGGGACTCGCCGGGCGACGGCCTCCCGCTCAACTCGGTGCGCCCCGACCACACCCTCACCGACCTGCGCCCCGAGGGCTTCGAACCGCAGGTCACCGGCATGGACTGGCTGCCCGACGGCCGTCTGGTGGTGAGCACCTGGGGCGGCACCGACAACACCGCCGGCGAGGTCTACGTCATGGACGAGGTCACCGGCACCACCGGCCCGGACAAGGTGAAGGCCACGAAGATCGCCGAGGGCCTCAAGGAGCCGATGGGCCTCAAGGTCGTCGACGGCACCATCTTCGTCTCCCAGAAGCACGAGCTGACGGAGCTGGGCGACAGCGACGGCGACGGCGTCATGGACGAGTTCAGGACGATCGCCACCTGGCCCTACGGCGGCAACTTCCACGAGTTCGCCTTCGGACTGCTGTACCGCGAGGGCTACTTCTATCTGAACCTCTCCGTCGCCATCGACTACGGCGGCGCCACCACGGACCCGCAGCCCGCACCCGGTCGCGGCGCCACCATCAAGGTCGACAGGAAGACCGGCGAGGTGAGTTACATCGCCGGTGGCCTGCGCACCCCGAACGGCATCGGCTGGGGCCCCGGCGGTGACATCTTCGCCACCGACAACCAGGGCGGCTGGCTCCCCTCGTCGAAGCTGGTCCACATCGAGCAGGACCGCTTCTTCAACCACTACACCAACCCCGCGGGCCCCTTCGACTCCGAGCCGGTGACCCAGCCGGTGCTCTGGCTCCCGCAGAACGAGATCGCCAACTCGCCCAGTAACCCGCTCTACCTGACCAAGGGCAGGTTCAAGGGGCAGATGCTGTTCGGCGACGTCACCTACGGCGGTCTCCAGCGCGCCTACCTGGAGAAGGTCAAGGGCCAGTACCAGGGTGCCGTCTTCCGCTTCACCCAGGGCCTCGAAGCCGGCGTCAACCGGATCACCATGGGCCCCGACGGCGCGATCTACGCGGGCGGTCTGGGCGCGGACGGCAACTGGGGCCAGGAGGGCAAGCTCAGGTACGGCCTCCAGAAGCTGACGCCGAACGGCGGCAACACCTTCGACATCCAGGCCATGCGGGTGAAGAAGGGCGGCTTCGAGCTGGAGTACACCCAGCCGCTGTCACAGGAGACCGCCGACGACCTTGTCAGCCACTACGAGGCCGAACAGTGGCGCTACACCCCGACGCGCGACTACGGCGGACCCAAGATCGCCGAGGAGACCCTGGAGGTGACCTCGGCCAAGCTGTCTCGCGACCGCAAGAAGGTGACCCTGGCCGTCGAGGGACTCAAGCCGGGCCGCGTCGTGCACCTCCGCTCCCCGCGCCCGTTCAGCTCGGCGTCGGGCGAGACCCTGTGGAGCACGGAGGCCTGGTACACCCTCAACGCCATGCCGGGCAGGCAGCCCGCACCGGGCCCGCTGTACGAGGCCGAGGAGGCGGCCCTCACCGGCGCGGCCGGCATCAACACCGACCACCGGGGCTACTCCGGCAGCGGCTTCGTCGACCGGTACGGCACCCAGGGCGCCACCACGACCTTCGACGTCGAGGTGCGCAGGAGCGGAACGTACGACCTGGGGCTGCGCTACTCCAACGGCCCGAACCCCTTCCAGGGCACCAAGTCCCTCTCCCTGTACGTCAACGGCCGGAAGGTGAAGCAGACCGAGTTCCGCAGCACCGGTGACTGGGACACCTGGTCGACGCAGACCGAGACCCTGAGACTGCGCGCCGGGCACAACAGCATCGCCTACCGGTACGACGAGGGCGACACCGGCCACGTCAACCTCGACCTCCTCAGCGTCGACCGGCACGGCAGGCCGGTCGGCCTGTTCGACGGCGACGGCCTCGAGCGGTGGCAGCACACCGACGGGCGCCCCGTGGAGTGGCCCGTCACCGACGGCGCGATGGAGGTCTGCTGCGGGGACATCCGCACCAAGGACAGCTACGACGACTTCAAGCTGCACGTGGAGTACTGGCTGCCCCAGCTGCCCCCGGACGTGACGGGGCAGGACCGCGCCAACAGCGGCGTCTACCTCCAGGACCGCTACGAGCTCCAGATCCTGGACTCCTACGGGGACACCACACCCGCCACCAACGAAGCGGGAGCGATCTATCTGAAGAAGGCCCCCGACGTGAACGCCGCCCGCGCGCCCGAGACCTGGCAGTCGTACGACATCGTCTTCCACGCGGCGCGCTACGACGCCGAAGGGAACAAGACGTCGGACGCGCGGGTCACCGTGGTGTGGAACGGCAAGAAGATCCACGACGACGTGACCGTCGACGGCCCCACGGGCGGCGGGATCGCCGAGGGTCCCGCAGCCGGAGCCATCCGGCTGCAGGACCACGGCAACAAGGTCCGTTACCGCAACATCCGCATCGAACCGCTGAGTTAGCGCGCGACGGCCGGGTCCGGTGTCCTGTCGTCCGGCGCGGACGGCAGAACACCGGACGCCTCGTCCTCCGAGGAGCGGCGGGCGCGGATCCCGGTCATGCCGAAGGCGGTCAGGGCCGCGGCGACGGCCGCCGCCACCCCGCACACCGGACAGGCGGTGCCGAAGCCGCTGCCCAGGGCGTCCAGGGCGAGCCCGTGCGCCGTCGATCCGGGGGCGCCGGGCGGCAGGCCGTCCACCGCGATCGGCCCGCCGGCCCGGGCGGCCTCACCCGCCACGGCGGCCTCGCCGGGCGTCAGGCCCGCACCCGGCAGGTTCGCCGTGAACGCCGACCCCGCGCCGCTGAGGGCGACCGCGCCGACGACGACGGGGCCGAGCGCGAAACCGAGGTCGCGCAGCATGTCGGTGGTGGCGCCGGCCATGCCCGCCAGGTGCGGGGGCACGCTGTTCAGCGCCACGGCCGTCACCGAGCCGACGGTCAGGTGCGTCTACACCGACCACGGCGTCTTCGCCCCGGCCACGACGGGTCCGCGTCCTGGAGGCGTACGGCATCACGGCCGCCCGGCTGCAGGAACGACTCGACGGCGCGGGACCTCGTCGCCACCGTCGCCGAGGGGACACCGGACGCGATCATGGCGTGGCCGCGGCGGACCGCCGACATCCGGCCGGCCGTCCGGCCGATCATCCGCAGCGGCCGCGATGCCGCGGTGATCGACCCGGAACTCACCGACCTGGTCGAGCGCCGGCTGGAGGAGGCCATCGGCGACATCGAGGACGGGCTGACGGCGGCCGGACGGTTCGAGCCCCACCAGCGCCGCTTCCGGGGCGTACTCGCCATGTCCCGGCTCGACTACGTCGCCCGGCCCTGGCACCGTGCCGACTGGAAGCTCATCCGCGACCGGATGCCCGACGAACTCGGCGCGAGCCGGGTGCGGCTGCCGACCTGACGGGACCCGGCACGAGAACCCGGAAAAAATTCCGGCGGAGATGTCGAGAACCCGCGTCCGGCTCCGTCCCCGGGGTGAACACGACCACAATGGCCGTACCGGAACCGAGGAGCACACCATGGCCAAGTACCTGCTGCTGAAGCACTACCGAGGCGCTCCCGCCGCGGTCAACGACGTCCCCATGGACCAGTGGACGCCCGAGGAGATCTCGGCGCACATCCAGTACATGAACGACTTCGCGGCCCGGCTGGAGAAGACCGGCGAGTTCGTCGACGGCCAGGCGCTCGCCCCCGAGGGCACATGGGTCCGGTACGACGGGGAGGGACGCCCGCCGGTCACCGACGGCCCGTTCGCCGAGACCAAGGACCTCATCGCCGGCTGGATGGTGATCGACGTCGACGACTACGAGCGCGCCGTCGAGCTGGCCGGGGAACTGTCGGCCGCCCCCGGGGCGGGCGGGAAGCCGATCCACGAGTGGCTGGAGCTGCGCCCGTTCTACGGCGTGTCGCCCACCATCACGGAGTGACCCCACCCATGGACGAGGCCCTGCTCCGCAGCCTCACACCGAGCGTCCTCGCCATCCTGGTCCGCCGCGGAGCCGACTTCGCGGCGGCCGAGGACGCCGTACAGGACGCGCTGGTCGAGGCGATCCGTGTCTGGCCCGCCGACATGCCGCGGGACCCCAAGGGCTGGCTGATCACCACGGCCTGGCGCAAGTTCCTCGACGCGACGCGGGCGGACGCCGCCCGCCGCCGGCGTGAGGACCGCGTCGACGAGGAACCGGCACCCGGGCCCGCACCCGACGC
This sequence comes from Streptomyces sp. NPDC053426, assembly GCF_055585405.1. Classification (NCBI taxonomy): domain Bacteria; kingdom Bacillati; phylum Actinomycetota; class Actinomycetes; order Kitasatosporales; family Streptomycetaceae; genus Streptomyces; species Streptomyces sp. NPDC053426. Next base: position 17,027 of record NZ_JBVJKE010000020.1, on the reverse strand, counting down.
GGACGACACGCTCCAGCTCTACTTCCTGTGCGCCCACCCGTCGCTGACGCCGTCCTCCGCGGTCGCGCTCACCCTGCGCGCCGTGGGCGGACTCACCACCCGCCAGATCGCCCGCGCCTACCTCGTGCCCGAGGCGACCATGGCGCAGCGCATCAGCCGGGCCAAGCGCACCGTGTCCGGCGTGCGCTTCGACCGGCCCGGCGACGTCGCCACCGTGCTGCGCGTCCTCTACCTCGTCTTCAACGAGGGCTACTCGGGGGACGTCGACCTCGCCGCCGAGGCCATCCGGCTCACCCGGCAGCTCGCGGCCGCCGTCGACCACCCCGAGGCGGCGGGGCTGCTCGCCCTCATGCTGCTCCACCACGCCCGGCGCGCCGCCCGCACCGCGCCCGACGGCAGCCTGGTGCCGCTCGCGGAGCAGGACCGCGGCCGCTGGGACACCGGGGCGATCGTCGAAGGCATCGGGATCCTGCAGGCGGCCCTCGCCCGCGACCGGCTGGGCGAGTTCCAGGCCCAGGCCGCCATCGCCGCCCTCCACGCCGACGCGCCCACCGCCGGGGAGACCGACTGGGTGCAGATCGTCGAGTGGTACGACGAACTCGCGCGACTGACCGACAGCCCGGTCGTCCGGCTCAACCGCGCGGTCGCCGTCGGCGAGGCCGACGGGCCGCGCGCCGGGCTGGCGGCGCTCGCGGAGCTGGACGCCTCCCTGCCCCGCCATACCGCGGTGGCGGCCTACCTCCACGAGCGCGACGGCGACCCGGCGACGGCGGCACGGCTGTACGCCGAGGCGGCCCACAAGGCACCCGACCTCGCCGAGCGCGCCCACCTGACACGCCAGGCCGCCCGGCTCAACTCCCGCCGGCCCCGCTGACACGCCGAACGGCGAAGCCCTGACCACTCGGCCGGGGTTCGGGACCATGCCGGTCCCCGGCCCGGAAAGCGGAAAGCCGGGGCGGACGAGGCCGCGCGTCGACCGGTACGACGCCCTCCGCCGTGGGCCTCCCGGTGCCGGGAACGTCCCCCGCGGCGACGTTCCCGCCCGGCCACGGACTGGTCGCGGAACTCTCCAACGGCGAACCGCTCGCCGACGCGCACAACGCGCTGCCGCCGCCGGACGCCTTCCACCTGCCGGTCGGCCGCCCCGTCACCCACAAGATCTACCGGGACGCCGCGCACCCCTCCCGGCTCGTGCTGCCGTTCACGAAGCGCGAGGCGGCGGGGAAGGAGCAGCCGAAGGGCGAGTGTCAGTGCCCGGTGGCACGCTGAGGTCAAAGGGATTCAGCGAAAGGACATCGCGGTGATCACCACTGACTTCGCCCCCGGCTCCCCCTGCATGCTCGACCTCGGGTCCCCCGACGTCCGGGCCGCCGCGGCCTTCTACGGCGCGGTCCTCGGCTGGGACTACGAGCCCATGGGGGACGGGGAGGACATGGAAGGCGGGATGTTCCGCAAGGACGGCAAGATGGTCGCCGGACTCGGCAAGCTCACCGAGGAGGGCGCCCGCCCGGCCTGGATGATCTACTACACCGTCGCCGACGCGGACGCCACGACCCAGGCGGTGGAGCGCGCCGGCGGCACCGTGCGGGTGCCGCCGATGGACCTCGAACAATGGGGGCGGATGGCACAGTACAGCGACCCGCTGGGCGGCCAGTTCGCCGTCTGGCAGCCGGGGGAGAGCAAGGGCGTCGACCTGGTGGACCAGCCGGGCTCCCTGTCCTGGACCGAGCTGTACACCAGCGACGCGGCGGCCGCGAAGGAGTTCTACGGCGGTGTCCTCGGCTGGCGGTTCAGCGACATGGAGATGCCGGGCGGCGAGGGCACCTACACCCTGATCACCCCGGCCGGACTGCCCGAGGAGCGGATGCACGGCGGCCTCATGGAGGTCCGCAAGGAGGACCTCGCCCCGGCGGGCGGGCGGCCGTACTGGCACCCGGTCTTCAACGTCACCGACTGCGACGCCGCGGTGGCCGAGGTCACCGGGAACGGCGGGAGCGTGCAGATGGGACCGGAGGACGCGGAAGGCGTCGGCCGCCTGGCCGTCTGCCTCGACCCCTTCGGCGCGGACTTCGTCGTGCTCACCCCGGCCGAGAGCTGAACGCCGGGGACGACGGGCCGGCCGTCACCGGGCCGGCCGCTGCGCGTACACCTCGATCTCGATCCTCATACGCGGATCGGCCAGACCGCACATGAGCATCGTGGCGGCCGGCCTGACGTCGCCGAAACAGCGGCGCAGGACCGGCCAGCAGGGCTCGAAGTCGTCCCGGTCGGGCAGGAGGTAGCGCACCCGCACCACGTCGGCGAAGGAGCACCCCGCCTCGGCCAGCGCGGCCCCGATGTTGCGCAGGCACTGCTCGGCCTGCTCCACCACGTCGTCGGAGATCGTCATGGTGGTGTAGTCGAAGCCGGTCGTCCCGGACACATGCACCCAGTCGCCGTGGACCACGGCGCGGGCGTAGCCGATCTGCTCCTCGAACGTCGAGCCGCTGAGGATCGCACGTCGCTCTGTCATACGCGGGACGCTATGTGACCAGCACCGATACGTCTAATACCGGAAGAGGCATGACCTGATATCCCTGGGCGTATGACACGTCCCGAGCCTCGCCCCGAGCTCCCGCTGCCGCAGCTGCACGCCTTCGCCGTACTCGCCGAGGAACTGCACTTCGGCCGCGCGGCCACCCGACTGGGCATCGCCCAGCCACCGCTGAGCCAGCAGATCCGCCGCCTGGAGGAGAAGGTCGGACATCCGCTGTTCCACCGGGAACCGGGACGCGTCACCCTCACCCCGGCCGGCCGCGAACTGCTCCCCGCCGTACGACGGGCCCTGGCCGACCTCACGGACGGCCTGTCCGCCGCCCGCGCCGCCGGAAGCGGCCGGGCGGGCCGCCTGCGGATCGGCTTCGCCGCCTCCCTCGCCCTGACCGTCCTGCCCGGCCTGCTGCGCACCTTCCGGCAGCGGTTCCCCGATGTGCGCCTGGACATCCACGAGATGACCACCGCGCCCCAGATCGCCGCCCTGCGCGAGGGGACCATCGACATCGGCCTGCTGCGCGAACCCCCCGACGGGGAGACGGAGATCGGCTTCCGGACCGTCCTGACCGAGCCGTTCGTCGCCGTCCTGCCGACGGCCCACCCGCTCGCCGCCCAGCGCACCGTGCGCCTGGACCAGTTGGCGGACTCGCCGTTCGTGCTTCTGCCCCGCGAAGTCGGCCCGCGGCTTTACGACCGGATCACCGGCCTGTGCGCCGAGGCGGGCTTCACCCCCCGGATCGCCCAGCACGCGGTGGAGTGGCAGACCGTGTGCGCCCTGGTGGAGACCGGTCTCGGTGTCTCCCTGGCCCCGGCGAGCATCCGCCGCATCCGCCTCAAGGGCGTCGCCTTCCGCGCCGTCGCCCCCGGCACGGCCCACACCCGCGTCGCCGTCGCCTGGCGGAGCAACGACCCGGACCCGCTGGTCGCGAACCTGTTGGCCATTGTCGGCCAAGAGGTTCCTAGGCCGGGTGCAGTTCCCGCAGGGCGTCCAGTACCTCCTGGTCGGTGACCTGGTGGAAGTCCTCGTACCACTCGCCGACCGACCGCAGCCGCTGCGGCTGGTACAGACAGACCACGTCGTCGGCCTCGTCCCGCAGCGCCGCGGCGGTCTCGTGACCGCACACCGGCACCGCCAGCGTCAGCCGCAGCGGGTCGCCGCGCCGGAGGTGCCGCAGCGCCGCGCGGGCGGTGACCCCCGTGACCAGCCCGTCGTCCACGACCACGATGCTGTGACCGCTGATGTCCGGGGCCGGACGCCCGCCCCGGTAGACACCCTCCCGCCGGTGCAGCTCGACCCGCGCCCGGGCCACCTCGGCGCCGAGCTTGTCCTCCGAGAGGTCCATGGCCCTCAGTCCCGTACGGTCGAAGACCGGGGGATCGTCCCCGGCGATCGCCCCGACACCCACCCCGGGAGATCCGGGAACCCCGATCTTGCGGACCACCAGGACATCCAGGGGCACCTGCATCGCGCGGGCGATCTCCGCCCCGACCGGAACGCCACCGCGCGGCAGCGCCAGCACGGTCACGTTCGCGAGATCACCGCTGCTCGCCCACTCCAGCATCCTGACGGCCAGCTCCTGTCCGGCATGCGCCCGGCTTTGGAATCGCACGGCTCGCTCCCTTCCTCGGCCACCCGTGCCGGGTAACCGCCATCGCCCCGCCACTCACCTGCGGGCGTCACGACGGAGTGCGCGGCGGATGCCGAAGTCCGCCCGGCTGTTCCGGCCCACCGGTGAGAGGCGCCCGCACGGGGCGGGTGCCGGAGCGTCCGTCCTGGCCGTCGAGGCTCCTCGGCCGGCCCGGCGTGGACGAGGTCGGTGCCGTCCACACCGACGGCGGCGAGGATCTTCCCCGCCGCAGGGGCGGCGAGACACCGCCGACGGCGGGCCTGTCCTTGCCGGGGTACCGGTACGTGACCTCGTCCAGCCGGAGCTCCTCCGCCGGCCGACCCGCTCCGACAGGGCGCGGTAGCGGAAACAGGCGTTTCGGACGGACGGTGCGGACCCGGGCGGCCCGTTCAGAGGCGCGGAGCCCCGGTCACCGACATCACCAGGGAGTACAGGGAGGTGGTGGCGGTGATGAACAGGCGGTTGTTCTTCGGTCCGCCGAAGGCGATGTTGGAGACGGGCTCGGGCACGCGCAGCTTCCCGATGAGGGTGCCGTCGGGGTCGTAGCAGTGCACGCCGTCGTCGAGGGCGGCGGCCCACAGGCGGCCCTCGTCGTCGAAGCGGATGTTGTCGAAGTGGACCCCGTCCGTGCCCTCGGCGAAGACCTCGCCGTCGGACAGCGTGCCGTCCTCCCGGATGCCGTACGCGTGGATCCGGGCGGCCCGCGAGTCGGAGACGTACAGCCGGCTCTCGTCGGGGGACAGGACGACCCCGTTGGGCCCCTCGAACCCTTCCGCGGCGAGGTGGACGTCCCCCGACAGAGGGTCGATCCGGTACAGGTTGCACACGCCGATCTCCGACTCGGCGCGATGGCCCTCGTAGTCGCTGGTGATGCCGAAGTCCGGGTCGGAGAACCAGATCGTGCCGTCGGAGCGTACGACGGAGTCGTTCGGGCTGTTGAGCCGCTTGCCGTCGTACCGGTCGGCGAGGACGGTCACGGTGCCGTCCGGCTCGGTGCGGGTCACCCGGCGGTTGCCCTGCTCGCAGGTGACCAGGCGGCCCTGCCGGTCGACGGTGTTGCCGTTGCTGTGACCGGCCGGGGTGCGGAAGACGCCGACCGTGCCGGTGGCCTCGTCCCAGCGCAGGATGCGGTCGTTCGGGATGTCGCTCCAGACCAGCTGGCGCCAGGCGGGCAGATACAGCGGGCCCTCGGCCCAGCGGCAGCCGTCGTACAGGACCTCGAGCCTGCTGTCGCCGTTCGCGCAGCGTCCGGTGCGGAAGCGGTCGTCCAGGATCTCGTACGGGCCGTTGGCGGGCATGGCGTCCCCTCGCAGAGAGTGATCAGGATCTGATGCAACGTAACACGCGTATCGCCGAATCAGATATGGTCATCACGTGAGGCAACTGGATGACATCGACCGTCGGTTGATCGCGCTCCTCCAGCGGGACGCGACACAGCCGTACGCCGCCCTGGGCGCGGCGGTCGGCCTGTCGGCGGGCGCGGCGCACGAGCGCGTGCGCAAGCTGCGCGAGCAGGGCGTCATCCGGGCCACGACCGTCGACGTCGACCCCGCGGCACTCGACCGCGGGGTCCTCGCCTTCGTACTGGTCGACTCCACGGCGTGGATGGGGGACAGGGCCGAGGACTTCGCCGCCGTGCCGGAGATCCAGGAGGCGCACGTCATCGCGGGCAGCGCCTCCGTCCTGGTGAAGGTGCGCACCGCCACCACCGAGCACCTGCAGGACGTGCTGCGCCGCCTGTACGCGATCGACGGGGTCAGCGGGACACAGGCGACGGTGGTCCTGGAGACCTTCTTCGAACGCCCGCCGGACGCCGGTGAGAACCGCGGCGGCCCGGTCAGCCGGCCGTCCTGACGGGCGCGCTGCTCCGGCCGTGGCGCCGGCCGGTGAGCTCGGCGTCGAGCGTCGCCTGCGCCACCCGCATGCCCTCCGCGTACACGGGGTCCCGCAGGCGCTTCCACATCTCGTCCTCGGAGACGTCCTCGACGTGGCAGACCACCCACCAGATGTTCCCGAAGGGATCCTTGACGCGGCCTCCGCGCTGCCCGAAGGCGTTGTCCGCCGGCGGTGTGACGACCTGGCCGCCGGCCGCGACGGCGCGCGAGAACGCCGCGTCCGCGTCGGCGACGAACACCCGCAGCAGGCTCGGCAGGACCGGCCAGTCCGCGCGCCGGTCGAAGGCCAGGACGACGGTGTCGCCGACCCGGATCTCACCGTGCCCGATCGACCCGTCCTCGGTCGCCACCCGCCCGAGCTCCTCGCCGTCGAACGCCTGGGCGACGAAGTCGAGGAACGCCCCGGTGTCGTCGGTCACCACCCAGGGCGCCACGCTGGTGTACCCCTCGGGCGCGGCGCCGGTCCGCTCGGCCATCACGGTCTCCTTCCGTCGGTGTCGGTCGCCCACGACGGTAGGCGGCAAGTAGGCCGGATCCCGACCTCGACGGCCGGGCGTACCCGTTGTCCGAGGCGGTCCGTACGCTCGTCGGCGTACCGCACCGAACCGGGGAGGACGACGATGGGTGTCACCGCGCGGGACGCGATCGAGGCGCTGCGGGAGCTGGAGCGGCGCCTGCCGGACGTGTTCACGCTCGAACCCGGGGCCACGGACGCCGAGCTGACCGAGGCGGAGCCCCGGCTGCCGGACGACATACGGGTGTTGCTGCGCGCCGTGAGCGCCGTCCGTATCGGTGGTGACGACCACCTCCATCTCGATCCCCGGCTCAGCAGGGTCGAACGCCAGTGGATGTGGGGGCCGGGCGAGGAGACCCGGGTACTGCTCTCCCTCGCGACCGGCGACCACTTCTTCGTCGACGTGCACCCCGGAACCGGCGCGTGGGGCGCGGTGTTCTCCCAGTCCGCGGACTTCTTCGACACCTACGCCTACTGCGCCCGCTCCCTCCCGGAATTCCTCGTCGACCACGCGCGTGAGGCCCTGGCCCTCGCGGACCGCGTCAGGGCCGATCCGGACGCGTACGACGAGGACGAGGGGGAGTTCGGCATCCGGTTCCCCTGCGAGTCGGTCTGGCGCCGGCGGGTGACGGTCTCCGGCACCCCCGTCGCCGAACTGCGCGACACGGACGACCCCGACCTGGCCGCCGTGGCGGCCGGTCTCCCGGACGGGGCGTCCCTCGTCGATCTGCGCACCGTGGAACCGCCGCTCCTGATGAAACTGAAGCCGACGGAGGGCAGGTGCGAGGAGTTCAGGCGCTTCGGCCCCGAGCGGCAGTTCGCCGTGGCCGTCCCCGACGGCGCGCGGCTCGCGGACGGAACCTGACCGCGAGCCCTCATGCGGTCGGTCTCACGACGCGGATCCAGAAGATCCTTGCCACCGGAGTCACCGGAGTCACCGGAGTCACCGGAGTCACCGGAGTCACCGGACGCCCGGCCCGCCCCTTCACCCAGTGGGTCCGACAGCGCGCGGACGCGTTCACGGCACAGGGCGCCGCGGGCACGGCACAACCCCGCAGAAGGCATGGGCCGGGCATGACGTCCGAGGTAATCGACCCGCTCCTTCCCCCTCCGGCAGGATCGGGCACGTCCACGGAGATCCCGCGCCGGACTCCGGGCCGCAGCCGAGAGGGGAGCGTCATGTCCATCGACTCCAGTGTCACCGACGAGAGTTCCGCCGAGATCACCCGGGCCGTCGTGGGGGAGTTCCTCGCCGCCCGGTCCGCCGGGGACACCGGGCGGCTGGCCGCGGTCTTCGCCGACGAGGTCGACTGGCTGCTCGCCGACAACCCCACCGTCCCGTGGATCCGCCCGCGGTCCACCGCCGCCGAATGCGCGGCCCAGTTCACGGAGTTGATGGAGCACACCGTGCCCGAGGACGCGCGCGCCTCCGTCGACGCCTTCCTCGTCGACGGGAAGGACGCGGTCCTGATGGGGCATCTGTCGGGGACGGTACGGGCGACGGGACGGTCCTTCCAGGGCCCGTTCGCCCTGCGCCTCACCGTGGAGGGCGGCCGGATCACCCGGCACCACCTCTACGAGAACAGCCTGTCCATCGCCGGGGCCTGCGCCCCCTGACGGGCGGGCACGGGCCCCGGCGGCCGGCTCAGTCGAGGAGTTCGGCGACCAGGGCGGCGAACTCCTCCGGGGTGGCGAGGCGGATGCCGAGCTGTTCGGCCTTCGCGCGCTTGGAGCCCGCGCCCTCGCCCGCGACCACGAGGGCGGTCTTCTTGGAGACGCTGGAGGAGGAGCGTCCGCCGGCCCGTTCGACGAGTTCGTTCATCTCGTTGCGGGAGAGCTTCTCCAGCTTCCCGGTCATCGCGCCGGTGACCACCACCGTCATCCCGGCCAGCGGGCCGCCCTCGGCCGGGGCGTCCTCCTCGGAACCGGCGGGCGGCGGGGGAGTGGCGCCGGGCTCCGTCATGTTGACGCCGGCGGCGGCCAGCTTGTCGATCAGCGGGGCCAGTTCGGCGAGCTCCGCGACGATCGACGGGGCCTTCTCCGCCCCGATGCCGTCGACCCGCTGCATGGCGTCGGCGTCGGCCGCGCGGATGTGGTCCATGGTGGCGAAGTAGCGGGCGATGCGCCGCGACATGGACCTGCCGGTGCCCCGCACGCCCAGCGCGCACAGCACCCGTGACAGCGGCTGTTCCTTGGCCTTGGCGAGCGCGGCGAGCAGATTGTCGGTGCTGGTCTCGCCCATCCGCTCCAGGGCGAGCAACTGCTCGCGCCGCAGGGTGAACAGATCGGCGAGATCGGCCACCAGGCCCGCGTCGACGAGCTGCACCACGCGGGTGGCGCCCAGGCCCTCGATGTCGAGCTGGTCGCGGCCCGCGGCGTAGGCGAGGGACGCGACCAGGTGGCAGTTGCGGCCCTGGGCGCACCGCCAGCGTTCCTCACCGGTGTCGATGTCCGAACCGCAGCGCGGACACTGTGCCGGGAACTCGATCGGCCGCTCCTCACCCGTCCGCAGATGGGCCACCGGCGCCTCGATGCGGGGGATGACGTCGCCCGCCCGGTGGACCATGACGTGGTCGCCCAGGCGCAGGTCGCGGCGGGTGATGTCGGCCGGGTTGTGCAGGGTGGCGTAGGTGATGGTGGAACCGTCGATGACGACCGGTTCGAGGACGCCGCGCGGCGCGATGATGCCCGTACGGCCGACGTTCCACTCCACCTCCAGCAGCCGGGTGATCTTCTCCACGGCCGGCAGCTTGTAGGCGATCGCCCAGCGCGGCGCGCGGGAGCCGGACCCCGCGGCCCGCTGGTCCTCGGCGAGGTCGGCCTTGACGACGATCCCGTCGATGCCGAACGGCAGCTCGGCGCGGACCGCGGCGATCTCCTCGACCCGCTCCAGGACCTCCTCGACGGTCCCGGCGACGACCTCGGGGACGGCGGTCCGGGCGCTGGTGTGCACCCCGAGACCGCCGGCCAGCGCCATCAGCTCGCTGTGCGCGAGCTCGTTCAGCTTCTCGGCGAGGACGGGGTCGGTGTCGGGCAGCGGCAGCAGACCGTAGCCGAAGAACGTCATCGGGACCGTGTAGACGCGCTCCTTCGCCCGCAGGGTGCCCGCGGCCGCGTTGCGCGGGTTGGCGAACGGCTGCCCGCCGTGAGCGGTGCGCACCTCGTTGGCGTGCTCGAACTGGGCGGCCGTCATGAGGACTTCGCCGCGCACCTCCACGGTGACCGGCTCGTCCAGCTTCTCGGGCAGCCCCTCGATGGTGCCGATCGCGTGCGAGACGTCCTCCCCGGCCGTCCCGTCCCCGCGGGTGATCAGCCGGGTGAGCCGGCCGCCGCTGTACCGGGCGGCGATCGCGAGCCCGTCCAGCTTCGGACCCACACTGAAGCGTGTCGCCTCCCGTCCGGTACGACGGGACAGGGAGGCCGTCCAGGCGGTGAACTCCTCCGCGGAGAACACGTTGTCGAGGCTGAGCATCGGCACCGTGTGCGGCACGTCGCCCTCCACCGCCCCGCCGGCGACCTTCCCGGTGGGGGAGTCGGGGAGTATCCCGTCGGGATGCTCCGCCTCCCAGTCGGCGATCCCTCGTACCAGCCGGTCGTAGGCGTCGTCGTCCAGCGCCGAGGTGCCGCCCTCGTAGTAGGCGGCGGCCGCACGCACGGCGTCCTCGACCGCCTGCGCGTAGGCGGCGGCATCCACGATCACTGCTGCAGGTGTTGTCATGCGTCGCATCTTGCCTCCCACCACTGACAACGGGGTCCGACGGGCATCACACCCGGCCTGTTTGCCTAAAGCCATTAGGTGAATGCATACTCGATTTAGTTGATTGGAAGGATGGCTATGGCACCACGTGCGGGACTGACGGCGGAACGCCTCACCAGAGCGGGGGCGGAGCTCGCCGACGAGGTCGGCTTCGACCGGGTGACCGTCTCCGAGCTCGCCCGGCGCTTCGACGTCAAGGTGGCGAGCCTGTACTCCCACGTGAGGAACTCCCAGGACCTCAAGACGCGGATCGCGCTGCTCGCCCTGGAGGAACTCGCCGACCGTGCCGCCGACGCCCTGGCCGGACGGGCCGGCAAGGACGCCCTGACCGCGCTGGCGAACGTCTACCGCGACTACGCGCGGGAGCATCCCGGACGCTATGCGGCGGCCCAGTTCCGGCTCAGCCCGGAAGCGGCCGCCGGCAGCGCGGGAGTGCGGCACGCACAGATGACCCGGGCCCTGCTGCGCGGCTACGACCTGACGGAACCGGACCAGACCCACGCGGTCCGCCTGCTGGGCAGCGTCTTCCACGGCTACGTCAGCATCGAGATGGGCGGAGGGTTCAGCCACAGCGCCCCCGACACACAGGAGACCTGGTCACGCGTCCTTGACGCGCTCGACGCCCTCCTGCGCAACTGGCCCACGCCCTGACCACGACTCCCGGCCCTCGGAGCCGCCCCGACCCACGGACGGAAACCATGCCCTCCACCTCGCACACCGCCCCCATCACCGCGGACCTCGTACGCGGTGCCCTCGACCTGGAGCCCACGGCGAACGGGATCCTGCCCCACCGCCTGCCCGCCCGGGCCCGCGCCCGGAACACCGACGGACAGCTCGCCATGGCCGAGTCCCAGCCCTCCGGCGTACGACTGGTCTTCCGCACCCGGGCGACCGCGGTCGAACTCGACACGCTGCCCACCAAGCGGGTCTACATCGGTGCCCCGCCCCGCCCGGACGGCCAGTACGACCTGCTCGTCGACGGACGCCCGGCCGGCCGGGCGACCGCGACCGGCGGCAACACCCTGACCATCGACATGAGCACCGGAGCGGTCGAACACACCACCGGCCCCGCCGGCACCCTCCGCTTCACCGGCCTGCCCGAGCGCGACAAGACCGTCGAGATCTGGCTGCCGCACAACGAGACCACCGAACTCGTCGCCCTGCGCACCGACGCCCCCGTCGAGCCCGCACCCGCCTCCGGCCGCAGGACCTGGCTGCACCACGGCAGCTCCATCAGCCACGGCTCCGACGCCGCGAGCCCCACCACGACCTGGCCCGCGCTCGCCGCGGCACGGGGCGGCGTGGAACTGGTCAACCTGGGCTTCGGCGGCAGCGCCCTGCTCGACCCGTTCGTCGCCCGGACCATGCGCGACACGCCCGCCGACCTGATCAGCGTCAAGCTGGGCATCAACCTGGTCAACGCCGACCTGATGCGGCTGCGCGCCTTCACCCCGGCCGTCCACGGCTTCCTCGACACCGTCCGCGAGGGCCACCCCACCGCGCCGCTGCTGGTCGTCTCGCCGATCCTGTGCCCCATCCACGAGGACACGCCCGGCCCCACCGCCTACGACTTCAGCCGACTCGGCGAGGGGCGACTCCTGTTCACCGCCGCGGGTGATCCCGGGGAGCGGGCCGAGGGCAAGCTGACGCTCGGCGTCATCCGCGACGAGCTGAAGCGCATCGTGACGCAGCGCGCGGCCGACGACCCGAACGTGCACTACCTCGACGGCCGTGACCTCTACGGCGAGGCGGACCACGCCGAACTGCCGCTGCCCGACCGGCTCCACCCCGACGCGGCCGCGCACCGCCGCATCGGTGAACGCTTCGCCGCCCACGCCTTCGCGGCCGAAGACGGCCCGTTCGCGCAGGCCGAGGAGTGACCTACTCGAAGAACTTCAGGCTCCAGCCGGTGTCGGTGTTCGGCCCGGGAACGTCGGCGCGGCTGTAGGTGGTGTCGCCCCACCAGCAGAACGTGCCCGTGTACCAGTATCGGTTCTCCCACGTGTACGGCGTGCCCTTCGGCACCGCGTGGAACATCAGCGGGAACCGCGGCCCGGCGGGCGGGCTGGTGCCGATGTCGCCGTCGAGCAGGACGAAGCTGTGGTGGCCGGGCCCGTCGACGTGCAGCGTCGGGTCCCAGCCGGCCATCATCGTGGCGCGGTGCGAGCCGAACAGGCAGCCGTTGGACTTGTACCAGTCCCATACGTACGTCGGGTCGCCGCCGGCCCGCAGCCGCAGGTCGGCCAGGCAGTACCGGTCGCTCCAGCTGCCGTTGGCGGAGTACACGATGTGCAGCTGCCCGTCCGGGTCCTCGACGGGCTCGGGGCCCTCGTTGACGAACGGGTCGCCGACCACCCGCTCCCAGCTCTCCCGGGGCTGCGAGATGATGTGCCGCGCACCGGTCGGCGTGGTCGGGCCGCTCATCCGGGCGATGTACAGGTTCTGCTCGACGTCGGTGTCCCCGGCCCAGCCGGACCAGACGAACCAGCGCTGACCGTTGAACGTGAACGGGGTCCCGTCGATGGCCCACTTGTCGTCCGGCAGGGCCAGTTTCGTCTCGGCGGAGTAGCCGCTGTCGGGGCTGGCCGAGCTGATCACGTACATCCGGTGGGCCGCTCCGCGCCCGGCCGTGAAGTAGATGTAGTAGCGGCCGCCGTCCCGCACGATCTCCGGGGCCCAGACCTCACCGCGACCGCGTGTGTCCGACCACACCTGCCGCGGGGTCGCCGAGTCCAGCGCCGCCGTGGAGGACGCCTGCCGTACGACGATGCCTCCGCCGGCCGACTGCACGGAGACGTAGGTGCCGCCGACCCGGAGCACGCTCGGGTCCGCGGCGCGCAGACCGGTCCGGTCCGCCCGGGCGGGCTCGGCGGACGTCAGGGTCAGCGCGGCGGCGAGAACGCCGGACAGCACGAAGCCGAGGGCCCCGGCCGGACGGCGAGAGGGGCCCTTCGTCCCGCGGGGAAGCCCGGCCATCGTGTCCCGTCACCTCCACGCCGAGGTTTACATCGATGAAATCCGCTTCCACAGAATGATGACTGGTGGCGAGCATGTCAATAGAGTCGTGGAGTCCGGTCGCCGCCGCGCGAACCCCCATCGCACCGCGCGAGTCCGTACGCTGACGGACCGTCAACTGTGTGCGAAGCCTGGACAGCCGTCGGGCGGCGTGTTGTCATTCCGCTGCACACCGGATTTCCAACGTTGGAATGAAGGGACGGCCGAGCCGACGGCCACCTCTGTTTCGTCCTGACCCCATGCCTTCTGCGCGAGGAAAGGTCCGATGACAAGACAACTCACCCGCCCGAGAACCAGATCGTGGGCGCTGCTGACCGTGACCGCCCTGGCCCTGTCCACGGGCGCCCTGGCGCCCGCCGCGTCGGCCGCCGTGCCGATCGCCGAAGTGTCCGCCGGCCCGACCGCCGCCGACGCCGATGTCGTGGTGCACGGCCTGAAGGGCGAGTACTTCAGCATGTCGGCACCGGGCGCCCGGGACTTCGCCGAACTCGGCGGCACCCTGCTGGAGCCGCAGATCAACTTCTCCGGGCTGACCAGCACCTTCGAGGAGCTGACCGGGCGGACGGAGCACACCACCGCCCGCTGGACCGGGCAGATCGAGGCACCGGAGACCGGTGAATACACCTTCCACGCCATCGGCGACAACGGCTTCCGGCTGTTCATCGACGACGAGCCCGTCATCGACCACTGGGTGGGCGACTGGGACAAGGAGCAGACCAGCGCGGCGATCAGGCTGACCGCCGGCGAGAAGCACGACTTCCGCATGGAGATGTTCCAGGACGTCGGCGGCGCCAACATGTTCCTGCGCTGGTCGACGCCGACGATGCCCAAGCAGCTCGTGCCGACGACGGCGTTCACCCCGCCCGCCGGTTTCGAGGTCTTCCCGGTGGAACCGGCCGTCACCGAGGACGGGCGGCGACTGCGCGCCCGGTTCGAGGACCCGGTGAGCGGCCTCGCCGAGGTGGCCGGCCATCTCAAGATCGAAGCCGACACGACCGCCATGCCGGTCAAGTCGGTGACGGCCGCCCCCGACGACCCCGACTCCCTCCTGATCACGCTCTCCGAGCCGATCCAGAAGAACCAGCAGGTCCGGTTCACCTACGACGGCGAGGGCGGCCTCAAGACCGGCGGCGAGACCGTGCCCCGGATCGTCCGCTACGCCACGAACACGTCCACCCACCGCATCACCACCCCGTGGGGCGACAAGGTCGACAAGGACAACCCGCTGCCGGAGTACCCCCGCCCGCAGCAGGTCCGCTCGAAGTGGAAGAACCTCAACGGACCCTGGCAGTTCAGCGGTGCCGAGGCCGGCGAGCAGCCGGTCTTCGGCAAGGACCTGGACGAGAAGATCATCGTGCCGTTCCCGGTCGAGTCGCAGCTCTCCGGGCTGGAGCGGCACGAGGACCACATGTTCTACCGCAAGCTCGTGGACGTGCCGAGGAGCTGGAAGGTCGGCAAGAGCGGCAGGGCCGACCGGCTGAAGCTCAACTTCGGTGCCGTGGACTACCAGGCCACCGTGTGGGTCAACGGTCGGAAGGTCGCCGAACACACCGGCGGCTACAACGCCTTCAGCGCCGACATCACCGACGCGATCAAGGGCCGGGGCAAGCAGGAGATCGTCGTCGCGGTCACCGACACCGGCGGCGCCAACCAGCCGATGGGCAAGCAGTCCACCAACCCCGGCGGCATCTTCTACACCCAGTCGTCCGGCATCTGGCAGACCGTCTGGATGGAGCCCGTCGCCGAAACCTCCATTGACAACGTCGTCACCACGCCCGACATCGACACCGGCACCCTCGCGGTGACCGTCGAGTCCGAGGGCGCGTCCGAGCACGCCCGCGTCGAGGCCGTGGCCCGCGACGCCCGCGGCAAGGTCGTCGGCCGGGTCAGCGGACCGGCCAACGAGGAGCTGGACCTGCGCGTGGCCGGGCAGCACCTGTGGAGCCCGGACGACCCCTACCTCTACGACCTCGACGTCAAGCTGAAGGACGGCAGGTCCACCGACAGGGTCGGCAGCTACTTCGGCATGCGCGAGATCGGGATCGAGGAGGTCGGCGGCTACCAAAAGCTGGTCCTCAACGGCAAGCCCGTCTTCTCCCTCGCCACCCTCGACCAGGGCTTCTGGCCCGACGGCCTCTACACCGCGCCCAGCGACGACGCCCTGGCGTTCGACCTGAAGGCGCACAAGAAGCTCGGCTTCAACGCCGTCCGCAAGCACATCAAGGTGGAGTCGCCCCGCTGGTTCTACCACGCGGACAAGCTCGGCCTGCTGGTCTGGCAGGACTTCGTCTCCGGGAACATCACCAACGCCACCGGACAGAAGGCCTTCGTCGACCAGGGCCGCGAGATGATGCGCCAGCACCACAACTCGCCCTCCGTCATCGGCTGGATCGTCTTCAACGAGGGCTGGGGCGAGTGGAACCGCGAGGAGAGCGGCCGTATCGCCGAGTCGGTGAAGGCCGCCGACCCGTCCCGGATCGTCAACGCCCACAGCGGTGTCAACTGTTGCAACTCCAAGGGTGACTCGGGCAAGGGCGACATCATCGACCACCACGACTACAACAACGAGGACCCGCCCTTCCCGGACCACCGGGCGGCCATGGACGGCGAGCACGGCGGCTTCACCCTGCGCACCCCGGGCCACATGTGGCCGGGCACGCCGACCGTGATCTACAGCGGTGTCGCCGACAAGGAGGCGCTGACCCGCAAGTACGTCGAGAACACCGAGAAGTTCTACCTCGACCAGGCCGGCGCCGAACTCTCCGGTTCGGTGTACACGCAGATCACCGACCTGGAGAACGAACTCAACGGCCTCTACACCTACGACCGCCGGGAGATCAAGGTCGACCCGGTCCGGGTGCGCGAGATCAACCGCGAGGTCATCGCGGCCGGCGCCGCGGCGGGCGACCGCGAGCCGCTCGAGGGCGGCGGGTCCTGGTCCCTCGACGAGGGCACCGGCACCACCGCGAAGGACGACGGCCCGAACGACAAGCCGCTCACGCTGAGCGAGGGCACCACCTGGACCACCGGAGTCAGCGGCAGCGCGCTGGAGTTCGACGGCCAGGGACAGTACGCCCAGACCGAAGGCCCGGTGCTCGACACCACCGGCAGCTACACGGTCTCCGCCTGGGTCAGTCTCGACTCCCTGCCCGGCAACTACGCCACCGCCGTCAGCCAGGACGGACGGCGCCAGGCCAGCCCCTTCTACCTGCAGTACGGCCAGGGCGCGTTCGCCTTCAGCACGCCCGACGGGCAGCGCGCACGGCTGGAGACCACACCGGAGACCGGCCGCTGGTACCACCTCGTCGGCGTACGTGACGACGCCACCGACCAGATCAGGCTCTACGTCGACGGCGAGCTCGCGTCGACCGCGACCGCCGGCCCCGCCTACGTCGCCACCGGCCCCCTCGCCGTGGGCCGCGCCCAGTGGAACGGTGAGAACACCGACTTCTGGGACGGCGCGGTGGACCAGGTCCACGCCTACGACAAGGCGCTCACCGCCGAGGAGGTGAGCGCGCTCCACAACGGGGAGAAGCGGTAGCCCCGTTGACGGCGGGGTGGGGGGGGGGGGGGGGGGGGGGGGGGGGGGAAGAACCCCCCCCCCCCCCCCCCCCGGGAGGGGGGGAATACCACTCCCAAGCGGTGTCGGCGTTAGGGGGGGGGGGGGGGGGCGGGTTGGTGGTGCT
>NZ_JBVJKE010000019.1:0-156535 GCF_055585405.1 Streptomyces sp. NPDC053426 | reverse complement strand
GTGTGCGCTTTTCTCCCCCCCCCCCCCCGCCCCCCCCCCCTCCCCCCCCCACCCCCCCCCCCCCCCTCCCCCCCCCCCCTCCCCCCCCCCCCCCCCCCCACGGCGCCTGTTCGTTGTGGGGGTGGCGGGCCGCGTCAGCGGGCGGCGCCTCCGTCGGCGTTGGGGCCCGCGTAGTCCTCGCCGTAGGCGCCCTTGGCGGGGCGGCGGCGGCGCATGGGCGGCTCGACGCCGTCGGCGAGGCGGCGGGCGGTGAGCAGGAAGCCGGTGTGGCCGATCATCCGGTGGTCCGGGCGGACGGCCAGGCCCTCGATGTGCCAGTTGCGGATCATCGTCTCCCAGGAGGTCGGCTCGTTGAAGCAGCCGATCTCGCGGATGGACTCGACGGTCCGGGCGAGCTGGGTGGTGGTGGCGACGTAGCAGCACAGGATGCCGCCGGGGACGAGCGCCTTGGAGACGGCCTCCAGGCACTCCCAGGGGGCGAGCATGTCGAGGATGACGCGGTCGACGTCGGTGTCGGACAGGTTGTCCTGGAGGTCGCCGACGGTGAGCTGCCAGGCGGGGTGCGGGCCGCCGAAGTAGCGCTCGACGTTCTGCCGGGCGATGTCGGCGAAGTCCTCGCGGCGCTCGTAGGAGTGCAGCATGCCCTGGTCGCCGATGGCGCGCAGCAGGAAGCTGCTGAGCGAGCCGGAGCCGACGCCGGCCTCGACGACGCGCGCGCCGGGGAAGATGTCGGCGAAGGCGAGGATCTGCCCCGCGTCCTTGGGGTAGACGACGGCTGCCCCGCGGGGCATGGACAGGACGTAGTCGGGGAGCAGGGGGCGCAGCGCGAGGTAGGCGACGTTCCCGGTGGTGCGGACAACGCTGCCCTCGGGAGCGCCGATCAGTTCGTCGTGGGGGAAGGAACCCTTGTGGGTGTGGAAGTTCTTCCCGGCCTCGAGCGTGAACGTGTAGTGGCGGCCCTTGGGGTCGGTCAGCTGAACCTGGTCCCCGACCTTGAAGGGCCCGCGCCTGCGGGCGGCACCGGTCGGTTCGGACATGTGAACAGCCTACCCGTCCCGGGAGGGGGCGCCGACCACCACCGGTGCGGGCGGGAGGTTCAGCTGGGCCGCGCCATCGCCTTCACGAAGGCCCGCTCGACGTCGGCCGCGGACAGGACGCCGTAGATCTCGCCGCTGTCCTCGACCACCAGGTACTCGGTGGCCGGGGTGGCGCGCAGGGCGTCCAGGAGGTCCTCTCCGGCGAGCTCGGCGGAGACGTGCATGCCGTCGGTGAGGTCCTGGGCGAGTCCGCCGACCGGTACCCAGGGGCGGCGGTGTTCGGGTACGCCGACGATGGCGGCCTCGCGGACCAGGGAGAGGGGGACGCCGTCGGGGTCGACGACGACCAGGGCGCGGGCGCCGGCGGCGTTGGCCCGGCGCAGGGCCTCGGAGAGGGGGGTGTCGGTCTCGACGGGCACCGCGCGGCGGGTGAGGTTGCGGGCGCGCAGTTCGGGGAGGTGTTCGCGCAGCCGGGCCATGCGCAGGCTGTTGCCGGCGCCGGTCCAGATGATCGCGGCGAGGATGGCGGCGAGCAGGGCGTCCAGGACGGTGTCCATGCCCACGTTGTCGACGGCGTCGGAGCCGAGGGCGCCGGACTGGGTGAGCAGCGGGAGGCCGATCAGGACGGCGACGGCGAGGGCGCGGCCGACCCAGGCGGCGGCGATGGTGCCGGTCATGGGTTTGCCGCTGATCGCCCAGACGACGGCGCGGAGCATGCGGCCGCCGTCCAGGGGGAGGCCGGGCAGGAGGTTGAAGACGGCGACGATGAGGTTGGAGATCATCAGGCCGGCCAGCAGGACGCCGGGGACGCTGCTGGGGTCGACGGCGAGCAGCCCGAGGTAGAAGAGGCCGGCCAGGACGAGGGAGAGCAGGGGGCCGACGAAGGCCAGCACGAACTCGCGGCCGGGGGTCTCGGCCTCCTTCTCGATCTCGGAGACGCCGCCGAAGAACTGGAGCTGGATGCGGCGCACCGGGAGCTGGAAGCGGAGGGCGGCGAGGGTGTGGGCGAGCTCGTGGACCAGGACGGAGGCGTAGAAGGCGACCGCGAAGAACAGGGAGACGAGGTAGCTGGCGGCGCCGAGCTCGGGCAGCACGCGGTCGATCTGTCCGCCGAACACCCAGGTGATGAGGATGGCGACGAGGAACCAGCTGGGTGCCACGTACACGGGCACTCCGAACGGGCGTCCCATCAGCAGCCCGCCCCGCTGCTTCTCCTGCGGCCGCTGCGGCGGCCCCGCCTGCCCGCCACCGGAGCGGGCCGACGACCGTCCTCCACCACGCTCGTCACCGGGCCCGCCCGCGGACGCCGGGGACTCGCCGGTCCCGGCGCTCGGGGGCCTCGGCCCGGAGGGGGCGTGACCGTCGGCGGCGGGGACGCCGGAGCGGCGGCCGGACTGCTCGTCGGTGGGGCCGCCCGTGGGCTCGGGGGGTTCGCCGGGCGTGGTGTCCGAGGGGCGCGGGTGTTCAGGGGTGCCCTCGGGGTGTTCGCCGGTGGGGCGGTTCGCGGGCGCGGAGTCCGCGGCCGCCGGGGGCCGGGGGTGTTCGGGCCCGTGGGCAAAGGGGTCGGGGGCCGGGGGGCGAGGGCCCGTGTGGTCGGGCGACCCGTCGTTGCCGGGTCGCGGCTGTCCGCGCCCGCCGCTTACGTCCACCGGTGTCCCCTCGTTCGCCGCGTCTCCCGTGCCTGCCGGACGGGAGGGTCTCGTGTCGATGGTATGCGGCCCGCGCCGCGCGTTCCGCTCCGGCACCCTGTCTCTTCCCTCCTTCCCCTTCCCTCCCCGTCGTCACGCGCTGTCAGTGGCGGGCCGTAAGGTCTGTGGGCATGGAGACGAGCATCGAGGGCGAGGAGCGGGCCGACGGCGGCGGTCCGGGCACCGTGGGCGTACGGGCGGACACGGTCGCCGCCATACCGCCCTCGTCGCTGTCCCCCTCGCGTGCGAGTGACTTCATGCAGTGCCCGCTGCTGTACCGGTTCCGGGTCATCGACCGGCTGCCGGAGAAGCCGAGCGAGGCGGCGACCAGGGGCACGCTGGTGCACGCGGTGCTGGAGCGGCTCTTCGACGCCCCGGCCGCCGACCGCACCGCGCCCCGGGCGAAGTCGCTGGTGCCGGGCCAGTGGGACCGGCTGCGCGAGACCAGGCCGGAGGTCATGGAGCTGTTCGCCGACGATCCGGAGGGCGAGCGGCTGGCGCGCTGGCTGGCGGAGGCGGAGAGGCTGGTCGAGCGGTGGTTCTCGCTGGAGGATCCGAGCCGGCTGGAGCCCGCCGAGCGGGAGCTGTTCGTCGAGGCGGAGCTGGAGTCGGGGCTGAGACTGCGCGGCATCATCGACCGGGTGGACGTCGCGCCCACCGGCGAGGTGCGGATCGTCGACTACAAGACGGGCAAGGCGCCCCGGCCGGAGTACGCCGAGGGCGCGCTGTTCCAGATGAAGTTCTACGCCCTGGTGGTGTGGCGGCTGAAGAAGGTGGTCCCGCGCCGGCTCCAGCTGGTGTACCTGGGCAGTGGTGACGTGGTGACCTACGATCCCGTGCTCGCGGATCTGGAGCGGGTGGAGCGCAAGCTGCTCGCGCTGTGGGACGCCATCCGGCTGGCGACCGAGACGGGTGTCTGGCGCCCGCGTCCCACGAAGCTGTGCGGCTGGTGCGACCACCAGGCGCACTGCCCGGAGTTCGGCGGCACTCCCCCGCCGTACCCCCTGCCGGTGAGGGCGCCCGAGTCCGGCGGGGCCCAACAGGGCAGAATGGGGCCGGACTAGCGAAGGAGACTTACGTGGCCATCCGCGTCCTACTGGTCGACGACCAGCCGCTGCTGCGCACCGGGTTCCGGATGATTCTGGAGGCCGAGCAGGACCTCGCGGTCGTCGGCGAGGCCGGAGACGGCCTCCAGGCCCTGGACCAGGTGCGGGCGCTGCAGCCCGATGTGGTGCTGATGGACATCCGCATGCCGCGGATGGACGGGGTGGAGGCGACCCGGCAGATCACCGGGCCCGAGCGGGACGGGCCGGCGAAGGTGCTGGTGCTGACGACGTTCGATCTCGACGAGTACGTGGTGGAGGCGCTGAAGGCGGGGGCCAGCGGCTTCCTGCTGAAGGACGCCCCGGCCAACGAGCTGGTGCAGGCGATCCGTGTGGTGGCCGCCGGGGAGGCGATGCTCGCGCCGAGCATCACGCGCCGGCTGCTGGACAAGTACGCCACGCATCTGCCGTCCGGTGACGAGCCGGTGCCGGACACGCTGCACACGCTGACCGAGCGTGAGGTCGAGGTGCTGAAGCTGGTGGCGCGCGGGCTGTCCAACGCGGAGATCGCCGCCGATCTGTTCGTCAGCGAGACCACCGTCAAGACGCACGTCGGCCATGTGCTGACCAAGCTGGGGCTGCGCGACCGGGTGCAGGCGGCGGTGTACGCCTACGAGAGCGGGCTGGTGCGCCCCGGCGCGCAGTAGCGCGGTACGACGAGGGCGCCCTCCCTGTCGAGGAGGGCGCCCTCGTCGTACCGGTGCGGGCGGCGTCAGCCCTTGCTCAGTTCCCAGAACCGGAACACGGTCGAGGCGTCGAGGCAGTACTCCAGGCCGTACACGCCGTCCCGGACGACCGCGTACTGCTTGGCCTGCCAGAGCGGGAGGACGGGGACGTCCTCGGCGACGATGTCCTGGATCCGGCCGAAGTCCTCTTCGGTGGCGGAGCGGTCGCTCTGGGCGGCCGTGCGCGGGAGGAGCGAGTCGGTGATCGGGCCGGCGTCGTAGTTGTTGTCCAGCACGTTGCCCTCGCCGAAGAAGGGCCCGGTGAAGTTGTCGGCGTCCGGGTAGTCGGGCACCCAGCCCTTGACGTAGACGCCGTACTCGCCGGCCGCGATGTCCTTCTCGTACTGGGCGAAGGGCACCGACTCGACGTCGGCGTCGAACAGTCCGCTCGCGTTGAGCTGTCCGGCGATCGCCTTCAGTTCCTGGTCGGTGGCCGGGCCGTAGCGGGACGGGGTGGACCACAGGGTCAGCTTCACCTTGCCGGTGATGCCCTCCTCCTCCAGCGCGGCGGCGGCCTTGGCCTTGGAGGGCCGGGCGCCGTAGGTGTCGAAGAAGGCGGTGTTGTGGCCGCCGATGCCGGCCGGGACGATCGAGTACAGCGGGCTGGCCGTGCCCTGGTGGATGTCCCGGACGAGGGCGTCACGGTCGATCAGATGGGCGATGGCCCGGCGCACGCCGGGTTTCCCGGCGACCGGGTCGTCCATGTTGAAGACCAGGTGCTGGACCTCGGCGCTGCTGCCCTCGACGATCTCGACGCCTCCGGTGCCGTCGTCGGCGCGGTCGATGTCGTTGATGGCCTCGGCGGTGAGGCCGCGGTAGGCGATGTCGACCTCGGCGTCCTGCACGGCCTTCTTCAGGGCGTTCTGGTCGCCGTGGAAGAACTCCAGGGTCACGCCGGAGTTCTTGGTCTCGGCGCTGCCCCGGTAGTGCTCGTTGACGGAGAAGACGGCGCGGTCGTTGGCGAACGAGTCCAGCCGGTACGGGCCGGAGCCGACCGCCTCCCCGTCCTCGCGCAGTCCGTCGGCGTCGTACTCGCGGTGGTCGACGATGGAACCGGCGCCGGACGCGATCTTGCTGGGGAAGGTGGCGTCGGGCGTGTTGAGTTCGAAGACGACCGTCTTCTCGTCGGGGGTGCTGACCTTCTCCAGCGTGGAGAACATGATCGCGGGCCCGTCGGGGTCGTTGATCTTCAGCATGCGGTCGAAGGAGAACTTCACGTCCTTCGAGGTGAGCGGGTCACCGTTGCTGAACTTCAGTCCGTCCCGCAGCGTGCAGCGGTAGACCTTGGTGCCGGCGTCCGCGAAGCCGCAGCTCTCGGCGGCGTCCGGCTGCGGCTCGGTGGCTCCCTTGGGGAAGCCGAGCAGCGACTGGAAGACGTTGTTGAACAACAGCCAGGAGCCGGGGTCGTAGCCGGAGGCGGGGTCGGTGGACAGGACGTCGTCGGACATCCCCACCACGACGTCGGAGCCGTCGGCCCCCGTGTCGCCGCTCTCGGTGCCACAGCCGGTCAACAGGCCGGAGGCCAGCCCCGCCACGATGGGCAGGACTGGCCACGGGTTACGCAAATTCACGTGCTATGCCTTGTCGTTCTTGCTGCCCGGACCGCGCCACCGGTCCGGGTTCGTGCGGTTTCGTGCGGTTCCGTCACTCGCTGACGCCGCGCCCGAGCTCCCACAGCTGGAGGGTCGAGGAGGAGTTGAGCGCGTAGGCGGTGCCGGTGATGCCGTCGCGGGCGGCGACGTACTGCTTGCCCTGCCACAGCGGGAGCACCGGGACCTCGTCGGCGACGATGTCCTGGATCTCCGTGAGGCTGTCGGAGGCGGACAGCCGGTCGGCCTGGCGGCGCGACTCGGGGATCAGCTCCTTGATGATCTTGTTGTTGGCGTAGGGCGAGCTGAGGAAGTTGTCCGTGTCGAGGAAGGGAGCGGTGAAGGCGTCGGCGTCCGGGTAGTCCGGGAACCAGCCCATGCCGTAGACGTCGTACTTCTCGTTCTGGGCGGCGGTCTTGAACTTGGTCCAGGTCTCGCTCTTGATGTCGGTCTCGAACAGACCGCTGTCGTTGAGCTGCTTGCTCAGCTGCTCGAACTCCGTCTTGGCGGCGGGACCGTAGTGGTCGTGCGTGTAGTGCAGCGTCAGCTTCACCGGGGTGCTGACGCCGGCATCCTCCAGCAGCTCGCGGGCCTTGGACACGCTCGGTTCACCGTACTTGTTGAAGAACGCGTTGGAGTGACCGGTGACACCGGCGGGGACCAGCGAGAACAGCGGCTCGGCCTGGGAGCCGTAGACGTTGCCGACCAGCTCGCTGCGGTTGATGAGCTGGGCCATCGCCTGGCGGACGGCCTCGTCCTCCACGCTGGGGGCCTCGGTGTTGAACGCCAGGTACCGGATCTCCAGACCGGGCGACTCGACCAGCTCGATCTCGTCGTCGGTGGCGGTGCTGAGCTTCTGGATCTGCTCCGGCGACATGGTGCGGGTCATGAGGTCGATGTCGCCCTTCTCCAGCGCCTCGCCCATGGCTTCGGCACTGTCGTAGGAGACCATCTCGACCTTCTCGTTGTTCACCTCCAGCGCGCCCTTGTAGGAGGGGTTCTTGGTGAAGGTGGCACTGACCATCGTGCCGTCCTCGACCTTGCCCTCGAGGGTGTACGGGCCGGAACCGTCGACCTCGAAGCCCTCGCGCAGCTTGTCCTTGTCGTAGCTGTCCGGGTTGACGATGCCCGCGACCGGGGTGGACAGCTTGTACGGGAAGGTGGCGTCGGCGCTCTTGAGGTGGAAGATCACCTCGCGGTCGCCCTGCGTCTCGACGGTGTCGATGGTGGACAGCAGCGCGAACACGCCACTGTCGCCCTTGATGGAGAGGGCGCGCTCGATGGAGAACTTCACGTCCTCCGCGGTGATCGCGTCGCCGCTCGAGAACTTCAGACCGTCGCGCAGGGTGCAGCTGTAGCGCTCGTTGCCGGCGTCGGTGAATCCGCACGACTCGGCGGCCTCGGGCACCGGCTCGCCGTCGCCGCGGGGCTGCACCATCAGGGTCTGCACGGTCTGCCGCAGGATGTTCCAGGTACCGACGTCATAGGCCCAGGCCGGGTCGAGGGGCGCGGGACCGTCCTCCTTGGATGCGGTGAACCGGTCCGTGGTGCCCACGACGATCGCGTCGCCGCCTCCGCTCCCGCCCTCGCTGTCGCCACAGGCGGCGAGCACCGGCGAGAGCAGGCCCATCGCGGCCGCCAGCACCAAAGTCTTGCGGTTCATGCTCGAGTTTCTCCAGGACTGTCGACTCCGTGTATCCGGCATGCGGGGGTTGTCGCAGCGGAACACGGGGATGGGGGCGAGGTTCTCGCGATGACATTAGTCCGCGCCCGCAGGAGGGTTCGCAGCCGCCGGAGTTGAGGGCACATCACGCAGTGAGACCGGGTGTGAACGCACCGGTAAAGGCGACCGGGGAATGATTGGTGCAGCTTCTCATGAATCAGGACACAAGGGCGTACCGATGACCTCCGAAATGGTGCGGAAAGCACAGGAGGACATCGTTGTCGACCCCCCTCCATGTGGTGAACCTCACATGTGAAAAGGGCTCGACGGTGCCGCAATTCAGCCATCGGCAAGCGGGGCGAATTCTTTCGGGCGCGTGCGTCCGGGCCCGAGAAGCCGAGTGGCGGGAATTCCGGCGGTAACACCGCTGCGCTGGGTGAACGCCTAGCGCATTTCCGTCATCAGACCGCGCAGGAATGTCAGGTCCACGACTTCCAGGGAGGGTACGACCGTCCGCCGGACGGCCGGGACGATCGGGCCCACCGAGGGCACCGCGACGACCTGGCAGCCCGCCGCCTCGGCGGCGGCGACACCGGTCACGGTGTCCTCGACGACGACGCACCGCACGGGGTCCACACCGAGCCCGGCGGCGGCCGCGAGATACGGGTCGGGGTGCGGCTTGGTGCGCGGTACCTCGTCGCCGGCGACCGACAGCGCGAAGTGCTGCGGGCCCAGCGTCTTCAGCACCCGGTCGATGATGCGCCGGTGGGAGGCGGAGACGAGCGCCGTCGGGATCTCGTGCTCGGACAGCTCGGCGAGCAGCCGCGCGGCGCCCGGCATCAGCGGCAGGGCGTGGTCGATGCGGTCCTCGAAGCCGTCGTTGAGCAGCACCGTCAGCTCGGGCAGGCCGATGTCGGCGCCGGTGGCCTCGATGAGGAACCCCGCGCTGCGGGTCATGGGGCCACCGACCACGACATGGCGCCAGGACTCGTCGAGGGTGTGGCCGAGGGAGGCGAAGACCTCGACCTCGACGTCCCACCAGAATCCCTCGGTGTCCACCAGGGTGCCGTCCATGTCGAGGAGGACGGCCTGCAGGGCCGAGCCCTCGGCCGTCCGGGTTCCGAGCGCGGGGACCGTACTGGTCATCCGCGTACCTCCTTCGCAGGGACGACCAGGCCGGTTCCCACGGGGGAACCGGCCTGCGGTGGACCGACCAGTGTACGTCGTGTGCGCTCAGAACGCCTGGTGTGGCTCCTGGCGCCTCAGCGGGCGTTGAAGTACTTGGCCTCCGGGTGGTGGATGACGATGGCGTCCGTGGACTGCTCGGGGTGCAGCTGGAACTCCTCGGACAGGTGCACGCCGATGCGCTCGGGCTCGAGCAGCGCTGCGATCTTGGCGCGGTCCTCCAGGTCGGGGCAGGCGCCGTAGCCGAGGGAGAAGCGGGCGCCCCGGTACTTCAGGGCGAACATGTCCTCCATCGCGGCAGGGTCCTCGCCCGCGAAGCCGAGTTCGGAGCGCACGCGCGCGTGCCAGTACTCGGCGAGGGCCTCCGCGAGCTGTACGGAGAGCCCGTGCAGCTCCAGGTAGTCGCGGTAGGCGTTGGCCTCGAACATCCGGGCGGTCTCCTCGCCGATCCTCGAGCCGACCGTGACCACCTGGAGGCCGACCACGTCGGTCTCGCCGGACTCCTCCGGGCGGAAGAAGTCCGCCAGGCACAGCCGGCGGCCGCGGCGCTGGCGCGGGAAGGTGAAGCGGGTGCGCTCGTTGCCCTGCTCGTCCAGGATGATCAGGTCGTCGTCCTTGGAGACGCACGGGAAGTAGCCGTAGACCACGGCCGCCTCCAGCAGGTTCTCCGTCTGGAGCCGGTCGAGCAGTCCGCGCAGCCTGGGCCGGCCCTCGGTCTCGGCCAGCTCCTCGTAGGTCGGCCCGTCGCCGGTGCGGGCCTGCTTCAGGCCCCACTGGCCCTTGAAGAGGGCGCCCTCGTCGAGCCAGCTCGCGTACTCCTTGAGCTGGATGCCCTTGACGACGCGGGTGCCCTGGAAGGGCGGGGTGGGAACGGGGTTGTCGGTGGCGACGTCGGAGCGGACGTGCCCCTCCTCGGGCCGCTCCTCGATCTCCACGGTGGCCGCGCGGACCCGGCGCTGCTTCAGTTCGGGCAGCTTCGCGCCGGGCACTCCGCGCTTGATGCCGATGAGGGCGTCCATCAGGCGCAGGCCCTCGAAGGCGTCGCGGGCGTAGCGGACCTCGCCCTGGTAGATCTCGTGCAGGTCCTGCTCGACGTAGGCGCGGGTGAGGGCGGCGCCGCCGAGGATCACCGGGTAGTCGGTGGCCAGGCCGCGCTGGTTGAGCTCCTCCAGGTTCTCCTTCATGATCACCGTGGACTTCACCAGCAGCCCGGACATGCCGATGACGTCGGCCTTGTGCTCGTCGGCGGCGTCCAGGATCGCGGAGACCGGCTGCTTGATGCCCAGGTTGACGACGTTGTAGCCGTTGTTCGACAGGATGATGTCGACCAGGTTCTTGCCGATGTCGTGCACGTCGCCGCGCACGGTGGCCAGCACGATGGTGCCCTTGCCGGCCTCGTCGGTCTTCTCCATGTGCGGCTCGAGGTGCGCGACGGCGTTCTTCATCACCTCGGCTGACTGGAGCACGAACGGCAGCTGCATCTGGCCGGAGCCGAACAGCTCGCCGACCACCTTCATGCCGTCCAGGAGGGTGTCGTTGACGATGTCGAGGGCCTTGCGGGTCCGCAGGGCCTCGTCCAGGTCGGCCTCCAGGCCGTTGCGCTCGCCGTCGATGATGCGGCGCTTGAGGCGCTCCTCCAGGGGCAGCGCGGCCAGTTCCTCGGCCTTGCCGGCCTTGAGGGACTTGGCGGTGGCGCCCTCGAAGAGCGCCATCAGCTTCTGGAGCGGGTCGTAGCCCTCGCGGCGCCGGTCGTAGATGAGGTCGAGGGCCGTGGTGACCTCTTCCTCGCTGAAGCGGGCGATGGGCAGGATCTTCGACGCGTGGACGATCGCCGAGTCCAGGCCGGCCTTGACGCACTCGTCGAGGAAGACCGAGTTCAGCAGGATGCGGGCGGCCGGGTTGAGGCCGAAGGAGATGTTCGACAGGCCCAGCGTGGTCTGCACCCTGGGGTGGCGCCTCTTCAGCTCGCGGATGCCCTCGATGGTGGCCAGGCCGTCCTTGCGGGACTCCTCCTGGCCGGTGCAGATGGTGAAGGTGAGGCAGTCGACGAGGATGTCCTCCTCGCGGATGCCCCAGTTGCCGGTCAGGTCGTCGATCAGCCGCTCGGCGATCTCGACCTTCTTCTCGGCGGTACGGGCCTGGCCCACCTCGTCGATGGTGAGCGCGATCAGCGCGGCGCCGTGCTCCTGGGCCAGCCGGGTGACGCGGGCGAACCGGGACTCGGGTCCCGCGCCGTCCTCGTAGTTCACCGAGTTGATCACCGCGCGGCCGCCGAGCTTCTCCAGCCCGGCCCGGATGACGTCGACCTCGGTGGAGTCCAGGACGATCGGCAGGGTGGAGGCGGTGGCGAAGCGTCCGGCCAGTTCCTCCATGTCGGCGACGCCGTCGCGGCCCACGTAGTCCACGCACAGGTCCAGCATGTGCGCGCCCTCGCGGATCTGCTCGCGGGCCATCTCCACGCAGTTGTCCCAGCGGCCCTCGAGCATCGCCTCGCGGAACTTCTTCGACCCGTTGGCGTTCGTCCGCTCGCCGATCGCCAGGTAGGAGGTGTCCTGGCGGAAGGGGACGGTCTGGTAGAGGGAGGCGGCGCCGGGCTCCGGGCGCGGGTCGCGCTCCGCCGGGGCCAGGCCGTGCACGCGCTCCACGAGCTGCCGCAGGTGCTCGGGCGTGGTGCCGCAGCAGCCGCCCACCAGGGACAGGCCGTAGTCGCGTACGAAGTTCTCCTGGGCGTCCGCCAGCTCTTCCGGGGACAGCGGGTAGCGGGCGCCGTCCTTGGTGAGTTCCGGCAGGCCGGCGTTGGGCATGCAGGACAGCCGGCTGCGGGAGTGGCGGGCCAGGTGGCGCAGGTGCTCGCTCATCTCGGCCGGGCCGGTGGCGCAGTTCAGGCCGATCATGTCGATGCCCAGCGGTTCCAGCGCGGTGAGCGCGGCGCCGATCTCGGAGCCGAGCAGCATGGTGCCGGTGGTCTCGACCGTGACCGACACGATCAGCGGGACCTCGAACCCGGCGGTCTCCATCGCGCGGCGGGCGGCGATCACGGAGGCCTTGGTCTGCAGCAGGTCCTGGGTCGTCTCCACCAGCAGCGCGTCCGCGCCGCCCGCGAGCAGGCCCTCGGCGTTCTGCTGGTAGGCGTCCCGGATGGCGGTGAAGGTGGTGTGGCCGAGGGTGGGCAGCTTGGTGCCGGGTCCCATCGAGCCCAGCACCCAGCGGGTGCGGCCGTCCCGCGCGGCGTACTCGTCGGCCGTCTCGCGGGCGATGCGGGCGCCCGCCTCGGACAGCTCGGCGACGCGCTCCGGAATGTCGTACTCGCCCAGGGCGGTGAGGTTGGCGCCGAAGGTGTTCGTCTCGACGCAGTCGACCCCGGCGGCGAAGTACTCGGAGTGGACCGAACGGACGATGTCCGGGCGCGTCAGGTTCAGGATCTCGTTGCAGCCCTCGAGGTTCTGGAAGTCCTCGAGCGTGGGGTCCTGGGCCTGGAGCATGGTGCCCATGGCTCCGTCGGCGACCACCACCCGGGTGGCGAGCGCCTCTCGGAGGGCGGACACACGGGTCCGGCTGTCGGCGGAAGGGGTCTGCGGCAACGAGGCCATGAAAGGGGCTCCCTCTGGGTGCGACGGCTGTCGGCTTTGCGGCTGCCCGGGATCCCCTCACGGAGCGTCCCCGGCTGGGCGCACCACGCCAGGGTATCCGGGACCGCTCCCTGATGTTCAGGGCGTCCACGGGGCGGACGATGATGGCCGACAACCGACGCATGGAGCACGGGTGGCGGAACCGATCGCGACCGACCATTGGCGGGAGGTCGGCATCGACCGGTAGTGTTCGACAATGCCGAACAGCGGCAGCGGCGGTCGCGGGTAGACGGCCGAAGGGGACGGAGGCAGTACGGCGATGGCACGGAACATCCAGTCGCTCGAACGGGCGGCGGCGATGCTGCGCCTGCTGGCGGGCGGCGAGCGGCGGCTCGGCCTGTCGGACATCGCCTCGTCGCTGGGCCTCGCCAAGGGCACCGCCCACGGCATCCTGCGCACCCTCCAGCAGGAGGGGTTCGTCGAGCAGGACGACGCCTCCGGGCGCTACCAGCTGGGCGCCGAGCTGCTGCGCCTGGGCACCACCTATCTCGACGTGCACGAGCTGCGGGCGCGCGCCCTGGTGTGGACGGACGACCTGGCCCGTTCCAGCGGCGAGAGCGTCTACCTGGGCGTGCTGCACCAGCAGGGCGTGCTGATCGTGCACCACGTCTTCCGTCCGGACGACAGCCGGCAGGTCCTGGAGATAGGGGCCATGCAGCCGCTGCACTCCACCGCCCTGGGGAAGGTGCTGTCGGCCTACGACCCGGTGGCCCACAGCGAGGCCCTGGAGGCCGACCGCAAGGCCTTCACCGACCGCACGGTGTGCGATCCGGACGATTTCGAACGCATCCTCGACCTCACCCGCGCGCGTGGTTACGCGGCGGACGTGGAGGAGACCTGGGAGGGCGTCGCCGCCGTCGCCGCCCCCATCCACGACCGGCGGCGCATGCCGGTGGGCGCGGTGGGCATCACGGGGGCGGTGGAGCGACTGCGCCGGGACGGCGAGCTGCGGCCCGGGCTGATCGCGGCGGTGCGGGACTGCGCCCGCGCGGTGTCGCGGGACCTGGGCGCCGGGCGCTTCTGAGCGGAACACACGGATGACCGGGACGCCGTACGGCGTTCCGGTCACCGTCATGCCCGGGGGCGGACAGACCGGGCGCGAGCCGGCGCAACCGCCGCGAAGATCGATAACCCGGGGCGATCAATAACGATCGCGTTTTCGATAACCAAACTCTTGACGCCCGCGGGGCGCCGGGAAAGACTCCCGTCCATCGGTCGGCATTGTCGAACACCTACCGGCAATACGAGTTAGAGTGTGACAACGCCAAGGGCCGGCATCGCTCTCACCCCTGAGGGCGCCAATCCCCGGTGGGACCCGGGGGTCGGCTTCCCTGGACGAAGGACAAAGGAGTCGCGGGTGTCCAGCTCCGACATCTTCATCGGCGAGACCATCGGTACCGCCATACTCATCCTGCTCGGTGGCGGCGTCTGCGCCGCCGTGACGCTGAAGGCCTCCAAGGCCCGTAACGCCGGCTGGCTCGCCATCGCCTTCGGGTGGGGCTTCGCCGTCATGACGGCGGTGTACATCTCGGCACCGCTCTCCGGCGCCCACCTCAACCCGGCCGTCACCGTGGCGCTCGCCGTCAAGGACGGCGAGTGGAGCAACGTTCCGGTCTACTTCGCCGGAGAGTTCCTCGGCGCGATGATCGGCGCCACCCTGGTCTGGGTCGCCTACTACGGCCAGTTCCTGGCCCACCTCACCGACAAGGAGATCGTCGGCGGCCCGGGCGCTCAGGCCACCGCCGCCAAGGCGGTCGAGGCGCAGGAGAAGGGCGCGGGCCCGGTGCTCGGCGTCTTCTCCACCGGCCCGGAGATCCGGCACACGGTGCAGAACCTCGCCACGGAGATCGTCGGCACCTTCGTGCTGCTGCTCGCCATCCTCACCCAGGGCCTGAACGACGCGGGCAACGGCCTGGGCGTGCTGGGCGGTCTGATCACGGCGCTCGTCGTCGTCTCGATCGGCCTGTCGCTGGGCGGCCCGACCGGTTACGCCATCAACCCGGCCCGTGACCTCGGCCCGCGCGTCGTGCACGCCCTGCTGCCGCTGCCGAACAAGGGTGGTTCCGACTGGTCCTACGCCTGGATCCCGGTGGTCGGCCCGCTGATCGGCGGCGCCCTCGCGGCCGGCCTCTACAACGTCGCCTTCGCGTAGGCCCCGGCACCTTTCCGCAGCGCCGTACGTACCGCCCCGTAACCAAGGAACTCCAGGAGCACACAGTGACCGACGCCCACACCGCCGGCCCGTTCATCGCCGCCATCGACCAGGGCACCACCTCCTCCCGCTGCATCGTCTTCGACCGCGACGGGCGCATCGTCTCCGTCGACCAGAAGGAGCACGAGCAGATCTTCCCCAAGCCCGGCTGGGTCGAGCACGACGCCACCGAGATCTGGACCAACGTCCAGGAGGTCGTCGCCGGGGCCGTCGAGAAGGCCGGCATCACCCGCGACGACATCAAGGCCATCGGCATCACCAACCAGCGCGAGACCACCGTGCTGTGGGACAAGAACACCGGTGAGCCGGTCCACAACGCCATCGTCTGGCAGGACACCCGCACCGACGCCCTGTGCCGCGAGCTCGGCCGCAACGTCGGCCAGGACCGCTTCCGCCGCGAGACCGGCCTGCCCCTGGCCTCCTACTTCGCCGGCCCCAAGGCCCGCTGGCTGCTCGACAACGTCGACGGCCTCAAGGAGCGCGCCGAGGCGGGCGACATCCTCTTCGGCACCATGGACACCTGGGTCATCTGGAACCTGACCGGCGGCGTCGACGGCGGCCACCACGTCACCGACGTCACCAACGCCTCCCGCACGCTGCTGATGAACCTGCACACCATGCGGTGGGACGAGAAGATCGCCGAGTCCATCGGCGTCCCGCTGGCGATGCTGCCCGAGATCCGCTCCTCCGCCGAGGTCTACGGCGAGATCACCGGCGGCAGGCTGGGCGAGCTGCTCGGCGGCATCCCGGTCGCCTCCGCGCTGGGCGACCAGCAGGCGGCCCTGTTCGGCCAGACCTGCTTCGCCGAGGGCGAGACCAAGTCGACGTACGGCACCGGCACCTTCATGGTGATGAACACCGGCGACAAGATCATCAACTCCTACAGCGGCCTGCTGACCACGGTCGGCTACCAGATCGGCGACCAGAAGCCGGTCTACGCCCTGGAGGGCTCGATCGCCGTCACCGGCTCGCTGGTGCAGTGGATGCGCGACCAGATGGGCCTGATCTCCACCGCCGCCGAGATCGAGACCCTCGCCCTGACCGTCGAGGACAACGGCGGCGCCTACTTCGTGCCGGCCTTCTCCGGCCTGTTCGCCCCGTACTGGCGCTCCGACGCCCGCGGTGTGATCGCCGGCCTGACCCGGTACGTCACCAAGGCGCACCTCGCGCGCGCCGTGCTGGAGGCCACCGCCTGGCAGACGCGGGAGATCGCGGACGCCATGACGAAGGACTCCGGCGTGGAGCTGACCGCCCTCAAGGTCGACGGCGGCATGACCTCCAACAACCTGCTGATGCAGACGCTCTCGGACTTCCTGGACGCCCCCGTGGTGCGTCCGATGGTCGCCGAGACCACCTGCCTCGGCGCCGCCTACGCCGCCGGCCTCGCCGTCGGCTTCTGGAACAGCACCGACGACCTGCGCGCCAACTGGCGGCGGGCCGCCGAGTGGACCCCCCGCATGGACGCGGAGACCCGCGACCGTGAGTACAAGAGCTGGCTCAAGGCCGTGGAGCGGACCATGGGCTGGCTCGAGGACGAGGAGTAAGAACCGCCATGACCACCCAGTCCACCCTGCAGTCCGTACCTGCCCTGGGGACACACCCGGCGTCCGGCTCGAACCCGAGCCGTGCCGAGACCCGGGAGCAGCTCTCCAAGGCGTCGTACGACCTTCTCGTGATCGGCGGCGGCATCCTGGGCATCTCCACCGCCTGGCACGCCGCGCAGTCCGGCCTCAGGGTGGCCCTGGTGGACGCCGGTGACTTCGCCGGCGCCACCTCCTCCGCCTCCTCCAAGCTGCTCCACGGCGGTCTGCGCTACCTGCAGACCGGCGCGGTGAAGCTGGTGGCGGAGAACCACTTCGAGCGCCGTGCGGTCTCCCGCCAGGTGGCCCCCCACCTGGCGAACCCGCTCACGTTCTACCTCCCCGTGTACAAGGGCGGGCCGCACGGCGCGGCGAAGCTCGGCGCCGGTGTCTTCGCGTACTCGGCGCTGTCCGCCTTCGGCGACGGCGTCGGGCACCTGCTCTCGCCGGCCAAGGCCGCGCAGGACGTGCCGGAGCTGCGCACCGACAACCTCAAGGCCGTGGCCGTGTACGGCGACGACCAGATGAACGACGCGCGCATGGCGCTGATGACGGTCCGCGCGGCGGCCGAGTCCGGCGCGGTCGTCCTCAACCACGCCGAGGTGACGGGGCTGCGCTTCACCCGGGGCCGGGTCACCGGCGCCGAGCTGCGCGACCGTCTGACGGGCGACGAGTTCGGGGTGAACGCCCGGCTCGTGCTCAACGCGACCGGCCCGTGGGTCGACCACCTGCGCCGCATGGAGGACCCGGACGCCGCGCCGTCCATCCGGCTGTCGAAGGGCGCGCACCTGGTCCTGAAGCGGACCTCTCCGTGGAAGGCCGCGCTGGCCACGCCGATCGACAAGTACCGGATCACCTTCGCCCTCCCCTGGGAGGACATGCTGCTGCTCGGCACCACCGACGAGGAGTTCGAGGGCGACCCGGCGGACGTCGCGGTCACCGAGAAGGACACCGCGCAGATACTCGACGAGGCCGCGTTCTCCATCCGCGACCAGCAGCTCGACCGGGACCTGATCACGTACGCCTTCGCCGGTCTGCGGGTGCTGCCGGGCGGCCCCGGTGACACGGCCAAGGCCAAGCGGGAGACCGTCGTCACCGAGGGCCGGGGCGGGATGCTGTCCGTCGCGGGCGGCAAGTGGACCACCTTCCGCCACATCGGCCGTACGGTGATGCAGAAGCTCCAGGCGCTGCCCGGCCACCCGCTGGGCGACGACTTCGAGCCGGTCGCCTCGCTGCCGAAGAAGCTGCCGCTGCCGGGCGTGGCCAACCCCCGCGCGGTGGCCCACCGGCTGCTGGTCGACGGTCCGGCGCCCGGCCCGCGCATGGCGGCGGACACCGCCAGGCACCTGGCCACCCACTACGGTTCGCTGGCCTTCGACATCGCCCGCCTGGCCAACGAGGACCCGGCGCTCGCCCGGCGCGTCCACCCGGACGCCCCGGAGATCTGGGCGCAGGTCGTCTGGGCCCGGGACCACGAGTGGGCCGAGACGGTGGACGACGTGCTGCGCCGCCGTACGACGCTGACGATCCGGGGCCTGGCCACGGACGAGGTCCGCGCCGACGTGCAGGAGCTGCTCGACAAGAAGTGACCCGCCGTCCCCGGCTCCCCCGCACGGGAGCCGGCACACGGGTCGGGGGCGGCTCCGCGCCGACGGAGCCGCCCCCGACCCGTACATAATGGGCTGGATACATCGGAGGTCTGGTCCACAGGGAGGCGCGGTATGGCAGTGACCGACGAGGCGATCGAGAAGATCAAGGGAATGATCGTCTCGGGTGCGCTGCGTCCCGGCGCCCGGCTGCCCAAGGAGAGCGAGCTCGCGGCCGAGCTGGGGCTGTCCCGCAACTCGCTGCGCGAGGCGGTGCGCGCCCTGTCGCTGATCCGCATCCTGGACGTACGGCAGGGCGACGGCACCTACGTCACCAGCCTCGACCCGCAACTCCTGCTGGAGGCGCTGAGTTTCGTCGTCGACTTCCACCGCGACGACACGGTGCTGGAGTTCCTCGCCGTACGCCGCATCCTGGAGCCGGCCGCGACGGCCCTCGCGGCCACCAGGATCGGCGAGGAGCAACTGGACGCGCTGGCGGAGCAGTTGGACAGGCTCGGCGACGAGCCGTCGGTGGAGGACCTGGTCGCCGCCGACCTGGAGTTCCACCGGGGCATCGTGCGCGGCTGCGGCAACTCCGTGCTGTGCTCCCTGCTCGACGGCCTGTCCGGTCCCACCACCCGGGCCCGGATCTGGCGCGGGCTCACCCAGAAGGACTCCGTCGGCCGCACCCTGCGCGAGCACCGGGCCATCCTCGCCGCCCTGCGGGACCGGGACGCGGAGGCGGCGCGGTCCTGGGCGACGGTGCACATCGCCAGCGTGGAGCAGTGGCTGCGGTCCACGCTGTGAGGGGTGTTTCCCGGCGCGCCACGGGGCAGTGATGGGGTCACTCCCCTTGTGAGGGGGCTGCGGGCGCCCCGTGGGCACGCCGTAAGGTTGGGGCGTACGCGAGGGCACGTCGGAAGGAGGCGCTGGGTGATCGAGCTCGAGGGGGTTCCCGAGCTGATCGACCCGGTCATGGTGGCCGCGTTCGAGGGCTGGAACGATGCCGGTGACGCCGCCTCCACCGCGGTCGCGCATCTGGACAGGGAGTGGAAGGGCGAGGTGTTCGCGGCGCTGGACGCCGAGGACTACTACGACTTCCAGGTGAACCGTCCCACGGTGTTCATGGACGGCGGGGTCCGCAGGATCACCTGGCCGACGACGCGGCTGTCGGTGGTCCGGGTCGGCGGCGAGAAGCCGCGCGACCTGGTGCTGGTCCGCGGCATCGAACCGTCCATGCGGTGGCGTTCGTTCTGCAACGAGATCCTCGGCTTCGCGCACGAACTCGGCGTGGAGCTGGTGGTCGTGCTGGGCGCGCTGCTCGGTGACACCCCGCACACCCGGCCGGTCCCGGTCAGCGGGACCACGTCCGACCCGGACCTGGCCCGCCGCATGGATCTGGAGGAGACCAAGTACGAGGGTCCCACGGGCATCGTCGGCATCCTCCAGGAGGCGTGCACGCACGCGGGTGTGCCCGCGGTGTCGCTGTGGGCGGCGGTCCCGCACTACGTGTCGCAGCCGCCCAACCCGAAGGCCACGCTGGCCCTCCTGAACCGCCTGGAGGACCTGATCGACGTGCGGATCCCGCTGGGCGAGCTGCCCGAGGACGCGCGTGCCTGGCAGGTGGGCGTGGACCAACTGGCCGCGGAGGACAGCGAGGTGGCCGAGTACGTCCAGACGCTGGAGGAGGCCCGGGACACCGCCGAGCTGCCGGAGGCGTCGGGCGAGGCGATCGCCCGCGAGTTCGAGCGCTATCTGCGGCGCCGTGACGGGGCGTCGGGTCCGCCCGGCGGGCATGCCACGGCGGACGGCTCGGACGGTACGCCGTACCGGCGGGAGGGTTCGGGCGGGCGGAACCGTCCGCCGAGGCCGCCGAAGCCTGAGGCGGGACCGGGTTCGGACTCGGACTCGGGACCGGAATCGGGTCCGGGTTCGGACTCGGAATCGGGTTCGGACTCGGAATCGGGTTCGGACTCGGGTGGCGACGAGTCGTCGGAGGACTGAGCGAAAGCGGAGGGGCGCCCCGTGGTGAACGGGGCGCCCCTTCGTCGTCGCGGCCGGTTACAGCGCCACTCCGGTCACAGCGCCA
Source organism: Streptomyces sp. NPDC053426 (assembly GCF_055585405.1). Lineage (NCBI taxonomy): Bacteria > Bacillati > Actinomycetota > Actinomycetes > Kitasatosporales > Streptomycetaceae > Streptomyces > Streptomyces sp. NPDC053426. Next base: position 136,449 of record NZ_JBVJKE010000019.1, on the reverse strand, counting down.
CGCCGAGCAGCGCGTCCACCGCGCGGGAGACGACGCCGGGCGCGCCGGTGTCCGTGCCGCCGCTCTCCTCCTGGAGGACGGTCCAGCGGTCGACGGCGGCCAGCGCGGCCGGGGCGTCCAGATCGTTGGCGAGCGCCTCGCGGATCTCCTCGACCAGCGCCTCGGCGGGCGGACCGTCGGGGCGGGAGACCGCGGCACGCCAGTGGCCGAGGCGGGTCACGGCGTCCTGGAGGACCTGGTCGGTCCACTCCCAGTCGGCACGGTAGTGGTGGGCGAGCAGCGCCAGCCGGATCGCCGCCGGGTCCACGCCGTCGCGCCGCAGCCGGGACACGAAGACCAGGTTGCCCTTGGACTTGGACATCTTCTCGCCGTGCAGGGCGACCATGCCGGCGTGGACGTACGCCTTGGCCATGGGGAACTCGCCGGTGAGCGCCTGGGCGTGCGAGGCGCCCATCTCGTGGTGCGGGAAGACCAGGTCGGAGCCGCCGCCCTGGACGTCGAAGCCCATGCCGAGGTGGTCGAGGGCGATGGCCACGCACTCGATGTGCCAGCCGGGGCGGCCCCGGCCGAGGGAGCCGCCGTCCCAGCTCGGCTCGCCCTCGCGGGCGGCCATCCAGAGCATCGGGTCGACGGGGTTCTTCTTGCCCGGACGGTCCGGGTCGCCGCCGCGTTCGGCGGACAGCAGCCGCATGGCGGCGGCGTCGAGGTTCGAGACCTGGCCGAAGTGCGGGTCGGACTCGACGGAGAAGTAGACGTCGCCGTCGATCTCGTAGGTCGCGCCGAGGTCGCGCAGCCGTTCGACGAGGGGGACGATGCCGGGTATCGCCTCCACGGCGCCTATGTACTGGCGCGGGGGCAGCATCCGCAGGGCCGTCATGTCCTCACGGAACAGCGCGGTCTCGCGCTCGGCGAGCTCGGCCCAGTCGAGGCCGTCCCGGTCGGCCCGCTCCAGCAGCGGATCGTCGACGTCGGTGACGTTCTGGACGTAGTGAACCTGCCGCTTGGTGTCGAGCCACACGCGCTGCACGAGGTCGAACGCGTTGTAGGTCGCCGCGTGTCCGATGTGGGTGGCGTCGTAGGGGGTGATGCCGCAGACGTAGATACGGGCGACGGGACCGGGGTCGGAGGTGATCAGACCCCCGGTCGCGGTGTCGTGGATCCTCAGGTCGCGGCCCTGACCGGGCAGGGCGGGGACCTCGGAAGCGGGCCAGGCATGCATGTCATGAGCCTAACCGGACCGCGGTTCGGAAAACGAACGGGAGCAGGCCGGATGACCGGGAAGGCGCTCTTGCGCCGTGGCGTCCGGCGTGCTGCCGGTCTTGTTGCGGACGGGCGGCCGGTTTTGTTCCGGACGGACCGCCGTCCCGTTCCGGCCGAGTCGTCGGTCTTGTTGCGGACGGACCGCCGTTCCGTTCCGGGCGAGCTGCCGGTTCCGTTCCGGACGGGATCGCCGTCCCGTTCAGACCGGGGGCCAGGGGATGGCCGGCCAGTCGCCGCCCGGTTGTGGGTGGGTGCCGGTGGTGAGGAGGGTCTCGACGCGTGCGCGGGTGGCGTCGATCTCCGCGCGGGTGATGAGGGGGGTCAGGGCGGCGGTGAGGGGGCCGGTGTCGGTGAGGGCCGTTCTGAGGCCCTTGAGGACGTCCAGCGCCTCCGCGGTCAGGGGCTCCCCCGCCCAGCCCCACAGGAGGGTGCGGAGCTTGTCCTCGGCGTTGAAGGTGACCCCGTGGTCGATGCCGTACAGCAGGCCCTCGGCGGTGGGCAGCAGGTGCCCGCCCTTGCGGTCGGCGTTGTTGACCACCGCGTCGAGCACGGCGAGCCGGCGCAGCCGCTCGTCGTCGGCGTGCACGAGCAGCGCGGTGCGGCCCTCACCGACCTCGGCGAAGCCGATCGCCTTCCAGCCCGGCTCCGGTTCCTCGCCGTCGACCAGGGCGAGGAGTTCCGCGCCGGGCGCCGTCTCGATCCACAGCTGGCACATGCCCTCGCCGTAGGGGCCGTCGCGGAGCACGGTGGGCGGGACGAGGCCCCAGCCGGTCGCCTCGGAGACCGCGTAGGCGGCGACCTCCCGCCCGGCGAGCGTGCCGTCGGGGAAGTCCCACAGGGGCCGCTCCCCGGCGACCGGCTTGTAGACGCAGGCGGCCTCGCGTCCCTCGTGGGTGACGGTGCAGTACAGCGCCGCGTTCGACGCCTCGCGGATGCGTCCGCGCACGGTCAGCTCGCCCTCGGCGAGCAGCACGGCGGCGGCCGGGTCGGCGGCCGTCACGCTCCGCGGCGGTATCCGTTCTGGCGCGGACATACGTGTCCTTCCGGGTCGAGCGGGAGGCTGCACAGCGGGCACGGCGGCCGCCCGGCGTTGACGACGTCGAGGGCGCGCTTGGCGAAGGCCCGGGCCTGCGCGCCGGTGAGCCGGACGCGGAGCATCGGGGGCCCGTTCTCCTCGTCCTGGAGCAGCCGCTCCTCCGCCTCGGCGAGGTCCTCCTCGGAGTCGGCGTCCAGTTCGACGAGCGCCTGCGCCTCGACGATCATGCGCTGCTCCTCGCCGTCCCAGGCGAGCGCCATGGTGCCGACGCGGAACTCCTCCTCCACGGGGGTGTCCAGCGGGGCGCTGTCGGTGGTCTCGGCCGGCGTCATCGCGGGCACGGCGGCGCTGCCGCCGCTGCGGCGCACGACCTCGTCGAGCAGTTCGTCCATCCGCTCGGCGAGCGCCGCGACCTGGGTCTTCTCCAGGGCCACGCTGGTCACCCGGGAGCCGGCGGAGGCCTGGAGGAAGAACGTACGGCGCCCTGGCAGTCCGACCGTGCCGGCCACGAAACGTTCCGGTTGGTCGTAGAGGAACACCTGACGGGACACGTCCTGTCTCCATTGAGAGTCGTGGGTACGGGCGGCTGTGTGAACGGGGACGCACTGGTGCGACCGCTTCACCCTACTGCGCCCGACGATCACGGTGCGCCCGCGCCGCCCCCGACCGTGGCGTCACCGGCCGGCGGTTCCTCGCGCGGCGCCAGGGACGCGAAGTCTCCGGTGTCGCCGAGGCGGACGAGAAAGGGCCGCAGCCGTGTGTAACGGATCGCGGTGATGGAACACGGTTCAACGGCGATCCGCTGGAAGAGGTCGAGATGAAGTCCGAGTGCGTCCGCGACGAGAGACTTGATGACGTCGCCGTGCGAGCACATGAGGTACACGGCGTCGGCGCCGTGATCGCGCTCCACGCGCGCGTTCCACTCGCGCACCGCCTCGGCGGCGCGTGTCTGCATCGCGCGCATGGACTCCCCGCCGGGGAACGCCGCCGCCGACGGGTGCGCCTGCACCACCTCCATCAGGGGCTCGTCCTTGAGCTCGACGAGTTTGCGGCCCGACCAGTCGCCGTAGTGGCACTCGCCGATGCGGTCGTCGGTGTGCGGGGTGAGGCCGGGGCGTTCCTCCAGCAGCGGCCGGACCGTCTCCCGGCAGCGCTGGAGCGGGCTGGTGACGACCTCGGCCAGCGGCAGCCCGGCGAGCCGTCCGGGCAGTGCGGCGGCCTGGGCGGCACCGCGGTCGTCGAGGGCGACACCGGGCGTCCACCCGGCGAGCAGTCCCTCGGTGTTGGCGGTGGAACGTCCGTGCCGGACCAGGAGCAACGTGGGCATGCGGCCCAGGGTAGGCGTACGCGCGGGTGTGGTGTCCGTCGGGAGAAAGGAGAGTGCGCTTCGTGATCGTCGACTGTGCCATCTACCGGGAGGGGCATCGGTCGGAGGGGCCCCAGGACTTCTCCGACGCGCTGGACGAGGCGCGGTCGGCCGGGGGGTTCGTCTGGATCGGGCTGCACGAGCCGACGGCGGACGAGTTCGACCTGGTCACGCAGGAGTTCGGTCTGCATCCGCTGGCCGTCGAGGACGCCCTCAAGGCCCATCAGCGGCCCAAGCTGGAGGTGTACGACGACTCGCTCTTCGTGGTGCTGAAACCGGTCGTGTACGAGCCGCGGAGCGACACGGTCTCCTCCGGCGAGGTCATGATCTTCCTCGGTGACTCCTTCGCGGTGACCGTACGGCACGGCGAGGGAGCGCCGCTCAAAGCCGTACGGCGGCGGCTGGAGCAGGAGCCCGAGCTGCTGGGCGAGGGGCCCACGTCGGTGCTGTACGCGATCGCCGACGCCGTCGTCGACCACTATCTGGACGTGGCGACCGAGCTGCAGACCGACCTGGAGGAGCTGGAGGCGGAGGTCTTCACGCCCGACGGCGGGGGGTCGCGGCACACCGCCTCCCGGATCTACGGCTTCAAGCGGCAGATCCTGGAGTTCCGCCGCGCGACCGGGCCGCTGGCGCTGCCGATGACGCGGCTGGCGGGGGTGGGCTCGTACGGGGCGGGGGTACCGTTCGTGGAGGACAGGGCGCGGCCCTTCTTCCGTGACGTGCACGACCACCTCACCCGGGTGAACGAGTCCGTGGAGGGACTGGACCGGCTGGTCTCGGACATCCTCTCGGCGCATCTGGCGCAGATGAGCGTGCGGCAGAACGACGACATGCGGAAGATCTCCGCGTGGGCGGCCATGGCCGCGATCCCCACGATGCTCGCGGGGATCTACGGGATGAACTTCGAGCACATGCCCGAGCTGCGGTGGGAGTGGTCGTATCCGGTGGTGATCCTGGTGATGGTGGCGCTGGAGGTGCTGTTGTTCCGCTTGTTCAAACGGCGGGGGTGGATGTGAGGGGTTGTGCCGGTGGCCGGTGGTCTGTGGCCTGTCACGCGAGTTCCGGTTCCGGGGTCGCGGGGCCGCCTAGCGCGTTGCGGCGGTCGGGCATCCTGAGGGAGACCATGCGGCGCCAGCCGCCCAGGCGTTCGTACGCGTACACCGCGCGGATGCCTGCCGCGAGGACCGCCGCCTTGGGCCCGGGCCAGCCGAGGATGCGGCCCATGTGGGCCATCACCGCCAGGCTGACGTCCCGGTAGACGCGGATCTCCGCGAGCGCGCACGCGCGCAGGGTGCGCTGGATCGCGCGGCCGTGTCCGGCGTACGCGAAGCGCAGCAGCTCCTCGTGGCAGTAGGCGAGGTGGTTGTCCTCGTCGTCGGAGATCATCCTGACCGCGCGGCCGAGGTCGGGATGGTCGGCGAAGTGCTTGCGGAGCAGGTCCATCTGCTCGGAGGCGCGTTGCTCGGTGACCCTGCTGTGGGCGAGGTAGGTGACGACGTCCTGCACGGTGAGCGGCTCGTCGCGCTTCAGCCGGCCGTGGGCCAGGCCGATGCCCTGGTTCTCGAGGAGCATCGTGTAGTCGGTCTCCGGGGGGACCGGGACGGGTTTCAGGCCGCGCTTCCTCATCAGGGCGTTGAAGATGCGGCCGTGCTTGTCCTCGTCGGCACCGTGCCGGATGATCTTGGGGGCGAGTTCGCGCTGGGCCTCGGGGACCAGCGCGGCGATCCGGGCGTTCTCCCAGCCGCCCTGGGACTCGCCGCTCGCGGCGATGGAGCAGAACAGGGCGAAGGACTCGTCGTTGTCGAGGATCTCCTGGAACAGACTCTTGGCCGAAAGCATGGTGGGCCACCTCTCCGCGGGCTTTCGCGGTTCCGAAGTTCCGCAAAGAGAGAGTCAAATGCGCGGGGGCGGGGGCGGCAACAGGTGTGTCGGGCAACTCCGCCGAAAGGAGTACGGGGCGGGGGCGCGGGAGCGTAACCGGGTGGGCCGGCGGGCGTTGGTGTGGGTGACGGCCGTGGCGGGGTGGACCCCCGAGCCCCCACCACGGCCGTGAGGACTACGCGAGGCCCGCGCGTTCCAGGGCCTCGGTGCCGGCGCGGAGCGACGCCAGTCGCTCGTCGAGCGTGAAGCCGGCCGGGGCGAGGGTGAGGGTGGTGACTCCGGCGGCGGCGTAGGCCTTCATCCGGTCGGCGATGCGGTCGACGGAGCCGAGGAGCGTGGTCTGGTCGATCAGGTCGTGGGGGACGGCCGCTGCCGCGCCCTGCTTGTCGCCGGTGAGGTACTTGTCCTGGATCTCGGCTGCTTCGCGTTCGTAGCCCATGCGCCGGGCGAGCTGGTTGTAGAAGTTCTGCTTGCGGCTGCCCATGCCGCCGACGTACAGCGCGGTGTAGGGGCGGAAGGTGTCGGCGAGGGCGGTCACGTCCTTGTCGTCGCCCACGGCGAGGGGGACGGTGGGGCAGATGTCGAAGCCGTCGAGGGTCTTGCCGGCCTTCTCGCGGCCCGCGCGGAGGTGCTTGACGGCGGTGTCCTCCAGGTGGTCGGCGGAGGGGAAGATCAGCAGGGCGCCGTCGGCGATCTCGCCGGTCTGTTCGAGGTTCTTCGGGCCGATGGCGGCGATGTAGAGGGGGATGTGCTCTCGCTGGGGGTGCACGGTGAGCTTGATGGGCTTGCCGGGGCCGTCGGGGAGGGGGAGGGTCCAGTGCTCGCCGTCGTGGGTGAGGCGTTCGCGGGTCATGGCCTTGCGGATGATCTCGACGTACTCGCGGGTGCGGGCGAGGGGCTTGTCGAACTTGACGCCGTACCAGCCCTCGGAGACCTGGGGGCCGGAGACGCCGAGGCCCAGGCGGAAGCGGCCCTGGGAGAGGGAGTCCAGGGTGGCGGCCGTCATCGCGGTCATCGCGGGCTGGCGGGCGGGGATCTGGAAGATGGCCGAGCCGACGTCGATGCGGTGGGTCTGGGCGGCGACCCAGGTGAGTACGGTGGCGGCGTCGGAGCCGTAGGCCTCCGCGGCCCAGCAGACGGCGTATCCGAGGCGGTCTGCCTCCTGGGCCACGGCGAGGTTGTCCGCGTCCATTCCGGCACCCCAGTAGCCGAGGTTGATCCCTAGCTGCATGGCGGCTCTCCCCTTACCGATGAGTAACGTCGCTTGTGCGGAGACCCTATACCTCCGGTGGGCGGGTGGGGTGCCTGCGGCGCCGCTGTTCGCCCCCGGTGGGGGTGCGGGTCTTGTGCCTGCGGCGCCACTTTCGGTTCGGTGGGGGTGCGGGTCTTGTGCCTGCGGCGCCGCTTTCGGCCCGGTGGGGGCTCGGGTTTTATGCCTGCGGCGCAGCATTCGGTTCGGTGGGGGCGTGCGTAGCGCCTGCGGTGGGTGGGTGGGTCGGGGCCGGGTCGGGGGTGTCCGTCCTCGGACTGGCGCGAAATGGGTTCCTTGGAGGGGGTGCGGGGTGCGGACGCGCCAGCCGCTGCGGGCGGCCACCCCCGCCCCGTCCCCTTCCCGCCGCGGGCGACTGCGGTGCGCCCACCGTGGCACGCGCCCCGGACCGTACGCGTCTGCGCCCCGCATTCCGTGCCCTGCGCGCCGCGATCCGCGGGCAGCCGCCCTCCGCAATCCGCGGGCAATCGTGCCGCAGGGCGGCACGGGTGGGCGCGACGGCACCCCGTAAGCGCCGGGCCGCGCGAACACCCCCCGGGCCACAGCAACGCGGAGCACCCCGCACAGCACGCCGGGCCGTGCGCCCCCGGTCCACACCAGCACAGGGCACCCGCAAAGCGCCGGGCCCGTACAAACGCCCTGCGGCTCGGAAATCCGTTGTCCACAGGCCCCCACACCAAACGCTCTGGCCAGTAATCTCGGCGTTCATGGAGCAGAGGCATCTCGGCCGTACCGGCCTGCGTGTGTCCCGGATCGGGCTCGGGACTCTGACCTGGGGTCGGGACACCGACGAGCACGACGCCGCGGACCTCTTGAAGACCTTCTGGGAAGCCGGCGGGACCCTCGTCGACACCGCCGACGTGTACGGCGACGGAGAGTCCGAGTACCTGCTCGGCAAGCTGATGGAAGGGCTCGTACCCCGCCGGGACCTCGTCATCTCGACGAAGGCCGGGAGCGTGCCCGATCCGGACCGCCGGTTCGACGGCTCGCGCGGCCATCTGCTCTCCGCCCTGGACGCCTCGCTCGCCCGCCTCGGCACCGACTACGTCGACGTGTGGCACGTCCACGCCTACGACCCCGCCACCCCGCTGGACGAGACGCTGGAGACGCTCGACATCGCCGTCGGCAGCGGGCGCGTGCGCTACGCCGGAGTCTCCAACTTCTGCGGCTGGCAGCTGGCCAAGGCGGCGACCTGGCAGCTCGCCGCGCCGGGCGCGCGGACCCGGCTGGCGAGCACGCAGATGGAGTACTCGCTGCTCCAGCGGGGCGTGGAGCGGGAGGTCCTTCCCGCCGCGCTCGATCTGGGGATCGGGCTGTTGCCGTCCTCGCCGCTCGGACGGGGCGTGCTGACCGGCAAGTACCGCAAGGACGCCGCGCCGGTGGACTCCCGGGGCGCCTCGGAGCATCTCGCCCCGTTCGTCGAGCCGTATCTCGACGACACGGCGAGCCGCATCGTGGACGCCGTGACCACGGCGGCGGACGGGCTCGCCGTGACCGCGCTGCAGGTGGCCCTCGCGTGGGTCCGTGACCGTCCCGGTGTGGCCGCCCCCATCGTCGGCGCGCGCACCGCGCAGCAGCTCACGGCGGCATTGTCAGTGGAGGCGCTTAGTCTTCCTGACGAGATCTGCCGGGCGCTCGACGACGTGTCGGCGCCCGTGCACCGCTATCCCGATCACGACTGGAGCACGCTGTGAGCACGGAGCCGCCCGAGACCGCGGAGGACGCCGAGGAGCCGGGGACGCCCGCCGAGGACGCGCAGGTGTCCGAGGCCGCGCAGGTGTCCGAGGCCGAGGCGGAGCTGGCCGCGCAGCGGGTGGAGCGGGAGCGGATCGAGCGGCGGAAGGCGGAGCGGGAGGGTCCGATCGAGGCCGGCGGCAAGCTGAGCGGCGCGGCCGCGGATCTGCTGGCCGCCGTGCGGGCCGTGGAGAGCGGTGAGAAGCCGGCCACCACCGTGTTCGAGGAGGCCGGGCCCGCGCCGCGGCGGCCCGCTCCCGAGCCCGTGCGGCGGGCGCCGGAGGCGGTCCCCGGCCCGGTGGTCCCGGCCGCCGGTGCCGTCGAGGACGTGCGGGGGGTGCTGGTTCAGGGGGGCGCGCCGGAGGGGCTCGCCGTCCAGGCCGCCGGTGTGTTCGGGGACGGGGGCGCCGACGTGCTGCGCGCCGACCCCTGGCAGTTGCTGCGGGTTCCCGGGGTGCGGCCCGAGCAGGCGGACGGGTTCGCCCGTGCGCTGCTCGGCGCCGGGGCAGGGCCGGACGACGAGCGGCGGGGGCGGGCGGTCACCGTGTGGCTGCTGGAGCAGGCCGCGCTCGCCGGGCACACCGTGCTGGAGATGGCCGCGCTGGTCGCCGCGCTGGGTCGGCAGGGGGTGCCGGAGCCCGAGGAGGCCGTGCAGAACGCCATCGCGGAGGGGGACGTGCTCGTTTTCCAGGACGCCGTCGGCGAAGCCGGGGAGGACGAGGAGCGGCCGGTTCGGGTGCTGGTGGGGCTGGAGCGGTACGCACTGGCCGAGGAGAGTCTGGCCGACGGGCTGGCCCGGCTGGTCAACTCCGTGACCGGGCGGGACGGCGCGGATGAGGGATGGGAGCGGGCCGCCGCCTCGGCGGAGGGGTCCGCGGGTGAGCTGATCCGGGCGGTCGCCGGGCACGGGCTGGTGCTGCACACCGGTGGGGAGGCCTCGCTGGCCGAGCCGGCGGCGCTGGTGAGCGCCGCGCGAGGGCTGGGGTTGCGGGTCTGGGCCGCCGCCCACGGTCCGGTGGGGCGTGCCCGGTTCGCGGGCCTGGCCGAGGGGGCCGGGGTCGCCACCGTCGCGGGGCTGCTGTCCGGTGCCGAGGGGCCCGGGCGGGACGCCGACGGGGCGCTGGACGTGGATCTGCTGGTGGTGCTCGACGCCCCGCAGCTGGATGTGGAGACCGCCGCGCTAGTGGCGGAGTCGCTGCCGGACGGGGCGCGGCTGGTGCTGGCCGGTGATCCGGGGGTGCTGTGGTCGGTGGGGCCCGGGCGGGTGTTCGCGGATCTGCTGGCGGCGCGGGTCTGCCCGCAGATCGCCTCGCGGCGGCCGGATCCCGGACCGCTGGGCGAGCTGGTCTCGGGGATCGGCGTCGGCGAGCTGAACCAGGTGGCGGCGCCCGGCAAGGAGGTCGTGATCGTGCCGGTGCGGGACGCGGGAGAGGCCGTGCACCGGACCGTGCAGCTGGTGGCGGACTCGGTGCCGCGCGCGATCGGGGTGCCGGCCGAGGAGACCCAGGTGATCACCCCGGGGCACGGGGGCGCGGTGGGGACGCGTGTGCTGAACGCGGCGCTGAAGGAGCGGCTGAATCCGGGGCCGGGGCGCTTCGGCGGGTTCGATCCGGGTGACCGGGTCGCCCACTCCCCCGCTCCGGGGCGTACGCTGCCGGGCCGCGTGGTGCGGGCCGACGGCGAGGGGCTGCACCTGGAGTGCGGGGGCGAGGAGATCGTCGTGCCGAGGGAGCGGGTGGAGTCGTCCGTGCGGCACGGGTGGGCGCTGACCGCGCACCAGGCGGTGGGCTGCCGGTGGCCCGCGGTGGTCGCGGTGCTGCCCGGTGACGCCGTGCAGGCGCTGAGCCGTCCCTGGGTGTACACGGCGTTCAGCAGGGCCGACCGGCATCTGTCCGTGGTGCACGGCGTGGAGCAGGCGCTGCCGCGCGCCGTGGCCGAGGTGACGGCGAAGCCGCGGACCACCCGGCTGCCGGTGCTGCTGGCCCCGCAGGTTCCGGTGGCGGAGGGCTGATCCCGGCCCGTGCGCGGGCGGCGGCACCGGGGGTGCCGCCGCCGTGCGGGGCGGGTGCGGTCAGCGGTCCGCGTCGAGGGGTTCCAGGTCCCCGTCCTCGTCCAGGCTCGGGTCCAGCTCGTCCTCCAGGTCCTCCTCGTCGTCGTCGAGGTCCTCCTCGTCGTCGTCGAGGTCCTCGTCGTCGTCGAAGACCGCGCTGACGTCGAAGCGGCACACCACCTGCTGCGGGTCCACCTGCTCGAACGGCGCCTCCAGCCACTCGCCGGGTTCCGCGGGGTCGTCCGATGCCGTCACCCAGAGCGTGGAGTCGCCCTCCTCCAGCCCGAACTCCTTGTGCCGGGAGGCGATCTCGTCCGGCTCGAACTCGCCGAACAGCAGGCCGAGCGCGCCGTGGACGGTGCCCGACGCCTCCGAGGTCTCGTCGTCCGCCGCCTCGATCCGCTGGGCGTGCGCGCGCAGCCGCTGGGGTTCCACGACGGCGTAGTCGCGGCGGATCAGCACGCTGAGCGCGGCCGGTTCCTCGGGACCGGTGTACGGCGGCGCGTCCTCCGCGCCGGGGATCTCGAAGGGGGTGACCTCGTCGTAGCGGTCGTAGAGCAGTTCGTCGTACGCCTCCGCGGCCGCGGCCAGCTGGTTGAACGCCTCGTAGACGGCCGGGTCGTCCTCCCCCGACCGGCGTTCGACCGCGGCCAGGTGGCGGTCGAGCGCGGTCTTGACCGCCTCGGCGGCGGCGCGTACCTCGGCAGCGGTGGGCTGCGCAGCATCAGACATAGTGCAGACGCTATCCGTACCGGGGCCCGGCCCGCACAATAGATGCGATGCCGGAATACGAATTTGTCGACGTGCACGTACCGCGCGGGGTCTCCCGCAAGGAGACGGCACGTCTGCTGACGGACCATGCAGAGTACGGTCACTGGGAGTTGTACCGCCTGACGCTGATGCGTGACGGCAGTCGCAGGGTGCGGCTGCGGAGGCGGATCATCCGCCAGGTGCGCGCCACCTGGTGATCTTCGACGCCCGACCGGAATCACACGACGGAGCGGACCCCGTGGTCGCGGGGTCCGCTCCGTGTGTCCGGTGTCACGCGGCGGTCCGCGCCTTGCGGTAGAGGACCGCGCCGGCGAGCAGCGCGCCCGCGCCGACGGGCAGGACGAGGCCCATCGGCAGCTCACTGCCGGTCTGCGCGAGCTGCGCGTCGTGCCGGGGCTGGGTGAGGGAGTGGGCGCCCGGCTGGTCGCCGGTCGACGGACGGTCCGGGGTGCGGTCGTCCGGGGTGCCCGGGGTGCCCGGCCCGTCACCGGGCTGTTCGGGGCCGCTGGGCTGTCCCGGGGTGTCGTGGCCCGAGCCGCCGTTCGCGCAGTCGTTGCCCCCGGCGGCGTTTCCGGCGGCGAGGATGTCGACGCTGTTGCCGCAGACGTTCACCGGGACGTGGACCGGTACCTGGATGTGGTTGCCGGAACCCACACCGGGCGAGCCCTCGGCGTACCCGTCGGCGTGCGAACCGCCGTGACCGTACGAGGACGAGCCGCCCTGGTTCGCGCAGTCGTTGCCCTCGGCGGCGTTTCCGACGGCGAGGACGTTGACGCTGTTGCCGCAGACGTTCACCGGGACGTGCACCGGTGCCTGCACCGTGTTCCCGGAGAGCACACCGGGCGAGCCCTCGGCGTACCCGTCGGCGTGCGAACCGCCGTGACCGTCCGAGGAGGGGCCACTCTGGTTGGCGCAGGAGTTTCCCACGGACGGGTTGAGGACGCCGACGACGTTGACCGTGTTGCCGCAGACGTTGACCGGCACGTCCACCGGTGCCTGCACCGTGTTCCCGGAGAGCACGCCGGGTGAGCCGGCGGCGTGGCCCGTCGCGCCGGAGTCGGCGTGGGCGGCCCCGCTCGCGGCGGCGAGTACGCCCGTGGCGGCCGCCATCGTCATCAGGCCCTTGCGGGTGACCTGTCGCATTGCTGAAAATCCCTGCCTTCGACCTGGTGCCGGGAATCGGTGTTCCGACGGATTCCCGGTGTTCCGACGTTCGATGAGACCGGTCGGCCCCGGAGCGCATGGCGCGCGCTCCGGGGCCGACGCGGGCTCAAGCCCTCAGCGGGCATGCCCTAGAGGGCGAGACACAACGTCACTTGTTGATGCAGACGTTGCCGAAGGCGGGGTTCAGCAGCCCGATCACGGAGATCGTGTTGCCGCAGGCGTTCACGGGGATGTGGATCGGGGCCTGCACGACGTTGCCGGAAAGGACACCCGGGGAGTGCACGGCGGCACCCTGGGCGCCGGAGTCGGCGGCGGCCATGCCCGCGCCCGCGAGAACCAGACCACCGGTGGCAGCCGCGACGGCGACGACCTTCTTCAGCATCATTCCTCCTTGTTGGCAAAGCGATCCAAAGTCGCGGATCACATCACGGCTAACGAGGACGGAGTAATGAGGCTACGAGCTTATCGTCGCATTCACTCTTCCCAGTCAACTCCGTACGTCTGCCCGATTGTTGAGCTCACCGAGCGACCGTCTCAGGAGGCGTCGAGGAAGCGGTCGAGCACCCGCACACCGAACTTCAGGCCGTCCACCGGGACCCGCTCGTCGACCCCGTGGAACATGCCCGCGAAGTCCAGCTCCGGGGGCAGCTTCAGCGGCGCGAAGCCGAAGCAGCGGATGCCGAGGTCGTCGAAGGACTTGGCGTCGGTGCCGCCGGAGAGCATGTAGGGCACGGCCCGCGCGATCGGGTCCTCGGCGCGCAGGGCGCTCTGCATGGCGTCGACGAGCCGGCCGTCGAAGTCGGTCTCCAGCGCCTTGTCGGCGTGCACGTCCTCGCGCCGCACGCGCGGGCCGAGGATGCGGTCGAGGTCGGCGAGGAACTCCTCCTCGTAGCCGGGCAGGAAGCGTCCGTCGACGTGCGCGGTGGCCTGGCCGGGGATGACGTTCACCTTGTAGCCGGCGCCGAGCATGGTGGGCGCCGCCGAGTTGCGCAGCGTGGTGCCGATCATGCGGGCGATGCCGCCGAGCTTGGCGAGGGTCTCGTCCATGTTCTCCGGGTCGAGCTCGGTGCCGAGCGCGTCGGAGAGCTCGTCCAGGAAGGCCCGTACGGTCTTGGTGACCCTGACCGGCCACTTGTGCCGGCCGAGGCGGGCGACGGCCTCGCACAGTTCGGTGATCGCGTTGTCGTCGTTGGTCATCGAGCCGTGTCCGGCGGTGCCGTCGACGGTGAGCCGCATCCAGTGCATGCCCTTCTCGGCGGTCTCGACGAGGTAGAGGCGCAGCTTCTCGTTGACGGTGAAGGAGAACCCGCCGACCTCGCCGATCGCCTCGGTGACGCCCTCGAACAGCTCGGGGTGCTTGTGCACCAGGTGCTTGGCGCCGTACGTGCCGCCGGCCTCCTCGTCCGCGAGGAAGGCGAGGACGATGTCGCGCGGGGGCTTGCGTCCGCTGCGCATCCGGTCGCGGACGACCGCGAGGGTCATCGCGTCCATGTCCTTCATGTCGACGGCCCCGCGCCCCCACACGCATCCGTCGGCGATCTCGCCGGAGAAGGGGTGGTGGGTCCAGTCGTCGGCGTTGGCCGGTACGACGTCGGTGTGGCCGTGGATGAGCAGCGCGGGCCGGGAGGGGTCCTCGCCCTCGATCCGGGCCACCGTGGAGGCGCGCCCCGGGTGCGACTCGAAGATCCGCGGTTCCAGGCCCACCTCGGCGAGCTTCTCGGCGACGTACTCGGCCGCCTTGCGCTCGCCGGGGCCCGAGTGGTCGCCGTAGTTGCTGGTGTCGATCCGGATCAGCTCGCGGCAGAGGTCCACGACCTCGTCCTCACCGGTGACGCTCCTGGCCGTGTCCGTCTCGCTCACGTGCTTCCTCCCGCTGCTGGTGTTCCCGCTGGTGGGTCGTCCCCTCATCCTCTCTCCCCCGCGGGCGCGCCCCAAGACCCGGCCCGGCCCGTCATCCGCCGTTCACGCGACGGCGCGGCCGGGCGGGGGTGATCGGCCACCCCGGAACACCTGGTAATGTTTACGTCGTCGCCAGGGGGGAAACCCCGGCGCGACAGACACCTTGTCCGGGTGGCGGAATGGCAGACGCGCTAGCTTGAGGTGCTAGTGCCCTTTATCGGGCGTGGGGGTTCAAGTCCCCCCTCGGACACATGAAGCGCGAGGGCCGCGACCACGAGGTCGCGGCCCTCGGGCGTTCTCGCGGAGGCCGACCATGACCACACGTTCCTGTCCCTGCGGGCTCCCCGAGGCGTACGAGGCCTGCTGCGGTCGGTTCCACTCGGGGGCCGCCGCCGCTCCCACCGCCGAGCGGCTGATGCGGTCGCGGTACTGCGCGTTCGTGCGGCGGGACGGGGCGTACCTGCTGCGGAGCTGGCATCCGAGGACGCGGCCGGAGCGGATCGACTTCGATCCCGGGATGCGGTGGACCGGGCTGGAGATCCTGGACACGACCGGCGGGTCCGCCTTTCACTCCAGCGGGACGGTGACCTTCCGGGCCTCCTACCGGGGCGGCTCGCTGCACGAGCGCAGCCGGTTCGAGCGGGTCGACGGGGCGTGGGTGTACGTCGACGGGGAGTTCCTGGAGTAGTCCCCGTGCCGGGGTGGGGTTCACCCCGGTCCTTCGAAGAACCCCATGACCGTCGCCTCGTCGAAACGCCGCTCCGCCGCGTTCTGCCGGGTGATCGTCCAGTAGACGTCACCGTCGATGTGCGCGCCGCCGTACCACTGGGCGAGGAGGGCCCAGGCCTCGGGGCGGGAAGGCTTCCCCGTCCTGTCGGCCTCCGTCCACGCGGCGTAGGTGACGAGGTCGGTCTCGCCGTAGGGGTCGGCGGAGTATCCGTCGAGCTGGAGGCGCGAGGCGCCGAGGAGGGGCCGGTCCTCGTGCCGCACGTCCCTCCAGGCACCGCGCAGGGTCGGGGCGCGGGGGTGTTCGGCGGGGTCGAAGAGGGATTCGTTGTCCGGCAGGGAGACGTCGTACCGCAGCCGCAGTTCCCCCGCCGTCCGCAGGACCGAGTCCAGGCCCTCCCCCGCGTCGCCCGGCGCGCGGCCGGAATCCAGCGGGCGTTCCTCCACGGGTGTCCCGGCCGGGACGTACACCGCCTCGCCGCCCGCGTCCAGGCCGTCGTCGTGGGAACGGGCGAGGAGCAGGAGCGCGCCGTCGCGCGGCAGGGGCAGCGCCGCGAGGTCCAGGGAGGCGATCAGGCAGGTGCGCTTCGGCAGGTCGGGGAAGCCGGCGGGGAGCGGTGCCGGTCCGCCGAAGCGGCCCACGACCGGGCCGTCCCGTGCGGGGCGAGGGTCGCGCACGGACGGGCGGCGGCCGGCCACCTCTCCACCTCGCAGGACGGTACGCCGCGCGCGAGCGCCTTCTCGCGGACGCGGTCCAGTTTCCGGAGTGTCCCGGGGATCATGCGAGGAACCTGGCGCCGGGGTCCGACGCCGTACGGCCGTCAGGGCGCCAGGATGTCCAGTTCCTGGAGGGCGCCCTCGGTGATCTCGCGGGTCAGTTTCTCCGCGCGGGCGGCGTCGCGTTCGCGGACCGCCTCCGCGAGCTGGACGTGCAGGGTGACGGCGGCGGGGTCGGGGTCCTCGAACATCACGTCGTGGTGGGTGCGGCCGGACAGCACCTCGGCGACGACGTCGCCGAGGCGGGCGAACATCTCGTTGCCGGAGGCGGTCAGGATCACGCGGTGGAACGCCACGTCGTGGAAGAGGTAGCCCTCCAGGCGGTGACCGCTGGAGTTGGCGACCATGCCGAGGGCGCACTCGGTCAGTTCGGCGCACTGCTCGGGGGTGGCGTAGCGGGCGGCCAGGCCCGCCGCGACGGGCTCGATCGCCGAGCGCAGCACCGTGAGGGAGCGCAGTTGGCGGGGGCGGTCCGCGCCGGCCAGGCGCCAGCGGATGACCTGGGGGTCGTACACGTTCCACTCGCAGGTCGGCAGGACCGTCACGCCGACGCGGCGCCGGGACTCGACCAGGTGCATGGACTCCAGGACGCGGACGACCTCGCGCATCACGGAGCGCGACACGTCGAAACGCTGTGCGAGTTCGTCGGTGCGCAGGACGCTGCCGGGCGGGTACTCGCCGGCGGTGATCTCGGGGCCGAGGGTGTCCAGTACACGGCCGTGCAGCCCCCGGCCCGTGGTGCTCATGTACTCAGAGTACGGGGCGGGTCACGGGAATAAAAAGTCAGACTTATATGTCACAGACTCTTGAATTCGTCGTATCTAATGAGCTTCAGTTGCGTCGACATCACGTGTCGACGAAGACATCAGACAGCGAGGCAGCGATGAACACCCCCCATGTCGTCGTGGTCATGGGCGTCGCGGGCACCGGGAAGACCACCATCGGTCCCCTGCTCGCGGCCCGGTTCGGCGTCCCGTACGCCGAGGGCGACGATTTCCACCCGCCGGCCAACATCGCCAAGATGTCGGCCGGTACCCCGCTCACCGACGACGACCGGTGGCCCTGGCTGGACGCCATCGGCGACTGGGCGCACGGCCGGGCCGGTCTCGGCGGGGTGGTCAGCTGCTCGGCGCTGAAGCGGTCGTACCGCGACCGGCTGCGGGCCGCCGCGCCCGGTGTGGTCTTCGTGCACCTCTCCGGTGACCGCGCGCTCGTCGAGGACCGGATGTCGCACCGGCAGGGCCACTTCATGCCCACGGCACTGCTCGACTCCCAGTTCGCCACGCTCCAGCCGCTGGAGCCGGACGAGGCCGGAGTCGCCGTGGACGTGGCGGGCAGCCCCGAGGAGATCAGCGCACGGGCGGCCACCGCCCTGGACGCCCTCCCCGAGCCGACCGCGTAGGTCCCCGACCGGACCCCCATTTCCCGGGGTGCCCCCACCTCCCCGGTCTTCTCCCCTCCCCCGTAGAAACAAGGGAACCACCGTGACCAGACTCAGCGTTGAGATGCTGGCAGCGGACGCACCCGAGTCGATCACCTCGGCCGGCCACGCCCAGCTGGGCGTCGCCGTGCTCCTGGGCATCGCCGTCATCGTCCTGCTCATCACCAAGTTCAAGCTGCACGCCTTCCTGTCCCTGACCATCGGGACGCTGGCGCTCGGCGCCTTCGCCGGCGCGCCGCTCGACAAGGTCATCACCAGCTTCAGTGCCGGACTCGGCTCCACCGTCGCCGG
The DNA here is from genome assembly GCF_055585405.1 of Streptomyces sp. NPDC053426. Taxonomy (NCBI): domain Bacteria; kingdom Bacillati; phylum Actinomycetota; class Actinomycetes; order Kitasatosporales; family Streptomycetaceae; genus Streptomyces; species Streptomyces sp. NPDC053426. The sequence continues at coordinate 118,780 of NZ_JBVJKE010000019.1, read as the reverse complement.
TGTGGGCGTGCTGATCGCCCTCGGCGCGATCCTCGGCAAGATGCTCGCCGACTCCGGCGGTGCCGACCAGATCGTCGACACCATCCTCGCCAAGGCGAGCGGCCGTTCCATGCCGTGGGCGATGGTGCTGATCGCCTCGGTGATCGGTCTGCCGCTGTTCTTCGAGGTCGGCGTGGTGCTGCTGATCCCGGTGGTGCTGATGGTCGCCAAGCGCGGCAACTACTCCCTGATGCGCATCGGCATCCCGGCGCTCGCGGGTCTGTCCGTGATGCACGGTCTGGTGCCGCCGCACCCCGGCCCGCTGGTCGCGATCGACGCCGTCGGCGCCAACCTCGGTGTGACGCTGGCGCTGGGCGTGCTCGTCGCGATACCGACGGTGGTCATCGCCGGTCCGCTGTTCTCGAAGTACGCCGCCCGCTGGGTGGACGTCCCGGCTCCGGAGCGGATGATCCCGCAGCGGCCCTCCGAGGACCTGGAGAAGCGTCCGAGCTTCGGCGCGACGCTGGCCACGATCCTGCTGCCGGTCGTGCTGATGCTGGCCAAGGCGCTGGTCGACATCGTCATCGACGACCCCGAGAACAGCGTGCAGCGCGTGTTCGACGTGATCGGCTCCCCGCTGATCGCGCTGCTCGCGGCCGTGCTGGTCGGCATCTTCACGCTCGGCATGCCCGCCGGGTTCAGCAAGGAGCGGATGCAGCAGCTGGTCGAGAAGAGCCTCGCGCCGATCGCGGGCATCCTGCTGATCGTCGGCGCGGGCGGCGGCTTCAAGCAGACGCTGATCGACACCGGCGTGGGCCAGATGATCCTGGAGATCTCCGAGGACTGGTCGATCCCGGCGCTGCTGCTGGCCTGGCTGATCGCGGTGGCGATCCGGCTGGCGACCGGTTCGGCGACGGTGGCGACCGTCTCGGCGGCCGGTCTGGTGGCTCCGCTGGCGGCCGACATGTCGACCACGCACGCGGCCCTGCTGGTGCTGGCGATCGGTGCCGGTTCGCTGTTCTTCAGCCATGTCAACGACGCCGGGTTCTGGCTGGTGAAGGAGTACTTCGGGCTGAACGTCGGGCAGACGATCAAGACCTGGTCGATCATGGAGACGGTCATCTCGGTGGTCGCCGGTGCCCTGGTGCTGCTGCTGTCGCTGATCATTTAGCTGAAGACCGTGCGCGTACGGCCCACCCGCTTCCCCTCGGGACGCGGGTGGGCCCGTGCCGTTTCAGGGGCGCCGCGGTTTCAGGGGCGCCACAGCGGGTGTTCGCGCTCCGCCCAGTCGCGGTCGACGGAGCCCGTGCGCATGCCGCGGCGGGCCTCGGGATCCGCCAGGGCCATGCCGATGTGCCCGGCGAGGACGATGCCGATGGTCAGCGCCAGCCAGTCGTGGACGAAGGTGGCGCTGGTCCGCCACACCAGCGGGGTGAGGTGGGTGAACCACATCAGCAGTCCGGTGCCGAGCATGACCAGCGTGGCGCCCGCGATCCAGGCCGCGTAGACCTTCTGGCCCGCGTTGAACTTGCCGGCCGGGCGGGACGAGGGGCGCCTGTCGCGGCGCAGGGCGGCCCGCAGCCAGGTGCGGTCGTGCGGGCCGAAGCGGTTGAGGCGGCCCAGGTCGGCGCGGAAGGCGCGGGAGACGAGACCGGCGAGGACGGGGACGGGCAGGGCGAGCCCGGACCACTGGTGGAGGGTGACGACGAGGGCGCGGCGGCCCACGAGCTGGGCGAGCTGGGGGACGTAGAGGCAGGCGGCGGTGAAGACGCAGACGCCCATCAGTACGGCCGTGGCGCGGTGCACCCGGCGTTCGGCGCGGCCGAAGCGCCGTACGGCGGTGGCGGCGGGCGGGGTGTCAGTCCGTAGGCTCATCGTCGCGTCCGTTCGAGCGGCCGACCCAGGCGTCGATGTCGTAGCCGCGCTCCTCCCAGTAGCCGGGTTCGACGTCCTCGGTGACGGTGATGCCGGAGAGCCACTTGGCGGACTTGTAGAAGTACATCGGGGCCACGTAGAGGCGGACCGGGCCGCCGTGGGCGTGGCCGAGGTCCTCGTCCCGCATGCGCAGCGCGACCAGGACGTCGGCGCGGCGGGCCTGGTCGAGGGTGAGGCTCTCGGAGTACGCGCCGTCGAAGCAGGTGAAGCGCACCGCCCCGGCCGAAGGGCGCACTCCCGCGGCGTCCAGCAGCCGGGACAGACGCACCCCCTCGAACGGCGTGTCCGGCACCCGCCAGCCGGTGACGCACTGGACGTCCCGGACCGTGCGGGTCTGCGGCAGGGCCTTCAGTTCGGCCAGGGTGTAGGAGGTGGGGCGGTCGACGAGGCCGTCGACCGCGAGGCGGTAGGTGTCGGCGTTCTTCCGCGGGACGGACGAGGTGACCGAGTAGTAGCGGAAGCCGCCGCCGTTGGGGAGCAGTCCGGTCAGGCCGGTGGGGTCCTTGTCGGAGGCTCCGGCGAGGAAGGATTCCAGGCCGCGCTGGAGGGTCGGCGCGGTGACCACGCCGAGGGCGCCCAGACCGAGGGTGCCGAGGAGGACGCGGCGGCCGACGGGTTTGCCCCGCGCGTCCCCCTCGCCGGGAGGCCGCGGTGGCTGTTCGGGGTTCACTTCTCCATTCGAGCACCCGCGTTCCCGTCGGACCAGGGAGCGCGGGTGCCCGTCAGACTTTCGTAAGCGGCTCCTCTACGAGGTGCGCTCGGCCTCCTTCTCGAGCTGGAACGCCTCGTTGCCGAGCCCGATGCGGGCGTGCTTCTCGGGGGCGCGGGCGCGCAGGACGGCGCCCTGGACCAGGCCGACGACCAGGGCGAGCCCGATGATGCCGGGCAGGATCCAGCTCAGCGAGGAGTCGGGGCCCGCGCCGACCAGTACGTCGAAGTCCTTGACCGTGTAGCCGGCGATGACGACCAGGGCGATGCCCGCCAGCGCGGAGGTGACCAGCCGCCAGCTCTGCGCGCCCGCGGCGCCGCGCCGGACGAAGAAGACGACGACGGACAGGGAGGCGATCGCCATCAGCACGATCACGCCGAGGGCTCCGATGTTGCCGCCCCAGGTGAACAGGTGCAGGACCGGCGCGGTCGGATCGCCGGTCGGCTTGTCGTCGGTGAGCGCGAAGGCGAGGACCAGCACGGCGGCGATGACGGTCTGGAGCAGGGAGCCGGTGCCGGGGGCGCCGCTGGTGCCGGTGGTGCGGCCGAAGGCGGCGGGCAGCAGGCCCTCGCGGCCCATGGCGAAGGCGTACCGGGCGACGACGTTGTGGAAGCTGAGCATGGCCGCGAACATGCCGGTCACGAAGAGGATGTGCAGGACGTCGGTGAAGGTTCCGCCCAGGCGGTCCTCGGTGAGGAAGAACAGCAGGCCGGCGCTCTGCTCCTGGGAGGCGCCGACGATCCCGGAGGGGCCGGTGGCGACGGTGAGCGCCCAGCTGCTGAGGGCGAAGAAGACGGCGACTCCGGTGACCGCGAGGAACATCACGCGCGGCACGATCTCGTGCGGCTTGCTGGTCTCCTCGGCGTAGACGGGGGCCTGTTCGAAGCCGAGGAAGGCGGCGATGCAGAAGCACAGGGCGGTGCCGACGCCGGCGCCGCTGAGCGTGTCCGGGTTGAAGGCGTGCAGCGACAGGCCCTCCTTGCCGGGGTCGGCGATGGCGGCGATGTCGAAGACGACGACCAGCAGCACCTCGATGACCAGCAGCACGCCGAGCACGCGCGCGTTGACGTCGATCTTCAGCCAGCCCAGCGCGCCGACGGCGAGGACGGCCACGAGCGCCGGTATCCACCAGGCGATCTCGAGGTCGGCGTAGGTGGCGAAGAGGCCGGAGACCTCGAAGCCGAAGATGCCGTAGATGCCGACCTGGAGGGAGTTGTAGGCGACGAGCGCGACCAGGGCGGCGCCCGATCCGGCGGTGCCGCCGAGGCCTCGGGAGATGTAGGCGTAGAAGGCGCCGGCGTTGTGGACGTGCCGGCTCATCTCGGCGTAGCCGAGGCTGAAGAGGACCAGTACGACGCCGAGGATCACGAAGAGCAGCGGCTGGCCGACGATGCCCATCACCGCGAATGTGGTGGGCATGACACCGGCGACCACCATGAGGGGGGCGGTCGCGGCGAGGACGGAGAGCAGTAGGCCCCCCGTGCCGAGGCGGTCGGCGCGCAGGGCGCGCTCCTGCCCCTTGAAGGTACTGATGCCGTCGGCTGTCGCTCTGCTCCTGCTCGAAGTGCTCGAACTGTCCGTCGTCATCGAAAGGCCGTCCTTGGTCGGTTGTGGTTGCGGCGGGCGGATGCGGGGGGTGGGGGCTGGGGTCAGACCGTGCCCAGGGCTGCGGCACGGGCGGTGCGGAAGGCGGTCAGGGCGTCACGGTCGGGGTACGACCAAGGGGTGGGTGTGGCGTGGTCTCCGATGCGGTGGAAGAGGGCGGCGGCCTCGGCGCCCCGGCCCTCGCAGACCTTGGCGTGGGCGAGGAAGTTGAGGTCGACCAGGCGGCGCGGGTGGCCTTCGTGCTCCCACTCCAGCCACCAGTCGAAGGCGGCCTTCATCACCTGCCGGGCACGGCGGCCGACCCAGTGGCCGGAGGCGACCGGGTCGGCGGGTTCCTGTCCGGCGGCGGCCAGGGTGCGGTAGCGCTCGGCGTGCGCGATGACCGGCAGGATCGCCAGCGGCGAGTCGGCGGGTGCCTGCTCGGCGGCCCAGTTGGCGAAGTCGTACACCTCGTGCAGCGGGTCCGGGCCCGCCTCCACGCGGCGCTCGGCGAGCCAGGCGACCACCAGGTGGTGGGCGTGGTGGTGGTCCGCGTACCGGGTGCGGATCTGCTCGAAGAGCCGGACCACGTCCCCCTCGGCCCCCTGGGCGCACTCCAGCAGGAGCAGTCCGAGCCAGGGGGTGGGGTCGGTGGGCACCAGCTCCGCCGCCCGGTGGCAGGCCTCGCGGGCACGGGCCGGTTTCTCCTTGCCGCGCAGCGCGCGCCGCACCTGGGCCAGGGCGAGCAGCACGGACGCGTCACCGGAGTCGGGTTCGGCGAGCAGCCACTCGCGGGCCCAGGCGACGCTGGACGACTCCCGGGCGAGCACCGTGACGCGGTGGCCCCGGCGGTCCCAGTCCTCCCCCGTACGGACCAGCAGCGAGCGGGTGTTCTGCCATCGGCCCTGTGCCAGCGCGGTCCGCGCGGCGACGAGTTCGGCGTCGTCGAGGGCCTCGTCGAAGGCCTGTGCCGCCCGTCTGCGGGCACGGCCGAGGGGAGGCGGGGGTGGGGACACCGCGGGACTTCCTCACGCGCTCTTCTTGTGGTCGCCGGCTCACGGCGGGTGGTCGGTGCGGCAGTGGTCGGCTGCCGATTGCCATGAGCTGATCACAGACAGCAAACCGTCAGCGAACGGATCACGTCAAGGGCGTACCGGGTGTTACTCGCGTCAACTGCGGTCACGAACGGGCTACTTGTGACGTCCGGGGGCGGACGGCCGCTCGGGTGGGGTGAGCGGTCGGGTCCTCGTCAGAGCCTCGTCGGGTCCACGTCGGGCGAGGGCCGGCCGCTGCTTGGATGGTCGTATGAGTGCTGAGGAGATCATCGACATCGTCGACGAGAACGACCGGGTGGTCGGGCGGTCCCCGCGCGGGGAGGCCTACGCGCGGGGGCTGCGCCACCGCTGCGCCTTCATCCTCGCCCGGGACGCCGGGGGGCGGATCTTCGTCCACCGCCGCACCGCGGCCAAGCAGGTCTTCCCCTCCCTGTACGACATGTTCGTCGGCGGGGTCGTCGGCGCGGGCGAGAGCTACGACGAGGCGGCGCTGCGGGAGGCCGAGGAGGAGCTGGGCGTGAACGGGCTGCCGCGCCCCGAGCACGTCTTCACGTTCCTGTACGACGACGGGGCGGGCCGGAGCTGGTGGTCGGCGGTGTACGAGGTGCGCTGCGACCGGCCCGTACGGCCGCAGCCGGAGGAGGTGGCCTGGTGGGACTTCCTGTCGGAGGCGGAGCTGGAGCGGCGGCTCGGGGAGTGGGAGTGGGCTCCGGACGGGCTGGTGGCGTATCAGCGGCTCAAGGCGTACCGGTCCGGGCGGGCGGAGCGGTCGGAGCGGGCGGAGCGGTCGGAGGGCTGAGTACGGGTCCGTCCTCGTCCCGGCCCTCGGCCCGGTGCGGGTGGCCCCGGTAGGGTCGCGGCGTGATCGATTTTGTGCGGAACGTTCGGTTGTGGTTCGCGCCCGGCGAGGTGCGGCGGGAGGGCGACACGCCCGACTACCGGTTCTCACTGGCGAACGAGCGGACGTTCCTCGCCTGGCTGCGCACCGCGCTCGCGCTGATCGGGGGCGGGTTCGCCGTGGACCAGTTCCTGCCGGATCTGCGGTGGGGGTGGCGGGTCGGGCTGGCGCTGGCGCTGCTGGCCGCGGGGGCGTTGTGCGCGCTGCGGGCGGTCAATCACTGGGTGCGGTGCGAACGGGCGATGCGGCGGGGGGAGGATCTGCCGGTGTCGCGGTTCCCGGCGCTGCTGAGTCTTGTGGTGGCGGTGGTGGCCGGGGCGATGGTCGCCGTCGTGCTCTTCGGGTGGGACGGGTGAGCGGAGTGGCGGCCGGTCGGGGCGCGGAGCGGGATCCGGGGCTGCAGCCCGAGCGGACGCGGCTCGCGTGGCGGCGTACGACGTTGTCGGCCACGGTCGCGGCCGTGCTTGCCGTGAAGACGGCGCTGGCGGGTGGGGGCTCGGCGGCCGGGTTCGTCGCGTGCGCGCTGTGCTGTGTCTGCTGGCTCGGGTTTCTGTGGATCGCCCATCGGCGGATTCGGGGGCTGGCGGCCGTGAGTGTGCCGGAGGCGCTTGTTCCGCCGTATGCGGCGGTTGCGGTGCTCTGTACGGTGGCCATGGCCGTGTGCGGGGTGGTGCTTGTCGGTTCGGGGTGAGGTGGGGCGGGGCGGGGCGGGGCCGGAGGGTTTTCGCCCCCTCCGCCCCTTCCCGTCCCGTCCCTGGGGGCGGAGCCCCCAGACCCCCCTTTGTCCTCAAACGCCGGACGGGCTGAAGGTGCCGGGCGGGCTCATTCGCTCACCGTCACCACGATCTTGCCCCTGGTGCGGCCCTCCTGGTTCAGGCGGTGGGCGGCCGCCGCCTGGTCCAGGGGGAAGGTCTTCGAGACGTGGATGGTGATCGTGCCCTGGTCCGCCAGGTCGGAGAGGTGCTGGAGGTCCTGGGGGTCGGGGCGGACGAACCAGTAGCGGCCGCCGTAGTCCACCACCTCGGGGTCGGCGATCGAGGCCAGGCGGCCCTCGGGGGCCAGCAGGTTCGCGGAGGCCTTGAGGGCGTCGCCGCCCACCGAGTCGAACACCGCGTCCACGCCCTCGGGCGCCAGTCCCCGTACCCGTTCGGCCAGGCCCTCGCCGTGGCTCACCGGCTCCCCGCCCAGTCCGCGTACGAAGTCGTGGTTGCGCTCGCTCGCCGTACCGATGACCCGGGCGCCGAGGTGGGCGGCGAGCTGGACGGCGATGGATCCGACGCCGCCGGCCGCGGCGTGCACCAGGATGGTCTCGCCCCGCTTGACCTCGAGGACGCGGTGCAGCACCTGGTACGCGGTGAGCCCCGCGAGGGGGATTCCGGCCGCCTGCTCGAAGGACAGGGAGCGCGGCTTGCGCGCGAGGGTGCGCGCCGGGGCGGCCACGTACTCGGCGAAGGTGCCGCGCGAGAGGACGTCCTCGCGCACGTAGCCGATGACCTCGTCGCCGACGGCGAACTCCGGTACGGCGGGACCCGGCCGGACGACCACGCCCGAGACGTCCCAGCCGGGGATGACCGGGAACACCGGCTGGAGGATCGGGTCGAGATAGCCCTCGCGGCACTTCCAGTCGACCGGGTTGACGGCCGCCGCCCGCACCTTCACCAGTACCGAGTCGGGGCCGACCCTGGGGTCGTCGACCTCCCCGAGTCCGAGCACTTCGGGACCGCCGTACCGTGAGTAGCTGATCGCCTTCATGGGACCGACCTTCTGGTGTCCGCGTGTACGGTGCAAGCCGAACGGCCCGATATACGCCATTCGCGTGGCGGCCGGACGGGGCGCGGGCGCGACGAGCGCCTATCGTGGCCCCGATCACGTTCGGTCGCCGCTCTGGACGACATACCGACCGGTCGGCATCATAAGGCGGGTACTGTTTCCTGCCCGTAGGAGCGACGATGAGCCCCGACCACCCGCCCGGACTCGATCTCGACCGGCTGCGCGGCCTGCTCGAACGGGAGCGGCCCGGCCTGGTGAACGGCCCGCTCACCGGCCGGCTGATCGAGGGCGGCAGGTCGAACCTCACGTACGCGGTCTCCGACGGGGCCTCGAAGTGGGTCGTACGGCGCCCCCCGCTCGGCCACGTGCTGGCCACCGCGCACGACATGAAGCGCGAGCACCGGGTGATCAGCGCGCTGCACCGAACCGCCGTGCCGGTGCCGCGCACCGTGCTGCTGTGCGAGGACGAGGAGGTGCTCGGGGCGCCGTTCTACGTCATGGACTTCGTCGAGGGCACCCCGTACCGGACGGCCGGCCAGCTCGCCCCGCTCGGCGCCGAGCGCACCCGGGACGCCGTGCTGAACCTGGTCGACACGCTCGTCGAGCTGCACGCCGTCGATCCCGGCGAGGCGGGCCTGGCGGACTTCGGCCGGCCCGAGGGGTTCCTGGACCGGCAGCTGCGGCGCTGGGGCAAGCAGCTCGACGCCTCCCGCAACCGGGAGCTGGCCGGGATCGACGAGCTGCACGCGGCGCTCGGGCGCGAGCTGCCCGTCTCCCCCGCGCCGGCCGTGGTGCACGGCGACTACCGCCTCGACAACGTGCTCATCGGGCCGGCGAGTGAGCCGAAGGGGCGCGCCGGTGTCGAGGGTCCGAACGCGCGGAGGCCCGAAGGGCTGGGCACGATCGGGCTCTCGGCACCGGCTGAAGCGCCCCGGAGGCGAACCGGGCCCGAAAGGGGCGCCGACCGGATCAAGGCCGTCCTCGACTGGGAGATGTCCACGCTCGGCGATCCGCTGACGGACCTGGGGCTGCTGGTGATGTACAGCATGCCGCTGGGCATGCCGGACTCCCCCGTCTCCACGACCGCCGAGGCGCCCGGGCACCCCACGCCGGCCGAGCTGATCGAGCGGTACGCCGCGCGGTCGGGGCGCGATGTCTCCGCGGTGTCCTGGTACACGGCGTTCGCCTGGTTCAAGCTCGCCGTGATCCTGGAGGGCATCCACTACCGCTACACCCTGGGCCAGACGGTCGGGCGCGGCTTCGACCGCATCGGTGATCTGGTCCCGGTCTTCATCCGGCACGGTCTGACCACTCTCCAGGAAGGCTGACGAACCATGGACTTCGCGTTCGACGCGCGCACCGAGGAACTGCGCGCCAAGTTGCTCGCCTTCATGGACGAGTACGTCTACCCGGCCGAGGCGGTCGTGCACGAGCAGCGTGCCGGGCTGGACTCGCCGTGGGAGAACGTCCCCGTGGTGGAGGAGCTGAAGGCCGAGGCCCGCCGGCAGGGGCTGTGGAACCTGTTCCTGCCCGACTCCGAGCACGGTGCCGGGCTCACCAATCTCCAGTACGCGCCGCTCGCCGAGATCATGGGCCGCTCCCCGCAGATCGCGCCGACCGTCACCAACTGCGCGGCGCCCGACACCGGGAACATGGAGGTGCTGGCGCAGTTCGGCGACGAGGCGCAGAAGAAGCAGTGGCTCCAGCCGCTGCTGGCCGGTGAGATCCGCTCGGCGTTCGCGATGACCGAGCCGGAGGTGGCCTCCTCGGACGCCACGAACATCACCACGCACATCGAACGGGACGGCGACGAGTACGTCATCACGGGGCGCAAGTGGTACATCTCCGGGGCGATGCACCCGGACTGCGCGGTCTTCATCGTGATGGGGAAGACCGACCCGGACGGGGCGGACATCCGGCGGCAGCAGTCCATGGTGCTCGTCCCGCGCGACACGCCGGGCGTCACCATCACCCGCGCGATGCAGGTGTTCGGTTACGAGGACCACTACCACGGCGGGCACGCCGAGGTGGTCTTCGACCACGCGCGCGTGCCGGTGGCGAACCTGATCGGTGAGGAGGGCGGCGGCTTCGCCATCGCGCAGGCCCGGCTCGGTCCCGGCCGGATCCACCACTGCATGCGGCTGATCGGCATGGCCGAGCGGGCCATCGAGCTGATGTGCCGCCGCGCGGTGTCGCGGGACGCGTTCGGCAAGGCGCTGGCGCGGCAGGGCGTGGTGCAGAACTGGATCGCCGACGCGCGCGTGGCGGTCGAGCAGCTGCGGCTGCTGGTGCTGAAGACGGCCTGGATGATGGACACCGTCGGCAACCGGGGCGCCCACACGGAGATCCAGGCCATCAAGATCGCCACCCCGCGCACGGTCGTCGGCATCCTCGACCGGGCGATCCAGCTGTACGGCGCGGGCGGGGTCAGCCAGGACTTCCCGCTGGCCGAGCTGTACGCCGGCGCCCGCACGCTGATGATCGCCGACGGCCCGGACGAGGTGCATCAGAGGTCGCTGGCGCGCCGGGAGCTGAAGAAGTATCTGTAGTCCCGGAACGTCCTGTGGCCCGCCGACGGTACCGGCGGGCCACAGGACGTGGGGGGTGTTTTCAGGCGCGCAGCGCCCGCAGCAGCAGGTCCGCCAGGTGGTCGGCGACCTCCTGGGGGCTGAGCGGGCCGTCGGGGCGGTACCAGGTCGACAGGTGGTGCACGGAGCCGAAGTGGTAGTCGACCACCAGGTCGGCCGGGGTCGCCGTGGAGAAGACGCCCTCGCGCTGGCCCTCCTCGATCAGCGCGCGGAAGCGTTCGTGGTAGCGGCGGCGTTCGGCGCGCACCTGCTTGTTCTTCTCCGGGCTGAGGTGGTGCATGGAGCGGAAGAAGATCGACGCGTCGTCGAGGTTCTCGATCGTGGTGACGACGACGTCCGCCGCCGCGCCGCGCAGCCGCTTCTCGATCGGCTCGTCGGCGTCCGCGAAGTGGTCCAGGCGCTCCTGCTGGAGGCGCAGCACGCGCGCGTACACCTCGTGCAGCAGGTCGTCCTTGGAGCCGAAGTAGTGGTAGAGCGCCCCCTTGGTGACGCCTGCCGCCTCGACGATCTCCTGCACCGAGGTGCGGTCGTAGCCCCGCTCGGCGAAGAGCCGGGTGGCGGCGGCCAGAAGCCGCTGCGGCACAGGAGCCCCGTCACCGTCCGTCGTCCTGGGCACTGCCGCCACCCGCCTTTCCGTGTCGCTGCTAGTTGTCGTGGGTCAGGGAACGCAGTTCCCGCCGGAGGATCTTCCCACTGGCCGTCTTCGGCAGGTCCGGCAGGATCTCCACCTGGCGCGGATACTTGTAGGCGGCCAGTCTCTCCTCGCAGTACGCGGCGAGCGCGGCCGGGTCCGCCTCCGCGCCGGGGCGCAGGCTGATGAAGGCCTTGACGGTCTCCCCGCGGTAGCCGTCGGGCACCCCGACGACGGCGGCCTCGCGCACCGCCGGGTGGGTGTAGAGCACGTCCTCGACCTCGCGCGGCCACACCTTGAAGCCGGACGCGTTGATCATGTCCTTCTTGCGGTCGACGACGTACAGCCAGCCCTCGGGGTCCATGAAGCCGATGTCGCCGGTGCGCAGCTCGCCGTCGGGGAAGGTCTCGGCGGTGGCGTCGGGCCGCCGCCAGTAGCCGGGCACGACCTGCGGGCCGCGCACGACGATCTCGCCCTGCTCGCCGAAGGGCACCTCCTCACCCCGGTCGTCGACGATCCGTACGACGGTGTCGGGGCCCGGCACGCCGACGGCCAGCGTGCCGGAGGCCTCGTCGACGGGCGCCTCCAGGTGCGGCGGGACGGAGGCGCAGGGGGCGGTGCACTCGGTCAGTCCGTAGCCGTTGCGGATGTACGGCCCGAAGCCGGCCCGGAACTTCTCCACCAGGGCGGGCGGCAGCGGGGCGCCGCCGGAGGAGATCACCCGGAAGGAGGAGAAGTGGTCGCGGCCGACGTCGGGGTGGGCGGCCAGCGCCATGAAGGCGGTGGACGGGCCGACGGTGTAGTGCGGCCGGTGCTCGGCGAAGGCGTCCAGGACGACGCCCGGCTCGAAGCGGTACGCCAGGACGAGGGTGCCCGCGCTGTTGAGGCAGGCGCCGAGCTGGCAGACCATGCCGGTGATGTGGAACAGGGGCGCGAGGGCGAAGTAGACGGGCGCCTCGGGCAGGCCGAGCCCCGTGCGCTGCCGCTCGGCGTTGTACATGATGTTGCGGTGGGTGTTGGTGGCGCCCTTGGGGGTGCCGCTGGTGCCCGAGGTGTAGCTGATCAGCGCGGTGTCGCCGGGGGCGGGGTCGCGGTGCTCGGGGGCCGGGTGTCCCTGGCGGGCGACGGTGGTGAGGTCGTCGGCGTCCGGGGGCTGCGGGAGCCGTTCGAAGGTGAGCACGCGCGTGTCACCGCGGGTCTGGAAGTCCAGTTCGCAGCCGGTGAGCACGATCCGCACGGGCGAGTCGGCGGCCGTGTCGCGCAGGTACGACTCCCAGGCCCGGTCGGAGCAGATCAGCGCGGCCACGTCGGCGTCCCGCAGGACGTGCGTCACCTCGCCCGACTTGTACATCGGGTTGACGGGCACGACGACCGCGCCCGCCTTCCAGGCGCCCAGCAGGGCGAGGACGAAGTGCGGGGAGTTCTGCAGCAGGACCGCCACCCGCTCGCCGCGCTCCAGGCCGCGTGCGGCGAGGTGGCCGGCGACGGAGTCGCTGAGTTCGTCGGCCTCGCGGTAGGTGAGGCGGCCGTCGAAGTAGGCGAGGAAGGCGCGGTCGGGGTGCTCGGCCACCGCGCGGCGCAGGGCGTGCACCAGGGAGCCGGCGGGGTCGAGGGGGGCGCGCTGGGCGTCGGTGAGGAGGGCCAGCCAGGGCCGGGCGGCGTAGCGGGAGGCGGTCACCGGTTCGCCTCCCACTGCTGCTGGAGGCGGTTCATGCCGGCCAGCCAGCGGTCCGGCTCGGCGGCACGCGCCTGGTAGTACTCGGCGACCTCGGGGTGCGGCAGGATCAGGAAGCGGTCCTCCTCGATGCCCCGGAAGAGGGCGTCGGCCACGTCCTCCGGTTCGATCGCGGTCGGCTTGAGGACGAGGTCGCCCGCGCTGCCGCTGGCGTCGAGCATGTCGGTGCGCACGCCCTGCGGGCAGATCGCGTGGACCTTCACCCCGCGGTGGCGGTACGTCAGGGACAGCCACTCGGCGAAGGCGTAGGCGCCGTGCTTGGTGACGCTGTAGGGGGCGGTGCCGATCATGGTGAGCAGTCCGGCGGCGGAGACGGTGGAGACGAAGCGGCCGCCGCCGCGCTCCAGCCAGTCCGGGAGCAGTGCGTGCGCCGCGCGGACGTGCGCCATGACGTTGACGTCCCAGGAGAGCGCCCAGCCCTGCTCGTCGAGCGGTTCGCCGGGCTCCCCGCCGTCGCGGCCGACGCCCGCGTTGGCGCAGTACACGTCGACCGTCCCGCCGAGCGCGTCGCGGGCCTCGGCGACGATCGAGGAGGCGTCGCCGGGGACGGCCAGGCCGCCGATCTCCTCGGCGACGGCCTTCGCGCGGTCGGCGTCCAGGTCGTTGACGACGACCCGCGCCCCCTGAGCGGCGAAGCGGCGGGCGAGCGCCGCCCCGATGCCGCCCCCGGCTCCCGTGACGACCACCTTCGCATCCTGCACGGCTTGCACCATCGGTCTCCTTCGACGCGGCTCCCAGCGGCTACCGGCGTCAGACTAACCGGTCGGTATGCCCGGTGGAAGGGGTGCTCCGCGCGGGGCCGGTCCGGTTCGTTCCCCGGGGCGGCCGGGCGCGCTAGCGTGCCTGCGCATGACACCCGCCACGATCACGGAGGTCACCGCATGAAGCTGTCCAGACGGAGCCTGCTCGCCACCACCACGGCCGCGGTCGCGGCCGGTGCCGCACCGGCCGCCGCCTCCGGCCCCGCGCGCGGGGGCGGCCGGGGGCTGCGCACCGGGTTCGAACGGCTCGCCGCGGACGGCTACCGGCTGCTCGACGGGCGGCGCGTGGGCGTGGTCACCAACCCGACGGGCATCACCCGGGACGCGCGGCACATCGTCGACGTGATGCACGCCGACGACCGGGTGGACCTGACCGCCGTCTTCGGCCCCGAGCACGGCTTCCGGGGCACCGCCCAGGCGGGCGGCTCGGAGGGCCGCCACGACGACCCGGCGACCGGCCTGCCGGTCTACGACACGTATCTGAAGAGCGGTCAGGCGCTCGCCGACGTCTTCACGGCGTCCGGCGTGGACACGGTCGTCTTCGACATCCAGGACGTGGGCGCGCGGTTCTACACGTACATCTGGACGCTGTTCGACTGCATGGAGGCGGCCGCGCTCGCGGGGAAGCGGTTCGTCGTGCTGGACCGGCCGAACCCGGTGACCGGGCGGGCCGCGCTGGGTCCGGTGCTGCACAAGGAGTTCGCGACGTTCGTCGGGCGGCAGCCGATCTCGCAGGCGCACGGGATGACGGTGGCGGAGCTGGCGCTGCTGTTCAACGGGGAGTTCCTGACGGCGCCGGTGCCGCTGGAGACCGTACGGATGTCGGGCTGGCGGCGGTCGGACTTCCACGACGCCTCCGGGCTGCCGTGGGTGCCGCCGAGCCCGAACATGCCGACGCCCGAGACGGCGCTGGTGTACTCGGGGACGTGCCTGTTCGAGGGGACGAACCTGTCGGAGGGGCGCGGGACCACCCGGCCGTTCGAGCTGCTGGGGGCGGAAGGGCTCGACGGGCGCTGGGCTGAGGCGGCGAACGCGCTGGGGCTCGCGGGCGTGCGCTTCCGGGAGGCGTACTTCGCGCCGGTGTTCTCCAAGTTCCAGGGGAAGACCGTCGGGGGCATCCAGGTGCACGTGCACGACCGGGAGGTGTTCGATCCGGTGCGGACCGGGATCGGGCTGCTGATCACCGCCAAGCGGTCGTGGAGCGGCTTCGCCTGGCGCCCGGACAACTGGATCGACAAGCTCACCGGCTCCACGCGCGTGCGCACCATGATCGACGCGGGCGCGGACACGGACGAGGTGGTGGCCGGCTGGCAGGAGGAGCTGGCGGGGTTCCGGAGGATGCGGCGGGAGTACCTGCTGTACCGCTGAGAGCGGGCGGCACGGGACGGCGGCGGGCGGCGGCCCGCCGCCGTTTTGCGTCAGGTGTGCATATCGGCGGGGTCTTCAGGAACCCGTGGAAGCTCCCGGGAGTTCTCAGGCTGAACGAGGAGTGGCCGCTCCCCGCGGGGAGGGCACGGAGCGGGTTACCGCCGGTATCCCCGTGAACGACCACAACTGAAGCAGGGATCACGGGAGTTGGCCCGTGAGTCCCCGCGGCCGGCTGATGGGGGCCATCGAAAAAGGATGGAGCCGATTCGCGTGTCGATACGTCTATTCGGCGACGTCCGTTCGACGACGCCGAAGTGACCGGATTACAGGTGCAGGTGTGACGGAGGTGCAGGACGATGGCCGGTTTCCGGAGTCTGGCGAGACAGGTCCGAGATCCGCGGTGTGATCTGGCACTGCGGCGCTATTCGCTGCGCAAGTGCCTCGAGCGATTCGCTCCCTACGGGCACAGGGCGACCTGGGACCATCTGTGTTCGCGGGCCGGGTTCGACCCCGAGGACCGCTCCGTCGACCCGGCGCGGCTCGTGGCCGCACTGGACGAGCTGGAGGAGGCCCGGGCGGTCTGGCTGGCCTATGAGGTGGAGTTCGCCGACCGCCGCAGGAAGGAGAAGCACGACGGGCTGCGCAGGCCGGGCAGTGTGGACGACTGGCACCGGCTGACCTGGGGCGGTTTCGGCGTGGCCTGGTGCGACGACCCGCGGGTGCATCCGCGCGAGCCGCTGGCCGAGGTGCTGCGGCGGCTGATAGCCGCGCTGGAGCGCGAGCCGGGTACGGGCTGCCCCGTGTGCCGGGGGGAACGGCTCGTGTGGCGCTTCGACCTGGACCACGAGCCGTCGACGGGGCCGGTCTGCGCGGACTGCGGGATCCTGGTGCCGCGGCCCGTGCTCACCGCCGGGGCGCTGGCGGACGCCCGGCGGGCGAGGCTGCTGGTTTCGGCCTGAGAGGCGAGGAGCGAGGGGGTGCGCAGGGGATGCCGCACCCCCGCCGGTCCGGGGACCCTAGCAGGCGCCAAACCGCTCGTACCAGGGCTTTTTCATGTGGACAGTTGGGGGCGATGAAACGCACCTGAGAACCCTGGAGCTGTCCTGATGTCGACGCTGCGCGTCACCGCCGAAGTCCTGACCGTCCACGAACACCCGGGCGCCGATGCCCTCGAACTGGCCCAGGTGGGCCTGTACCGGGCCGTCGTCGCCAAGGGCGCGTACCGCACGGGTGATGCCGCGGTCTACATCCCCGAGCAGTCCGTGCTGCCGGCCGCGCTGATCGAGGAGCTGGGCCTGACCGGCCGCCTGGCGGGCGGAAACCACGACCGGGTCAAGGCGATCCGGCTGCGGGGCGAGCTGTCGCAGGGCATCGTGTGCCGGCCGAAGGCGCTCGCGGACGTCGACCTCGTACGGGCCGCCGCGGACGGCACCGACTTCGCGGAGCTGCTCGGCGTCACCAAGTGGGTGCCGCCCGTCCCGCCGACGATGAGCGGCGAGGTGGAGTCCGCGCCCGAGCTGCTGCCCTGGGTCGACATCGAGAACATCCAGCGCCACCCGGAGATCTTCGCCGCCGGCGAGCCCGTGGTGCTCACGGAGAAGCTGCACGGCACGGCCTGCCTGCTGACGTACTCCGCCGAGGAGGACCGGGTGTACGTCTCCTCCAAGGGGTTCGGCGCGAAGTCGCTGGCGCTGAAGGAGGACCCGCGCAACCTGTACTGGCGGGCGGTGCGCGGTCACGGTGTCGCCGAGTCCGCGGCGGAACTCGCCGCACGGCTGGGGGCCCGACGGGTCGGGATCTTCGGTGAGGTGTACGGCGCGGGGGTGCAGGACCTGGCGTACGGCGCGGACGGGCGGCGCGACACCCTCGGCTACGCCGTGTTCGACGTGTCGGCGGAGATCGACGGCCGGGTGCGCTGGCTGGACGCGGCGGAGCTGCTGGACGGGCGGCTGCCGTTGGTGCCGAGGCTGTTCGAGGGGCCGTACGACAGCGAGCGGGTGCTGGAGATCGCCACCGGCCGCGAGACGGTCTCCGGGCGCGAGCTGCACCTGCGCGAGGGTGTGGTCATCCGCCCGGCCGTGGAACGCCACAGCCCGGTGACCGGCGGCCGCGCCATAGCGAAGGCCGTGAGCCCGGCGTACCTGACCCGCAAGGGCGGCACGGAGTACGAGTGAGCGGGGCTGGCTGCCGGCGTGGCCGCGGGCGGTCGTGGTGCCTCCCCCCGTGCAGCTGCGGGCACCCGGCAGGCGCCGGGGTGTCCGCTGAGCGGGGGTGTCACGCAGCCCGGCGTTTGCGGGGTGCCGTCGCGCCCACCCGTGCCGCCCCAGCGGCACGACTGCCCGCGGAAACGCTGCAGCTGCGCCCGCGCGGACGAGGGCGCGGCGCCCCGGCAGGTCAGCGGCCACCCCGCCGTCGCCCGCCGTTCTCCGCCAGCAGGCGGGAGCCTGTCAGGTGGTCGCCGAAGACGTCGTCCGGGTTGGACAGGACGCAGCTGTCCAGGGAGAGGCAGCCGCAGCCGATGCAGTCGGTGAGGTGGTCGCGCAGGCGGTTGAGCTGCCTGATGCGTTCGTCCAGCTCCGAGCGCCACGCCTCGGAGAGGCGCGCCCAGTCGTCCCGGGTGGGCGTGCGCCCCTCGGGCAGCTCGGCGAGCGCCTCGCGGATCGTGGCGAGCGGGATGCCGACGCGCTGGGCGGCGCGGATGAAGGCGACCCGGCGCAGGGTGTCACGGCTGTAGCGGCGCTGGTTGCCCGAGGTGCGGCGGCTGCCGATCAGGCCCTTGGCCTCGTAGAAGTGCAGGGCCGAGACGGCGGCGCCGCTGCGGGCGGAGAGCTGGCCGACCGTGAGCTCGTGGATCTTCTCGGGTATCTGGGGCACTCCCCGAACCCTACCCACCCGTCCGGCGGCCGGCTGTCGTTGACAGGGAACGCCCGGCACACCATGCTAAGCAGTTGCTTAGGCATGCGCACACCGATGCGCTGCGACTACGTGACGCGAGAGGCCGGGACATGGCAGAGCCGAGGATCTTCACGTCCGTCGACGACCTGAAGGCGGCGGTGGGCGAGCAGCTGGGACACACCGACTGGCTGGAGGTCGACCAGAAGCGGATCGACCTGTTCGCCGAGGCCACCGGGGACCACCAGTGGATCCACGTCGACCCGGAGAAGGCCGCGGCGGGGCCGTTCGGGACGACCATCGCGCACGGCTATCTGACGCTGTCGCTGCTGCCGCTGTTCGGCCCGCAGCTGATCTCCGTCGAGGGCGTGAAGATGGGTGTCAACTACGGCACCAACAAGGTGCGCTTCCCCGCCCCGGTCCCGGTCGGCTCGCGGGTGCGCGCCACCGCGACGATCACCGCCGTCGACGAGGTGCCGGGCGGCGTCCAGGTGGCCACGGCGTTCACCGTGGAGCGCGAGGGCGGCGACAAGCCGGTGTGCGTCGCCGAGTCGGTGGCCCGCTACTACCTCTGAGCGGGGCCGGCCCCCCGGGCCCCGACCATCCTGAGCACGAGGTCGGCGTAGAGCGCGCCGACCTCCTCGGGGGTGCGGGGGCCGTCGACGTTGAACCAGCGGGCCACGTCGATGCACAGGGAGAGCACGGCGAGCGTGGTGCCCTGGACGTCGATGACGTCGAACTCGCCGGAGCGCACGCCCTCCTCGATGATCCCGCGCACCTCGGCGTCGACCTGCCGGCGCAGTCCGAGGATCTCGGCGCGGGCGTCGGGGCCGAGCGAGTCGAGTTCGTACTGCACGACCCTGGCGGTGGTCCGGCCGCCCGCGTGCCAGCGGACGAAGGAGCTGACCGCTTCGGCGAGCCGCTCACCGGGGCCGCCCTCGGCGCGGGCCGCCGTGCGCAGGATCTCGACGGCCTTCTGGTGGCCGATCCTGCTGATGCGGTGGAGCAGCTCTTCCTTGGTCTTGTAGTGGATGTAGAGCGCGGCCGGGCTCATCCCGGCGCGGCCCGCGATGTCGCGGGTCGTCGTGGCGTGGTAGCCGCGCTCCGCGAACGCCTCCACGGCGGCGAGCAGCAATCGTCGGGCCGCGTCGGGCGTGACCTCACCCCACGGTTGCGCCTCGGCGCCGGCCGGCTCCTCCGCCGTACTCATCGCTCACCTCATTCGCTGGCAGGGGTAACACCATACCGGCAAGGGTGAGCGCTCGCTTAGCACGCCCGTCGTCACAGCTTCTGCAGCGGGTCGTACTCGGAGAGCATCTTCTCCAGACGGGCCTGGTCGACCCGGTTGACGATCTGCCCGGCCTCCTGGCGGTCGCGGATGACCTTGGCCAGGGTGAAGGCGGAGGTGACGAGGTACAGG
The DNA here is from genome assembly GCF_055585405.1 of Streptomyces sp. NPDC053426. NCBI lineage: Bacteria > Bacillati > Actinomycetota > Actinomycetes > Kitasatosporales > Streptomycetaceae > Streptomyces > Streptomyces sp. NPDC053426. The sequence goes on along the minus strand of NZ_JBVJKE010000019.1, from coordinate 99,455 downwards.
ACCGCGATGCCCAGGAAGGCGCGGACCCAGGCGTCGGCCTCGAGGTTGAAGATACCGACCGCGGTGGCGCCCATGGCCACTCCGAAGGACGCGACGGCCTGGCCGTAGAAGGCGGCCGTGCTCTGCTGCTTGACCGGTGTGTCGCTCATGGGGAAAAGGATCGGCGGATGTGGCCGCGGCCACATCCGCTCAGCTACTCAGGCACGTACTCAGAAGGCCGAAACCCCGGTCAGGGCGCGGCCGATGACCAGTTTCTGGATCTGGCTGGTGCCCTCGTAGAGGGTCATCACGCGGGCGTCGCGCAGGAGTTTGCCGGCCGGGTACTCGTCGATGTAGCCGTAGCCGCCGAAGACCTGGAGGGCGTTGTTGGCGGCGCGGACGGCGGCCTCCGAGGCGAAGAGCTTGGCCTTGGAGGACTCGACGGCGAAGGGCTTCCCCCGGTCGATCAGGTCGGCGACCCGCCAGGTGAGCAGCCGGGCCGCGTCGACGTCCACGGCGATGTCGCTGATCAGCTCCTGGACGAGCTGGTGACGGGCGATGGCCTTCCCGAACTGCTCCCGCTCCCCCGCGTAGCGCACGGCCGCGTCCAGGGCGGCCTGCGCTATGCCGACGCAGCCGGCCGCGACCGACATCCGGCCCTTGGCGAGGGCGGACATGGCGACCGAGAAGCCCTTGCCCTCCTCGCCCAGCATCGCGGAGGCGGGCACGCGCACGTCCTGAAGGACCAGCTCGGCGGTGGCCTGGCCGCGCAGGCCGAGCTTGCCGTGGACGGCGCGGCGGGTCAGGCCGGGAGTGTCGGCGGGGACGAGGAAGGCGGAGACGCCCTTGTGGCCGGGGGCGTCGGTGGAGCGGGCGAAGAGCAGGACGACGTCGGCCCAGGTGCCGTTGGTGATGAACATCTTGGTGCCGTCGATGACGTAGTCGTCGCCGTCGCGGACCGCCCGGGTGGACAGGTTCCCGGCGTCCGACCCCGTGCCGGGCTCGGTGAGGCCGAAGCAGCCGACGTGCTCCCCGGAGGTGAGCCCCGGCAGCCAGGCGCGCTTCTGCTCCTCGCTCCCCCAGGCGGCGATCGTCTTGGCGACCAGGCCGAGGGAGACGGAGACGATGCCGCGCACGGAGGAGTCGCCGCGGCCCAGCTCCTCGGTGACCAGGCAGTACGCGAGATGGTCGCCGCCGCTGCCGCCGTACTCCTCGTCGATCGTCAGCCCGAGGAAGCCGACCTCGCCGAGCTTCTTCACGATGCCGCGGTCGACCTCCTCGGCGCGGTCCCAGGCGGTGGCGTGGGGCACGACCTCGCGCTCCACGAAGTCCCGGGCGAGCCGGCGGACGGCCTCCTGCTCCTCGCTGAGCTCCAGGTTCATACCGAGTCACCCCATGTGAGATCCATGCGAAACGTACACATTTAAATTAGCACTGCTAGTTTCCAGGCGCAGCCCTACTATGTGCGCCATGGCCCGACCGCGCAAGCCCCTGCTGAGCACCGACCGGATCGTCGGTACGGCCCGTGCGCTGGTGGACGCGGAGGGCCTCGCGGCCGTCTCCACGCGCCGGCTCGCCGCGGAACTGGGGGTGAGCGGGCCCTCGCTCTACAACCACTTCCGCACCAAGGACGAGATCCTGGAGGCGGTGGCCGACTCGGTGAGCGCGCTGGTCGACCTGTCGATGTTCGAGGACGGCCGGGAGTGGCGGACCGCGCTGCACGACTGGGCGGTCTCCTACCGGGCCGCGCTGCGCGACCACCCGAACATCGTGCCGGTCCTGGCCCGCGGTCCGGGCCGCCGTCCGGCGGCGCTGCGGCTGGCCGACGCGGTCTACGGCGCGATGGTCGAGGCCGGCTGGCCGCCCGCGCAGGCCACCTCCATCGGCGCGCTGATGCGGTACTTCATCATGGGCTCCGCGCTCGGCTCCTTCGCGGGCGGCTTCGTGGACGACGCCAGCGCCTACGACCCCGCCGACTACCCGCACCTCGGACAGGCCCATCTCCTCGCCGAGCAGCAGGAGAAGATCGACGAGCGGGCCTTCGAGGCGGGGCTGACGGCGCTGCTGGACGGGCTGGCGCTGCAGTACGAGCAGGTGCGGGCCGGCGCCTGAGCGCTCCGCCGGGAGTGCGGCGATGCGGCGATGCGGCATCGATCGTCCGCGGCGCCGTCGTGGCTGGTCGCGCCCACGCGGCGGTGGCCGCACGTCGGCACGGTCCCGCGCTCCTTCGGGCCCGGACGCTTCGGTGAGGGCCGAAGTGTCCGTGCCGCATGCTGGGGACATGACCACCAAGGACCCCCGGGCGGCCGGTCTCGCGCGGCTCGCCGCGCTGGCCGCCGACGAGACGCGGGCCGCGTGCCTGCTGGCGCTGCTGGACGGGCGGGCCTGGACGGCGGGCGAGCTGGCCCGGCACGCCGGGGTCGCCGCGTCCACGCTGAGCGAGCACCTGGGCAAACTGGTCGCGGGCGGACTGCTGGCCGAGGAGCGGCAGGGGCGGCACCGGTACGTACGGCTGGCCGACGCGCGGGCCGCGCAGCTGGTGGAGGACCTGGCGGCGCAGGTGGCTCCGGGCGCCGCCGAACGTCCGCGCACGCTGCGGCAGGCGGGCGCCGGGTCGGCCATGGCCCGCGGACGCACCTGCTACGACCATCTCGCCGGGCGGCTCGGCATCGCCGTCACGGACGCCTTCACCGCGCGGGGGCTGCTGCTCCAGGAGACCGGGTTCGCGCTCACCGACGCGGGACTGCGCTGGTTCGGTGCGGCGGGCATCGGCCTCGACCGCCGCGGACGGCGCCCGCTGGCCCGTGCCTGCCTGGACTGGACGGAACGCCGCCCCCATCTCGCCGGAGTGGCGGGCGCCGCCCTGTGCCGGCACGCCCTGGAGACGGGGTGGTGCGTGCGCATCGGCTCCGAGCGGGCGGTGAAGGTGACGGAGGCGGGCGAACGCGCGCTGTCCGAACTGCTGGGAATCCATGCGGAAGCCCTCCGCTGACCGGCAGGCCCCCGTCCGGAATCCGCGAGCGTCCCACCCTGACCTCTTCCTAGCCTCGGGAGCATGATGCACGTCTCCACCCCGCGTTCCGACCGGATGCTCGCGGCCTGCGCCGCCGGTGTCACCGTCGTGCTGTGGGCCTCCGCCTTCGTGTCCATCCGCAGCGCGGGAGCCGCGTACTCGCCGGGAGCGCTCGCGCTCGGCCGGCTGCTGGCCGGGGCGCTGACGCTGGGCGTGTTCTGTCTGCTGCGACGGGAGGGGCTCCCGCCCCGGCCGGCCTGGCGGGGGATCCTGATATCGGGTCTGCTCTGGTTCGGGTTCTACATGGTGGCCCTCAACTGGGGCGAGCAGCAGGTCGACGCCGGTACGGCCGCGCTGGTGGTGAACATCGGACCGATCCTCATCGCCCTGCTCGGCGCCCGGCTGCTCGGGGACTCGGTGTCGCCGAGGCTGCTGGCGGGGATGGCCGTGTCGTTCGCCGGCGCGGTGACCGTGGGGCTGTCGATGTCCGGCGAGGGCGGGTCCTCGGTGCTCGGGGTGGTGCTGTGCCTGCTGGCGGCCGTGGCGTACGCGGCCGGAGTGGTCGCGCAGAAGCCGGCGCTGGGCGCGGCGAGCCCGCTGCAGGTGACGACGTACGGGTGTCTGGTGGGGGCGGTGGCCTGTCTGCCGTTCGCCGGGCAGCTCGTGCGGGAGGCCGCCGACGCGCCGGTCCCCGCCACGCTCAACATGGTCTACCTGGGCGTCTTCCCGACCGCCCTCGCCTTCACCACCTGGGCCTACGCCCTGGCCCGTACGAGCGCGAGCCGGATGGGCGCGACCACGTACGCGGTGCCCGCGCTGGTCGTGCTGATGTCGTGGCTGACGCTCGGCGAGGTACCGGGCCCGCTCACACTGGTGGGCGGCGCGCTGTGCCTCGCGGGTGTGGCGGTGTCCCGGTCCCGGTCGAGGGCGGCGACGCGGACGGCCCCGGTCCCGGTCGCCCGGGAGGAGGCCGCCCGCGAGCCGCGCTAGAACACCACCAGCGCCCGTCCGCCCTTGCCGGCCAGCATGTTGTCGAAGGCGGCCGGGATGCCGTCCAGGGCGATGTGTTCGGTGACCAGGGTGCCGAGGTCGAGGCGGCCGGTCCGGATGTGCTCGGCGAGGACCGGGAGGTCGCGGGCGGGGTCGGAGTTGCCGTAGACGCAGCCGGAGAGGGTGCGGCCCCAGTGGAAGATCTCCAGGGCGTTGAAGGTGACCTGCTGGTCCTTGCCGCCGATGCCGACGACCGTGGTGCGTCCGCCGCGCCGGGTGGATTCCCAGGCGGTGCGGATGGTGGTCGCGCGGCCGACGCACTCGACGGCCACGTCCACGCCCTCCTTGCCGGTGAGGGCGCGGATCCGCCGGGCGGTGGTGTCGGAGGCGACGAGGTAGTCGGTGGCGCCCGCGGACCGGGCGAGTTCCTCCTTCTCCGGGGAGACGTCGACCGCGACGATCGTGGACGCGCCCGCGATCCGGGCCGACTGGAGGGCGGCGAGGCCCACTCCCCCGACGCCGAACACGGCGACCGTCTCGCCCGGCCGCACCCGCGCGGAGTGGTGGACGGCGCCGTAGCCGGTGAGGACCGCGCAGCCCAGCAGGGCGGCGTCGGTGAGCGGGACGCCGCCCGGGGCGGGCAGCACGCAGGACGCGGACACCACCGTCTCCTCGGCGAACGCGGCGACGTTCAGCCCCGGGTACAGGTCGGTGCCGTCGTCGGCGCGGCGGGCGTGCACCTCGGCGGCGCCGGCCAGGGCGCCCGCGCACAGCCAGACCTCGCCGCGCGCGCAAGCGGGGCAGGTGCCGCAGGAGGGCGCCCAGTTGAGGACCACGCCGTCACCGGGCGCGACATGGATGACGCCCTCGCCGACGGCGACGACCGTGCCGGCGCCCTCGTGGCCGAGGACGGCCGGGACCGGCAGGCGCATGGTGCCGTCGGACAGGGACAGGTCGGAGTGACAGACCCCGGCGGCGGCGAGCCGGACGCGGACCCGGCCGGGGCCGGGTCCGGGCAGGTCGATCCCGGTGATCTCCAGCGGAGCACCGACGGCGGGCAGAACGGCGGCACGTACGGCCATGGCGGATACGACTCCCCTAGAACTGGAGGGACTTGGTCTGGAGGTACTCGGTCAGGCCGTGGGCGCCGAGTTCGCGGCCCACACCGGACTGCTTGTAACCGCCGAAGGGGGCCAGCGGGTTGAACCGGCCGCCGTTGATGTCGACCTGGCCGGTCTCCATGCGGCGGGCGAAGGCCACCGCCTCCGCCTCGTCGCCGGCCCAGACGGCGCCGGCCAGCCCGTAGACGGTTCCGTTGGCGATGCGCAGGGCGTCCTCCTCGTCCGCGTAGCGCAGGATCGACAGGACGGGGCCGAAGATCTCCTCCTGGGCGATGGTCATCTCCGGGGTGACGTCGGCGAAGACCGTGGGGCTGACGTGGTAGCCCTTCTCGTGCGGGGAGTCGGGGCCGCCCGCGACCAGCCGGGCGCCCTCGGCGACGCCCTTCTCGATGTAACCGCGTACGCGTTCACGTTGCGCGGCGTTGACGAGCGGGCCGATGCGGTCGCCGTACTTCGCGGCGGCGGCCGCGGCGAGTTCCACGGCCTCGTCGTAGCTGTCGTGGTGGACCAGCATGCGGGTCCAGGCGCTGCAGGTCTGGCCGGAGTTGGACATGACGTTGGCGACGCCGACGTTGACCGCGCGGGCCAGGTCGGCGCCGGGCAGGATGACGTTGGCGGACTTGCCGCCGAGTTCCAGGGCGACCTTCTTCACCATGCCGGTCGCGATCGCGCCGATGCGGCGGCCGACGGCGGTGGAGCCGGTGAAGGAGAGCAGATCGACGCCGGGATGCTCGGCGAGGGCCTGCCCGGCCACCGGCCCGAGGCCGGTGACGAGGTTGAACACGCCCGCCGGGATCCCGGCCTCGTGCACGGCCTGAGCGAACAGCCGCGCGACCAGCGGGGTGTCCTCGGCGGGCTTGACCACGACGGTGCAGCCGGCCGCGAGGGCGGGGGCGGTCTTGGCGACGATCTGGTGGAGCGGGTAGTTCCAGGGGGTGATCGCGCCGACCACGCCGACGGGCTCGTGGAGGACCGTCGAGTTGCCCGTCTTCTCCTCGAAGGCGTACGTCGCCGCCAGCTCGGCGTACGAGCCGGTCACGGCGATCGGCACGCCCGCGTGGACCGCCTGCGAGAGCTTGGGGGGCGAGCCGAGTTCGGCGGTCACCGTCTCGGCGATCTCGTCCTGCCGGGCCACGAGCACGTCCCGCAGCGCGGCCAGCCGGGCGGCGCGCTCGGCGGGCGGGGTGGCGGCCCAGGAGGGGAGGGCGGCGCGGGCGGCGCGCACGGCGGCGTCGACGTCCTCCACGGTGCCCGCGGGGACGGTGGCGATCACCTGTTCGTCGGCCGGGTTCACCACTTCGATCACGTCCGGGCCGGCGGCGGGGCGCCAGGCGCCGTCGATGTACATGCCGTCGTATGCCTTCATCGCGCTTCCTCCGGGGCGGGGTGTCGGTGTCCGACCGCTCAGTTCGTGCGAAGTCCTAAACTAGCGGTGTTAGTTTTCTCGCGCCAGAGGTCTCCGTACGACCGTGTCACTCCTCCAGGTCGGGCAGCCGCGCCGGGTTCGGGCAGATCCGCTCGCCCTGCTGGTCGAAGACGAAGAGGTGGGCGAGGTCGACCAGGAGCGGTACCTGCATGCCGTGCCGGAGGCGGATGTCGGGGGTGGTGCGGACGATGAGGTCGCCGGGCACGCGGGGCTCGGCGGAGGCCGGGGCCGGCTGTTCGGAACGGTCGAGCGTCGCCACGGGGCCCGCGCGCAGCGCCCCGGCCCGCTCCCGCAGCCGGTGCAGGACCGTGCCCTCGCGGCGGCGGCGCCGTGCCGGGCGCTCGGGCCGCGGGCGCGGGGCCTCGAGGTCGGGGACGACGGCGGGGCGGGAGCCGGTGTTGAAGTGGACGAGGACCTCGTGGCCCTGGAACTCCAGGTGCTCCACCAGGCCGGTGAGCGCCACCTCGCCGGTCCGCGCGTCGGACGGCTTGGCGATCCGTACGGCCTCCGAGCGCAGGCCCACGATGACCTCTCGGCCCTGCTGCACCCGCAGCAACTGGTGGTCCAGGGACAGCGGTTCGGGCAGCCGCAGGAACTGTTTGCCGAGGCTGATGGTCATCGCCCCGTCGAGCGGTGCGCGCACCAGGCCGCGCAGCAGATTGATGCGCGGGGTGCCGATGAACGCGGCGACGAAGACGTTGCTCGGCAGGGAGTACACGGTGCGCGGGGTGCCGACCTGCTGGAGGACGCCGCCGCGCAGTACGGCGACGCGGTCGCCGAGCGACATGGCCTCGGACTGGTCGTGGGTGACGTAGACGGTGGTGACGCCCAGCTCCCGGGTGAGCTGGGAGATCTCGGCGCGCAGCCGGTTGCGGAGCTTGGCGTCGAGGTTGGACAGCGGCTCGTCCATCAGGAAGGCGGAGGGGTGGCGGGCGATGGCCCGGCCCATGGCGACGCGCTGGCGTTCACCGCCGGAGAGCTGGGCGGGGAAGCGGTCGAGGAGGTCCTCGATGCCGAGCATGCGGGCGGTGGCGTCCACGCGCGGGGCCGGGTCGGCGCCGGGGGACTCGATGCGGAGCGGGAAGCCGATGTTGTCGCGGCTGGTCATGCTCGGGTACAGGGCGAAGTTCTGGAACACCATCGCCATGTCCCGGTCGGAGGGGGGCAGTTCGTTGCCGTACTCGCCGTCGAGGAACAGCCGCCCCTCGTCGATGTCCTCCAGTCCGGCGATCATCCGGAGCACGGTGGACTTGCCGCAGCCGGAGGGGCCGAGCAGGACGAGGAATTCGCCGGGCGCGATGTCCAGCGACAGCCGGTCCACCACGCGGATGTCTCGCGTGTATGCCTTGCTCACGTCGTGCAGGGAGATGGCGCGTGTCATGAGGGTGCCCCCGGGGGCGGATCTGGGCGCTGGTGCTCCGCGTTCGGAACACCCCGCACGGGTCGCACGGGGCGTATGGGTCACGGAAGCTAACGGAAAGTAGCGGCCGGGGGAAGACGCCGGGCGAGATCAGGGCGCTCCGGTCCACCAGGTGAGAAAGCGGACGGCCGGATTCACCGGGGGACCGGTGTTCCCCGTCAGTCGTCGCCGCCGTCGTCGCCGCTTCCCGAGCGGCCGTTCGAACGGCCCGGCCGGAGCAGCTCGCCCGCCGGCGGGGTCCCCTTCGCCACTCCGCACGCCCAGCGCGGACCGCCCCGCGCCGCCCGGACACGTCCCCCGACGGCGAGGACGAGGACACCGGCCAGAACGGTCAGAAGCATGCGGTCACCCTCATGGGCACGGCCCGACTCCCGTGGTGCATGCCGCGCTTCATGCGCGATCGCGCCGTCCTGCCACTGCGGACACAGCACCCCGTCAACCGCGGGCAATCGTGCCGCAGGGCGGCACGGGTGGGCGCGACGGCACCCCGCAAACGCCGGGCCGCGTGTCCCACCCCCGCCCAGCCCCAGCCCCCGCCCCCGCCCCCGCACCGCTCACTTCACCCGCCGACGCACCCTCACCCCCGCCCCCTCCCGCTGCTCCCTGCGAGCACTCGCCCCCTCCCCCGGCCGGTCCGGAGTCCGCAAGGCGACCCCCGAGGACAGAAACAGCAGCGCACCCAGCATCACGAACGGCGCCGCCACCCCCGCGACCCCCGCGATCAGCCCCGCCGCCGCGGGCGCGGCGACCTGGCCCAGGCGGTTGCCGGTCAGGCGCAGGGCGAGGGCCGTGGAGCGGGCCTCGGCGGGGGCGGCCTGGACGACCGTGGTCATGGAGAGCGGCTGGCCGACGCCCAGACAGAAGCCGAGGACCGCCAGGATCGGCGCCAGCGCCCAGACCGGCATCGGCAGCGCCACCCCCGCGCACAGCAGCCCCGCCAGCAGACAGGTCACCGTCAGCAGCACCGTGCGGCCGAGCAGCCGCAGCAGCGGGGTGAGGACCAGCCGGCAGGCGATCGTGGCCGCCGCGCGGAGGCTGAGCAGCAGGCCGATGACGGCCGGGTCGATGCCCCGGTGCTCGCCGACCACCGGGAGGTAGGCGGTGAGGATGTCGGTCGCGGACAGCACGGCCAGGCTGATGAGGATGCCCGCGGGGACGCCCCGGGCGCGCAGGATGCCCCGTACCGGCACCCGGGCGCCCTGCCCCGTACGGGTCTTCAGGTCCCCGGGCCGCTCTATGCGCCACAGCGAGGTGAGCGCGACGGCGCCGCCCGCGCCCGCCGCCAGCAGGGCGAGCGCGCTGGTCCGGGCCATGTCCGGACCGATCAGCGCGCCCGCCGCGATGGGACCGACCAGCTGGCCGAGCGAGGCGCCGATGGTGAAGTGGCCGAAGTTGCGGTCCTGCTCGTGCGGCGCGGACCGGCGGGCGACGAGGGACTGCGCGCCGATGACGAAGCAGAGGTGGCCGAGGCCCATCACCCCGCTCCACAGGGCCATCTCCCACAGCGAGCCGGCGAGGCCGCTCAGCGCGCAGCCGCCGGATATGAGCACCACGCCGACCGGCAGCAGGGGCGCGCAGCGGCCGTGGTCGGTGCGCCGGCCGAGCGGTACGGCGGCGAACAGCGGCAGCAGCGCGTACACGCCCGCGATCACGCCGACCGCCCGCTCGTCCGCGCCCAGTGCCAGCGCCCGGTAGGAGACGGCGGGCCGGGCCATCGACACCGCCCCCTGCGCGAAGCCGAAGGCGATGACGAGGCGGAGCAGCCAGCCGCGGTTCCCACCGGGCGCCATGATCGGGTCCTTCCTGACAGTGGTCCGGGTGTCCGGCTCAGATGATGCCGAACAGGATTCCGGCCGCGAGGATGACCAGGCAGATCATGGCCGCCCACTTCACCACGAACCGGGTGTGGTCGCCGAACTCGACCCTGGCCATGCCGACCAGCACGTACACGGCGGGGACGAGCGGGCTGGACATGTGCAGCGGCTGGCCGACGAGGGAGGCGCGGGCCATCTCCAGCGGGGAGACGCCGTGCGCGGCGCCGGCTTCGGCGAGGACGGGCAGGACACCGAAGTAGAAGCCGTCGTTGGACATGAAGTAGGTGAGCGGAAGGCTCAGCAGGCCGGTGACGAGGGCCATGTGCGGGCCCATGCCCTCGGGGATGACGTCCACCATCCACTCGGCCATGCTGTCGACCATGCCGGTGCCCTGGAGGACGCCGGTGAAGACGGCGGCGGCGAAGACCATGCCGGAGACGTTGAGGACGTTGTCGGCGTGGGCCGCGATGCGGGCCTTCTGGTCGGGGATGTGCGGGAAGTTGACGGAGAGCGCGAGGGCGGCGCCGAGCAGGAACAGCACCGGGATCGGCAGCAGCTCCATGATCATGGCGGTGAGCAGGCCGACCGTGAGCAGCGCGTTGAACCAGTAGAGCTTGGGGCGCAGGGTGGGGCGGTTCGGGTCGAGGCCCTGGAAGTCGTCGTCGTCCTCCGCGTCGGCGCCGGTGCCACCGGTCGCGGTGCCGTGCTTCCCCGAAGCGGCGCCGGTGCCGCCGCCCGCGCCGACGAGGACCGTCTCCGTCTCCTCGGCCTCCTCCTTCACCAGCGCCTCGTCCAGCGTCAGCACGCCCAGCCGCCTGCGCTCGCGCAGACCGAGCACGTACGCGAGGACGACGACGCCCAGCAGGCCGACCAGCAGGGCCGGGATCATCGGGACGAAGATGTCGGCGGCGTCGAGCTTGAGCGCGGTCGCCGCGCGGGCCGTGGGGCCGCCCCAGGGGAGGGTGTTCATCACGCCGTTGGCCATGGCGGCGACACCGGTCATCACGACCAGGCTCATCTTCAGGCGCTTGTACAGCGGATACATCGCCGAGACGGTGATCATGAAGGTGGTGGAGCCGTCGCCGTCCAGCGACACGATCGCGGCGAGCAGCGCGGTGCCGACGACGATCCGCATCGGGTCCGCCTTGCAGAACCGGAGGATGCCGCGGACGATCGGGTCGAAGAGCCCGACGTCGATCATCACGCCGAAGTAGACGATCGCGAACATGAGCATCGCCGCGGTGGGCGCGAGGCTGGACACGCCGTCGATGACGTAGTCACCGAGGTGGGCGCCCTCGCCGACGAACACGCAGAACAGCGCGGGGATCAGCACGAGCGCCGCGATCGGCGACATCTTCTTCAGCATGATCAGGACCAGGAAGGTCGCGATCATGGCGAAGCCGAGGATGGTCAGCATGAGTGGATACCTAACGTTCGCCCTTGAACATCCCACCAGGGCCGGCGGTGCGTCGACGTTAGGTTCCGTAAAGCCGCGTTAACAAGACGTTGACGTGCGAGCAATAAGCGCAAAACCCCAGGTCACAGCTTTGCTCAGGTCAGCGCGCCGAACGTTTCGCCCGCGGCGGCGCTCAGCGGGGCCACCTCGACGGGGACGCCGTTGAGGACGGCGTTGCCCGACAGCGGGTCGAGGAGGCTGCCGTCGAGGAGCTGGTTGACGTTGACGCCGGGGTCGGCGGCGGCGTGCCGGGTACGGGTGCCGGGCCGGTCGTGTCCCCAGCCGTGCGGCAGGCTCACCACACCCGGGCGTACGGCGTCGGTGACCTCGGCGGGCGCGGTCACCGCTCCCCCGGCGCCCTTGATCCGCACCGGTTCCCCGTCCCGTACGCCGAGGCGTTCGGCGTCCTCGGGGTGGAGGTGCAGGGTGCAGCGGTTGGAGCCGCCGGTGAGGGCGGGCACGTTGTGCATCCAGCTGTTGTTGGAGCGCAGATGGCGGCGGCCGACGAGGACGAGTCCGGCGGGGCGTTCGTCGAGGGCGGCGCGCAGCCGGGGGAGGTCGGCGGCGATCGGTTCCGGCAGCAGCTCCACCTTGCCGCTGCGGGTCTTCAGCGGCTGGGGCAGTCGCGGGCGCAGGGGGCCGAGGTCGATGCCGTGCGGGCGGGCGAGCAGCTTCTCCAGGGTGAGCCCGTCGGGGTCGGCGCCGAAGCCGTCGCCGTACGGGCCGAGGCGCAGCATGGTGTCGAGGCGCCGTTCGGGACCGTCGGCGCCGGTGAGCAGGGCGGCGAGTTCCTCCGGGTCGCGGCCGTGGACCGGGGAGTGCGGCTCCCGGACGGCCTTGGAGAGGGTCTGGTCGATCACCATGGTGTCGACGGCGGCGGGGTCGGCGCCGTGCATGCCGGTCGCGGCGAGGATCAGCCGGGCCAGGATCTCGGTCTCGGCCATGCGGCCGGGCTCCAGGGGGACGGCCGCGCGGGTGTAGCGGACCTGGTTGCGCACGGCGAGGGTGTTGAAGGCGAAGTCGTGGTGCGGGCTCTGCGCGGGCGGGGGCGGCGGCAGGACGACGTCGGCGTGGCGTGAGGTCTCGTTGAGGTACGGGTCGACGCTGACCATGAAGTCGAGTGAGCCGAGCGCCTTGTCGAGCCGGTCGCCGTCCGGGGCGGAGAGCACCGGGTTGGCGGCGACGGCGACGAGGGCGCGGATCGGCTCGCCCTCGTCGGTGGGGGTGTCGATCTCCTCGGCGAGGGCGGACAGCGGCAGTTCGCCCTTGGCCTCGGGGTGCCGGCTCACCCGGGAGTGCCAGCGTCCGAGGGCGAAGCCGCGGCCGGGGCCCGCGGGGCGCGGGGTCCGGTCGGTGGCGGCCTGCGGGAAGAGGGCGCCGCCGGGCCGGTCGAGGTTGCCGGTGAGGACGTTGAGGACGTCGACGAGCCAGCTGGCGAGGGTGCCGTGCGGGACGGTGCAGCTTCCGATGCGGCCGTAGACGGCGGCGGTGGGGGCGGCGGCGAGTTCCCGGGCGAGGGTGCGGAGGGTGGCGGCGTCGACGTCGCAGGCGGGGGCCACGGCTTCGGGGGTGAAGTCGCGCAGTGCCGCGGCGAGGTCGTCCAGGCCCGTGAGGTGCGACGCGCGCTCCCCCGGGTCGGCCAGGCCCTCGTCGAACAGGACGTGCGCCAGCGCCGCGAGCAGCAGCGCGTCGGTGCCGGGGCGGACGGCGAGGTGCCGGTCGGCGAGGCGGGCGGTGCGGGTGCGGCGCGGGTCGATGACGGTGAGGGTGCCGCCGCGGGCCCTGAGCGCCTTGAGCCGGCCGGGGAAGTCGGGGGCGGTGCACAGACTGCCGTTGGACTCCAGGGGGTTGGCGCCGATCAGCAGCAGGTGGTCGGTGCGGTCGAGGTCGGGCACGGGGATGAGGTTGGCGTCGCCGAAGAGCAGTCCGCTGGAGACGTGCTTGGGCATCTGGTCGACCGTGGAGGCGGTGAACAGGCTCCGGGTGCCGAGCCCGGCGACGAGCACGGGCGGGTAGAGGGCGCCGGCCATGGTGTGGACGTTGGGGTTGCCCAGGACGATGCCGACGGCGTGCGGTCCGTGCCGTTCGACGACGGGCCGTATCCCGGCGGCCACGGCGTCGAACGCCTCCGCCCAGGTGGCCTCGCGCAGCTCGCCGTCGACGCGGACGAGCGGGGTGCGCAGCCGGTCGGGGTCGGAGTCGACGGCTCCGAAGGCGGCGCCCTTGGGGCAGACGAAGCCCCTGCTGAACACGTCGTCGCGGTCGCCGCGGGCGCCGGTGACCCGGCCGTCGTCGATGGTGAGCGTCAGGCCGCAGGTGGCCTCGCACAGGGGACAGATACGAAGGGCGGTGCGGGACACGGGACCTCCCGGGTGCGGCGGCTGCGGTGACGCGCGGACGGGCCGAGCATACCGACCGGTAGGCATGGAGGGGAGGGGGTTGCCCGGAGGGCTCCTCCGGAGAGGGGGACCGCTCAGTCCAGCGTCCGGGCCAGATACGCCCGCAGCATCTCGCGCAGTTCGCCGATGACCTTCTCGTCCCCCTCGGGCGCCATCCGGAACGCCAGGTGGACGAGGGCGTCGGCGGTCTCGACGGCGACGAGGAAGGCGCGGCGCAGGTCGTCGTCGGCCACGCGGCCGAGGTAGCCGGAGAGCAGGTCGGTGAGGCGGTCGGCGACGCGGTGGTTGGGTTCGGCGCGGCGGGCGCCGACGGGTATCTGGTTGCCGAAGTCGACGAGGGAGAAGCCGGGGGCGGTGCGCTTCATGTCGAGGTACTCGTCGAGCACGACGTCCATGGCGTGCCGCCAGCCCCGGTCACCGGTGGCCCTGAGGTGTTCGGTGACCCGTTCCGTGAAGCGTTCCAGGTTGCGCTGGGCCAGCGCGTCGGCCATCTGGCGCTTGTTGCCGAAGAAGCGGTAGACGGAGCCGATGGGCACGCCGGCGCGCTCCGCGACCGCGCGGGTGCTCAGGTCGTCGTAGCCGGCCTCGTCGAGGAGTTCGGCGCAGGCGTCGAGGATCCTGGCCAGTCGTTCGGCGCTGCGCCGCTGCACCGGCGCTCGGCGGAGCGATGTCGCGTGGGGCACGGGCCTCATCATGCCTGCTCGTCCCCGCTCGCGGAACCTCGCCCTCCGCCATGGCCCCGCCCGTCCGTTCCGCGCGCCGGTTCCGGAGGTTCCGTGCCCATCGGCGCGGCGCTCGGGTCGGGGCTCGGTTCCTGGTCCGACACGGTGATGTCGGCCGTGCTCTCCACGGGCTCGCCGTCCACGGCCCACACCGAGCCGTCGTCGGCGTACAGGCGGGCGGTGACGTGGTGCGTGCCGCGCGGGACGGAGTCGCCGGGGAGGTGGTACTCGGGGGTGCGCAGCAGGGCGACGCGGCGGCCGTTCAGCTCCAGGTGCGCCAGGCCACGGCCGGCGACCGCGCGCCCGCCGGCGCCGTCCGGGGAGAAGCGGAAGTTGCGCACGGTCAGCCGTACGTCCCAGCCGCCGTCGGTGTCGGGGGTGACCTCGACGCCGACGGCGGGCGCGTCCTCGGCGTCCACCTCGCGGTAGGGGCTGCCCTCCTCGTCCCGCTCGTCCAGGAGTTCACCGGCCGGTGAGGACGGCTTCCCGTCCCGCCCCCGGGCATCACTCGGACCGCAGCCCGCGGATCCGGCCAGGAGTGCGACACAGACCGCGAGCGCGGTGATCAGGCTCCGCGTCCACGACATGCCCGGGAGCGTAGAACACGGGTACGACATCGCGGATCCACCTGAAGTCGGGTTCCGCGTCCTCCGTCGAGAGGAGGAGGGCGGAGGGAGGACGGAGATCGCGTCTCCCCCTTGCGGCGCGGAAATCGCAATCCTATGGTGTCGCATAGGAATCCGATCGCAAGGGAGCACCGGGCATGAGCGGGGACGCGCGCAAGATCGCCGAGGGGCTGGAACACCTCTCCGGTTTCGGCAACGAGCACAGCTCCGAGGCGGTCCCGGGCGCCCTGCCCGAGGGCCGCAACGCGCCGCAGCGCGCGCCGCTCGGGCTGTACGCGGAGCAGCTGAGCGGCACGGCGTTCACCGAGCCCCGCGCGGAGAACCGCCGCTCCTGGCTGTACCGGATCCGCCCGTCGGCCGCCCACCCGGCGTTCACCCGCACGGGCAACGGGGCGCTGCGCACCGCGCCCTTCACCCAGACCGTGCCCGACCCCAACCGGCTGCGCTGGAACCCGCTGCCGGAGCCGGACGGGGGCACCGACTTCCTGGCCGGACTGTGGACCCTGGGCGGCAACGGCGACGTCACCCAGCGCACCGGCATGGCCGTGCACCTGTACCACGCCACCGCCTCGATGGACCGGGTCTTCAGCGACGCCGACGGTGAGCTGCTGATCGTCCCCGAGCACGGCGGGCTGCTGCTGCGCACGGAGTTCGGACTGCTGCATGTGGAGCCGGGACACATCGCGCTGATTCCTCGTGGGGTGCGGTTCCGTGTGGACCTCCTCGAGGACTCTGCCCGCGGTTATGTGTGCGAGAACTACGGGGCGGCGTTCCGGCTCCCCGACCTCGGTCCGATCGGCGCCAACGGGCTGGCCAACGCCCGGGACTTCCGGGCGCCCGTCGCCGCGTACGAGGACGTCGAGGGGCCGGTGGAGGTGGTGAACAAGTTCTGCGGCAACCTGTGGTCGGCCACGTACGACCACTCCCCGCTGGATGTCGTCGCCTGGCACGGCAACCATGTGCCCTACGCCTACGATCTGCGCCGTTTCAATGTGATGGGCACCATCTCGTACGACCATCCGGACCCGTCGATCTTCACGGTGCTGACGTCCCCGAGCGACACCCCGGGGCTGGCCGGGGTGGACTTCGTGGTCTTCGCGCCCCGCTGGCTGGTGGGTGAGGACACCTTCCGGCCGCCGTACTTCCACCGGAACGTGATGAGCGAGTACATGGGCCTGATCGAGGGCGCGTACGACGCGAAGGCGGAGGGCTTCGTGCCGGGCGGGGGCTCGCTGCACAACATGATGTCGGCGCACGGCCCGGACCGGGAGACGTTCGACAGGGCGAGCGCCGCGGAGCTGCGCCCGCAGAAGATCGACGACGGCCTGGCCTTCATGTTCGAGACCCGCTGGCCGGTGTCCCTGACCCCCCAGGCGGCACGGGCGGAACACCTCCAGCAGGGCTACGACGACGTGTGGCGGGGGCTCGAGCGTCACTTCGAGCCGTTGCACTGAAAGCTCTCCGACCGGTACGGATAGCCCGTGACCTCCTTCGCTCCGGATTCGATCGTCCTGAACCGCAAGTTGCCGCTCTGGTATCAGGTGTCGCAGTCGCTGCGCGCCTCGATCCTCGGCCGCTCGCCCCAGGACCCCCTGCGTCTGCCCACCGAGGAACAGCTCGCCGGGCACTACGGGGTGAGCGTGCTGACCATGCGGCAGGCGCTGAAGGAGCTGGAGGACGAAGGGCTGATCACCCGCCACCGCCGGCGCGGCACGTTCATCGAGCCCGGCGCCCGGCGGGGCGCCCCGGTGCGGCTGCTGGGCTCGGTGGACGCGATCGTGGCCCAGCAGTCCGGCATGACGACCGAACTGCTGGAGCACGGTCCGGCGCCGGTGCCGGCGGAGATCGCCGAGTACTTCCCGGACCTGTCCGAGGCGGCGGCGTACCACCGGCTGCGCGGCGACGAGAAGACGGGCGAGCCGACCAACCACGCCCGCAACTGGGTCCGTCCCGAACTGGCCGCCCGCATCGACCCGGCCGACCTGCTGCGGTGGCCGATGACCAAGGTGCTGCGGGACGTCGTCGGCGCGGACATCAGCCGGATCACGGACACGGTGGAGGCGCGGCTCGCGGACCCGGAGACGGCCCGGCTGCTCCAGGTCCCGCTGCTCAGCCCGATCCTGCACTACACGGGCGTGACCTACGACACCGACGGCCGCCCCCTGGACGTGGCCGTCATCAACTACCGGGGCGACCGCTTCTCCTTCACGGTGACCCTGGACGCCACCTGATCCTCCGCCCCCGGGTCCTGCCGTCGAACTCCCGTCGGACTCCCGTCGTCCGCCCGGAGGGTGGGCCGCGCGGCGTCAGGCGCGTGCTCCCGGCACACCGGGACCTGAGCCTCGTACCGTATGTGCCCGGGTCGGGACCCGGTGCGGCAGGCGGGGGTTCTGTGACAGGGCCCAGGCCGTACGATGCCCTGCGTGACGCACGACGACGCTCCGCTGCTGGCGGACCTCATGCCGTGGTCCGTCGCACCGCCGCGGCTCGGCCGGGGGTGGCCGGCGGCTCCCGACGCGGCGTCCCTGAAGGCCCGTTGGGACGCCCTGGTGAAGGCCGAGGGGCCGGACCGCGAGGCGCTGTTCGGGTCGACGCGTTCCCGGACGCCGCACACGGCGGTCGGACAGCTGCCGGGCCGAAGCGGCGGCACGGAGAGGCTGGCCCGCGCGTCGGGTCCGTGTCCCGAGCCGATACGGGTCCTGTACGCCCCGTTCGACGAGCAGTGGCTGATCCCCGACCAGCGGCTGATCGACGTGGCCCGGCCGGAGTTGTGGCGGGTGGCGGACGAGCGGCAGATCTTCGTCGTGGAGGCGGGCACCGCCCCGGCCCTCACCGGTCCGCCGCTGCTGGCCACGTCCCTGCCGCCGCTGCTGCGCACCGGCCGTATCCGTCCGCTGTACCGCCGGCCGGGCGCCGCGGAGCCGAACCTGGCCCCGGGGCTGGCCGGCCACCTCGCCGCCCGGCTCGGCCGGGACACCTCGCCGGTGGACGTCCTCGCCTGGACGATGGCGGCGGCACGCGCCACGCCCGCCGGACTCGCGGTGCCGCTCACCGGGGACGCCGGCGTGTGGGCGCGGGGCGTCGCGGTGGGCCGCCGGATGCTGTGGCTGTCGCGGCGCGACGGGGAGCGGCCCAGACTCCCCGGCGGGCGCCGCCCGTACGTACGTGCCCCGCTGCCCTCCCGGCCGGTGACCGTGGACTACGACCGGGACGAGGAGACCCTGCTGCTCGACGAGGGGCGCATCTCCCCGGTGCCGCCCGGGGCCTGGGAGTTCGAGGCCGGTGGTGTCCGGGTGCTGGAGCGGTGGTTCGCGGCCCGCACGGAGCCGGCCGAGCCGGGCACCCTGGCCGCGATCGGGCCGGCCGGCTGGCCCCAGACCTGGACCTCGGAACTCCTGGAACTGATCACGGTCCTCGCCCTGCTGGCCGAACTGCGTCCGGATCAGGCGGCGCTGACGGACGCCGCCCTCCCCGACCCGGTCACACCGGCCGAGCTGCGCGCGGCGGGCGTGCTCCCGGTGCCGCCCTCCGCACGCCGCCCCGCCTCGGTGCTGGACGCCCACGAGGAGGGGCCGGAGGGGCAGCTCGCGCTGATCTGAGGGTCGGCCGAGGACGTCACGGGGGTGGTGCGTCCCGTCGGAAGATCACCCGGATGGTGTCGGTGCGGGCGCGGAAGGGGTGAGGGTGAGCCCCGGAGCGGGGTGTCAGGTCCCTGCCAGAGTGGAGTCGACCGGTGTGCCCCCGGAGCACTGCCGGGTGGGAACGGGGGGCGCCGGCATGGGGAGGTGCCGGTGTCGGGTCGGGTGCCGAAGGGCCGCCGCGTGCCGTTGGGGATGACGGACAGGGGCGGGGGCGCCGCGCCGGGACGGAGGTGGACCGCCCGGGCGCTGGCGCTACCGGCTGCCGAACAGGGAGCGGCGCAGCCGACGCAGCGGGGCGAAGAGCGAGACGCGGCTCGCCCGGGCCCGCGCGCTCCTGGCGCCGCGGTCGTGCGCGGTGTCACGCGCGATGAGCTCGCGCATCAGCGACGTCGCCTCGGCCGTCTCCCGCTGTGGGACCGCGGGGCCCCCGAGAACCGAGAGATGGCGGTCGAGGCGCGAACTGGTCGCGCTGCTACCGCACGTGATCGCAGGGACCCTGGCCCTGCTGCGCACCGTTATCTGTTCCATGTCACTCCCCACCCGTACGAGTCCACCCGGCCCGGGCAGGGTAACCCTATCGCCCCGTCCGGGCACTCGTGTATCGAGGTCACAGGATTCACCTTCCCCATAAGGGGGTTGACGAACACGCGTCGATTACTCTCCGAATCCGACCGTTTTCAGGGCGAGTTGAACGATGGGTTGCGAGGTGGGCCGCGGTGACCCGCCCTCAGGTTCGACGGTCACGGCGAGTGACGTCGCGGCGGTGTCGAGGCCGGAGGCGATCAAGGGCGTGTCGCCCTCGAACAGCCCCAGGGAACGCGGTCGTGCGTCCGGTCCCATGAGCCAGAGCTGGCGCACACGTCCGTTCGGAGGGTCGCCGTATCCGCCGAGGGTGACGACGGCGCTGCGGGTCGATGCGGAGGCGATCACTCCGATCGTGCGGCCCCGCGCGTCCCGGCCGCTGCTCGCGCGGGCGTCCGGGGCGGCGAGAACGTGGGCGATCTCACGTGACCGGTCGCGTTCGGCGGTGAGCCGGTCCTGGGTCCGGTCCGCCTGGACGGCGAAGAGCGCGGCGACGACGAGCGCCGCGGCGGCGGTGGCCGTCGCGAACGGCACGAACAGCGGCGCACGGTGCCGCTCGCGGGGGCGCGGCGGGGGCGCGGCGCCCCAGACGTGCGGCGGGAGTCGTGTGGCACGCGCGCGTGCCGGGTCCCGGGGCGCGGGTTCCTGCGGGGTGGTCCGTACGGCGGCCAGGACCCGGTCCCGCAGCGCGGCGGGCGCGGGCGCGGCCGTGGACCAGGCGAGGCGGACGGCGTCCTCGGCGAGGTCCCGCACCTCGGCGGCACAGCGGGCGCAGGACCTCAGGTGCTTCTCGAAGCGGACGCGTTCGGCGGGTTCCAGGGCGTCGAGGGCGTAGGGGGCGGCGAGGGAGTGCGGGTCCCCGCGGCGCGACAGTCGGTCGAACAGGCTCATGCCGCGCCTCCCAGGCAGTCGCGCAGGCGGGTCAGTCCGTCGCGCATACGGGTCTTGACCGTGCCCAGCGGCAGCGACAGCCGCTCCGCCACCTCGCGGTAGGTGTAGCCGTCGTAGTAGGCGAGGGTGACCGACTGTCTCTGCAGCGCGGTGAGGCGGTCCAGGCAGCGGCGCACCCACTCGCGTTCGAGTCCGGCCTCGACCTCCTCGGCGACCTGGTCGAAGGCGGGGCCGTGGCCGCGCCGGGCCTCGCGCTGCTCGCGTTCGCCGGCCGCGCGGGCGCTGCGCACCCGGTCGACGGCGCGGCGGTGGGCGAGGGTGAGGACCCAGGACAGCGCGCTGCCCCGGCCGGGGTCGAACCGCGCGGCGGAGCGCCAGAGTTCGAGCAGCACCTCCTGAGCCACCTCCTCGGACTGGGCGGGATCGCGCACCACGCGCCGCACCAGCCCGTACACCGGCCCGGAGACCAGCCCGTACAGGTCCTCGAACGCCTTCTGGTCACCTCCGGCCACCAGCGTCAGCAGCTCGTCCGCCTCCAACGCGCATCCCCCTCTCCAGGCCCTCGCGGGCCGCCCGGTCACACGAGGCATGCGCGGCGAGCGAGCCTCCGGACGGTAAGTACGGATCAACGGACCGAAAACGCGGGTCGGCAGCGAGAAATGCTACGGGCGTACGGGTCCGGCGGGAGGGGCCCGGAAGAAATTCCGAACCCCACCAATCCGGCCCGCCGTCCGCTCCGAAAACCAGTGCGTCAAGGCAAGTCGGCACTGAGGACGGACGGCATGACAACTGACTCCAGGACCGGTGCGGGGCGCGGGAGTCTCGCGACCCTGATCTGCGGGGCGCTGGCCGCCGGGGGACTCGCGGCCGCCGGCGTGACCGCGCTGGAACCCGAGGCGGCCTCCGCCTCCAGCCACCGGGAGGCCCCGCTGATCTCGGGCACCCCGCAGTACGACAACACGGACCTGTACGCGTTCGTCAGTCCCGACAAGCCGGACACGACGACGATCATCGCGAACTGGATCCCCTTCGAGGAACCGGCCGGCGGACCGAACTTCTTCACGTTCGCCGAGGACGCGCAGTACGACATCCACATCGACAACAACGGGGACGCGCAGGGCGAGCTGCTGTTCCGCTACACGTTCGAGACGCACACGAAGAACGACAGGACGTTCCTCTACAACACCGGCCCGGTCACCGCTCTGGACGACCAGGACCTCAACATCACGCAGACCTACGACATCGAGCTGCTGAAGCTGAAGGACCAGCACGCGGTGTCCCGTACGAAGATCGCGGACGACGTCCCGGTGGCGCCGTCGAACGTCGGCAAGGCGTCCATGCCGGACTACGACACCCTGCGCGAGCAGGCGGTGCACGAACTCGCGGGCGGGGCGAGGACGTTCGCCGGGCAGGCCGACGACCCGTTCTTCCTGGACCTGCGGGTCTTCGACCTGCTGTACGGCGGGAACCTCTCCGAGGTCGGCAACGACACGCTCAAGGGGTACAACGTCAACTCGCTGGCGCTCCAGGTCCCGACCGGCGTGATCACCGAGTCGGCGGACCAGCCGGTCGTGGGCATCTGGTCGACGACTCGGCGCAAGAACGCCGAGGGGCACTTCGTGCAGGTGTCGCGGCTGGGCAGCCCGCTGGTCAACGAGGTCGTCAACCCGCTGAAGGACAAGGACACGTTCAACGCGTCCGCGCCGTGGGACGACGCGCGGTTCCTGAAGAACGTCACCGAGCCGGAGCTGCCGAAGCTCATCGAGGCGATCTACAGGATCCCGGCGCCCGACGAGCCCCGCAACGACCTGGTCGACGTGTTCCTGAAGGGCGTCGAGGGGCTCAACCAGCCGCCGCACGTGACGCCGTCGGAGATGCTGCGCCTGAACACGTCCATCGAGCCGGCCGCCGAACCGAAGCGGCTGGGCGTCCTGGACGGGGACAACGCCGGCTTCCCCAACGGGCGGCGGCTGACGGACGACGTGATCGACGCCGCGCTCCAGGTCGTCGAGGGGGAACTGGTCGGGGCGGAGAACGACCTGGGTGACGCGGTCGACGCCAACGACAAGGAGTTCGGGGCGGCCTTCCCGTATCTGGCGAACCCGACGGAGGGTTCGCGCGGCCCGCTCGCCGAGGGCGTGGACGGCGGCAACGACGTACGCAACCAGCTCGGTGACGCGCTGCGGCCGGCGGGTGCGGAGGGGTCCGACGACACGGCCCTGATCGCCGCGTCCGCGGGTGCGGGCGCCGGCGGGCTGCTGCTGATCGGCGCGGCGCTGGCGTGGTGGCGCCGGATGCGCGGCCGGGCGTACTGACTCCGACCCACCCCGACCGGCGCGGCCCGTCCCCGACGGCACGGGCCGCGCCGCCGAACACCGAGGAGAGACCATGGCTCCGCGCACGAACGACAGCACCGGCGACGACGAGCGGGCGACCGCCCCGCCGGCGTCCGGCCACGGGGAAACACCGGGCGCCCCACGCCCGCCCACCGGGGGCGAGCCACCGACCGGAGCGCCGGAAGAGGGGCACGCGCCGGAGCCGCGCCGGGGACGGCCGAACGCGCGCGGAGCGACGGCGGAACACGAGCCGGAGACCGACCGCGGCACGGAGACCACCGGCCGTGCGCAACCGGAGAACGAACCGGGGACCGGCCGCCACGCGGAGACCGGACGCCGAACCACCCACCGCGCGGAGACACGGCACGAGCCGGAGTCCGACCGCGGCACGGAGACCACCGGCCGTGCGCAACCGGAGAACGAACCGGGGACCGGCCGCCACGCCGAGCCGGAACACGAGCCGGAAACCGGGCGCGGGACGGGCACCGTCGATCGCGCGTCGGCCGGGGACGGGCCGGGGGCCGCCCGTCGCACGCGGGCGGAGCACGCGCCGGGCGCCGGCCACCGTCCAAAGGTGGAACACGGGCCGGGGACCGGCCGCCGGGTGCCGGACGGGGATCCGGCAGCCTCCGCCGGGGCGCGGGGTGCGGCCCCGCGGCGGTTCGCCGCTGCCGCCCGGCGTGGACGGGGGCTGCACGTCGCCTCGTGCGCCGTCCTGCTGGCCGTCGCGATCACCGCCGGGAGCGTCGCGGTGGGGGGCGGGCGGGACGAGGGGCGGGCCGGGGCGGCCGATGTCGCGCCGGCGGCCGTCGCCGGGGTGCTCGGCGGGGGTGATCTCGGGGCCGGGATCCGGTCGTTGCAGGCTCATCTGCGGGCGCAGCCGCGGGACTTCGGTGGTTGGGCCACCCTCGGGACCGCCTATGTCGAGCAGGCGCGGACCCAGGGGAACCCCTCCCGCTATCCGCAGGCCGAGCGCGCGCTCGCGCGTTCCCTCGCGCTCGAACCCGGCAACGAGCAGGCCCTCGCCGGGCAGGCCGCCCTCGCCGCCGCGCGGCACGACTTCGCCGGCGCCCTGGAGTACGCCGACCGGGCGCTGAAGCAGAACCCCTACAGCGAACGCGCCCTGTGTTCCCGTATCGACGCGCTGGTCGAGCTCGGCCGGTACGAGGAGGCCGCCGGCGCCGCCGCCACCGCCGACCGCAGGCGGCCCGGGGTGCCCGTGTTCACGCGGTACGCGTACGTACGGGAGCTGCGCGGCGATGTGCGCACCGCGCGGGAGGTGCTGCGCCGGGCCCTCGACAGCGCGTCCTCGCCCGCCGACGTGGCGTACGTCGCGACCGCGCTGGGCCGGCTCGCCTGGAACCAGGGCGAGTACGGGACGGCCCTCACGCACTACGCGCGGGCGCTCGCCGCCGACGACGGCCATCTCCCCGCCCTGGAGGGCCGGGCCCGCGCGCAGGCCGCGAGCGGTGACCGCGCGGGCGCCGTCGAGACACTGGAGCGGGTCGTCGCCCGTTCCCCGCTGCCCGGACCGCTGGTCGCGCTCGGCGAGCTGTACGAGGACCGGGGCGCCGACGGCGACCGCGCGAGGGCACGCGACCAGTACGCCCTCGTCGACGCCTGGACCGCGCTGGCCCGGGCCGGCGGGGTCGACGCCGGCCTCGACACCGCGCTCGCCGCCGCCGATCACGGGGACGCCGGTGAGGCGCTGCGCGCGGCCCGCGCGGAGTGGGACCGGCGGCACAGTGTGCACACCGCGGACGCCCTCGCCTGGGCGCTGCACGTCAACGGCCGCGACGAGGAGGCCCTTCCGTACGCCCGCCGCGCCACGGCCACCGGCTACCGCGACGCCGCCTTCCTCTACCACCGGGGCGTGATCGAGAAGGCCACCGGGCACGACCGCGCCGCCCGCGGCTCCCTCACCGCCGCGCTGGAGCTGAACCCCGGCTTCTCCCCGCTCGGCGCCCGTGCGGCCCGCGCCGCGCTGAAGGAACTGGAGGCGGCACGTTGAACCCCCGCCGCCACGTCACCGCCGGTGCCGCCGTCCTCACCGCCGCCTGCGCGCTCGCGCTGGTCCCGGCCGGTCCGGCGAGCGCGCACCCGCTCGGCAACTTCACCGTCAACCGCTACGACGGGCTGGTGGCCGCACCCGGTGAACTGCGCGTCCACCATGTCGAGGACCTCGCCGAGATCCCGGCCACCCAGGCCGGACCGGACATCGAACGGCTGGGCAGGGACGCGTGGGCCCGGCAGCGCTGTGCCACGGCCGCGCGGGACAGCGAGGTGCGCGTCGACGGGCGGGCGGCGGCGCTCACCGTACGCGCGGCGCACGCGCGCGTGCGGCCCGGTCAGGCGGGGCTCGACACCCTGCGCGTGGAGTGCCGGCTGACCGCGCCCCTCCCCGAGGGCGGAACGGTCGCCCTCCGCTTCCGCGCGGCGGGCGTGTCGTCCGGTCCCGGCTGGCGGGAGATCACCGCGCGGGGCGACCGTACGACGCTCACCGCCTCGGACGTACCGAAGTCCTCCCTGTCCGGCGGACTGACCCGGTATCCGGAGAAGCTGCTCTCGTCCCCGGCCGACACCAGGACCGCGGCCCTGCGCGTCCGCCCGGGCGGCCCGGCGCTGGCGGAGGCCGAGGTGGAGGCGGAGGCCGACGCGCCCGCCTCCGCCGTACTCCCGCGCGGTGCCGACCGCTGGACCCGCGCGCTCGACGACCTCGTCGCCCGGCGCGACCTGACCGCGGGTTTCGCCGCGCTCGCGCTGCTGATCGCCGTCGGGCTCGGCGCGACGCACGCGCTCGCCCCCGGTCACGGCAAGACGCTCATGGCCGCGACGGCGGCGGCGCGCGGGGGCAGGGCCCGGCTCAGGGACGTCCTGCCCATGGCCGCCTCGGTCACCGTCACCCACACGCTCGGCGTGGTCGCCCTGGGCCTGCTGGTCACGGCCGGTTCGGCCGCCGCGCCCTCGGTGATCGCCTGGCTGGGCATCGCGAGCGGCGCACTCGTCACCCTGGCCGGCGCGAGCCTCGTGCGCCGGGCCCTGCGCCACCGGAGCCACACGCACCACCATGAGCACCCGCACGAACACCCGCACGCGCACGAGGGCCACACCCACGCACACGGCGGTCACCCCCACACCCATCCCACCGCCCCCACCCTGCGCGGCACGATCCTGCTCGGTTTCGCCGGCGGGCTGGTGCCCAGTCCGTCCGCCGTCGTGGTGCTGGTCGGCGCCGCCGCGCTCGGCCAGGCCTGGTTCGGGCTGCTGCTCGTCGTCGCGTACGGCGTCGGGCTGGCCCTGACGCTCACCGCGGCCGGGTACGCGGTCGTGAAGGCGGGCAGCGGTGTGACCGGGCTGCTGGCCAGGCGCCCCCGCTGGACGGCGGCCCGGTGGGCGACGCTCGTGCGCCGGAGCGCGCCCCTGGGATCGGCGTTCGTCGTCGTGGCCCTGGGCGCCGGATTGGTGTTCAGGGGGGCGGCATCCGCACTCGGCTGAGCTACTTTCATCAGGAAAGGGAGAATTCGCCCGGATGCGAAGGGGGGCGCCGTGTCCGAAGAACCGGGCGGTGAGCGGGTGGTCGCGGGCCGGTACCGACTGCTGTCACCGCTGGGCGAGGGCGGCATGGGCACCGTGTGGCGGGCCCGCGACGAGCTGCTGCACCGCGAGGTCGCCGTCAAGGAGGTGCGCGCCCCGGCCGGGCTGCCGGCGTCCGACGTGGAGCGGATGTACGCGCGGCTGGAGCGGGAGGCGTGGGCGGCGGCCCGGATCGCCGACCGCAACGTGGTGACGGTGTACGACGTGGCCACCGAGGACGGCCGGCCGTGGATCGTCATGGAGCTGGTGCGCGGTCTGTCGCTGGCCGAGGTGCTGGACGCGGAGGGACCGCTGTCTCCGCAGCGGGCCGCGCACATCGGCGCGGAGGTGCTCGCCGCGCTGCGGGCCGCGCACGGGGCGGGGGTGCTGCACCGGGACGTGAAGCCGGCCAACGTGCTGGTCGCGAACGACGGGCGGATCGTGCTGACCGACTTCGGGATCGCCATGGTCGAGGGCAGTTCCGCCCTGACCATGACCGGGGAGGTCGTCGGTTCGCCCGAGTTCCTCGCGCCGGAGCGGGCGCTGGGGCGTACGCCCGGGCCCGAGTCGGACCTGTGGTCGCTCGGTGTGCTGCTGTACGCGGCGGTCGAGGGCCACTCGCCCTTCCGCCAGGACACCCCGCTCAGCACGCTGCGGGCGATCGTCGACGAGGAGCCGCCGCCGCCGCGCCGGGCGGGTCCGCTCGCCCCGGTCGTCGAGGGGCTGTTGCGGAAGGATCCGGCCGAGCGGCTGTCGGCGGAGCGGGCACAGCGGGATCTGCGGCTCGTCGGGGCGGGTGGCGCTCCCCGCGCGGACACGGCGCGTCCGGTGCCGTACGCCCCGACGGTGACCGCGCTGCCGCAGCCGCACCCGGGGGCGCACCCGCCCGCTCCCCCGCCGCCGGCCGCGGGAGCGCCGGCGGCGACCACCGCGGTCACCCGGCCCGGACGCGACCGGCGCGCCGCGATCGCCCTGGTGACGGGTGCGGTGGTCCTGGCCCTGGCGCTGGCCGGGCTGGCGTACGCGCTGCTGGACCGCGGGGACGGCGGACCCGACGCCAAGGGCACCGGGGGTCGGGCGAGTTCGCCCGCACACACCGGTGACGACGAGGACGACGGCGGCGGGACACCGACGACGGACGGTCCGACGCCGTCCCCCACCGCGAGCGAAGAGGAGGAGAAGGAGAAGTCCACTCCCCCGCCGCAGACGGTGTCGGTGACGGTGACCGGCGCGCACACGGAGTACTCCGGAAGCTGTCCGCCGGCGCACGAGGAGGCGCCCGCGTTCACGGCGACGTTCACGGTGGGGCGGTTGCCGGCCGAGATCTCCTACCGCTGGGTGGCCGAGGACGGCTCGGTGGACGATCCGGGCTGGCGGAAGCTGTCGTTCCCCGAGGGGGACGGGCGTACGAAGCAGGACACGGTGGTCGTGACGACGTACTCGGAGACCGGGACGTATCGGAGCGAGATCGGCGTGGAGGTCCGAAAGCCGGTGCGGACGGTCTCCGAGACGGTGCCGTTCTCGGTGACGTGCGAGCCGGAGACCCCGACGGACGGGGCCTCCGCTTCTCCTTCCGGTTCGGACGACGAGTACTGACCGGTACTGACGGGTGCTGACGGACGCCGACGGGTCAGGCCGCGGCGTCGAGCACCGGCAGATAGCCGCCGGACTGCCCGGCAGCCGTCGGGTGGTACGAGTTGCCGATGTTGAACCAGTCCACGCTGTGCAGCCAGGAGCTGCCGGAGCAGATCTCGTGGCCGGTGAAGGTGGGCCGTACGTCGCCGAAGGTGAAGCCGTGGGCGCCGGCGCGCTGGGCGATGGCGTTGTCGAGGTGGTCGGCGGCGTCGTTGATCGCCTTCCGCTTGGTCTCGGAGAGACCGACGCAGAAGGTGCCGAGCTTGTAGAACCGGGGGTAACCGAGCACCACGACCTCGGCGTTGGGGGCCCGGTCGCGGATCGCCGAGTAGACGCTGTCGAGCTTGCCGGGCAGCGTCGAGTCGACGTACGCCTTCGCGGTGGCGATCCGCGAGAGGCAGGAGCTGTCGGACTGGAGCACACAGGTCGTCATGACGTCGGCGAACCCCGCGTCGTTGCCGCCGACGCTGATCGAGACCAGGCCGGTCGAGGAGGAGAGCGGGCCGAGCTGCCCGGAGAGAACATCACCCGTTCGGGCGCCCGAGCAGGCCGTGAAGGCGAAGGACGAGGGGGAGTTGGCGGCCGCCCAGAGGTAGGGGTGGGCCTTCGTGCTGCGCTTGCAGTCGCCGCTGGAGGAGATGTAGCTGCCGGCTCCGACGCCGGAGGCATAGGAGTCGCCGAGCGCCACATAGCCGTCCGCCGCGGCCTGTTGGGACGCCTGGGCCGTCGTGGCCCCGGTGAGGGCGGTGGTGGCGGCGAGGAGAAGTGAGCCCACGAAGAGGGCAAGTCGGGAACGTCTCATGGAACCTCCCTTTAGCAGGATCTCTGCCGCAACCGTGGTACCAACTACGCGTGTTGACCGGAAGTGTCCATGCCAAGACTGTTACTGTTCAATCCTGGACCAAAACCGGTCGCAAGGACTTTTACGCCCTTGACGCCCTCTACGGGGTGCGTCAGATTGAAGCCCGGCATCCGACGCTTCGGGGGGCAAAGTCGGTCATACGGAAACACACATCACGGCAAGAGACTTACGTAACGGCCAAACAGACGAAAACGTGATCGGCCGTTCCAGGTCTTGCCATTCGGGTTCAATCGTCAATACCGTCATACATCTCACCCGCATCGGTCCGTCAGTACGCGGCTCCAGGGGAGGGCTCAGGACCGCGACGAACCGGCGCGGGGCGCGGTAGGGGGGTGCCGTGCTCGGTGACCGCATCGGTGACCGAGCCGTGCCGCGCGGTCGGCTGCCGTTTTCGCGGCCGGCCAGTCTTGCCAGCTCACCCGGCGTGCATGTCAGCACCATCGGCGTGCCCGTGGGGTGAGAACCCCCCTTTCGAACCGGACGAACAGCCGGGCCGCCCGAGGGGCGGGCGGTCCACCGGACGAGAGGGACCAGACTCATGAGCTCCGTTCTGCAGCCGGCGACCGAGGATCAGGATCCGCCGACCGCCCGCACCTACCGGCCCGTCTCCTCCCACCTGGCCATCGCGCCACCGGTGAGCGTGGTGATACCGGCCATGAACGAGGCGGAGAACCTGCCGTACGTCTTCAAGACGCTTCCCGACTGGATCCACGAAGTGGTCCTGGTCGACGGCAACTCCACTGACGGCACCGTCGAGGTGGCCCGCGAACTGTGGCCCGCCGTCAAGGTCGTCGGGCAGCGCGGCAAGGGCAAGGGGGACGCGCTGCGCTCCGGGTTCGACGCCTGCACCGGCGACATCATCGTGATGGTCGACGCGGACGGCTCGGCCGACGGCAACGAGATCGTCAGCTACGTCTCCGCGCTGGTCTCCGGCGCGGACTTCGCCAAGGGGTCCCGCTTCGCCAACGGCGGCGGCACCGACGACATGACGTTCATCCGCATGCTGGGCAACCGGGTGCTGTGCGCCGTCGTCAACCGCAAGTTCGGCGCGCGGTACACCGACCTCTGCTACGGCTACAACGCCTTCTGGCGGCACTGCCTGGACAAGATCGACCTCGACTGCACCGGCTTCGAGGTCGAGACCCTGATGAACATCCGGGTCGTCAAGGCCGGCCTCAAGGTGCAGGAGATACCCAGCCACGAGTACCTGCGCATCCACGGCACGAGCAATCTGCGGGCCGTGCGCGACGGGCTGCGCGTGCTCGGAGTGATCCTCGGGGAGCGCTCCAACCGGCGTGCGCTGCGCCGGCGCCCGCGCCCCTCGCCGCTGCTCGACACGGTCCGGGGGAAGGTGTCTTGAGCGATCCCGGCACCCCGGGCGTCTCGGTCGTGATCTGCGCCTACACCGAGGACCGCTGGGAGGACGTCCTCGCGGCGGTCGCCTCGGTACGGGCGCAGTCACGGCCGGCCCTGGAGACCCTGCTGGTCGTCGACCACAACCGGGACCTCCTGGACCGCCTGGGCAAGGAGTACAAGGAGACCGACGACGTGCGGGTGCTCGCCAACGCGGGCCCCCGCGGCCTGTCCGCCGGCCGCAACACCGGAATCGCCGCCTCGCGCGGCGACATCGTCGCCTTCCTCGACGACGACGCGGTGGCCGAGCGCGACTGGCTGAAGCACTTCGCCGAGGCCTACGACGACCCGCGCGTGATGGCGGTCGGCGGGCGCACCGAGCCCGTCTGGGCGTCGGGCCGGCGTCCCGACTGGTTCCCCGAGGAGTTCGACTGGGTGGTGGGCTGCACCTACCGGGGTCTGCCGCGCGGGCGCGTGCGGGTGCGCAACGTGCTCGGCGGCAACGCCTCCTTCCGGCGCGAGGCCTTCGACGCGGCGGGCGGCTTCGCCACCGGCATCGGACGCGACGGGAACAAGCGCCCGCTGGGCGGCGAGGAGACGGAACTGTGCATCCGCCTCAGCCGCGCCCGCCCCGACGCGGTCCTGCTGATCGACGACCGCGCGGTGATCCACCACCGGGTGCCCGAAGTACGGGAGCACTTCCGCTACTTCCGTACGCGGACCTATGCCGAGGGGCTGTCCAAGGCGCTGGTGGCCCGCAGTGTGGGGGCGGAGAAGGGGCTGGAGTCCGAACGCCGGTACACCACGCGCGTGCTGCCGGCCGGGGTGGTGCGGGGGCTGCGCGACGCCCTGCTGGCCCGTCCGGGCGGCGCGGGGCGCGCCGGGGCGATCGTGGCCGGGGTGCTCACGGCGGCGGGCGGCTACGTGGTGGGGAGCGTACGGGCCCGGCGGGGCGGGGTCACGTTCTCCGTGGTGGGGATCGGGGAGGGCGGCGGCCGTGACTGACGTACGCGTGCCGATCCTCATGTACCACGCGGTCGCGGCCGATCCGGGCGAGGCGACCCGCGCCCTGTCCGTGACCCCGGAGGCGTTCGCCGCGCAGATGGCGGTGCTCGCGGACCGGGGCCTCACCCCCGTCACCACGGCCGACCTGGCCGCGCACTGGCGCTCGGGCCGCCCGCTGCCCGCACGGCCGGTCCTCGTCACCTTCGACGACGGCTACGAGGGCGTGCACCGGCACGCGCTGCCCGTGCTCGCCGAGCACGGCTTCCCGGCCACCCTGTTCGTCTCCACCGGCTGGCTGAGGGGCCCGTACGACACCGGCGGCGGCCTGGACACCATGCTCGACTGGGACCAGGTGCGCGAACTGGCCGCCGCGGGCGTCGAGATCGGCGGGCACAGCCACAGCCATCCGCAGCTCGACCGGCTCGACGAGGACCGGCTGCGCTCCGAGCTGATCCTGTGCAAGGAGATCGTCTCCGACCAGCTCGGCTCCGTGCCCGCCTCGTTCGCGTATCCCTACGGCTACTCCAGCCGCCGGGTGCGCCGGGCGGTGCGGGAGACGGGGTACGCCCAGGCGCTCGCCGTCGGCAACGGTCTCGCCCGCCGCGCCCAGGGGCCGTACGCCCTGCGGCGGGTGACGGTGCGCAGGTCCACGTCCGCCGCCGAGTTCGAACGGCTGGTGGAGGGGCGGGCCGTCGCGCGCACCTTCGCCCGGGACCGCGCGCTGACCAAGGGGTACGCGGTGGTGCGCCGGGCCCGGCAGGCACCGGGGCTGATCCGTCGTCCGCCGGACTGAAGCGTGGACGACCGGCCGTGCGCGCTCCGCAAACCGGGTGCGCACGGCGCCCGGGTGACCGATCATGGCGGCATGTCCGCGCAACCGCACGACGCACTGCCGATCCGGCTCAACGTCGACGACGGCGACTCCCCGTCCGATGTCGTCGACGCGCTGTTCCTCGGCCGCTTCGCGACGGGCGAGCAGCCGTACTCCCACGCCGTCAACATCGACCGCGTACGCTCCGGCGCGACCCTGCTGCCCGCGCACGCGCGGGTGCTGCGGCTGGCCAGGGACGACGACCGCAGCGCCACCCTCGCCGAGGGCGAGGGCTGGACCCTGCTGGTCTCCCGCTGGAACCGGGGCGCCGACGTCACGGTCACCGCGACCAGCGCCGAGCTCGCCGCGAAGATCCTGGACGAGGCCACCGACGGCGCGGCGGACGAACCCGAACCGCAGCCGGAGAACGTCACCATGGGCTTCTGGTACGTCTCCCCCAGGCGCGGCCCGCACCGCACCACCCGGCAGATCTCGGCGGGCACCTGGGAGGAGATCCGGCCCAACTACACGGCGCCGGTGGCGGACGCGATGGACCGGCTGATGAAGACCACCCCGGAGGACGTCTCGGGCCGGCTGCTCCTGCTGCACGGCCCGCCGGGCACCGGCAAGACCTCCGCGCTGCGCACGCTGGCCCGGTCCTGGCGGGACTGGTGCCAGGTGGACTGCGTGCTGGACCCGGAGCGGCTCTTCTCCGACGTCGGCTATCTGATGGACATCGCGATCGGCGAGGAGGACGCGGCCGGCAAGGGCCGCTGGCGGCTGCTGCTCCTGGAGGACTGCGACGAACTGATCCGGGGCGAGGCCAAGCACACCGCCGGGCAGGCGCTGTCCCGGCTGCTGAACCTGACGGACGGTCTGCTCGGCCAGGGCCGCAACGTCCTGGTCGGGGTCACCACCAACGAGGACCTGGAACGCCTCCACCCGGCCGTGGTCCGCCCCGGCCGCTGCCTGGCCCGCATCGAGGTGGGCCGGCTCACCCGCACGGAGGCGGTGACCTGGCTGGGCACCGAGAAGGGCATCACCCGCGAGGGCGCGACCCTGGCCGAGCTGTACGCCCTGCGCCGGGGCACCTCCCCCACGTCCCTCCCGGAACCACGCGGCGACACGGAAGCGGGCCTGTACCTGTAACCCCCTGGGGGCGCGGGACTGTATCGACTTGCGGCTCCGCCGCGCGGGCGCGACCAGCCACAACGAACCCGCAGCCGGAATGCCACCCCCACTCCTACGGCGCTCACGCCCCGTAAGCCGCACGCAGTGCATCCCGCACGGCAGCCAGTGCCTCCTCCTCACCCGACCCCAGCCGTCGCGCCCTGGCGGCGAAATCCTGCGCCGCGGAGGCGAGTTCCCGCTCCGCCGCCTCCCCCGCGGCGGCGATCCGCGTCCCGTTCCGCCCCCGCGTCTCGATCACCCCGTCCGCCTCCAGCGCCCGGTACGCCTTGGCCACCGTGTTCGCGGCGAGCCCGAGCGTCTCGGCCAGCCCCCGCACCGTCGGCAGCCTGTACCCCACGGGCAGCGCTCCCGACCGTGCCTGCTCGGAGATCTGCGCCCGTACCTGCTCGTACGGGGGCGCGCCGTCGTCGATCCGGATCTTCAAGGTCACGGCCCGATTGTCGCGCACCCCGGCGGAAAATAGGAGGCACCCCGGACGCGGCCCCCGTAGCGTGCGCCTCCATGACAGTGTCCGTCCGCGCTCTCCGCCCCGACGCCCGCGCCGACCTGGAGGGCTTCGCCCGCGTCCGGCACGCCGCGTTGCCGTTCGTCCTGGTCACCCCGGAGTCCCTGGCCCACGACCTCACCCGTCTCCACCCCGACGCCCACTACCGCCCGCTCGTCGCCGTGGCCGACGGCGAGGTGATCGGCACGGCGCAGGTGCACCTGACCCACGAGAGCGCCGAGCCCGGCCAGGGCAACGTCAACGTGTACGTGCACCCCGGGCACACCCGCCGGGGCGCCGGGACACTGCTGGTGCGCGCCGCCGAGGAACACCTGACCGCGCACGGGGCGACCCGGCTGTTCGCCTGGGTGGTGGACGAGCCGGGCAACCGCGTCTTCGCCGAAGCGCACGGCTACCGGGCGAGCCGCGCCGCCCACTTCCTCCGCCTGGACCTGGCGAACGGCACCCTGCCCCCGCTCCAGGACCCGCCGCCGGGCGTGGAGTTGCGCCCGGGCTCGGACTTCGCCGCCGACCCGCGCCCGCTGTTCGAGCTGGACGCGGAGACGACGGCGGACGAGCCGAGTGACGTGGACACGGAGTTCACGGACTACGAGGCGTGGCTGGAGGAGACCTGGCGGCACCCGCTGTTCAGCGCCGAGCTGACCACGGTGGCGCTGGTCGACGGCCGTCCGGCCGCCTTCTCCGCGGCCCGCACGGACGGCGGCACCCGGTACGGCACGGTCATGACCGGCACCGCCCGCGCCCACCGCGGCCGGGGCCTGGCCAAGCTCGCCAAGAACGATTCCCTGCATCGTGCCCGCGCGGCCGGGTACACGGAGGCGTTCACGGGCAACGACACCGGGAACGGGCCGATGATCGCGATCAACAAGTGGTTCGGGTACGAGATCTGCGGGACGGAGGTGCGGTATGTCCGCGCACTCGGCTGACGGGCCGACGCTGGTGGAGGTGGTCCTCGTCAAGGCGGGACGGATGAAGATCCGCTACCCGGCCGAACTCCTCGCCGACGACGGCACCCGCGCCACCGTGCGCGCCCCCTGGGCGGGTGACGGCGTGCGCGACTTCGGCTTCGTCCGCTTCGAGCCCGGTGACGTCTTCACGGAGCACTACTGGCGCGACCGGTGGTACTCGGTGAAGGAGGTCCGCGCCGCCGACGGCACCCTCAAGGGCCACTACTGCGACATCACCCGGCCGGCCGAGCTCTCCGGCGGCCGGCTGGTCGTCGAGGATCTCGACCTGGACCTGTGGGTCTCCGCGGACGGCACGGACGTACGGCGGCTGGACGAGGACGAATTCGCGGCGAGCGGTCTGCTCACCACGGATCCCGAGGCGGCGGCCGCCGCGGTGGCCGCCCTCGACGAGCTGGACGCCCGGGCCCGCGAGGGCGGGTTCGGCGCGCTGCTCGTCTGAGGGTGCCGGGTCAGTCCGGGACCGCGACCACCGCGTACCGCTCGTCGTCCACGTCCCGGCCCCACAGCGCCGTGTCCTCGGACAGCCGCTCCACGTCCACCCGCCCGCCGAGCGGGGCCAGGAGGGCGGTGAGCCGGCCGGCGGGTATGCCGACCGGACTCACCGTCCCCCACACCCCCTCGACCAGCACCAGCCGTCCTCCGGGGCGCAGCAGGTCCCGCCAGTGCCGCAGCGCCCGGTCGGGTTCGGGCAGCGTCCACAGCACGTGCCGGACCAGGACGGCGTCGTAGCGCTCCTCGCCGACCGGTGGTGCCGTCGCGTCGCCGACGAGGAACACGGCGTCACGTCCGGCGAGCTTCTCCCGGGCGAGCGCCACCATCGCCGGGGACCGGTCGACGCCGGTCACCCGGTGTCCCCGCTCGGCCGCGAGGAGGGACAGGCTGCCGGTGCCGCAGCCGAGGTCGAGGACATCGCCGGGCCGTTCCGGCAGCCAGGCCCGCAGCCGCGCCGCCCAGGCCTCGCGCACCCGCGGGTCGCGCAGCCCGTGGTCCGGCTCCTCGTCGAACGCGGCGGCCTCCGCGTCCCAGTCGACACCGTCCGTACCCGTCCCGTCACCGCCGTGGATCGTCATGGCCCCAGAGTGACACCCACCACTGACAATCGATTCGTGACAGCGGCCACAGACAGAACGGGACCGATGAGGAACTCTCCCCCGAAAGGTCTACCTCCGTGAGAACACGGAACCCGGTGGACCCTGAAGGAGGCAGCCATGCGCCGTGTCACCGTGCAGAAGCCCCCGAGGAAGACGGACGCCCGCCGGACCCGTGAGGAGGCCGACGAGCGCCCCGCGGGACGACCCGAGGTCCGCAAGGACATCGCCCGCACCTGGTGGCCCGACGGCTGACCGTCCGGGCACCCGCCCGATCCGGGCACTTACCTGATCCCAGCCTGAGCACTCCCTTAACGCGGCCATAAGGATCTCCCTCCGCGGCCTTCGACAGGCGATTCCGCTGGTTCGGGGGGCTAGTTTCTGAGCCACCCCCACGGGATTCATCACCCCCCACCCGATCCAGTGATCGCTGTCGAGGAGTTGCTGCACCATGCCCGCACGCCGCAAGGCCGCTGTCGCCACCGCCGTCGGTCTCGTTCCGCTCGCCCTGACCGGGCTGTCCGCCGCGCCGGCGTCCGCGCACGGCTCGATGGGCGACCCGGTCAGCCGGGTCTCGCAGTGCTACGCCGAGGGTCCGGAGAGCCCGAAGTCGGCGGCGTGCAAGGCGGCGGTCGCGGCCGGCGGCACCCAGGCGCTGTACGACTGGAACGGCATCCGCATCGGCGACGCCGGCGGACGCCACCAGGAGCTCATCCCCGACGGCAAGCTGTGCAGCGCCGGCGACGAGGCGTTCAAGGGGCTCGACCTGGCCCGCGCCGACTGGCCGGCGACGAGCGTGAGCAGCGGTTCGTACACCTTCAAGTACCGCGTGACCGCCCCGCACAAGGGGACCTTCAAGGTGTACATCACCAAGCCCGGCTACGACCCGTCGCAGCCGCTGGCCTGGGACGACCTGGACCTGGCGAACCCGGTGGCGACCTCCACCGACCCGGCCGCCTCGGGCGGCTTCTACACGTTCGCCGGCACCCTCCCCGAGCGCTCCGGCAAGCAGCTGCTGTACGCGGTCTGGCAGCGGTCGGACAGCCCGGAGGCGTTCTACTCCTGCTCGGACGTCACGTTCGGCGGCGGCTCCCAGGCGGGTGGATCGCAGGCGGGCGGGGGCCAGACGGACGGGGACGAGACCGGCAACGGCGGTGAGGCCGCCGGTTCGGGCGACACCCCGAAGGAGGCCGCCCCGGCGCCGACCGCCTCCGCCCCCTCCGAGGAGCAGATCGAGGCCGGTGCCGACAAGTCGACCATCGAGAACCACGGGCACGGCGACGACGACCCCCACACCTCGGCGGAGCCGGCCGCGGCGGACGACGGCACCGCTCCGGAGGCCGCCGACGACGGCGCCACCGGCAACCAGGTGAAGGCGGCGGGGTCGTCGCAGAACCTCGCGGAGACCGGCGGCGACGGCAACACCCCGTACCTGATGGTCGGCGGCGCCGCGGCGCTGGCGCTCGGCTCGGCGGCGCTGTTCGCCTCCGCGCGGCGGCGCGCGGCGACCGGGCGGCACGGCCGCTGAACCCGTCCCGGGGCCCTGTCCGGCGGCTCAGGCCGGACAGGGCCCCGATGCGCGCACCCGCGTGTACACGTGTCAGTCGAACACGGAGGCGCAGGTGGTGGGCTCGGCGTGGGCCGGGTCGAGGGCGTTGGCCACCTCGTGGAAGGCGACCCGGTCGAACAGTCCGATCGCCAGGTGCTCGGACAGGTCGAGCGGGCAGAGGTCCTGGAGCAGGACGTTGCGCACGTTCGGTCCGGTCAGGAATCCGCTGCGGTAGGGGGTGACGACCTCGTCGTACCGGGTGGCGATAACGGTGTAGCGGACGCCGGGCACGGTGTCGCCGCCCTCGTTGAGCCTGGTGAGGAAGTCGGAGCCGGCGATCTGGTCGGCGAGGGCGGGGGTGGCCTCGCTCAGCAGGTCCTCCGCGCCGGGGAAGTACGGCAGCAGCCGGGTGAGGCCGCCGAGGGTGGTGCCGTGGTTGCTGGGCGCGATGCCGACGAGGGCGTTCACCTCGTCGGCTCCGCCGAGGAACTTGAGGTAGTGACGCGGCATCATGCCGCCCTGGGAGTGGCCGACGAGGTCGGCCTCGGCGGCACCGGTGGCGGCGAGCACCTCGTCGACGAAGGCGTCGAGCTGTTCGGCGGACTTCTCGGTGGGGCCGAGGCCGTGGAAGAAGGGGACGCCGGGGAGCTGTCCGTAGTCGAGGGAGAAGACGCAGTAGCCGCGGTGCTTCAGGTAGGGCGCGAGGCCCAGCCAGTTGTCGACCGAGTTGCCGAAGGTGCCGTGGACCAGGACGACGGGGCGGGGGTGGGCGGTGGAGGGTTCGCAGGACCAGTCGTTCCAGCCCGAGTCGGGCGCGGTGGCGGCGTGGGCGCCGGCGGCGGTGGGGAGGGTGAGGCCCGCGGCCAGCAGCAGCGCGGCGAGGGGTCTGATCACTCGCTTCCAGGGCAGCATCGCGTGATCTCCTTGCGGTACGGGGGAAGGGTGGGGGCCTTGCTCCCTGTGATCCGGATCACGAGGACGCTGTTCACTCGTCAAGTTACGGACGAGTAGTAAAACTGGGAAGTTACGCGTCGGTAAAAACTTCCGGCGTCAACCGGCGGCGACGCACCCGCACCTGACAGTGCGTCACCAAACGGGACGAATCGGCCCGTCGGGCGCGATGCGCAGCAGCTTGCGCGCCAGTTCGCGCGCCTCCGCCTCCCCCAGCACCTCGCCCCAGGCCCGTACGGCCTCCACCGCCGCCTCCTCGGCCGCCCGGGTGCAGGCCCACCCCGCCTCGGTCAGCACGACGAGCCGGGCCCGCGCGTCCGCGGGGTGCCGGCGCCGCTCGGCGTACCCCTTGCGCACCAGCTCGTCGACGAGCTGGCTCGCGGCCTGTTTGGTCACTCCGAGGTGGACCGCCAGGTCGGTGACCGTCGCACCGTCCGGGGCGAGCCGGGTGAAGGCGAAACCGTGCGCGGGCCGCACCCCCTCGAAGCCGCGGGCGACCACCCCGTCATGGATGCGCCGGGTGAGCTCGCCGGCGACGGCGAGCAGGGCGGCGGACAGGGTGACGGCCTCGGAGTTCTGCACGGGGAAATTCAAGCACCTTGACGAAATGGTCAAGTGGGTTGACCATATGGTCAAGTTACTTGACTATTGAAAGGGGCCGTCATGCCCGTCGTCCGCCCGTCCGACGCCGTCGTCCACGAGATGCACGGTGCCCGTTTCGTCTCGTACGCCACTTCCTCCACCGGCAGCAAGGAGCTGTGCGCCTGGCGGGGCGAGATCCCCGCCGGTACGAGGGCGCCCGCGCACACCGTCGACCGGGAGGAGATCTTCCACCTTCTCTCCGGCGAGCTGCTGATCACCCTCGACGGCACCACTCACCGCGTCACCGCCGGCGACACGGTGATCATCAACCCCGGCGCGACCCTCGCCGTCGAGAACCCGGCCACCGAGGTCGCCGTCTCCTGGGTCACCACCTCCCGCGGCCTGGAGGCGACCCTGGCCGACGGCACGCGCGTCGTGCCGCCGTGGGCCGAATGAGACCGGCCCGTTCCTCTGCGCGGAGGAACGGGCCGGTCGTAGGAGGCGGGGTTCAGCCGATCTGGGTGCCGGTCGCCGAGAGGGCCTCCGTCACCGGCTGGAAGAAGGTCGTACCGCCCGAGGTGCAGTCGCCGCTGCCACCGGAGGTGAGGCCGACCGCGCTGCTGCCGGAGAAGAGCGAGCCGCCGCTGTCTCCGGGCTCGGCGCACACGTCGGTCTGGATGAGACCGTTGACGATGTCGCCGTTGCCGTAGTTCACGGTGGCGTCCAGACCGGTGACCGTGCCGGAGTGCACCTGGGTCGTGGAGCCGCTGCGGGTCACCCGCATGCCGACGGTGGCCTCGGCGGCGCCGGAGATCGCCTGCGTGGAGCCGTCGTAGAGGTTCACCTCGCTCGGGTGGGCGACGTCGGCGGTGTACTTGACCAGGCCGTAGTCGTCGCCCGGGAAGCTGGAGTCCACGTTCTCGCCGATCACGGTGCCTGAGGAGTCCGACCAGGTGGAGATCCCCTCGGTGCAGTGCCCGGCGGTGAGGAAGTGCGGCTCGCCGCCCTTGGTCACGTTGAAGCCGAGCGAGCAGCGCCCGCCGTTGCCGGTGATGGCGTCGCCGCCCGCGACGAAGGGCTTGTACTCGCCCTTGGTGCGCTGGAGTTCGGCCTTGGCGCCGAGGGAGTCGACGACCTTCGTCAGCTTGGCCCACTCGGCCTCGGAGACCGTACGGTCCGCGGTGACGACGACCTTGTTGGTGGTCGGGTCGGTCACCCAGGCGGTGCCCGGGATGGTGGCGTCCTGCTCGAGGGTGGTGCGCGCGCTCTTCAGCTCGGCGAGGGAGTTCGCCACGACTCTCGCCTCGGCGCCGGCCGACTCGACGGTCTCGGCGGCGGCCTCGTCGAGCACGTTCACCACGAGGGCCTTGCTCTTCGCGTCGTAGTACGTTCCCGCCGCGTCGGCGCCCAGGTCCTGGGTGAGCGTCGAGGCGAGCTTTCCGGCCGCTCCGATCGAGAGGGTCCGGGGCGCGGAGTCCGCCGGGACCTCGCTGGCGTTCGCAGTCTGGAAGGTGACCGCGCCGGCGGCCAGTGCGGCGATGCCCGCACCCGCCATGACCGCACGTCGCCCGGGTATGCGTCGGTGCTTCAACTCACGTCCTCCTGTGGGGGGACGGTCCGGGAGGTTGTGGGGACCTCATCGGACCGGAAGGTGTACGGCGACGGGGGCAGAACACAGAAGAAGCCACGCCCGTGCCGGTCGAACGGCGCCTACTCTTCCGAACCCCACAGGGAGCACACAAGGTCGACTTCAGGACGCGCGTACGACAACGGCCGTGCGCCCCCTATGTCCTGACAGGTCATGGACACGCAGGGCGGTTCGCACTGCAAACGCTACGAGGGAGTAACCGGCGGTACGGTACGCGGGATTCCGCCTTGGCTTGAATTCGACCCCTCGTGCCCGTGGCAAGGGTGAGCCCCCGCACGGCGATCGCCGTGCGGGGGCTCGTGGTGCTGCCGGCTGCGAGGGGGGATCCGTGGGACCGGTGGTGCCGGCCGGTCCCGGCGGGCCGCTCCTAGTAGACGCTGACGCCGTAGGCGCTCAGGGCCTCCGTCACCGGCTGGAAGAAGGTCGTACCGCCGGAGGAGCAGTTGCCGCTGCCGCCGGAGGTGAGACCGTACGCGGTGCCGTTGCTGCCGTAGAGCGCGCCACCGGAGTCGCCGGGCTCGGCGCAGACCGTGGTCTGGATCAGCCCGCCGACGACGTCGCCGCCGCCGTAGTTGACGGTGGCGTTCAGGGCGGTGACCCGGCCGCTGTGGGTGCCGGTGGTGGAGCCGTCGCGGATGACGGTGGTGCCCACGCTCGGGGTGGCCGCGCGGGTGATGTCCACGCCGTTCGCGGTGCCGGGCCGGCTGACGGACCCGGTGTACCGGACGATGCCGTAGTCGTTGCCCGGGAAGCTGGACCCGGCCGTCGAGCCGATGGCCGAGGTGCGCGCGGAGTTGGAGTACCAGGTGCCCGCGCCGTCGGTGCAGTGACCGGCGGTCAGGAAGTACTCGGCACCGCTGCTGCTGCGGACGTTGAAGCCGAGGGAGCAGCGCCAGCTGCTCGCGTAGATGGCGTCGCCGCCCTGTATGAGCTTGCTGATCTTGCCCGGGGTGCGCTTGACGGTGATCGCGGCGGCGTCGTCCCCGGCCTGCCGCTTGATCTTGTCGATCTCGGCCTGGGAGACGGTGCTGTCGACGGTGAGCAGCACCCGGTTGGTCTTGCTGTCGACGGCCCAGGCGGTGCCCGGGACGTCGGCCTCCAGCACCGAGCCGCTCACGCTCTTGAGTTCGGCGGAGCTGAAGGTGGTGGGGGTCTCGGCCGCGTTCGCGCTGGGGACCACGATCGCGGCGGCGGCCACGAAGCCGGTGGCTACGGCGATCAGCCGAGTCCGTCTCGAGATGCCGCTGCGGGGGGTGGTGCGCTTGATCCTCACTTCTCGTTCCTCCACAAAAGGAAGTAGGGGGCCCTCGTGGGGTTTATGGGCCCGTGAGGCGCAGCCAGGGAGCCTGGTGCCCGGATTCCGAACACGCCGTGCCCCTGACAAGCGCTGTGAGAAGCGAGTATTCGGCCGACCGACCGTTCGGCGCAAGGGTGCCTTTTGGCCGTGAACCTTTGAACCTTCTATGAGATTTGATCCTCGCGCGGGATCGCGTTACCCGTGGTCACACCCGCATCGCGCAGGCGTCACGGCCGGTCGAACAGCCGCACGGTGTCCGGAATTCGCCCCTCCGGATAGCCGGTCCGTCAGCAGTCGCAGCCGCAGTCGCAGCCGTCGCAGCACCCGTCCTCACCGCAGCAGTTGCAGCACTCACAGCAGTTGCAGCAGTCGCCGCACCCGCCGCAGTCGCAGTTGGCGCAGGGCCCCTGCTTCTGCTCCCGGCTCCAGGGGTCGTCGTAGGTGCCGCAGCACAACTGGCAGGTGCAGGCGAGCCCCAGCCACACGGCGCAGCCGGCCAGCAGTCCGCGCCGGTCGCGGCGCGGCGGCTCGGGGGGCAGCGGGCCACCGGGGGTGCCGGGAGGCGCGTAGGGGCCGGTTCCGTGGGCACAGGAGACCGTACCGAAGGCGCGATGGACGGAGTTGGGCAATTCATGGACGAGCAGCCGGTGCGCGAGACCGCCGTCCTCGAACTCCACCTCGCGCAGCGCGAGCCGGATGCCGTGCACCGCGTCGTCGGCGAGCCGGCGGGCCTCCTCCAGCGGGGTCCCGGTGGCGGTGAGCGGGTTCCAGGCGCCCGAGGCGGCGTCGGCCTCCCGGTCCTCCACGGCGTCCAGGAGATGCGCGAGACGCCCGAAGAGGCGTCCGGCCTCCGCGAGCGGTACGGCGTTGCGCGGCCGGCCGGCCAGCACCGCGGTGTGCGCGAAGGCCGCGGCCGTCGCGGTCTCGGTCGGCTCGGTGA
The DNA here is from genome assembly GCF_055585405.1 of Streptomyces sp. NPDC053426. Lineage (NCBI taxonomy): Bacteria > Bacillati > Actinomycetota > Actinomycetes > Kitasatosporales > Streptomycetaceae > Streptomyces > Streptomyces sp. NPDC053426. The sequence continues at coordinate 57,081 of NZ_JBVJKE010000019.1, read as the reverse complement.
CGGTGAGGATCGGGGTGCCGGGCCCGGCGAGGGTCTCGATGCCGGTCTGCCGGTCCACGGCGTCGACGAGGACGGCGGTGTCGAACCCGACGTCCGAACCGGTCCGCGCTCCCGCCCGGTCCCAGCTCGCGGCGACCCGCCGCGCGGCGAGCGCGACCGGCCTGCGCGCCAGCATTCCGTCGCCGTCGGCGACATGGTCGCGCACCTTGGCGGAGGCGAGGACGAGGGAGACGGCCGCCGCGAGCCGCGCGCCCTCGCCGTGCGCGACGGACGCGGTGCGCATGCCGCGCAGCGGACACGGTCCCGCGGTGCGCCGTCCCGCGTCCGGGCGTTCCGACTGAGCCTCCGTCAGGACGGATATGAGGAGCCCGTCATAGTTGGTGACGATCCGCGCGAGCTGCCCGTGGTCCCCGCGCAACGCGAGGCACAGCCCGCACAGATGGGCCATCCACTGGGCGGTGAGCTTCTCCCCGAGCCGGTGCCGACACGGCCTGACCATTCCGAACACGACGTTCCCCCGTGCAGTTGTACGACGTTCAGCGGCGGCATCGTATCGGCCCCGGTGTTCACCCGTACGCACCCTTCCTCACCCGTACGCCGGGAAGAATCATATTTCACTCACAGTCAGCAGCCGTTTACACCAGGACCCTTGGGAAACCCGGACTCTCGACGGATGAGCTGTGCACCAGTACCGTCACAAACCCCCCGCGCGGCGTCTATCCACTTGGCGCGACGTCCGCATCATGGACGACCATAGGGATGCGGAAAGCAGACAAGACCGCTGTGAGAGGAGGCGTCCATGGGATCGGTACGCAAGGCGAGTGCCTGGCTCGGCCTCGTCGACGACAACGAAGACGAGCGTTACTACGACGACGACTACTCCGACGGGGCCGAGTCCGGCGAGGCCTGGGTCACCGATCCGCGGGTCAAGGTGGCCGCGGACGTCGCCGAGGAGAGGGGGCGCCGGATCGGCACGGTCACCCCGGACAGCTTCCGGGACGCCCGCGCCATCGGCGAGCTGTTCCGCGAGGGCGTGCCCGTCATCATGAACCTCACGGCCATGGACGCCGGTGACGCCAAGCGCGTCGTCGACTTCGCCGCGGGCCTGATCTTCGGTCTGCGCGGTTCCATCGAGCGGGTGTCGAACCGGGTGTTCCTGCTCAGCCCGGCCGACACCGAGGTCGTCAGCGGCGAGCCGGCCGCGCACCGGTCGGACGGCTTCTTCAACCAGAGCTGAGGCAGGGCCGCTCGCCGGCCCTGCCCCCCCTCGAAAGGCTCACCGGAAGGCGTCGAGCCCGGTGAGCGCCTTGCCCAGCACGAGCTGGTGCATCTCCACGGTGCCCTCGTAGGTGAGCACCGATTCCAGGTTGGTCGCGTGCCGCATCACCGGGTACTCGAGCGAGATCCCGTTGGCACCGAGGATCGTCCGCGCCGTGCGGCAGATGTCGATGGCCTCGCGGACGTTGTTGAGCTTGCCGAAGCTGACCTGCTCGGGACGCAGGCGGCCGGCGTCCATGCGCCGCCCCAGATGGTGGGCGAGCAGGATCCCCTTGTGCAGTTCGACCGCCATGTCGGCGAGTTTGGCCTGGGTGAGCTGGAACCCGCCGATGGGCCGCCCGAACTGCTCCCGCGACTTCGCGTAGTCGACCGCCGCCTCGAAGGAGCTCCGCGCGGCGCCCATCGCGCCCCAGACGATCCCGTACCGGGCGTGCGAGAGACAACTGAGCGGACCCTTGAGGCCGGTCACCTCGGGCAGCACGGCGTCGGCGGGCAGTCGTACGTCGTCGAGGACCAGCTCGCTGGTGACGGAGGCGCGCAGTGACCACTTGTGCTTGATCTCGGGCGCCGAGAAGCCGGGGGTGTCGGTGGGCACGACGAAGCCGCGGATCCCGTCCTCGGTCCCCGCCCACACCACGGCGACCCCGGCCACGGAGCCGTTGGTGATCCACATCTTGCGTCCGTCCAGCACCCAGTCCCCGCCGTCGCGCTTGGCGTGGGTGCGCATCGAGGCGGGATCGGAGCCGTGGTCGGGTTCGGTGAGCCCGAAGCAGCCGATGACCTCGCCGGACGCCATCCCGGGCAGCCACCGCTGCTTCTGCTCCTCACTGCCGAAGCGGTGGATGGCGTACATGGCGAGCGAGCCCTGTACGGAGACCAGGGAGCGGATCCCGGAGTCGGCCGCCTCCAGCTCCAGACAGGCGAGCCCGTACTGGACGGCGCTCGCGCCCGCGCAGCCGTAGCCGTCGAGGGACATGCCGAGCGCGCCGATCCCGCCGAGTTCCCGGGCCAGTTCCCGGATGCCGGGCAGTTCGCCCTTCTCGTACCAGTCGGCGACGTACGGGAGCACCCGGTCGGCGGCCCAGGCGCGCACGGTGTCCCGGACGGCCAGGTCCTCCGGCTCCAGCAGGTCGTCGAGGCCGAGGGGGTCGGCGGGGTCGAAGGGGGGCAACTTCGCGGACGCGGACATGGGGGCACCCTCCGGGAACGACAAAACTAGCAGTGCTAGTTACGGCTCTGGGCCGACGTTACGCGGCAGTCTCCCGCACGTCCACCCCGCTCTCCCAGCCGCGCGGCGCTCGTTCCCCGCTCGTCGAGAGGTGCGCCTCTCCCGGGGGGCGCGCCGCCGTCGGCGGCTCGCGGTGGGCGGGGCGCACGGGCGGCCGTGACGACGAAGGACCGCGCGCGGACGCCGGACGACGAAGGACCGCGCAGGGCCGCGCGCGGACGCCGATGGCGGCCGACGGCCCCCACGGGCGACGTCCACCTCTCGATCCGCGGTGAACGGGTGGTGCGCGGGTGGGCGACCAAGACGGTCACACCGAGACGCGTGACTCCACCGCTTCCCGCGGCGCGGGCACCTCCACCGCCACCCCCTCACACTGCATCGTCCGCGGCAGCCGCAACGCCATCAACGCCCCGAGCAACAACAGCCCCGCGCTGACCAGCAACGTCACATGCAGCCCGTGCACGAACGCGTGCCGCGCCGCCTCCCGCAGCGCACTCCCCGCCGGCCCGCCGAGCCCGTCGGCCACCTCGTACGCCTCCCCCAGCGAGTGCGACGCCGCCGAGGACGCCGCCCCCGGCACCCCGGGCACCCCGGCAAGGCCGGGCGCGTACGCCGCGTTCATCACGCTGCCGAGGAGCGCGATCCCCATGCCGGCGCCGAGCTGGTAGGAGGTCTCGCCGATCGCCGCCGCCCCGCCGGCCCGGTCCGGCGGCGCCTCGCTCAGCATCGACTCGTACGCCCCGAACAGCGTGGTCTCCAGGCCGAAGCCGAGCAGGACGAAACCGGTCAGCAGCAGCGGCCAGTCGTCCTGTCCGCCCATCGCGGTCAGGACCACCACCGCGGCGGCCGTCAGGCAGAAACCGGAGCAGACCATGCGGCGCGGGCCGAACCGGCGCAGCATCCGCGCGCCCGCCAGGCCCGCCGCCATCGCCGCGATCGTCAGCGGCAGCAGGCGCAGCCCGGTCTCCAGCGGGGAGAGCCCGAGCACGAGCTGGAGGTACTGGGCCGCGATCAGTTCCAGGCCCACCAGGGCCAGCATCGCCAGCACGATGCAGCCCACCGACGTACTGAACGCCGGCCGGGCGAACATCCGCAGGTCGACCAGCGGATGCGTACGGCGCCGCTGCCGGCGCACGAAGGCGGTCAGCAGTCCGGCGCCCACGAGCAGCGGCAGCACGGTCCACACGCCGGCGGCGGAGGCCCCGCCGCCGAGCCGCTTCACGCCGAGGACCACCGCGAACAGTCCGGCGGCGGCCATCAGCGCGCCGGCCACGTCCCAGGGGCCGTCGTCCGCGCCCTTCGACTCGGGCAGCAGGAGCCGCCCGACCGGGAGGCTGACCAGCATCAGCGGGATGTTGACCAGGAACACCGAGCCCCACCAGAAGTGCTCCAGCAGGAAGCCGCCGAGCAGGGGGCCGACCGCCGCGCCCACGGCGGCGACCGCGCTCCAGATGCCGATGGCCAGCGCCCGCTCGCGCCGGTCCGGGAAGACCTGGCGCAGGATCGACAGCGTCGCCGGCATGATCATCGCGCCGCCGACGCCGAGCAGCGCCCGCGCCACGATCAGCACCGGGGCGTTGTCCGCGAGGGCCGCCATGCCGGAGGCGACGCCGAACAGGGCGTAGCCGAGCAGCAGGACGCGTCTGCGGCCGATCCGGTCGCCGAGGGTGCCGAAGAGGATCAGCAGCGAGGCGCAGACCAAGGGGTAGGCGTCGACGATCCAGAGCAGCTCCATCGCGCCGGGCCGCAGGTCCTCGGTGACGGCGGGGACCGCGACGTGCAGCACGGTGGCGTCGACGGCGACCAGCAGCAGGCTGACGCAGAGGACGACGAGCACCACCCAGCGGTTGGCACCGGCCCCGGCCGCCCGACGGCGCAGCGCGGCGGCGGCCGTGGTCGTCCCGGACATGTACGTACCTCCCAGATGTTCCCTCGCGATCGGCGGGCTCACGGGGTCGGGGACTCCCCCGTGACTCGGCCGGAGAGGAGCGGTGGTCTCCGGCCCGCGCAGCGAACGGCGAGTGACACGTCAGAGTACGCGAGTGGGAGCCGGGGTCGAGTGGCGGGCGTCTCACAGCTCCGGCGGATCGGTGTGGCGTACACCACTTCCCCCGTCGGGGTCACACGCCCCGCCGGGCGGGCCGGTTCCGCTCCGGGTCGATAATCGGGCGCGTGAACGATCTCGACGCGCCCGCCGTCCCGGCCCGCTCCGGCGCACTGCGCCGGGCCGCTCCGGCGCTCCTCGGGTACGCCGCCGTGCGCGCCCTGGGCCTGGTCGCGCTGGCCCTGTGGAGCGGGGCGCGCGGCAAGGACGCGTACACCCTGCTGACCGCCCGCTGGGACTCGCTCTGGTACACGAGGGTGGCCGAGCTGGGGTACGGCTACGAGGTGCGGCTGCCCAACGGTGACGTGCACTCCAACCTGGCGTTCTTCCCGCTGCTCCCGTGGCTGGAGCGGCTGGTGGCGGCGGTGTCGCCGCTGTCGTACGCCGACGGGGGCTTCGTGGTGAGCGTGCTCGCCTCGCTCGCGGCGGCCTGGGGGATCTTCGCGGTGGCCGACCATCTGTACGGGCGCCGGGCCGGGGTGTGCGCGGTGCTGCTGTGGGCGGTGCTGCCGGTCGGGATCGTGCAGTCGATGGCGTACAGCGAGTCCCTGTTCACCGCGCTCGCCGCGTGGTCGCTGTACGCCGTGCTGACGGGGCGCTGGGTGACGGCGGGCGTCCTGGCGGGCCTGGCGGGACTGACCCGCCCGGTGGGACTGGCGGTGGTCGCGGCGGTGTGGGCGGCGGGCATCACCTCGTTCCTGCGGGAACGGACCTCCGCGCGGGACCGCTCCTCCCCCGCGCGGTACCGGACTTCTTTCGCGCGGGATCGCAGCGCGGTGCCGGAGGGCGGCGCGCGGGCCGGGGAACGCGCCGGCGCTCCCGTGATCACCCGGCGCACACGGACACCGGAGGGCGCCCCGCGTACGACGGACACCTCCGGCGTGCGCCTGCGCCGGGCGCTCGGCATGCTCCTCGCGCCCCTCGGAGCCGCCGGTTACGTCCTGTGGGTGGGGCACCGGACCGGCGACGGGCCGCTGGGGTACCTCGACGTGCAGGCCGGCTGGCGGAACGGCTTCGACGGGGGCTACGCCTTCGCCCGCTTCGTCGCCGACAAGTTCACGTCGTTCCCGTCCGCCCTGGCGGGCCTCGCACTGGTGGTCGGCGTCGGCCTCGTGGTGTGGCTGTACGTCGTCTGCGTACGGCGGCGCCAGCCGCTCCCCCTGCTGGTGTACGCCGGGATCGTCACCGCGCTCGCCCTGTGCGCGTCGAGCTACTTCGGCTCGAAACCGCGGCTGCTGCTGCCCGCCTTCCCCCTGCTGCTGCCCCTCGCCCTGGCCCTGGCCCGGCTGCGTACGCCCAGGTCCGCGCTGGTCGTGGGGGCGGTCGCGACGGCCTCGGCGGTGTACGGCGCCTTCTGGCTGAACGGCTCCGGTCCGCCCTGACCCGCCCTGCCCCGCCCTGCCCCGCCCGGAACGGCCGATGAGCGCCGAGGAAATTCCGCACCAGCCCCCGGTGAACGAATTCAAAAGCGCGATAAAACCCTCCCCCGGAATGATCAAAGGAATTGAAGTCCGCAGCATCCGGGGTTTGTGGATTCGCCGGAGATAAAGGCCCTCCTGAGAGGAATGCCACATCACATCGTCATCACAAAGAGGCTGATTCGACGGGGTTCCGCGCTCACTCGCTGTAACGTCGATTGGGTGCGTACCGAACGGAAGCCCACCCGCCTGGACCGGGTGTTCGCGAGGCTGGATCGTGAGCCGGAACGACCGGCTCACGTCGGCATGCCGCGAATGAGCCGGCACCGGATGGTGTTGTTCGGCGCCGCCCTGGCCTTCTACCTGGCGATCGTGTGGGCCGTACTGATCACCTCCTGGCTGGTCCGGCTGGACTGGCAGGTGATGTTCTTCCGCCCCTACCAGCAGTGGCCCGAGATCCACGCCTTCGTCGACTACTACGTGGTCCTCGGCCAGCGCGGCCCGACGGCGGTGATGGTGGCGGCCTGGCTGGGCTGGCGCTCCTGGCGGCAGCACACCCTGCGTCCGCTGCTCGCCCTCGGCGTCTCCCTGCTGCTGCTCAACGTCACCGTCGGTGCCGCGAAGTACGGCATGGGGCGCCTCGGACCGCACTACGCGACCGAGATCGGCTCGAACGAGATGTGGCTCGGCGGCGATATATTTCCCAGCGGCCACACCGCCAACGCCGTGGTGACCTGGGGAATCCTGGCCTATCTGGCCTCCACCCCGAGAGCGCGCCGCTGGCTGTCCGCGCTGTCGGCCGTGACCTCGCTCGGTGTGGGGCTGTCCACCGTCTACATCGGGACCCACTGGCTGAGCGACGTGCTCCTGGGCTGGGTCGCGGGCCTGCTGATCCTGCTGGCGCTGCCCTGGTTCGAGCCGGTGATCGCCCGCGCGGAGGCGCGGATCTTCGCCCTGCGCGCCCGCTGGCAAACACCTCGGGAGGGCACGGCGGAGGCCGGCCCGCTCGGGCGGCCCGTCGTGGTCAAGTCGCTCCCCGACCGCGCGGCCACGGCTCCCGAGCCGGTTCCCACGGGCCGCCCGGCCCCCCGGTCGCCCGCCTATCTGGCCCCCGGACCGCACACGACCCGCGCGGAGCGCTCCCCGGTCACCCCGGGTGGCAGTCGCCGCCCGCAGCACGCGGAGCGCCACCCGCGCGGTACGACGTCGGCCACTCGCCCCTGAGGGGCGCGCACGCCACGGCGACGGCCCCGGTTCCCTCACCGGAACCGGGGCCGTCGCCGTGTGTCAGCCCTTCCAGGCCCGCGCCACCCGGCCCTCCTTCACCTCGAAGTTCAGCCGGCCCACGCGGTACTCCATGGTGATGATCGTCCCCGGGGCCAGCGCCCGCACGGTCGACCAGCCGCGCTCCCGCGCGAGGCGCTCGGCCCGGTCCGCCGCGAGGCCGACATAGGCGTCAGGACTGTCGTGGGGTTCCGCGGAGGGTGTCGGAATGGGTGCCATGCGGCCACGCTATGCCCTGGCCCGGGAGCGGGGAAGCCGGAAGCGGGAACACCCGGACGGATCCCTCCGCGGTCACACTTCTGTCACAGGATCACGACAGACGTTCGTGACGGTGACCGTCACCCGGACGGACGGCTCGGTACGCCTTCCGCAGGCATTCGAACGTAATTCCCGCGTGTCACACCACGGGCGCGATTAACTCCGGCGGAAAGTGCCGGGGGAAGTACTCCCGGGCCCCATTCCTTTTCCGTCGCCGCGCATGATCACGCAAACCGGTGCGCACAGAAAATGCGCGTTTCCGTCACACGATCCGCCACGTCCTCTGTCGGAGACCGGCAGGGGCGAGCATCATGGCGTGGGCCCGGAGGTACCTGTGGCGCGGGCTCCCGGCGGGGCCCGGCGCGCGAGAAGCGAAGGGGCGAGCGATGGGGACGCAGACCGTCCAGGCGGCGGCGCGACCGGCGCGCCGGCAGCGGCGCGGGCAGCTGGTGATCGACTGGCTGACCACCACCGACCACAAGAAGATCGGCCACCTCTACCTGATCACGTCGTTCGTGTTCTTCCTGATCGCCGGCGTGATGGCGCTGCTGATGCGCGCCGAACTGGCCCGGCCCGGACTGCAGCTCATCGACAACCAGCAGTTCAACCAGATGTTCACCATGCACGGCACGATCATGCTGCTGCTGTTCGCGACGCCCAGCTTCGCGGGGTTCGCCAACGAGCTGATGCCGCTGCAGATCGGGGCGCCCGACGTGGCCTTCCCCCGGCTGAACATGTTCTCGTACTGGCTGTTCCTCTTCGGCGGGCTGATCGTGCTCGGTTCGCTGGTGGTCACCGGGGGCCCGGCCGCCTACGGCTGGTTCGCCTACGCGCCGCTGAACAGCATGGAGTACTCCCCCGGCCTCGGCCCGGACCTGTGGATCATGGGGCTCGCGCTGTCCGGCTTCGGCACCATCCTCGGCGCGGTCAACTTCATCACCACCATCGTCGGGATGCGCGCCCCCGGGATGACGATGTTCCGGATGCCGCTGTTCACCTGGAACACGCTGTTCACGTCGATCCTGATCCTGCTGGCGTTCCCGGTGCTCGCGGCGGCGCTGCTGGTGCTGGAGGCGGACCGGAGGTTCGGCTCGCAGGTCTTCGAGGCCGCGAGCGGCGGGGCGCTGCTGTGGCAGCACCTGTTCTGGTTCTTCGGCCATCCCGAGGTCTACATCATCGCGCTGCCGTTCTTCGGGATCGTCACGGAGATCATCCCGGTCTTCAGCCGCAAGCCGCTGTTCGGCTATCTGACGCTGGTGGGCGCCACCATGGCCATCACGGGTCTGTCGGTGGTGGTGTGGGCGCACCACATGTTCGCGACCGGCGCCGTGCTGCTGCCGTTCTTCTCCTTCATGAGCTTCCTGATCGCGGTGCCGACGGGCGTGAAGTTCTTCAACTGGACCGGCACCATGATCAAGGGCTCGCTGTCCTTCGAGACGCCCATGCTGTGGGCGACCGGGTTCCTGGTGTCGTTCCTGTTCGGCGGGCTGACCGGGGTGCTCCTCGCGTCGCCGCCACTGGACTTCCACGTGACGGACTCGTACTTCGTCGTCGCGCACTTCCACTACGTGGTCTTCGGCACCGTCGTCTTCGCGACCTTCGCCGGGTTCTACTTCTGGTGGCCCAAGTTCACCGGGAAGATGCTGGACGAACGGCTGGGCAAGATCCAGTTCTGGACGCTGTTCGTCGGCTTCCACACCACGTTCCTGGTGCAGCACTGGCTGGGCGCCGAGGGCATGCCGCGCCGCTACTCCGACTACCTGGCGGCGGACGGCTTCACCGCGCTGAACACCGTCTCCACCATCGGCGCGTTCCTGCTCGGCATGTCCACGCTGCCGTTCCTCTACAACATCTGGAAGACGGCCAAGTACGGCGAGAAGGTCGAGGTCGACGACCCGTGGGGGTTCGGGCGTTCCCTGGAGTGGGCGACCTCGTGTCCGCCGCCCCGGCACAACTTCACGACGCTGCCCCGGATCCGTTCGGAGTCGCCGGCGTTCGACCTGAACCATCCGGAGTACGCGGCGGTGACGTCGCAGCCCGAGCCAAGGAGCGAGCAAGCCGGCTCTGAGCCGCTCTGATCACGTCGAGCAGCCCGTCCGGCTCCAGCACCTCGAACTCGAAGCCCAGCAGCATCACGTGCACCACCATGCCGTCGAGGCTCGCGGCCCCGGTCCGCAGCAGACAGCTGTCCGGGCCCTCCGCCTCCAGCGTTCCCGTGGTGGGCGAGATCCGCTCGGCGGCCTCCTCCACGGGCACCAGCAGGCGGACCACGGCGTGCGAGGCGTACGCGCGCGTGGAGACGCCCCGGGAGACATAGGCGGCCAGGTCCTCGGCGGGCGGTTCGCGCGGGACGAAGCGCGGTCCGTGCGGCGGCGCGGGGGTGATGCGGTCCGCGCGGAAGGTGCGCCAGTCCGCGCGGTCGACGTCCCAGGCGACCAGGTACCAGCGGCGCTCGGAGCACACCAGGCGGTGCGGCTCCACGGTGCGGCGGGTCCGCGTGCCGTCGTGGCCCCGGTACTCGAAGCGCAGGCGCTCGGCGTCCCGGCAGAGGTGGGCCAGTTCGGTCAGCACGGCCGGGTCGACCGCATCCGCGCGGGGACCGCGCAGCATGGGCACGGTGAAGGCGTTCAGGGCGCCCACGCGGCGGCGCAGCCGGTCCGGCAGCACCTGTTCCAGCTTGGCGAGGGCCCGTACGGAACTCTCGCCGATGCCCTCGACGCCCTGCCCGGCGGCGGTGCGCAGCCCGACGGCGACGGCCACGGCCTCCTCGTCGTCCAGCAGCAGCGGCGGCAGTTCGGCGCCCGCGCCCAGCTGGTAGCCGCCGCCGGTGCCCGGGCTGGCGTTGACGGGGTAGCCGAGCCCGCGCAGCCGGTCCACGTCCCGGCGCACGGTACGGGCACTGACCCCGAGCCGGTCGGCGAGATCGGCGCCGGACCACTCGCGGTGGGCCTGGAGCAGGGACAGCAGGCGCAGCAGGCGTGCCGAGGTCTCCAACATGCGGGCGAGTCTGCCAGCCGTCGCGGACAGCCACTGTCCTGAAGGGGGCGAGGATCAGGGTTCGTAGGCCAGTTGCGGCACCGTGAAGCAGGTGCGGTTCATGTCGCCCTGCGACACCCAGCCCTCGCCGTCCCGCCAGCGGGCCACGGACAGACAGGTCCGGCTCGTGGCCGGCGGCTCGGGCGAGCGTTCGAACGAGACGGGCAGCAGCAGTCCGCCCGCGGTGTAGTCCCGGGCACGGCCGACGTAGGCGTCGACGCACGCCCGCGTGATGCCCGTACGGGCGCAGGACCGCGCCGCGTCGGTGAACCAGCGGGCGGCGGCCCAGCCCTCCAGCTGCCACTGGGAGTGCGTCCTGAGGCCCTCGGTGGCGTCCCGGAACGCGCGTACGGCCGGGTGGCCGGTGTCCTCGAAGTTGCGGCTGGAGCCGGTCGCCCACAGGGCGTTGCGGCAGTGCGGCGCGTCCTTGTAGTCCTCGGCGACGGTGGACGTCCAGTTCTGCACGTTGGTGACCTTGGCGGTGACCCGGACGCCGACGTCGTCCATGGCCTGGCACAGGCGGGCGTTGCCGTGGCCGTCGATGGCGTCGAAGACCAGGTCGGCGCCCTGCTGCTTCAGGTCGGCGGCCACCGCGCGGAAGTTGGGCAGCGCGAAGTCGACCTGCTCGGTGACCACCTTGTAGCCCTCGGCCTTCAGGCCGCGTTCGACGAGCCGGGCGTAGGCGGCGGACGCGGACTGGTTGTAGGAGACGACGGCGGCCGTGCGGGCGCCGTGCTCGCGCTTGAAGTAGCGGTAGACCTCGGTGCCGCCGTACAGCTTGCCGTCCCAGCCGGGGGTGCCGTTCCTGGGCGCCTCGCTGCCGTAGACGCCGTAGAGGTGCGGGTAGGTGTCGTAGGCGGCGCCGATGGGCTGGCCGCCGATGTCGGGGACGCCCGCGCGGGAGACGCGGGGGGCGCCCGCGTAGTCCAGGGCGGTGGTGGCGACCAGGGCGACGACCTTCTCCTCGTCGATCAGCCTGTGCACGCACTCGTTGTTGCCGACGCCGCTGCCGCCGTCGTCGCACGGCCGCACCTCGACGCGCCGGCCGTCGATGCCGCCGCGCGCGTTGAGCCGGTCGAACCAGGCCTTCGCGCCGTCGCGCGGACCGGTGAAGACGCCGCCGCCGACCGGGCTGGTGGCGCTGGTGACGATGCCGACGCGGATCGGCTCGCCGGCGCCCCGGGCGGTCGCGGACGGACGGTCGCCGTGCTCGAAGTCGCTCTCCGGCAGACGGCTGCCGCAGGCCGCGGTCAGGACGAGGAGCGCCGCCGCGGCGAGGACCTCAGCAGCCCGGAATGTCCGGGGGCGATTCATCGCCGCTCAGTTGCACCAGCGCGCACAGGGACTTGACGGACACCTTCCAGGTGCCGTCGTCGTCGACGGCGACGCCGGAGGCGTCCGGGAGGGCGGTGGCTCCCCTGAGGGTCAGGGTGAACGTCACGTCCGCCTCGGTCGGTGAGACGAACGCGATCTCGGTGACCTCCGCCTTCACCTGTCCGACGCGGTTGTCACCGCTGAACGCCTCGAGCACCGGGCCCAGCAGCTCACCGTTCTGCAGGAGCTTCTTCTTCTCCTCCACCGGGGTCTGGGGGTCGAAGAACTTCTCCCAGTTCTGCCGGATCTCCTCTTCGGCCTCCGCCTGGTTCGCGGGCGCGCTGCCCTGTGCGCTCGTCGTCCGGTCCGGCGACGGCGTGGAGGTCCCGCCGCCACCGCCACCGCCGTCGTCGCCGCACGCCGCGAGGCCCGGCGCCAGGACCAGGAACAGGGCGGCGGCCAGCGCCGTGCCCCGTCCCGCCGTCCGTGGGCCGCGCCTTCCCGTCCCCGTGTTCCCCCGCCCGATGCCACTGCCGAGAACCATCTGGCTCACCAATCGGGTGTCGGTCCGGACCGTATGCGCCCGGTGCTTTCAGGGTCGGGTCCCAAGGGGCATAGTGCAAGCCATGCGGACAGTCCGACTCCGGATCGCGCACCCCGTCCTCTGGGCGGGCTGGGCCGCGCTCGCCGTCGGCGCGGTGCTGTGCGTCATCGGCTGGTACGGCGTCTCGGGCGAGCGTTACGCCGAACGGCAGCTGCCCTATCTGGCCTCCTGCAGCATCCCCGGCGCCGCGCTGATCGTCGCCGGGGCGGTGCTGCTCGCCCACGGCCGGGACGCGCTCGCCGCCACCCGCGTGGAGGAGCTGTACGGCCTGCTGGTCGCCGCCGGGCCGCCCGGCGGCGACGAGCCGGGACGGCCGGCCGGCGGGCCGGTGGCCGTCAGCCCGGAGATGCTGATGGTGCCGGGCGGGACGCTGTGGCACCGTGCGGACTGCCCGCTGGTCGCGGGGAAGGCGGAGGCGGTTCCGGTGGACGGGAAGCTGGTCGCGGACGGTGGGCTGGGGCCCTGCCCGATCTGCGAACCCGCCGACGGGTCCGGCTGAGGCCTCGCCGATGTCCTCGCTGACGTACGACCTCACGCTGGCCGGTCTGTCGGTGGGCGCCGCGGCGGCGCTCACCGGGATCGGTCTGATCGTGACGTACCGGGCGACCGGGGTGCTGAACTTCGCGCACGGCGCGATCGCGATGGTGTGCGCGTACGTGCTGCGCGGCCTGGTGGTCGACCGGGGCTGGCCGCTGTGGTGGGCCGCCGCGCTGACGCTGCTGGTGGTGGCGCCGGGGATCGGGGTGGTGCTGGAGCGGTCCGTGTTCCGGCCGCTGTCCGTGCGGGGCGGCGACCCGGCGCGGGCGCTGGTGGCGTCCATCGGGGTGTTCGTGCTGCTGGTGGGCGGGGCGGCGCTGCTGTGGGGGCGGGGGGCGCGGGACGACGCGCCGGTGCTGGTGCCCGCGGAGCCGTGGGGACAACTGGCGGTGGTGGTCGTGCTGGCCGCCGGGGTCGGGGTGGTGATCCGCCGGACGCGGTTCGGGCGGGAGCTGCGGGCTGTCGTGGACGACCGGCGACTGGCCGTGCTCGCCGGTGTGGACGCGGACCGGGTGGCGGCGGCGGGCTGGGCGTTCGGCTCGTTCACGGCCGGTCTGACCGGCGTGCTGCTGGCGCCGTACGTGCGGCTCGATCCGTACGGGCTGCCGCTGCTCGTGATGGAGGTGGTGGCGGTCGCGGTCGCCGCGCGGATGCGCGGTCCGACGGTGGCGGTGGTCGTCGCGCTCGGCATCGGGGTGGCGCAGAGTCAGCTGACGCGGCTGCACCCGTCCGGGTGGGGCGAGCCGTTGCTCCAGGCGGTGGGCGCCAACCTGTTCGTCGTGGCGCTGCTGGTCGCCGCCCTGGTGCTGCCGGGCGTCGGTACGCGCGACGCGCTCCCGCGCCCGGCCACCGCGCGGGTGCCCGCTCACCCGGGCGCCTGGATCGTGGCCGGGGTGCTGTTCCTGCTGCCGCTGGGCTTCGCCGGGCGCGATCTGCACACGGCGGTGCAGGTGCCGGCGCTGGGTGTGGTGCTGCTGTCGCTGGTGGTGGTCACCGGCCGGGGCGGGCAGATCTCGCTCGGGCAGGCGGCGTACGCGGGGCTGGGCGCCCTCTTCACGGCGCTGCTGGCGGCCGGCCGCTTCCCCGGCCTGCCCCGGCTGCCGGAGCTGGCCGCGCTCGCGGTGGCGGTCGTCCTGGTCGCCCCGCTGGGCGTGCTGACCGGCTGGCCGGCGATCGGCCGCCGGGGGCTCGCTCTGGCGCTGGCGACGTTCGCGGTGGGCGTCGGGGTGAGCCGTTTCGTCTTCGACCAGCCGTACGCCACGTCGGGACTGTCCCTGGGCCGCCCGGCGGGCTTCGACGGCGACCGCGCGTACTACGTCCTGGAACTGGTCCTCCTGGCGTGCGCGCTGCTCGCTGCCCGGGCGCTGCGCCGGGGCCGTACGGGCCGGGCCCTGGCGGCGATGCGGGACCACGAGTCCGGGGCGCGGGCGGCGGGCGTGCGCGTGCCGTCGCTGAAACTCCTCGCCTTCGTGTCCGGGGCGGCGCTGGCCGCGCTCGGCGGCGGCATGCTCGGCATGGGGCTGCGCGCCTTCGACCCGGCCGCGTACGACCCCGTACGGGGCCTGCTGTGGTTCGCCGCGGTGGTGGTCCTGGGCGCCGACAGCGCCCTGGGCGCCCTTCTCGCCGCGGCCCTCCTGGTCGGCCTGGACGCGGGCACGCGCGGGGGCGTGGCAGCGGCGGTGATCGGCGTCCTGGCGGTCCTGTCGGGCCGCTTCCCGGACGGCCCGTACGCGGCGCTGCGGGACGCGACGAACCGGCTCCGCCCGGCACCGACCCTCCTGGCCGTACGCCTCCGCGCCCGCCTGCGCCCTCCGGCACCGCCACCGGGGCCGCCCCGGACCCCGGCGGGCGCGACGGCGACGAACACCGGACCGCGACCGGACGCCCGGACCGGCGGGCGCGGCGCCGGCTCCCGGTCCGGGACGCCGGAACGGGCCGCCCCAAACGCCCGGACCGGCGAGCCGGGCACGGAGGCCGTCGGCCGCCCCGAAGCCACCGGCGGACCACGAGCGGCGGCGGGGGAATCGTCGCCCGGGCGGGCTCGGGAGCTGCCCTTCCCGGGGGCGTCGACCGCCCCAACCGGGCGCCGGCGCGCAGAGGGCTCCGCACCGGCCCCCGGCCCTCCTGTGCTCGCCGCCCGCGGGCTGCGGGTCCGGTACGGCGGGTTCACCGCGTTGGACGGGGTGGATCTGGACGTCCGGGCCGGGCGGGTGACCGCCGTCGTCGGGCCCAACGGGGCCGGGAAGAGCACGCTGTTCCACTGTCTGGCGGGGACCCTGCGCCCCGCGCGGGGGTCGGTCTCGCTCGGCGGACGGGACATCACGCGGCTGCCCGCGCACGCCCGCGCCCGGCTCGGGATCGCGCGGACGTTCCAGCGGCTGGCGGTCTTCCCGACGCTGACCGTCGCCGAGAACGTGCGCGTCGGCGCCGAGCGGGGCCGGCTGCGTGATCCCGGCGCGGTGGAGCGGACGCTGCGGCTCTTCGGTCTGGACGGGCCGATGAGGGCGCGGCCCGCCGCCGGGCTCCCCACCGGGACGCTGCGCCGGGTGGAGGTCGCGCGGGCCCTCGCCGCCGCCCCGCGCGTGCTGCTGCTCGACGAACCCGCCGCCGGTCTCGACACCGCCGAGGTCACCGCGCTGGCCCGGATCCTGAGGGCACTGGCCGCCGACGGCACGGCCCTCCTGGTCGTCGAGCACGATCTCGACCTGGTCGCCGGCCTCGCCGACGTCGTGCACGTGATGACGGCGGGCCGGATCGTCGCCTCCGGACCGCCCGGGAGCGTCCTGGACACCCTCGGGGAGACGGCCGGCCCATGACCGTGATCTCCCTGCGCCACGCGCGCGTGCGGTACGGCCCCCTGGAGGCCCTGCACGGCGTCACCCTCGCCGCGCCCGGCCCCGGCATCACCGTGCTGCTGGGCCGCAACGGCTCCGGCCGCACGACCGCCCTGCGCGCGCTGGCCGGTGACGTGCCGCTGTCCGGCGGGGCCGTGGTGTGGGACGGGCGGGACGTGACCGGCGTACCGGCGTACGAGCGGGCCCGGCGCGGGCTGTGCCTGGTGCCGGAGCGGCGGGCGGTGTTCGGTTCCCTCACCGTGCGGGAGAACCTCGCCCTCACCGACCCCGACCCCGCCCGCGCCCTCGACGCCTACCCGGCGCTGCGGCCGCTGCTGGGGCGCCGGGCCGGCACGCTCTCCGGAGGCGAGCAGCGGATGCTGGCCCTGTGCCGGGCGTTGTCGCCGCGCGTGCGCGTGGTGCTCGTCGACGAGCCCGCCCAGGGCATGTCGCCGGCGGTCGCGGCCCGTACGTACGCGCTGCTGGCCGCGCTCGACGCGTGCGTGGTCGTCGCCGAGCAGCGGCTGCCGCCCGCCCTGCACGGCCGTCCCGCCTTCGTGTACGTACTGCGCCGGGGCGCGGTGGTGTTCGCCGGGGAGACCGGCGAACTCGGCCGGTCCGCCTCCGCCCGGCAGCCGTAGGGCCCCGTCCGGCCGGACGGGGCCCGTGCCCGGAGGGCGGGCCCGGCGACGGCTCAGACGTCGAGGCGCTGGCCGGGCACGATCACGTCGGGGTCCCCGCCGATGACGGACTTGTTGGCCTCGTACAGGCGCTGCCAGGTCGTGCCGTACCGCGCGGCGATCCCGCTCAGCGTGTCGCCCGCGCGGACGGTGTGGTCACCGCGGGACGTGTCGCGGTCCGTGTGCCCGGAGGGTGTCGAAGTCCTGGTGGGCTTCGACGACTTCGACTGTTCCGACGGGGCCCGCTCCGTGGTCACCGGGTTCGTGGCGGGTGCGTTCCCGGACGCCCCCGCGCGTGCCGAGCAGGTCGGCCAGGCGCCCCAGCCCTGGGCGCGCTGCACCTTCGTGGCGACCGCGATCTGCTGGGCCCTGGTGGCCCGGTCGGCCGTCGGCGCGTAGGCCGTGCCGCCGTAGGCGCGCCAGGTGGCACCGGAGAACTGCAGTCCGCCGTAGTAGCCGTTGCCGGTGTTGATGTGCCAGTCGCCGCCGCTCTCGCACTGTGCGATGCGGTCCCACACCCCGCTGTCCGCCGCCGTGGCGTTCCCGGTCGCGGCGAGCAGTCCGAGGGGCGCGAGCAGGGCCGCGCCGGCCAGGACGGCCGTCGTACGGGTCTTGCGGAGGTGGTCGCGGGTGTTATCGGCACATTCGGACATGTAGGTCCTTCCCGAAGGACTCGGGGTCCCCGAGGCGGAGTGCCGCCCGCCGCGTCACGGGACGCGTGGGCCGCGCTCGCCCCGTCCGCCTTCGGGTCGTGCGGTGGTGCCGTGCGGTGCGGTCGGCGGACGTACCCGAGCGGTGCTCGCTGCACACGGCGGAGGAATCTAAGGAGCCCCCGGCACCGGGATCAACCAACGCCCCGTTGTGCCAGGCCAGTTGCCGCTTACCTCGGGTAGCGGCGATTTTCGGCCACC
The DNA here is from genome assembly GCF_055585405.1 of Streptomyces sp. NPDC053426. Lineage (NCBI taxonomy): Bacteria > Bacillati > Actinomycetota > Actinomycetes > Kitasatosporales > Streptomycetaceae > Streptomyces > Streptomyces sp. NPDC053426. Next base: position 39,595 of record NZ_JBVJKE010000019.1, on the reverse strand, counting down.
CACTTCATTCCCCGATTTCGGGATTTGTCGACCAGCGGACGGAGCAACCTGTGAGCCACCTCACCTCCTCAACGACAGTACGACAACGGGCAGTTGACGATGAGTGGCCGATTCCGCGCCGAGTGTGACCGTGCGCGCTGGATGGTTCGATTCCGTTCGCCCTGGGGCGTGACTACCGCCACAGATCGCCCGTTGTCTTCTTCATGAGCCGGGGACCCACCCGGACCACGGGCCGGGAGCCACCCGGCCTCGCCACGCACCGCATCCCGAGGGAGCCACCCGTGCCGCGCATGCTCGACGTCAGCGACGAGGTACGCGCCGAGATCGGCGACGAAGAAGCAGCCCGCCTGCTCGCCGGGGAGTCCGCCCCGGGCAGTTACGACTGCACCTCCTGCCGCACCCCGGGCGACCCGGAGCAGGAGCGCACCAGCACCGTCCTGTTCATCGGGGACGAGACCGCCGTCCTCGCCTTCGCCCACGCCGGCTGCCTGCCCTCGCAGGTCGTCCAGGTCACCGAGGAGCAGCTCCAGGGGGCCGTGCGGGCCATCGGCGGCGACACCGGGGAGCCGGCGTCCGCGAAGGCCGCCCCCGAACAGGCCGTGCTCGGGGTGACCAGCGGACTGGTCCTGATCTCCGGGGAGTTGCACCCGGCGCTGGTCGTGGAGCCGACCGCGCCGGTCGCGCGGCCCGGTTCGCTCGGGGCCGGCGACGACTTCCTGCCGCTCCTCATCGAGCAGGGCTTCATGCCGCTGACCGAGCTGTCGGCCGTACCGCCGGCGCTGCACGGCTGGTCGGTCCTGCTCGCCGCGGGGCAGCTGCACGCCGTGCTCCAGCCGAACCCGGCCGGCGGCCGTCCGGTGGCCTGGTGGCAGGCGCACCAGCCGCTCCAGGTCACCGACGGCTGGCGGTCGGCCGCCAACAAGCACCAGCGGGTGCTGATGTTCGCGGCCCCGGTCGGCTCGATCGGCCGTCAGCCGCGCGAGGACCTGCTGCGCGACGCGCTGGACAAGGCGGCGGCGAACGGCAAGCTGGTCGCCGCGGCACTGCCGCTGGCGGGCCTCTGACCGGCCCGGCGGGCACAGCACCGCCGGACAACCGGCGAAAGCCGCAAAAACGCCGCATCCCTTGCGTCACGGGGTCGTTTGGACATACGTGCACGCATACGACGTTCCTCGCCGCCAGTCCCTCGCCTCGGTCCCCGCACCCGTGCGCCCGGAGCGGGACTCCCGGAGCGGCCTCTCGGCCACGCCGATCTACGACGCCCTCTACACCGAGTACGTCAAGTCCTTCCGTTCGCTGCCGGGCGACCGCAGCGGCGAGGAGGAGCTGGGCTTCACCGCCTTCGGGAACATCCCGCGCGGTGCGGGCTCGTACGGCGGCCACAGCCCGAGCACGTTCGGCGCCTCCCTCGTGAGCGGCGCCTACGGCGCGGGCGACGGCCGGCAGGGCGACGGGCCGCAGTGGCAGCGGATCGGCACGGTCGGCAGGCCCGCCTCCGGGATGCACCACGTGCCGGCCGGACTGCCGCCGGCCCCGCGCAGAGGCGCCTGACCCGGGGCACGGCGAAGGGGCGGCCCCGCCGGGACCGCCCCTTCGTCATGCCCGCCGTCGGCTACTTCTTCTTGCCGCGCTTCTCCCGCACCCGCACGGAGATGTGGATCGGCGTCCCCTCGAAGCCGAACTCCTCCCGCAGCCGGCGCTCGATGAACCGCCGGTAGCCCGCCTCGATGAAGCCGGAGGCGAACAGCACGAACCGCGGCGGCTTGGTGCCGGCCTGGGTGCCGAACAGGATGCGCGGCTGCTTGCCGCCCCGCACGGGGTGCGGGTGGGCGGCGACCAGCTCGCCGAGGAAGGCGTTCAGCCTGCCCGTCGGGACCCGCGTCTCCCAGCCCTCCAGGGCCGTCTCGATGGCCGGGACCAGCTTCTCCATGTGCCGGCCGGTGCGCGCCGAGACGTTCACCCGCGGCGCCCACACCACCTGGCCGAGCTCGGTCTCGATCTCCCGCTCCAGGTAGTAGCGGCGCTCCTCGTCGAGGGTGTCCCACTTGTTGTACGCGAGGACGATCGCGCGGCCCGCCTCCACGGCCATGGTGACGATCCGCTGGTCCTGCACCGAGATGGATTCGGCGGCGTCGATGAGGACGACGGCCACCTCCGCCTTCTCGACGGCGGCGGCGGTGCGCAGCGAGGCGTAGTAGTCGGCGCCCTGCTGGAGGTGGACGCGCTTGCGGATGCCCGCCGTGTCGACGAACTTCCAGGTCTTGCCGCCGAGTTCGATCATCTCGTCGACCGGGTCACGAGTGGTGCCGGCGAGTTCGTTGACGACGACCCGCTCCTCGCCCGCGACCTTGTTCAGCAGCGAGGACTTGCCGACGTTGGGCCTGCCGATCAGGGCGATGCGGCGGGGGCCGCCGACCGCGGTGCCGAAGGTCTGCGCCGGGGCCTCGGGCAGGGCCTCCAGGACCTGGTCCAGCATGTCGCCGGTGCCACGGCCGTGCAGCGCGGAGACCGGGTGCGGCTCGCCCAGGCCCAGGGACCACAGGTAGGCCGCGTCGGCCTCGCCGCTCGGGCCGTCCACCTTGTTGGCGCACAGCACGACCGGCTTGCCGGCCTTGCGCAGCAGCCGGACGACGGCCTCGTCGGTGTCGGTCGCGCCGACCTTGGCGTCGACGACGAAGACGACCGCGTCGGCGGCCTCGATGGCGTACTCGGCCTGGGCGGCCACGGAGGCGTCGATGCCGAGGACGTCCTGCTCCCAGCCGCCGGTGTCGACGACCTTGAAGCGGCGGCCCGCCCACTCGGCCTCGTAGGTGACGCGGTCGCGGGTGACGCCCGGCTTGTCCTCGACGACCGCCTCACGGCGGCCGATGATGCGGTTCACCAGGGTCGACTTGCCGACATTGGGACGGCCGACGACGGCGAGCACGGGCAGCGGACCGTGGCCCGCCGCCTCGATGGCGCCCTCGACGTCCTCGAGGTCGAAGCCCTCCTCCGCGGCGAGCTCCATGAACTCCGCGAACTCGGCATCGCCCAGCGCCCCGTGATCGTGCTCGTGCGCACCCTTGTACGCGTCCGAGCCGTCGGGCTGGATGTGGTCGTTCATGAAGTCCGTACCTCGTCGTTCATCGTGGTGATCGGTGGAACCCCGTACACAACGGTGATCCACTACTCAAGTGTCGCCTAGCGCCCGGTGAGGCGCCTGGCGTTTTCCAGGTGGGCGGTGAGCTGCTTCTGGATGCGCTCGGTCGCCTCGTCCAGCGCCTTGCGCGTGCGTCTGCCGCTGCCGTCGCCCGCGTCGAAGGGGTCGCCGAAGACGACGTCCACGCGGGAGCGCAGCGGGGGCAGTCCCTTTATCAACCGTCCGCGGCGCTCGGAACTTCCCAGGACGGCCACCGGCACGATCGGCGCTCCGCCGCGTACGGCGAAGTAGGCGAGCCCCGCGCGGAGCGAGGCGAAGTCGCCCTCGCCGCGCGTGCCCTCCGGGAAGATGCCGAGGACGCCGCCCTGCTCCAGCACGCCCAGCGCCCGGGAGATCGCCGTGCGGTCGGTGCTGTGCCGGTCCACCTTGAGCTGGCCGATGCCGGTCAGGAACGGGTCGAGCGGGCCGACGAACGCCTCCTTCTTGATCAGGAAGTGCGTCGGCCGGGGCGCCACGCCCATGACCATGGGGCCGTCGACGTTGTGGGAGTGGTTCACGGCGAAGATCAGCGGACCGGCCGCGGGCACCCGCCAGGCGCCCAGCACACGCGGCTTGAACAGCCCGTACATCAGGCCGACGCCGATGCGCCGGCCGACCTCGGCGCCGCGCACCGATGGGACGTCGGTCACTTCCCGGCCCGCTTCTCCTCGACGAGGGTGACGACACACTCGATGACCTGCGCCAGCGTCAGCTCGGTGGTGTCCACCTCGACCGCGTCGCCGGCCTTGGCCAGCGGGGAGGTCTTGCGGCCGGCGTCGGCGGCGTCCCGCTTGATCAGGGCCTCGCGGGTGGTGTTCAGGTCGGCGCCCTTGATCTCGCCGCTGCGGCGGGCGGCACGGGCCTCCGCGCTGGCGGTGAGGAAGATCTTCAGGTCGGCGTCGGGCAGCACGGTGGTGCCGATGTCGCGGCCCTCGACGACGATGCCGGTGACGGCGGAGGCGGCGATGGACCGCTGCAGCTCGGTGATCCGGGTCCGCACCTCGGGGACCGCGGAGACCGCGCTGACCTTGGAGGTGACGTCCTGTCCGCGGATCGGGCCGGCCACGTCGACGCCGTCGACGGTGATCGTCGGGTCCTGGGGGGCCGTACCGGAGACGATCTCGGGCTTCCCGGCGACGGCGGCGATCGCGGACGGGTCGTCTATGTCGATGCCGTTGGTCACCATCCACCAGGTGATCGCCCGGTACTGGGCGCCGGTGTCCAGGTAGCTCAGGCCGAGCTGCGCCGCCACGGCCTTCGAGGTGCTCGACTTGCCCGTGCCGGAGGGGCCGTCGATGGCGACAATCACGGGCTGGGCGGCGCCGTTTTCCACGGGGGAACACCTTCCTGGTGCGGTGGAGTGGTGTGTGCGGGGCGCGGACACGCCCCGCACCAGATTACCGGCCCCCCGGAACCCCTCCGACAAGCGGACGATCCGGCCCTCCGGGGGACGGACCGTCCCCGGGCCCTCCCCCGCCCCGGCCCGTCACCGGCGGATCGCCCAGCCCCGCTCCCGCAGCCCCGCGACGAGGGCCGGAGCCGCCTTGGGCTCCACCATGAGCTGGACCAGACCGGCCTGCTGTCCGGTGGCGTGCTCGATGCGGATGTCCTCGATGTTGGCGCCGGCGCGCTCGGCGTCCGCGAATATGCGGGCGAGCTGGCCGGGCTGGTCGTCGATGAGCACCGTCACGGTCTCGTAGACGCGCGGCGCGGAGCCGTGCTTGCCGGGGACGCGGACCTGCCCCGCGTTGCCGCGGCGCAGCACGTTCTCGATGCCGGTGCCGCCCTCTCGGCGCTCGTCCTCGTCGGAGGACTGCAGCGCGCGCAGGGCGCGCACGGTCTCCTCCAGGTCGGCGGCGACGTCCGTGAGCAGGTCGGCGACCGGGCCGGGGTTCGCGGAGAGGATGTCGATCCACATCCGGGGGTCGGAGGCGGCGATCCGGGTCACGTCCCGGATGCCCTGCCCGCACAGTCGCACGGCGGCCTCCTCGGCGTGCTCCAGGCGCGCGGCGACCATGCTGGACACCAGGTGGGGCATGTGGGAGACGAGGGCCACGGCCCGGTCGTGGGCGTCGGCGTCCATGACGACCGGCACGGCCCTGCAGTGCGAGACCAGCTCCAGGGCGAGGTTCAGCACCTCGGTGTCGGTGTCCCGGGTGGGGGTGAGCACCCAGGGGCGCCCCTCGAAGAGGTCCCCGGTGGCGGCCAGCGGGCCGGACCGCTCGCGGCCGGACATCGGGTGGGTGCCGATGTACGGGGCCAGGTCGAGCCCGCGCTCCTGGAGCTCGCGGCGCGGGCCGCCCTTGACGCTGGCGACGTCGATGTAGCCGCGCGCCGCGCCGCGCCGCATCGCGTCGGCGAGCACGTCGGCCACATGGGCGGGCGGGGCGGCGATGATCGCCAGGTCGACCGGCCCGTCGGGGGCCTCCTCCGTGCCGGCGCCGAGCGCGGCGGCCGTACGGGCCTGCTCCGGGTCGTGGTCGGTGAGGTGGACGACGACGCCCCGCTGCGACAGGGCGAGCGCGGCGGACGTTCCGATGAGTCCGGTGCCGATGACGAGTGCGGTTCTCACTGGGCGATGTCCTTGCGCAGGGCGGCCGCCGCGCCGAGGTAGACGTGCGCGACGTCCGCGCGGGGCTTGTCGCACTCGATGTGCGCGAGGACCCGGACGACACGGGGCATGGCGCCCTCGATGTCCAGTTCCTGGGCGCAGATCAGGGGGACGTCGACGATGCCGAGCTTGCGGGCGGCCGCGGCCGGGAAGTCGCTGTGCAGGTCGGGCGTGGCCGTGAACCAGAGGCTGATCAGGTCGTCGGTGTGCAGGCCGTTGCGTTCCAGGATCGCGGTGAGCAGCGCGCCGACCCGCTCCTCCATGTGACCGGCCTCGTCCCGCTCCAACTGGACGGCCCCCCGGACCGCGCGTACCGCCACGACGATGCTCCTTGCTGACGTGTCTGTCTGCTGTTCGGTCGTCCAGCGTAGTCAGCCCGCGCGGTGGCGGCGCCGGGCGCCCGCCCGCTGAGACGGGCGGTGTGCACTCTTCAGGGTGGTTTGTCGTGAGTTGCTTCCTGTTCGACGGATTCGGTGTCAGGATGCCGGGGACCGCGACCTCCGGGAGTGACGACATGACCCCTCGTGCAACACGCCGCACGGTTCTGCTCGCGTCGGGCGCGGCGGCACTGGCCGCGGGCTGCGGCTCGGACGGCGGGAACGGCGGAGACGGCAGGGACGGGGGCGGGGGCGGGGGCGGCACCTCGTCGGACACCGCCGGGCAGGAGCTGATCTCGACCGCCGACGTCCCGGTGGGCGGGGGCACGGTCCTCGCGGACGAGAGGATCGTGGTCACCCAGCCGCGGGAGGGCGACTTCAAGGCCTTCTCGGCGATCTGCACCCATCAGAACTGTGTCGTGGCCGAGGTCGCGGACGGCACCGTCAACTGCGCCTGCCACGGCAGCCGCTTCAAGATCACCGACGGTTCGGTGGAGCGGGGCCCCGCGACCCGGCCACTGCCCGCGGAGCCGATCACGGTGGAGGGAAATTCGATCCGCCGGGCGTGATCCACCGCGTACGCTCCCGGGCATGCGCCCCGAGACCCTGGTCGGCGACCACACGATCTACGCCTGCGTCATGGGTTCGCGCGCCTTCGGTCTGGCCACCGAGGGCAGCGACACCGACCGCCGGGGCGTCTTCCTCGCGCCCACTCCCCTGTTCTGGCGCTTCGAGAAGCCGCCGACGCATGTCGAGGGCCCGGCGGAGGAGCAGTTCAGCTGGGAGCTGGAACGCTTCTGCGAGCTGGCCCTGCGCGCCAACCCCAACATCCTGGAGTGCCTGCACTCCCCGCTGGTGGAGTACGCCGACGCCACCGGCCGCGAGCTGCTGTCCCTGCGCGGGGCGTTCCTCTCCCGCGAGGTCCACGAGACGTTCACGCGGTACGCCCACGGCCAGCGCCGCAAGCTGGAGGCGGACGTCCGCGCGCACGGCGCCCCGCGCTGGAAGCACGCGATGCACCTGCTCCGCCTGCTGATCAGCGCCCGCGACCTGCTCCGCACGGGCACCCTCACGATCGACGTGGGCGAGGAGCGCGAGTCGCTGCTCGCGGTGAAGCGGGGCGAGGTGTCCTGGTCCGAGGTGGAGTCCCGGATGACCCGGCTGGCGGAGGAGGGCGCGGAGGCCGCCCGGCGCGGTCCGCTGCCCGAGGAGCCGGACCGGCGCCGGGTGGAGGACTTCCTCGTCCGCACCCGCCGCGCCTCAGCCCTCCAGGCGGGTCCGTACGACGAGGTCGTGCAGGGCGTCGTACGCGGTGGGGGCGTCGGGCAGGTCTGACGCGGCCTGCGCCTCGTCCAGCACACCGTGCAGCCGCTCCACGTCGTCCCGCACGCGCGCGTGGTCGACGGCGGCGTCCCCGTGCTCGCGCTCCGCCTTGGCGGCGATCAGCTCCGGCAGGTGGCCCGGGGCGGCGTCGACCTCCCCGGCGAGGGTGGGCAGATGGGGCTGCACCTCGCCGGAGCGCATCAGGTGGATGCCGGTGAGCAGCACCCGGAAGGTGTAGAGCAGCGGCTTGAGTTCGCCGGTCTTCTCGAACAGCCGCCACTGGGTCTGCGCGAATCCCCGGTAGTGGTGGGCGTGGTGGCTGGTGAGGACGTCCGGGGCGAGCGCGGCCAGCTCGCGGTGGGTGTCGGTGGTGTGCACGACCAGCGGGGACAGCAGCTGTTCCAGGACGTAGCCGTTGCGCCGCAGCATCAGGCGGACGAACTTGCGCAGGTCGTGCGTGACCAGGTCCATCTCGACGCCGTCCCGGACCCACATCCTGGACCGGGTCTCCTCCGGCTCGCGCAGCCCGACGAGGTCGGCGGCCGGCAGCAGGTGCACGCCCCGCAGGTCCACGTCCGAGTCGCGGGACGGGAAGCCGTACAGGTGCGCGCCGGAGACGGTGGCGAACAGCACCGGGTCGGGCTGTTCGGCGATCACCGGGCTCAGGTCGAGGTCCAGGACGTCGGTCATCGCTCAAGCGTCCCAGAGCGTTCCCAGCGCCAGCAGCTCGCCCCGGTACTCGATGCGGTCGGCCCACTCGGCGGGCCAGGCGTCCGCGCCCAGGTACGCGCCCGCGAAGGCGCCCGTGAGGCAGGCGATGGAGTCGGAGTCGCCGGCGGTGCAGGCGGCGCGGCGCAGGGCGGTGAGGGGTTCGTCGACGAAGAGGAGGAAGCAGAGCAGGCCGGTCGCCAGGGCCTCCTCGGCGATCCAGCCCTCGCCCGTGGCCAGGCAGGGGTCGGTCTCCGGCGAGACGGTGCGTACGGCGTCCTGGAGGCGTCCCAGGATCTCCAGGCACTCGTCCCAGCCGCGCGCGATGAAGTGCTCGGGGGTGGGGTCCTGGGAGCGGGTCCACAGGTCGCCGAGCCAGGACTCGTGGTAGCGGGTGCGGTTGTCGTAGGCGTAGGAGCGCAGCAGTCCGATCAGGCCGGTCGGCTCGGCGCCCCCCGCCAGCAGCCGTACGGCGTGGGCGGTGAGGTCGGAGGCGGCCAGCGCGGTGGGGTGGCCGTGGGTGAGGGCCGACTGCAACTGGGCGGCGCCCGCGCGCTGTTCGTCGGTCAGGCCGGGGGCCAGGCCGATGGGGGCGACGCGCATGTTGGCGCCGCAGCCCTTGGAGCCGGTCTGGCTGGCGTCCTGCCAGCGCCGGTCCTCGCGGGCCAGCAGGTGGCAGGCCTTGAGGCAGGTGTTGCCGGGAGCACGGTTGTTCTCGGGCGACCGCCACCACTCCACGAACTCCTCGCGCACCGGCCGCTCCAGCCGCTTCGGGGTGAGCAGTCCCCGGTCCATGGCCGTACGCAGCCCTCTGCCGAGCGCGAGGGTCATCTGGGTGTCGTCGGTGACGATCGCCGGCCTGGGCAGGTCCATCCCCCGCCAGGGTCCGAACTTCGCGAGGATCGACGGCACGTCGTTGAACTCGGTCGGGAAGCCCAGCGCGTCCCCCAGGGCGAGTCCGGTGAGCGCTCCCGTGGCGGCGCGCTTGGTGACGGTGGTCGTGGTCATGCGGGGCGTCCTTCCGGAGTGGGCCGGAGCAGGGGCGGGTGAAGGGCGGTGGCGGTGCCCGCGCGGTAGAGCGCGGCGGGTTTGCCCCGGCCGCCGGTGAGGCGCGCGGCGCCGGGGACGGCTTCGACGAAGCCCGGGGTGGCGAGCACCTTGCGGCGGAAGTTGGGCCGGTCCAGGGCGGTGCCCCACACGGTCTCGTAGACCCGTTGCAGTTCCCCGAGGGTGAACTCGGGCGGGCAGAAGGCGGTGGCGAGGCAGGTGTACTCGAGCTTGGCGCCGACGCGTTCCCGCGCGTCGGCCAGGATCCGGCCGTGGTCGAAGGCGAGCTCCCGCGCGGAGTCGTACGGCGTCCAGCGGGCCTGTGCCGCGTCGCTGCCGCCGTGCGCCTCGGGCGCGTCGGGCAGCAGCGCGGCGAACGCGACGGACACGACCCGCATCCGGGGGTCGCGGTCGGGTTCGCTGTAGGTCCGCAGCTGCTCCAGATGCAGCCCGGACACGTCCGTCAGCCCGGTCTCCTCGCCCAGCTCGCGCCGCGCGGCGCTCTCGGCGGACTCGTCCGGCTGGACGAAGCCGCCGGGCAGCGCCCACCGTCCGGCGTACGGCTCCTGGCCGCGCTCGACGAGCAGCACGTGCAGCGCGCCCGCGCGGAGGGTGAACACGGCGAGGTCGACGGTGACGGCGAAGGGTTCGAAGGCGTACTTGTCGTAGCCGTCCATGACCCGCACCCCCTTTAATAGTCTCAGTGACTATTAAAGGGGGTGCGGGCGGGGCGCACAAGCCCTTGGGGGCGACAGCCCTTGGAGGCCGGAAGCCCTTGGGGGACGGCGGCCCTTAGAGGTCGACCTCCTGCATCAGCATCCCGACCTCGGTGTTCGACAGCCGCCGCAGCCAGCCCGACTTCTGGTCGCCCAGGGTGATCGGCCCGAAGGCGGTGCGCACCAGCTTGTCGACCGGGAAGCCGGCCTCGGCGAGCATGCGGCGCACGATGTGCTTGCGGCCCTCGTGCAGGGTCACCTCGACGAGGTAGTTCTTGCCGGTCTGCTCCACGACCCGGAAGTGGTCCGCGCGGGCGTAACCGTCCTCGAGCTGGATGCCGTCCTTGAGCCTCTTGCCCAGGTCCCGCGGGATCGGGCCCACGATGGCCGCCAGGTACGTCTTCTTCACACCGTACTTGGGGTGGGTCAGCCGGTGCGCCAGCTCGCCGTGGTTGGTGAGCAGGATGACGCCCTCGGTCTCGGTGTCGAGCCGGCCGACGTGGAAGAGGCGGGTCTCGCGGTTGGTGACGTAGTCACCGAGGCACTGCCGGCCCTCCGGGTCCTCCATGGTGGAGACGACACCGGCGGGCTTGTTCAGCGAGAAGAACTGGTACGACTGGGTCGCGACGGTCAGGCCGTCGACCTTGACCTCGTCCTTCTCCGGGTCGACCCGCTTGCCCTGCTCCAGGACGATCTCGCCGTTGACCTCGACGCGCGCCTGCTCGATCAGCTCCTCGCAGGCGCGCCGGGAGCCGTAGCCCGCGCGGGCGAGCACCTTCTGCAGCCGCTCGCCCTCCTGCTCGGCGCCGGGGAAGGTCTTGGGCAGCCTGACCTCCTTCTTGCCCGCGTACCGCTCGCGGTTGCGCTCCTCGGCCCGCGTCTCGTACTCACGGGACGTGGCCGGGGCGCTGCGCCCCCGCTGCTGGGGCCGCTTCGGACCGCCCTTGGCGCCGCCGCGGGCCGAGGGACCGCGGCCCGACTTCGGACCGTCCTGGGTGGCGCCGGGTCCCACGTCGTAGCGCCGCTCCTCCGGACGCGGCTTCTTCGGACGGCCGCCCTGCTTGTCGTCGCGGTTGTTACCGGCGCCGCGGTAGTTACCGCGGCCACCACTGCTCCCGCCGCGGCCGCCGCTGTTGCCACCACGGCTCCCGCCGTTGTTTCCGCTGCTGTTCCTGCCGCTGCTGCTTCGCATCAAAGTTCCGTCTTGTCGTCTGCGTCCTCGGAATCCGGGGCGTCCGGATCGAACGACGGGACCGCTTCCAGCGTCTCGGCCTCGATCGCCTCCGCCTCCGGGAGGAAGGGCGCGAGCTCCGGGAGCTCGTCCAGACCGCGCAGGCCCATCCGCTCCAGGAAGTAGTTCGTCGTCGTGTACAGGATCGCACCTGTTTCGGGTTCCGTGCCCGCCTCCCCGATCAGACCGCGCTGCAGGAGGGTGCGCATCACGCCGTCGCAGTTGACCCCTCGCACGGCGGAGACGCGGCTGCGGCTGACCGGCTGCCGGTAGGCGACGACCGCGAGGGTCTCCAGGGCGGCCTGGGTGAGCCGGGCCTGCTGGCCGTCCAGGACGAAGCCCTCGACGGCGGCGGCGTACTCGGGACGGGTGTAGAAGCGCCAGCCGCCCGCGACGAGGCGCAGCTCGAAGCCGCGGCCCTGGACGGTGTACTCGTCGGCGAGCGCGCGCAGCGCGTCCGCGACCTGATTCCTGGGGCGCTCCAGTATCTTCGCCAGGTGCTCCTCGGTCGCGGGCTCGTCCACGACCATGAGGACCGCCTCCAGGGCGGGCCTGAGGTCGAGCTCCGCGACGGTGCGCGGCGCGGCGGGGGTCCCGGTCGTCTCCTCGTTCACGGCTTCCTCTCCTCCTCGGGCTGCTCCGGCGGCCGGTCGAACTCGTCGGTGACCGTCGGCGCGGCGTCCCCGTCCCCGCCGGTCCAGCGCACGGTCAGCTCGCCGAGCGCGGCCTCCTGGTCGAGGGCGACGGCCTTCTCGCGGTACAGCTCCAGCAGGGCGAGGAAGCGGGCCACGACGGTCAGGGTGTCGTCCGTGTCCTCGACGAGGGCCCGGAAGCTCGCCTCGCCCAGCTCCTTCAGCCGCGCGACGACGATCCCGGCCTGCTCCTGCACGCTGACCAGCGGGGCGTGGATGTGGTCGACGTACACCTGCGGCTCGGGCCTGGGCTGCATCGCCTTGACGGCGAGCCTGGCGAAGCCCTCGGCGCCGATGCTGATGACGACGTCGGGCAGCAGCTCGGCGTGGTGCGGTTCGAGTCCGACGGTACGGGGGTAGCGGCGGCCTTCGTCGTCGAGGCGCCGGCTGAAGATCTCGGCGATCTGTTTGTACGCGCGGTACTGCAGCAGCCTCGCGAACAGCAGGTCCCGGGCCTCCAGGAGGGCGAGGTCGGCCTCGTCCTCCACCTCGGCGGCGGGCAGCAGCCGGGCCGCCTTGAGATCGAGCAGCGTGGCCGCCACGACCAGGAACTCGGTCGTCTCGTCCAGGTCCCAGTCGGGCCCCAGGGCCCGGATGTACGCCATGAACTCGTCGGTCACCTTGGACAGCGCGACCTCGGTGACGTCCAGTTTGTGCTTCGAGATCAACTGCAGCAGCAGATCGAACGGCCCCTCGAAGTTCACCAGCCGAACCTTGAACCGCCCGTCCTCGGCGTCGCCCGCCCCCGGAGCCCCGTCCCCGGACTCCGGTCCGCCCCCTGGGCCACCGGGCCCGGCGGCCCCCGCCCGGCCGACGTCGATCGCGCCGCTCCCGGAACCGGACGCCTCCACGGACTCCGGTCCGCCGGACGCGCTCACCGTCCCGCCGACGGCCGGGGCGTCCGGCCCCGCCGCACGCGCGGCGGTCTCCTGCGTCGGTGGCGTACCCGGCTCACCCGGTGAAGGCCTTCCGGGGAGAATCCCGGCGCCCGCCCGCTCCACGGCCGCCGGGCCGGCCATCGGCCCCGCCTCCCCGCGCACGGCGGTCCCGCACTCCGACGCGACCACCGACTCGACCGACGGGGGACGCCTCGGACCCGGCTCCCCGGCCCCGGCGGCCGTGCCCTCCGGCACCGCCCCCGGCTCATCCGCCTCCGCAGGCTCCCCGCGCGGCGGCGTGGCCGCCGGACCCGGCTCGCCGCGCTCGGCGACGCCGTCCTCCGGCCCGTCCGGTGAAGGCGCGCCCAGGGGCGGCACGGCGTCCGTCTCCCCCGCGCGCGCCCCGAGGTCGGCGACCCCGTGCTCCGGCGTCACCGGCTCGACCGGCGAGAAGTCCCGCGCAGGGGGTTGTTCGGTGCCCGGTGTGTTCTCGGGTGTGCCGTGGGGCGGGCCCGGCTCCCCGCGCTCGGCGGCCCCGCTCTCCGGCGTCGCCCCCGGTGAGGGGCCCACGCCTTCCTCAGGCACCCCCTGCGCGGCCGTTCCCGGCCCCCGGCCCAGGGTGCGGCGGCGGGGCGGGCGGGCGCCGGAGGCGGGGGTGTCGTTCGAGGTCATGGCCTCCGCAGGCTACCGCTACCGCCCGCGGAGGCGTCGTACGAGGATGCTGGCGTCCCCACGGCTCTCCAGGTCGGCGAGGACCACGGCGACCGCCTCGCGGACGATGCGGCCCCGGTCCACCGCCAGCCCGTGCTCGCCGCGCAGCACCAGGCGCGCGTGTTCGAGGTCCATCAGCTCCTCGGCGGACACGTACACGGTGATCTTCTCGTCGTGCCGTTCACGGCCGCTGGGCCGCCGCGACGCCGCCCGCCCCCGCTTGCCGCGCTGGGCCGCACCGTCCTGCGCCGGCTGACGCCGTCCGGAGCCCGCCGCGTCGCGGCTGCGGGACTCCCCGGTCCCGTCCGGCTCCGCGTCCGCCGCGACGTGCTCCGCGCCCTCGCCGTCGCCGCCCTGCGCGGGCACCGACTGCGGCGCGTCCTCCACGGCGGCCGCCGCCGCGTCGCCCTCCCCCGCGGGTGCGGGGACACGGGCGTCGCCGTTGGCCTGGCGCCGGGGGGTCGACGCCTGGAGCGCCATCCCCCCTGTCGTACGGAAGAGTTCGTCGGCCCCCGGCAGACTCACTCGGCGTGACACCGGGCGAGCACCTCCCTGGCGAGCTGGCGGTAGGCGGCGGCACCGACGGAGTTGGACGCGTACGTGGTGATCGGCTCACCGGCGACCGTGGTCTCCGGGAAGCGGACCGTGCGCCCGATGACCGTGTGGTAGACGTGGTCGTCGAACGCCTCGACCACACGCGCGAGCACCTCACGGCTGTGCACCGTGCGCGAGTCGTACATGGTGGCGAGGATCCCGTCGAGCTCCAGGTCGGGGTTGAGCCGCTCCTGGACCTTCTCGATCGTCTCGGTCAGCAGCGCCACACCGCGCAGCGCGAAGAACTCGCACTCCAGCGGCACGATCACCTTGTGCGCGGCGGTCAGCGCGTTGACCGTGAGCAGACCGAGCGAGGGCTGGCAGTCGATCACGATGTAGTCGTAGTCGTCCATCAGCGGCTTCAGCGCCCGCTGGAGGGTGGACTCGCGCGCGACCTCGCTCACGAGCTGCACCTCGGCCGCCGACAGGTCGATGTTGCTGGGCAGCAGGTCCATGTTGGGGACCGCCGTCTTCAGCAGCACCTCGTCGGCCGCCATGCCCCGCTCCATGAGCAGGTTGTAGACGGTGAGGTCGAGCTCCATGGGGTTGACGCCGAGACCGACCGACAGCGCGCCCTGCGGGTCGAAGTCGACGAGCAGCACCCGGCGTCCGTACTCCGCGAGCGCGGCACCCAGGTTGATGGTCGACGTGGTCTTGCCGACGCCGCCCTTCTGGTTGCACATCGCGATGATCTTCGCGGGGCCGTGGTCGGTCAGCGGACCCGGGATCGGGAAGTACGGCAGCGGGCGCCCGGTCGGGCCGACGCGCTCACGGCGCTGGCGCGCCGCGTCGGGCGCGAGCGTGGCCGCGTACTCGGGATCGGGCTCGTACTCGGCGTCGGGGTCGTAGAAGTGCCCCTCGGGCAGTTCGTCGTAGTCGGCGAAATGGTTGTGGGGCGCGCCACTTCCGTCGCCGGCCATGGCGTTCACGTGATGGCCATCCATGCTCTGGGGTGCTGGTTGAGTCACCACCGAAGTCCGGTGGGCTGCGAAGGTGCGCACGGCTACGGAGCCGACAGCAGCGAATCCCGCGGGCTCCTGGTCCGGCGCAGGCATTCCTGGGTGACCACCCCCGGGAGTAAATGTCGACTCATTCACAAGTCGTCTTACCTCCTTGGTGACCAGGAAACTTCTAGACAGGTCAGCGTGGCACCATGCCGACGATTGGCGACTCTATGGCGTGTCGGCCGTCCGCAGCAACACAATCCGCCGGACCCGGCCCGATGTGTCGGCAATGAAACATCCCTCTGTCAAGGGCGTACGGCCGTCGCACGGCAGGTTTCACGGGTGTGCGAATCGGTAGAAGGGTTACGTTCGAGGCGAGTTGCCCCGGAAACAGGAAGTGACCATACACACATCCGGCCGGACCTTGTCGGGCAAGGTCCGGCCGGGTACGTGACGTTGACGACGGAAGTTGACGTATCGCCTTTGCCGACGGACGACTTGGTCGACTTACCGTCCTGGAGGCTCAGCCGAGCAGCGAGGCGAGCTCGACGTGCTCCATGCCGTGGGCCTCGGCGACCTCCTTGTAAACGACCTTGCCGTCATGCGTGTTGAGACCCTTGGCGAGCGCGGGGTCGCGGCGCAGCGCCTCCACCCAGCCCCGGTCGGCGAGTTCGACGATGTACGGCAGCGTGGCGTTGGTCAGCGCGTAGGTGGAGGTGTTGGGCACCGCGCCGGGCATGTTGGCGACGCAGTAGAACACCGACTCGTGCACCTTGAAGGTCGGCTCGGCGTGCGTGGTCGGGTGGGAGTCCTCGAAGCAGCCGCCCTGGTCGATCGCGATGTCGACAAGGACACTTCCGGCCTTCATGCGCGAGACCAGCTCGTTGGTGACCAGCTTCGGGGCCTTGGCACCGGGGACCAGCACCGCGCCGATCACGAGGTCGGCCTCCAGACAGGCCTTCTCCAGCTCGAAGGCGTTGGAGACGACGGTCTGGATCTTCGTGCCGAAGACCTTGTCCGCTTCCTTGAGCTTGTTGATGTCCTTGTCGAGCAGGGTCACGTGGAAGCCCATGCCGATGGCGATCTGCGCGGCGTTCCAGCCGGAGACGCCGCCGCCGATGACGACGGCCTTGCCGGCCAGCACGCCGGGGACGCCGCCGGGCAGCACGCCGCGGCCGCCGTGGGCGCGCATCAGGTGGTAGGCGCCGACCTGGGTGGACAGCCGGCCCGCGACCTCGGACATGGGCGCGAGCAGCGGCAGGGCGCGGTTGGCCAGCTCGACCGTCTCGTAGGCGATGGCGGTGGTGCCGGACTCCAGGAGGGCGTCCGTGCACTCCTTGGAGGCGGCCAGGTGCAGGTAGGTGAAGAGGGTCTGGTCCTTGCGCAGGCGGTGGTACTCCTCCGCGATGGGCTCCTTGACCTTCAGCAGCAGGTCGGCGGCGGCCCAGACCTCGTCGGCGGTGTCCAGGATCTGCCCCCCGGCGGCGATGTACTCGCCGTCCGGGATCGAGGAGCCGACACCGGCGCCGCGCTCGATGACGACCTGGTGGCCGTGGCGCACCAGCTCGTGCACGCCGGCGGGGGTGATGGCCACCCGGAACTCGTTGTTCTTGACTTCGCGGGGGATGCCGACCTTCACGTGGATCACGGTCCTTGGCTCAGAGGGTATGGGGGTATTGCTGCACATACCCGGGCACGCATGGGCACACCGGGAGAGACCGCAGGAGATGGCGCGGCAGAGCCAGTCTAATGAAGGTGTTCCCGCTGTCTAGCCTTTCATTGCTTCAATCTTCAGCGGATGGGCTACGGATTTCGTAGGCGTTAGCTCCGTGTTCCGGCTCGGAGTCGTCATCCAGGGCCTCTTCTGCCAGCATGCGCTCGGCCGTGCCCCGGTGCAGCGCGGCCGACGCGGGGTCGCCGAGGTGCCCGTAGGAGTCCGCCAGCCGCAGGTGCAGCGCGGCCTGCAGGCGGGTGTCCTCGGCCCGGCGCGCCCACTCCACGGCCTCCCGGCAGGTGCGCAGCGACTCCTCGAGCCGGCCCGCGTACTCCTGCACCCGGGCCAGTTCGCTCAGGGCCCGTGCCTGTGCGGCCACGTCCCCGTGCCTGCGGTGTCCGGCGACGGCCGCGCGCCAGGCGCGCAGCGCCTCGCCGTAGCGGCCGGCGTAGGTGTGGGCGGCGCCGATACGGCCGTAGAGCCGGGCCGCGTCCTCGCCCTCGCCACGGGCCAGCCGCTCGGCCAGGGCGCGGCCGAACCAGTCGGCGGCCCGGTCGTAGTCCCCGAGTTCCAGATGG
Organism: Streptomyces sp. NPDC053426; assembly: GCF_055585405.1. Lineage (NCBI taxonomy): Bacteria > Bacillati > Actinomycetota > Actinomycetes > Kitasatosporales > Streptomycetaceae > Streptomyces > Streptomyces sp. NPDC053426. The sequence continues at coordinate 22,293 of NZ_JBVJKE010000019.1, read as the reverse complement.
GCGCCGCCCACGGATTCCATCGCGCGGCCGGTCGCGTACGGGTCGTTCGCCTCGCGTCCGGCGTCCAGCGCGGCCCGGTAGCGCCCCAGGGCGTCGGCGGTGCGGCCGGTACGGGCGTCGAGGTCGCCGAGGTTCAGCAGGGCCGCCGCCCGCTCGCGGGGCAGGTCCCGGCGCTCGGCGACGTCGAGGACCAGGCCGTGGATGTCGTACAGGTCGCTCGCGGCGGCCTGGGTGCCGAAGTGCGCCACCATGGCCCGCACGAGCTGGGACATCAGGCGCCGGGCGAGGGTGTCCAGCTCCCCGTCGGCGACCGCGAGCCGCGCGGAGGCCAGCAGGGCGGGGCGGCGCACGCGCAGCCAGTCGGCGGCGGCCCGCGGGCCGGGAAAGCGCAGGGAGCTCGGCATTTCGAGGAGCTTCTCGCGCGCCCGGGGGCTGTCGGTCTCGGTGATGGCCCGGCACGACTGGAGCAGCCGTACGGTCCGCTCCAGCATCCGGGCGCGGGCCAGCCGCAGCTCGGCGGGCCGCTCGTGGTCCTCGGCGAGGGCGCTGAGCAGGGGCTGCAGACAGCAGGGCACCTCGTACTGGGGCAGCGGTGAGCCGTCCACCGGGTGCAGCAGGCCGTGGGCGGCGAAGTCGTCCAGAGTGGCGCGGGCGGACTCCACCGAGCAGCCGGCGAGGGCGGCGGCGGTGTGCGGGTCGACCAGACCGGCCGGGGCGAGGCTGAGCAGCCGCAGCGTGCGGGCGGCCGACGCGGGCAGCGCGGCGTGCACGAGCCGCAGGACACGGCTGACGACGGTGTCCTGGCCGGGGTCCGTGTGCAGTTGCTTGGCGAGGTCGGCGACGGCGGCCTTGGGCCGGGCGGCGAGCCAGCCCCCGGCCAGCACCAGGGCGGCCGGCTGGCCCTGGCACTGCTCGGCGAGCCGCTCGGCGGCCCGGGGGTCGACCGTGATGCGCACCTCCCCGGTGAACCGGGACAGCACCTCCACCGCGGACTTGGTGTCGAGGCCGCCGAGGGTGCAGGGGCGGACGTCCGCGATGCCGGTCAGCGGCCCCGAGGAGACGGCGACGGCCAGGCAGTCCGGGTTGTCCGGCAGCAGCGCGTCGACCTGCCCGGCGTCGGCCGCGTCGTCCAGCAGGAGCAGCACCCGGCGGTCGGCCAGCGCGGTGCGCAGCGCCTCGCTGAGCTCGTCCTCGGCGGCCCCGGCCGGGGCGGGCGCCGCCAGCGCGTCGAGCAGTTCCCGCGCGGCGCGCTCGACGGGCACGCGCGTGCCGTCGGGTTCGCTCAGCCGGGCGCGCAGCACGCCGTCGGGGTAGCGGTCGGCGACCTGGCGCACGAGTTCCCCGGCGAGGGCGCTGCGGCCCGATCCGGGCCGGCCGGCGATGAGCAGGACGCGCGCGCGGGGCGCTTTGCGGCCGGAGAGGGTATCCAGTCCCGCGCGCTCGATGTCGGCGCGCAACTCCTTCAACTCCCTCGTACGGCCCAGGAATCGACCCTCGTCGGCGACGTCCCGAAGGAGCCGCGCACCGTCTGGGTCCACCGCCTGATCCGTCACGGGCCTCACTCCCGTCCCACCGCGCGCGCAAGCCCGCCGGGGCTCCGGACCGGGCGTTTTCCAGAGCCTAGTTCACGCTCCGCGACGTTCCGTGAGGAGCACGGCGTCGGGGCGGGACTCCCCCCGATCGGATCAACCGATCGTAGGACTGTCACCTCTTCCTGTCCCCGGCCCCCGGGGGCGGAGCCCCGGGGGGCCGGGGCGGGGAGGAGCGGCGGGGGCGATCAAGGGCGCCCCCGTCGGCGTCACGCCTCGAACGGCCGCGCCGGCCACGGCGCCTGAGCCGGACGCAGCGCGTCCAGGCCGTCCCCGGCCCGCGCGGCGACCAGCGAGAGGACGCCCACCACCAGACAGTTGTTGTGCAGCTCGCCGGCGAGCACGCCGCGCACCAGCTCCTCGGCCGGGACCCGGGCCAGCTCCATGTCGGCCTCCTCGTCCTCGACCTCGAAGCGCTCGCCCTCGGCCTCGGAGAGCCCCCGCGCGAGGAAGATCCGTACGGCCTCGTCGCAGCCGCCGGGCGTGGTGTAGACGTCGGTCAGCACCCGCCAGTCCTCCGCCTTGACGTGCGCCTCCTCGTACAGCTCGCGCTGGGCGGCGTGCAGCGGGTTCTCGCCGGGCACGTCGAGCAGGCCGGCCGGGATCTCCCACAGCTTGTGGCGCACGGGGTGGCGGTACTGGCGCAGCACCAGCACCCGGTCGGCGTCGTCGAGGGCGAGGACGGCCACGGACCCGGGGTGGACCTGGTAGTCGCGGTGGACCACGGTCCCGTCGGGCATGACCACGTCGTCGGTGCGGACGGAGGTCTTGTTGCCCACGAACGGGGTCCCGGTCCCGCGGACCTCCCACTCTTCCGGGGTGTCCTTGATCGTCATGGCTGTCCTTCCCGACGTACGGCGGCCGTGCGCGTGCCGTGCGTGAACATGTGCGAAAAAGTGGCCGGGGCGCGCACCTTTCGAAGGTTCGCGCCCCGGCAACCGTACAACCGGGTGTGTTACTTCGAGATCTTCCGCTCGACCGCGGCCTTCACCAGGCCCGCGAAGAGCGGGTGCGGACGGGTCGGACGCGAGCGCAGCTCCGGGTGCGCCTGGGTCGCGACCAGGTACGGGTGGACCTCGCGCGGGTACTCGACGTACTCGACGAGCTTGCCGTCCGGGGAGGTGCCGGAGAAGACGATGCCCGCCTTCTTCTCCAGCTCCGCGCGGTAGGCGTTGTTCACCTCGTAGCGGTGCCGGTGCCGCTCCTCCACGTACTCCTTGCCGTCGTACACCTCGCGCACGATGGAGCCCTCGGCCAGCTTCGCCGGGTACATGCCGAGCCGCATGGTGCCGCCCATGTCGCCCTCACCGGCGACGATGTCCATCTGCTCGGCCATGGTGGAGATCACCGGGTGGGCGGTGCCCGGGTCGAACTCGGTGGAGTTGGCGTCGGAGACGTCCGCGAGGCTGCGCGCGGCCTCGATCACGATGCACTGCAGGCCGAGGCACAGGCCCAGCAGCGGGATGCGGTTCTCGCGGGCGTACTTGATCGCGCCGACCTTGCCGAGCACGCCGCGGTCGCCGAAGCCGCCGGGGATGCAGATGGCGTCGACGTCGCCGAGCTGCGCCTGGGCGCCGGCCGGGGTCTTGCAGTCGTCGGAGGTGACCCACTTGATCTTCACGCGGGCCTTGTTGGCGAAGCCGCCCGCGCGCAGCGCCTCGGTGACCGAGAGGTAGGCGTCGGGCAGGTCGATGTACTTGCCGACCAGGGCCATGACGATCTCGTGCTCGGGGTTGTGGACGCGGTCGAGCAGGTCGTCCCAGGTCGTCCAGTCCACGTCCCGGAACGGCAGGTCGAGCTTGCGCACGACATAGGCGTCCAGGCCCTCGGAGTGCACGACCTTCGGGATGTCGTAGATCGAGCGGGCGTCGGGGCAGGCCACCACGGCGGCCTCGTCCACGTCGCACATCAGCGAGATCTTCCGCTTGATCGCGGTGGGCACCTCGCGGTCGCAGCGCAGCACGATCGCGTCCGGCTGGATACCGATGTTGCGCAGCGCGGCGACCGAGTGCTGGGTCGGCTTCGTCTTCAGCTCACCCGAGGGACCGATGTACGGCAGGAGCGAGATGTGCACCACGAACACGTTGTCCCGGCCGACCTCGTGCCGGACCTGGCGGACGGTCTCCAGGAACGGCAGCGACTCGATGTCGCCGACCGTGCCGCCGACCTCCGTGATCACCACGTCGACCTCGTCGGTCGCCATGCGGCGGATGCGGTGCTTGATCTCGTTGGTGATGTGCGGGATGACCTGCACGGTGTCGCCCAGGTACTCGCCGCGCCGCTCCTTGGCGATCACCGTCGAGTAGACCTGGCCGGTGGTGACGTTGGCCGAGCCGTCCAGGTCGCGGTCGAGGAACCGCTCGTAGTGGCCGATGTCCAGGTCGGTCTCGGCGCCGTCGTTGGTGACGAACACCTCACCGTGCTGGAAGGGGTTCATCGTCCCCGGGTCGACGTTGAGGTAAGGGTCGAGCTTCTGCATCACGACGCGCAGACCCCGGGCCTTGAGCAGCATGCCCAGGCTGGAGGCGGTGAGCCCCTTGCCGAGCGAGGAGGCGACACCCCCGGTGACGAAGATGTGCTTGGTCGTCGAAGATTTGGGCGGCATGGCCAAGAGGGGGCTCCCGTGGTCGCGTCGTGTGGGTGCGGTTCCGGGGTTCTCTGGCCCACCGGTCCACGGGCTACCAGCGTATCAGCGCCGCGCGGGGATGGCGCCCGGCCACGCTCCGCGCACGCGCCGCCACGGCCGAGTACCGCACACGGGACCCTCACCCGTTGGTCACTCGTTCGGCGGAGCCCGGTTGTCCGGAGCGGCACACAGATCATCTACGTGCGTCGTATCCTGCTCGGACACTCGCTGCCGAGCCCGGCCGGCCGAACGGCACCACCCCCGCCCGTGACCTCCGGAACAACGTGAGCTCGTCAGTTCGTTGAGCAGAGATGGCGCTTTGCATGCAAGGCTGGGCGACTGTTTTGCTTCACAGCTCAACGACGCAATTCAAGACCCCTTGACCGCACCAAGCGACAGCCCCCTTGAGGGGTGACGTGGCCGTTCGACTGGAGTTGCACGTGGCCGGGCGCATCGAAGACTACGCACTCATCGGAGACATGCAGACCGCCGCCCTGGTCTGCCGGGACGGCACGGTGGACTGGCTGTGCCTGCCCCGTTTCGACTCCCATGCCATCTTCGCCGGCCTGCTGGGCACCGAGGAGCACGGCTTCTGGCGGCTGGGCCCCGCGCACGCCGCCGACGCCGAACCGCCCACGGCGACCCGACGCGGCTACCGCGGCGACTCGCTGATCCTGGAGTCGGAGTGGGACACCCCGCGCGGCACGGTCCGGGTGACGGACTTCATGCCCCCGCGCGACGGCGCCCCGCAGCTCATCCGGATCGTGGAGGGCGTCTCGGGCCGGGTGCCGATGCGCTCGGCGCTGCGGATGCGGTTCTCCTACGGCAGGATCGTCCCGTGGGTGCACCGGCACGAGGGGCGCACGGTCGCCGTCGCGGGCCCGGACTCCGTGTGGTTCGACACCTCCGTGCAGACCTACGGCGAGTCGCTGACCACGTACGCGGACTTCACCGTCTCGCCGGGCGAGCGGATCGCGTTCACCGTCTCCTGGGAGCCCTCGCACAAGCAGCCGCCGCCGCTGCCGGAGCCGGAGCAGTCGCTGGAGGCGACCGAGGACTTCTGGCGCGAGTGGGTGGACCACTGTACGTACCACGGCCCCTACCGCGAGGCCGTGATCCGCTCCCTGATCACGCTCAAGGCCCTGACGTACGCCCCGACCGGCGGCATCGTGGCCGCGCCCACCACCTCCCTGCCGGAGGACATCGGCGGCGTCCGCAACTGGGACTACCGCTACACCTGGCTGCGGGACGCGGCGATCACCCTGTCGTCGCTGCTGCGCACCGGCTACCGCGAGGAGGCCCGCGCCTGGCGCGAGTGGCTGCTCCGCGCGGTGGCGGGCGACCCGGAGAACCTGCAGATCATGTACGGCATCGCCGGTGAGCGCGAGCTCGGCGAGGCGGAGCTGGACTGGCTGCCCGGCTACGAGGACTCCGCCCCGGTCCGGGTGGGCAACGGCGCGGCGCACCAGCTCCAGCTCGATGTGTACGGCGAGGTCACCGAGGCCCTGCACCTGGCCCACATGACCGGTCTGGCCCGCAACGACTACGCCTCGCTGCTCCAGATCAAGCTGATCCGCTACCTGGAGAAGCACTGGCAGGAGCCGGACGAGGGCATCTGGGAGGTGCGCGGTCCGCGCCGCCACTTCGTGCACTCCAAGGTGATGGCCTGGGTCGCCGTCGACCGCACCATCAAGCTGATCGAGTCCGGCGACGCCGACGGCCCGCTGGAGGAGTGGAAGCGGCTGCGCGACGACATCCACCGGGACGTGTGCGAGAAGGGCTACGACAAGGAGCGCAACACCTTCACGCAGTCCTACGGCTCGAAGGTGCTGGACGCCTCCCTGCTGCTGATCCCGCAGATGGGCTTCCTGCCGCCGGACGACAAGCGGGTGATCGGCACCATCGAGGCGATCCAGCGCGAGCTGTCCACGTCCGACGGCTTCATCCTGCGCTACCCGACCGAGGGGGAGCACGAGGGCGTCGACGGTCTGCCGGGCGACGAGGGCGCGTTCCTCGCCTGCTCGTTCTGGATGGCGGACGACCTGGCGATGATCGGCCGGGTCGACGAGGCGCGGAAGCTCTTCGAGAAGCTGCTCTCCCTGCGCAACGACCTCGGCCTGCTGGCGGAGGAGTGGGACCCGCGTCTGAAGCGCCAGGTCGGCAACTTCCCGCAGGCCTTCAGTCACGTCCCCCTCATCGACACGGCCCTGCGGCTGACGGCCTCGGGGGCGTACGGGGGCTGAGGCCCGCGCGTTCCGGAACACCCGGCGGTGCCTCCCGCGCCCGCCGGGACGGCCGGCCGGCAGTCGTCGCCGCTAGCCCGGCGCGAGCGCCGTCAGGGTGCGTTCGCCGTCGGGGTCGCCCGCCGTGGCCGGGACCAGGGCGATCTCGTCCAGGCCGGCCGCCGCGTAGGCGTCCATGCGGGCCCGTACGGTGTCGGGGGTGCCGATCAGGCCGACCGTGGCCGCGGCCTCGACCGGCAGGGCCCGGAGCAGCGTGTCGGCGTCGGCACCCGTACGGGCCAGGTCGACGGCCTCGCCGAAGCCCGCCGCCGCGAACATCTCGCGGTAGCCGGGCACGGTGAGGTAGCCGACGACGCTGCGCAGGATCTGGGTGAGCGAGGCGGGCTCGGGGTCGACGGCGGCGGGCACCCAGGCGGCCAGCCTCGGCGGGGTGCGGCCGGCCCGCCCGGCCGCGTCGAGCAGCTTGGCGCGCAGGACGCGGACCTGTTCCGGGGAGACCACGTCGAGGAGCATCCGGTCGGCGTGCGCGGCGGCCGTGGCGATCGCCCGGTCGCCGAACGCGGCCACCGTGAGCGGACCGCCGGGCGGCCGCTGCCGGCGCCGGAACCCGCTGCCGGGCACGACCGGCTCGCTGGGCTTCCCGTGCAGCAGCACCCGCAGGGCGGCGGCCGTCTCCTCCATCCGGGCCGCGGGACGGACCCGGGGCCGGTCGTGCACGCCCTCGACGACCCGCTTGCTGGACGTGCCCAGCGCCACCCCCACCGGACGCCCGGTGACCGCCGCCGTCGAGGCGGCGCCCCGCGCGAGGCTGTACGCGTCGCGCACCGACACCGCCACCGGACCGGCGGTCAGGGCGATCCCGCCGGTGGCCCGCCCGACCGCCGTGGCCAGCACGAACGCGTCCCAGGTCGGCCCCTCGCCGAGCCACACCTCGCTGTATCCGAGCCGGTCGGCGACCACCGCCACCCGCAACGGCTCGTCGACGGGCCTGTCGTCCTCGCGCGCCGCGGCGACCACACTGATGTCCATGATCGCGCCCTACCCCTTCGACGCCGTGCGAACCCCGGCTGTCCGGGCGACATCCGCGCAGGTAGCGTCCCCGTATGGACAGCGGATACGACACCCGGGGCGCCGGGATCACCGTGCGGCGGGCGCTGGAGCTGCCCGGGCTGCGCAGTGGACTGCCGGAGACCGTGGCGGGCGCCGACCGGCTGGGGCGCACGGTGCGCTGGGTGCACGCCGGTGAGGTGCCCAACATCGCCTCGCTGCTCAAGGGCGGCGAGCTGCTGCTGACCACCGGGTACGGGCTCGGCACCCGCCCCGCCGACCAGCGGGCGTTCGTGCGCACGCTGGCCGAGCGGGGCATCGCGGCCCTCGTCGTCGAGCTGGGCCCGCGCTTCTCCCGGCTGCCCGCCGCCCTCGTCGACTCGGCCAGGTCGGCGGGGCTGCCGCTGGTCCAGCTGCACCGCGAGGTGCCGTTCGTGGCGGTCACCGAGGAGATCCACACCGAGATCGTCAACGGGCACTACGCGCTGCTGCAACGCGCGGAGGAGGTGCACCGCCGGTGCACCGAGGCGCTGCTGGGCGGCGGCGGGGTCCCGCAGGTGCTGGAGATCCTCGCCGGGTTCACCGGCAACCCGGTGTTCCTGGAGACGACCGACGGCCGGCTGCTGTACGCGGCCGGTGAGGGGCCCGAGGGCGCGGACCCGCTCCAGGTGTGGGAGGGGCTGCGCGACCGGCACCAGGACGACCCGCCGGCCGGTTCGGCGCTCGTGGACGTGCCCGGTGGCGGTCCCGGCAGCGGCGGCGTACGGGCGCGGCTGGTGCTGCTTCCGGTGCGCAGCGCGCCGGAACCGGTGCACCGCATGGCGGCCGAGCGGGCGGCCGGCCTGCTCGCCGTGGTGCTGATGCAGGCGCGCCAGGAGGAGGAGCTGGCGGCGCGGGGGCGCGGGGACTTCCTCACCGACCTCGCCGAGGGCCGTGTCGGCGCGGCGGACGCGCCCGCGCAGGCGCGCGTGCTGGGCTTCAAGCCGGGGGCCGGACCGCTGCTGCCGGTGGTGATGCGGCTCGGCGACGCGCTGTCCCCGCAGGGCGGCGGCTGGGCGGTGCTGGCCCGCGCGGTGGGCGAGGAACTGGCCTCGCTCGGGGTGCCCGTCCTGCTGGGTGTGCGGCCGGTGGAGGGGCGGGTGCCGCTGCTGCTGGGGCTCCGCGCGGAGGCCGAACGGCCGACGGTCGCGGACCGGGTGGCGGCTGCGCTGCGGGCGGGCGTGGAGCGGGCGGGGATGCTGCGGCCCGGGGGCCGGCCGCCCGTCGTGGTGGTCGGGCCGGCCGGCGGCTGGGCGACGGCGTCCACGGGCCTGCGGCACGCGGCGGAGACGGCGACGGCGGCGCAGGGGCTGCCGGACCGCCCCTGGTACGACGCCCGGCGGCTGGACATCGACCTGCTGCTGTGGCGGCTGCGCGACCACCCGGACCTGGCGGACTTCGTGGACCGCGCGATCGGTCCGGTGCTGGACCACGACCGCCGCTCCAAGCCGCCCCTGCTTCCCACCCTGGAGACCTACCTGGCGCACGCCGGGCGCAAGGCGGAGACGGCCCGCGAACTCCACCTGAACCGGCAGACCCTCTACAACAGGCTCGCCCGCATAGGCGAGTTGCTGTCCACCGACCTCGACGACCCGCACACGGCCCTGGCCCTGGGCCTGGCCCTGCGCGCCCGACGGCACGTCCCCTGACCCGGCGGCCGTCGCCTCAGAGTGGTCTGAGCTGTGTCAACTCGTCGTACACGCTCAGCACTTGGGCGACCGTCTCGTCCTCGGTCGGCCAGGTGGCGGCCTGCCGCACCCCGCGTTCCCTGAGGAGCTCCCGGCGGTCGGGATCGTCCAGCAGCCGTACGACGGCGTCCGCGAGCGCCCGCGCGTTGCCGTACGGGACGAGTTCGGCGGCGTCGCCGACGAGTTCGGGGACGCCGCCCACCTCGGTCGCGACGAGCGGCACGCGCGCCTGGAGGGCCTCCTGGGCGAGCGGGGAGCGCGACTCCCACCGGCTCGGCAGCAGCGCGATGTCGGCGGCGGCCAGCAGATCGGTGACGTCGTCGCGCCGGCCGATGAGCCGGACCGGCAGCTCCTCCTCCTCGATCCTGCGCTGGAGTTCGCCGCGCAGCGGCCCCTCCCCCGCGAGCACCACCAGCGGTACGGGATCGAGGCGCCGCCACGCGTGTGCGGCGTCCAGCAGGACGTCGTAGCCCCGGTGCCGTTCGAGGGAGCCGACGGCGATGAGCAACGGGCGGCCGATGGCGCCGAGTTCGGCCCGGACCTTGGGCCGCAGCCGGTCGGGGTCGTCCGGCACCGGGGAGGTGCGGGGCCCGGGGAGGGACACGGCGGCCAGCCGGGCGTCCCGCGCGCCCGTGCGGCGCGCCCGGTCGACGAGGGCGGAGGTCGTCCCGAGCACCACGGTGGCCGCCTTGACGACCCGCCGCTCCAGCACGCGCAGGAAGTGGGCGCGCGGGCCGTCGGCGTGCGCCCGGTCGTGCCAGGTGACGATGAGCGGGGTACGCCGTCCGCTCAGGGCGAGCACCGTGCGGAAGGAGGCGTGCAGCCCGTGCGCGTGGACCAGGTCGGCGCCCGTGCAGGCGGCGCGGAGCGCGGCCACCGACCCCGGGTCGCTGCTGCGCGGCACGTGCACGTGGTCGGCGCCGACGCCGGTGAAGTCGTAGGTGTGATCCGCCTCGACGGGGGCGCACACCGTGACCCGCACGCCCCTGGCGACGAGCCCCGCGGCCAGCGAGCGCACATGGGCGCTGCTGGCGGCGTTGCCACCGCCCAGCACCTGCACGGTGCGCAGCGGTGAGTGGCTGCTCACGGGGGTCACGTGGCCGGGCTCCTGGTTCGGTTCGTGCGGTCCCGAAGAACGTACGGAAGGATCGGGCGACGTCCTCGTCGTACTCCGTCAAGGATGCCAGGCCGTACGGCCGTTCCGGCGACACCGACGTAACAGGCCCGAGTCCGCACAGAACAACATGTCACCCACACGAGTGACGGAACCTCACCCTCCTCCGGCTACACGTCCGCCCGGGCCGTCGCCAGCAGCTCCTCCGCGTGGGCCCGGGCCGTCTCGGAGTCCTCCTGGCCGGCGAGCATGCGGGAGAGTTCGCGGATGCGGTCCTCGCCTTCGAGCACCTTCACCCCGGACCGGGTGACCGAGCCGTCGTTGGTCTTCTCCACCAGCAGCTGCCGGTCGGCGAACGCGGCCACCTGCGGCAGATGCGTGACGACCACGACCTGCGCGGTCTTCGCCAGCTTCGCGAGCCGCCGGCCGATCTCGACCGCCGCCTTGCCGCCGACACCGGCGTCGACCTCGTCGAAGAGGTACGTCGGCACCGGGTCCGTGCCCGCGAACACCACCTCCACGGCCAGCATCACGCGCGACAGCTCACCACCCGACGCGCCCTTGGCGATGGGCCGGGGCGGCGCCCCCGGATGCGGGGCGAGCAGCAGCTCCACCTCGTCCACGCCCGACGGCCCGTAGGCCACCGTGCGCCCGTCCACCTCGACGCCCTCCGGGTCCTCGGTCTGCCGGATGTCGAACGACACGCGCGCGTGCGGCATGGCGAGCGAGGCCAGCTCGGCGGTGACCGCCGACGCGAACCGCTCGGCCGCCTCCGTCCGCGCGTCCGTCAGCTCCTGCGCCAGGGCGCCCAGCTCCGCGCGGAGCGCGTCACGCTCGGCGGTCAGCTCCCCGATCCGCTCGTCGTCGCCGTCCAGTTCGGTCAGCCGCGCGGCACCCTGCTCGGCCCACGCCAGCACCGACGCGATGTCCTCGCCGTACTTCCGGGTCAGCGCGGTGAGCGCGGCCCGCCGCTCCTCCACCGCCGCCAGCCGCAGCGGATCGGCGTCCAGGTCGTCGGCGTACCCCGCCAGCTCCCCGGCCACGTCGCGCAGCAGGATGCCGACCTCCCCGATCCGGTCGGTCAGCGCGGCCAGCGCCGGATCGTGCGCCCGTACGGCCTCCAGGGCCCGCTGGGCGCCCGCGACGAGCGTCCCGGCGTCCACACCCTCGGGGTCCTCCGGATTGCCCGCGAGCGCGGCGTGCGCGACCGCGGCGGCGGACGCCAGCGCCTCGGCGTGCCCGAGCCGCTCGGCCTCCTCCGCCAGCTCCGCGTCCTCGCCCGCGCGGGGCTCCACGGCGGCGATCTCCTCCAGCCCGAAGCGCAGCAGGTCGGCCTCCTGGGCCCGCTCACGCGCACGCGTGGTGATCTGCTCCAGTTCCGCGGCCACGGCCCGCAGCCGCTTGTACGCCTCGCCGTACTTGCCGAGCGGCACGGCGACCGCGTACCCGGCGTACCGGTCGAGCGCCTGCCGCTGCCGGGACAGCTTCAGCAGCCCCTGCTGGTCGGTCTGCCCGTGCACGGCCACCAGGTCGTCGGCGAGCTCGGCGAGCAGCCCCACGGGCACGCTCCGCCCGCCCAGGTGCGCCCGTGACCGCCCCTCGGCGGAAACGGTCCGGCTGACCAGCAGCGTCCCGTCGTCCAGCTCGGCCCCGGCCTCCTCGGCCCGTACGACGGCCGCGGCGCCCTCGGGCACGGCGATCCGTCCCTCGACCACCGCGTTCCGCGCGCCGATCCGCACCAGGGCCGCATCCGCCCGTCCACCCAGCAGCAGGCCCAGGCTGGTGACCACCATGGTCTTGCCCGCACCCGTCTCACCGGTGACGGCGGTGAAGCCGGGCGACAGCTCGACAACAGCATCGTCGATGACCCCGAGCGACCGTATCCGCATCTCCTCAAGCACGCACACGACCTTACGAGGTCCGAGCCAAGGAGTGCGACCGCCCCGCCTGTGTCACCCACGGGAGTGGACACCCTCAGGGGCGCGGGGAACTGCGCGACAAGCCACGAATCACCCGCAGCCGCCCACGCTCCGGAACCACCCCATCGAGACGGCTAATGCGGCGCACCCCGCCACCCGGACACGGGCAACGCGAACTTCGCGACCAGCCGGTCGGTGAACGAAGCATGGTGCAACCGTGCCAGCCTCACCGGCACAGCCCCCCGCCGCACCTCCACCCGGGCGCCCGCCGGCAGCTCGACGGTCCGCCGCCCGTCGCACCACAGCACCCCCGGAGGGACGTGCGGCAGCATTTCCACCGCCAGCACCGAGTCCGGCGAGGTCACCAACGGCTTGGCGAACAGCGCGTGCGCCGAGATCGGCACCATCAGCAGCGCCTCGACCTCGGGCCACACCACGGGCCCGCCCGCGGAGAACGCGTACGCCGTCGAACCCGTCGGCGTGGCACACACGATCCCGTCGCAGCCGAACCCGGTGACCGGCCGTCCGTCGATCTCCAGGACGACCTCCAGCATCCGCTCGGCGGACACCTTCTGCACGGCCGCCTCGTTCAGCGCCCAGTCCGTGTGCACGATGTCGCCGTTGCGGTGCACGACGACGTCGACGGTCATCCGCTCCTCGACCTCGTAGGCGCGGCTCACCACCCGGTCGACGACCTTGTCGAGGTCGTCCCGCTCGGCCTCGGCGAGGAACCCGACCCGCCCGAGGTTGACGCCCAGCATGGGCACCCCGGAGGCGCGGGCGAACTCGGCGCCGCGCAGCAGCGTGCCGTCACCGCCCAGCACGATCAGCAGCTCGCAGTCGTCCAGGCACTGCGGGGTGGCCTCCTTGACGGTCTCCACGTCGTCCGGGAGCGGCAGGTCGCGGGCCTCGTCCTCCAGGACCCGTACCCCGAGACCGGAGCGCAGCAGGCCCTTGACCACGAGCTCGGCGCTGCGGATGGCCGCGGGCCGCCCGGTGTGGGCCAGCAGGAAAACAGTACGAGCTCGGTTCTGTGTCAACGCGGCCCCTCCGCCACAGCACGGTCAACATCGGCCGGGTCCAGTTCCGGAGCCCCGGCCCGCAACCACAGGAAGTATTCGACATTCCCGGAGGGTCCGGGCAGCGGACTCGCCGTCACGCCCTTCGCTCCGAGCCCCAGCTCCCAGGCCCTGTCGGCCACCCCGCGCACGGCCTCGGCGCGCAGTTGCGGGCTGCGGACGACTCCGCCGCTGCCCAGCCGCTCCTTGCCCACCTCGAACTGCGGCTTCACCATCATCACCAGGTCGGCGTCCGGCTTCACGCACCGCTTCAGGGCGGGCAGCACCAGTCCGAGCGGGATGAAGGACAGATCCCCCACGACAAGATCCACAGGCTCCCCATCGATGACCTCGAGCGTCAACTCCCGCACGTTCGTACGGTCCTTGACGGTGACGCGTTCATCATTGCGGAGAGACCAGGCGAGTTGTCCGTATCCGACGTCCACGGCGACCACGTGCGCGGCCCCGGCCCGCAGCAGGACGTCGGTGAAGCCGCCGGTGGAGGCGCCGGCGTCGAGCGCCCGCCGCCCCTCGACGACCAGCCCCAGCGGCACGAAGGCGTCGAGGGCGCCGGCCAGCTTGTGGCCGCCGCGCGAGACGTAGTCCGGATCGCCCGCGTCCTCGACGACGACGATCGCGGCGGCGGTCTCCACCTGTGTGGCGGGCTTGGTCGCGACCGTCTTGCCGACACTGACCCGCCCGGCGGCGATCAGCTGGCTGGCGTGCTCACGCGAGCGCGCGAGCTTACGGCGGACCAGCTCCGCGTCGAGACGGCGGCGTGCGACTCCTGCCACGTTCGGTTCAGCTCCTGTGTTCGGGTACCGGTGGGGGCGCCGGGGGTCCCGGGCGGGCGTCGAGCGCGGTGAGCGCGTCGCGCAGCCCCCGGTGTACATCCTCGTACACCTCGGCGTGGCCGTCCGTGGTGAGGTGGTCGGCGTCGGCCAGCCGCGCCACGTGGGCGTCGACCTCGGGGTGCCCGGTGGGGGCGCGCGGCACGTCCAGGGGCGCGGGGGCGGCGGGGTCGTCGCCCCGGGGCATCGCCTGCTCGGGCTCCGCCTCCGGCACTGCGTCGTTCATGCCCCGACGCTACCGCGAACGTCCGGTGTACCGTCGTCCGCGATGGCCACGATCGAGGAGTGCCGTACCGCACTCGACAAGCTTTCGGACAACATGGCGAGCGCCGAGGGGGACGTCCGCGCGGCCGTGGCGATGGACCGTTCGGTCAGCTGCCACATCACCGACCTGGACGTGACCTTCGCCGGCCGGCTCACCGGCGGCCGGATCGAGGTGCACGAGACGTTCCCCGGCCCGCCGCGCGCGAGGGCACAGATACGGCTCGCGATGACGGGCGACGACCTGCTGGCCCTGGTCGACGGCGAACTGCACTTCGCCAGGGCCTGGGGTTCGGGCCGGGTGCGTCTCGAGGCGGGTCTGCGCGACCTGTTCCACCTCAGGAAGCTTCTGTAGCGACCGCCTCCCGCGCCGTGCCCTTCGCCCGCGCGGTGCGGGCCGCCGGCACCACCAGCGGGGTGCCCGTCTCGGGATCGTCGATGACCTGGCAGCGCAGTCCGAAGACCTCCTCGACCAGATCGGCGGTGACGATGTCCTTCGGGGCGCCCTGGGCGATGACCTTCCCCCCGCGCAGGGCGATGAGGTGGGTGGCGTACCGGGCTGCGTGGTTGAGGTCGTGCAGGACGGCGACGAGGGTGCGCCCCTGTTCCTCGTGCAGGTCCGCGCAGAGGTCGAGCACGTCGATCTGGTGCTGGATGTCGAGGAACGTGGTCGGCTCGTCGAGCAGCAGCAGCGGGGTCTGCTGGGCCAGCGCCATGGCGATCCACACGCGCTGCCGCTGACCGCCGGAGAGCTCGTCGACGTAGCGTTCCGCCAGCTCGGCGACGCCGGTGCGGGCCATCGACTCCTGGACGACGCGCTCGTCCTCGTCGGACCACTGGCGCAGCAGGCCCTGGTGCGGGTAGCGGCCGCGGCCCACCAGGTCGCCGACGGTGATGCCGTCGGGCGCGATGGACGACTGGGGCAGCAGGCCGAGGGTGCGGGCGACCTTCTTGGCCGGCATCGACTGGATGACCTGCCCGTCGAGCAGGACCCGCCCCTCGCTCGGCTTGAGCATCCGCGACAGCGCCCGCAGCAGCGTCGACTTGCCGCACGCGTTGGGGCCGACGATCACGGTGAAGGAGTTGTCCGGTATCTCCACCGACAGCTGTTCGGCGATGACCCGCTGGTCGTAGGCCAGGGTGACGTTCTCGGCGGACAGTCGGTTCACGGTGCTCCTTCGATGGTTCGTCCCGCTGCCGGTGATGGTGCCGGCGCTCATATCCGGCCCGCCTTGCGCTCGGTGACCAGCAGCCACAGCAGATAGACACCGCCGAGCACGCCGGTGACCACGCCCACGGGCAGCTGCTCGGCGCCGAACGCCCGCTGCGACACCCAGTCGGCGGTGACCAGGAGGGCGGCGCCCATGCACAGCGACGCGGCCAGGTTGGGGCCGGGCGAGCGGGTCAGCCGCCGGGCGAGCTGGGGCGCGGTGAGCGCGACGAAGGTGACCGGTCCGGCGGCGGCGGTCGCGGACGCGGTGAGCAGGACGGCCGACAGCATCAGCAGCAGCCGTACGCGCTCCACGCGCACGCCGAGGGCGTACGACACGTCGTCGCCCATCTCCATCATCCGCAGGCCGCGCGAGTTGGCCAGAACCAGCGGTACGAGGACGGCGCACAGGGCGAGCAGCGGCCAGACCTGGTCCCAGTCCCGGCCGTCGAGGGATCCGGTCATCCACACCACCGCGCGGGCCGCGTCGACGATGTCGGACTTGGTGAGCAGATAGCCGTTGACCGCCGTGACGATCGCCGAGACGCCGATGCCGACCAGGACCAGCCGGTATCCGTGCACGCCCCGCTTCCAGGCGAGCGCGTAGATGGCGAACCCGGTCACCAGTCCGCCGGCGAGCGCGCCGAGGGCGACCTGGTTGGCGGTCCCGGAGAACAGCACGATCACCGTGAGGGCGCCGGCCGTCGCCCCCTGTCCGAGGCCGAGCACGTCCGGGCTGCCCAGCGGGTTGCGGGAGACGGACTGGAACAGCGCGCCGCCGAGCCCGAGGGAGGCGCCGACGAGCAGCCCGACCAGGACCCGGGGCAGCCTGAGTTCGGTGACGATGAACTCCTGGCCGGCGTTGCCCTCGCCGACGAGGGTCTTGAGCACGTCTCCGGCGGGGATCGGGAAGTCGCCGGTGCCGATCAGCACCACGCTCGCGGTGAGCGCCGCGAGGAGGAGCAGGACGACGACGGTGAGGGCGCGCACGTCCAGCCGGACCGAGAGGCCGCCGGGAGTGCGCACCGCGCGGTTGGTCTTCACAGCTGGGCCGTCCTCCGCCGTCGTACGAGAAAGATGAAGACCGGGCCGCCGAGGATCGCGGTGACGATGCCGACCTGGAGTTCGGCGGGCCGGGCCACGATCCGGCCGATGACGTCGGCGCCGAGCAGCAGCACGGGCGACAGGATCGCGGCGTACGGCAGGATCCAGCGCAGGTCGGGTCCGGTGAAGGAGCGCACGATGTGCGGCACCATCAGGCCGACGAAGACGATGGGCCCGCAGGCGGCGGTCGCGGCCCCGCACAGCACGGTCGCGGCGAGCATGGACAGCGCGCGGGTGCGGTTGAGGTTGGCGCCGAGGGCCTTGGCGGTGTCGTCGCCCATGGCCATGGCGTTGAGCGGCCGGGCGAGCGCCAGCGCCAGGACGGAACCGGCGAACAGGAACGGCAGCACCTGGACGACGGTCGAATCGGTCCCCGAGGCCAGTGAACCCACCGTCCAGAAACGCATCCTGCCGAGCGCCGCGTCGTCGAGGATCATGACGGCCTGGAGATAGCCGAACAGCGCCGCGCTGATGGCCGTACCGGCGAGCACCAGCCGCACCGGTGTCGCGCCCCGGCTGCCGCCGAGGAACCACACCAGCGCGCCGACGGCCGCCGCGCCGAAGAAGGCGAACCACACGTATCCGGACAGCGAGGTGACGCCGAAGAAGGTGATGGCGGTGACGACGGCGGCGGACGCGCCCGCGTTGATGCCGAGCAGTCCGGGGTCGGCCAGCGGGTTGCGGGTGAGCGCCTGCAGAACCGATCCTGCCAGGCCGAGCGCGGCGCCCACGAGCACTCCGAGGACGGTTCGTGACAGCCTGTCGGCCACGACGACGTCGCCGTAGGTGCCCGAGTCCTCGAACAGGCCGTGCCAGACCTGCTCCAGGGACAGCTCCTTCGCCCCGATCGCGATGCTCGCCAGCGCGACGAGCACCAGGATCACGACGGAGAGGAGCAGCCCGAGGACGCGTATCGCCCGGCGGTTCGGGGGCGCGGGGGCGGTCTCCGCGCGCTGTTCGGGGGGACTCTCGACCAACACGTGGTTAGGTTAGCCTACCCTGCCATCCGGTCGTGATCCCGAGGTCCGGCTTCCCCGGCGGCGCGGGGCACTTCACCAACCCAGTCGTGCCAGCGCCTTCCCGCCGTCCAGCCCGCACACGCCGTCCCCGGCCGCCGTCCACGCCGCCGCGCACAGTGCGCGCAGCCCGTCCAGCGCGCCTCCGTCGCCCTCCAGTTCCAGCTCCCCGGTCCCGGCCGTCGCCGTCCAGCCACCGCACCGGAACCCGTCGCCCGTCCCGACGACCTCCGGCTGCCCGGTGAGCATCCCGCGCAGATCGGCGTCGACGTACGTCGGCCGGTGCCGCGGCGGCGCGGCGAGCAGCCGCGCGCCGTCCGTCACCCCGGTCAGCACCAGCAGCGAGTCCACCTCGCCGTTGAACGCGCCCTCGATGTCCGTGTCCAGCCGGTCCCCCACCACCAACGGCCGCTCCGCGCCCGTCCGCAGGATCGTCTCCCGGTGCATCGGCGGCAGCGGCTTGCCCGCGACCTGCGGCTCGGCGCCCGTGGCGATCCGTACGACCTCCACCGCCGCGCCGTTGCCCGGGGCGATGCCCCGGCCGCTGGGGATCGTCAGGTCGGTGTTGGACGCGAACCACGGCAGCCCGCGCGCCACGGCGTACGACGCCTCGGCGAACCTCCCCCACGGCAGCTCGGGCCCGCCGTACCCCTGGACGACCGCCACCGGGTCGTCGTCCGCCGACTCCACCGGCACGAGCCCGCGCTCACGCAGCGCCACCCGCAGCCCCTCGCCGCCGATCACCAGCACCCGGGCGCCCTGCGGCACCTGCTCGGCGACCAGCCGCGCGACCGCCTGCGCGGAGGTGATGACGTCACCGGCCTCCGCCGGTATCCCCAGCTCGGTCAGATGAGCGGCCACGACGTCCGGGGTGCGCAGGGCGTTGTTGGTCACGTAGGCGAGACGCATACCGCCCTCGCGGGCCGTGGCCAGCGACTCCACCGCGTGGACGATCGCGTTCCCGCCCGCGTACACCACACCGTCGAGGTCGAGCAGCGCCGTGTCGTACGCCTCGCTCAGGGCCTGCCCACTGCCCTCGGGCCTCGTCCTGACGCTCCGGCTCATTCCGCATCGCTCCTCGTTCGACGGTTTTCCCCCGATCATCCCCCATGCCACCGGCACCCGTACGATGCCGGGATGAACACTGCAGGTCACTCGACGGCAAAGGCGCCCCGGGGCCTGGAACTCACCCCGTTCCGAGGCCTTCGATACGACCCCGACCGGGTCGGCAGCCTGGCCGCCGTGACATCCCCGCCGTACGACGTCGTCGTCCGCCCCGACGGCCTGCACCACCTCCAGTCCGCCGACCCGCACAACATCGTCCGGCTGATCCTCCCCGAGGCCGGCACGCCCGAGGCGCGCAACGCCCAGGCCGCCGACACGCTGCGCCGCTGGCGCGCGGAGGGGATCCTGACCGCCGACCCGGCGCCCTGCCTCTACGTCTACGAGCAGCGCGACGGCGGGGGCCTGGTGCAGCGCGGCATCATCGGCGCGCTGCGCGTCTCCGACCCCGACGAACGGCTGGTCCTGCCGCACGAGGACGTCATGCCGCACATCGTCGCCGACCGCGCGGACCTGATGCGGGCCACCTCCGCCAACCTCGAACCGCTGCTGCTCACCTACCGGGGCGAGGGGAACGACGGAGGCGACGGCTCGGCGACCGTCACGGCCGCCCTGATCGAGCGCGCCGCCGAGCAGCGGCCCCTGCTGGCGACCACCACGGAGGACGGTTTCCACCACCGCCTGTGGTCCGTCACCGACCCCGCCGACCTGACCGCGATCCAACGGGAACTCGCCGGTCACCAGGCCCTCATCGCCGACGGCCACCACCGCTGGGCGACCTACCGCCGCCTCCGCGCGGAGCACCCCTCCCCCGGCCCCTGGGACCACGGCCTGGTGCTCCTGGTCGACACGGCCCGCTACCCCCTGCGGGTGCGCGCCATCCACCGGCTGCTGCCCGACCTGCCCGTCGCGGACGCCTTGGCCTCCCTCGACGGCCTGTTCCGCGTCCGCCGTCTCGACGCACCGCTCGCCGAGGCGATGGACGCGCTGGGCGAGGCGGCCTCGACGGGCAACGCCTTCCTCCTCGCCGGGGACGGCGCCTTCCACCTCGTCGACCGACCGGACCCGGATCTGCTGGCCCGCACCGTCCCGGCGGACCGCCCGGCGGCCTGGCGCACCCTGGACGCGACGGTCCTGCACGCCACGCTCCTCGACCACGTCTGGCGCGTCCCCGACTCCCCCGCCCACATCGCGTACATCCACGACACGGCGGCCACGGTCGAGAAGGCGGAACGCGACGGCGGAACGGCCGTCCTGATGCACCCGGTGCACGAGGACGTCGTCCGCGACCTCGCCCGCCAGGGCGTCACGATGCCGCGCAAGTCGACGTCGTTCGGCCCGAAGCCGGCGTCGGGCCTGGTCCTGCGGGCGCTCGACCTATGACGAAGGGGCGGGTCTCCGCGGAGACCCGCCCCTTCGTGTCCGTTCCGTGCCGTGCCTCGGACGTCAGTCCTTGTCGTCCTCGTTCACGGTGCCGCCGGTCTCGTCCTCGGCCTGGTCCTCGTCGAGGGCGTCCACGAACTCCACGCCGTCCAGCTCGGCCAGCCGGTCGGAGGCGTCCGTGCTGCCGTCCCGGTCGGCCTCCACGGCCTTGGCGAACCACTCCCGTGCCTCGCCGCTCCGGCCGGCGGCGTGCAGCGCGTCGGCGTAGGCGTAGCGCAGCCGCGCGGTCCACGGCTGGACCGAGTTGGACGCCAGCTCGGAGCTCTGCAGCGTCACGATCGCCGCGTCCAGCTGGCCCATGTCACGCCGGGCGCCGGCCGCGACGAGCCGCATCTCGACCTGCCCGGCCTTGTCCAGCTTCTGCACCTCGGGCGCACCGGCCATGTCCAGCGCCTTCTCCGGCCGGCCGAGCCCACGCTCGCAGTCGGCCATGAGGGGCCACAGCTCCACGGTCCCGGTCATCCGCCGCGCGGCCCGGAACTCGGCGAGCGCCTCGGCGTACTTCTGGTTCGCGTACGCGGCGAACCCGGCGGCCTCCCGTACGGCGGCGACACGCGACGCCAGCCGCAGGGCCACCCTGGAGTAGCCGTACGCGCCCTCGGGGTCCTCGTCGATCAGCCGGGCGACCATCACCAGGTTCTTGGCGACGTCCTCCGCGAGCGTCTTGGGCAGGCTCTGCAGCTCCTGCCGTACGTCCTTGTCGATCTCCTCGCCGGTGACGTCCTCGGGGATCGGCAGCCGCTTGATCGGCTCGCGGTCGCGGTCGCGGTCACGGTCCTCACGGAAACGCCCGCCACCGTGCCGGTCGTCCCGTCCACGGAACCCACCGGGCCGCCCGCCGCGGTCGTCACGCCGAGGCCCGCGTCCACCGCGGTCGTCCCGGCCGCGGAAGCCCCCACGGTCGCCGCCCCGGCTGTCCTCGCGCCGGCCGAAACCGCCACGCTCACCGCGGTTGTCGCGGCTGTCGTCACGACGGAACCCACCGCGGTCACCACGGTCGTCGCGGCGGAACGCGGGGCGGTCGTCCCTCCGGTCATCGCGACGGAACGCGGGGCGATCACCACTCCGGTCGTCACGACGGTAGGAGGGGCGGTCACCACGGTCGTCGCGACGGAACGCGGGACGGTCGTCCCTCCGGTCATCGCGACGGAACGTGGGACGGTCACCGCGGTCGTCACGGCGCGGGCCACGGTCACGGTCGCGCTCGTCCCGACGCCCGTACCCACCACCACGGCTGTCGTCACGGCGGCTGTCACGGCTGTCGTCCCGTCGCTCGTCCCTCCGGTCGTCACGACGGAACGCGGGGCGATCACCACTCCGGTCGTCACGACGGTAGGAGGGGCGGTCACCACGGTCGTCACGGCGGAACGCGGGACGGTCGTCCCTCCGGTCATCGCGACGGAAGGAGGGGCGGTCACCACGGTCGTCGCGACGGAACGCGGGACGGTCGTCCCTCCGGTCATCGCGACGGAAGGAGGGGCGGTCACCACGGTCGTCGCGACGGAACGCGGGACGGTCACCGCGGTCGTCACGGCGCGGGCCACGGTCACGGTCGCGCTCGTCCCGACGCCCGTACCCACCACCACGGCTGTCGTCACGGCGGAAACCACCGCGCTGTCCGCCGTCATCGCCTCGTCGGTCATCACGACGGTCGTCGCGACGGAAACCGCCGCGGTCGCGGTCGCGATCTCCGCCTTCACGACGGCCCTGGCCACCGCGGTCGTTGTCGCGACGGAAACCGCCACGATCCCCGCGCTGGCCGCTCCGGCCACCACGGTCACCACTGTCCCGTCGCCTCTGGTCGCGCTCCGGTCGGTCGTCGGGAGAGTTGGTGGACATCGGTGACTCCTGTCTTCGGTACTGCAAGCATAAATAAAAAAGGACCCTTGGTCCCAGCTGAACGCTGGGACCAAGGGTCCTTCCAAAGATTGTTCGGCGGCGTCCTACTCTCCCACAGGGTCCCCCCTGCAGTACCATCGGCGCTGTAAGGCTTAGCTTCCGGGTTCGGAATGTAACCGGGCGT